>NZ_NPMN01000007.1 GCF_002266425.1 Tissierella sp. P1
GCGAAATGAAATGCCTACAGATAATTCTGTAGGCTTATCTTTACATATGAGCTATACTGTATTAGAATAATAAACATATACTTAAAATCAATTGAGGTGCAAAAATGGAATTAAAAAACTTTAAATGAGGACAAAAATATTATAGAGGAAGTTGCAAAAGGCAGTATAGCAGAAGAATTAGAAATAGAACCAGGAGATATATTATTATCTATAAATGATACACCTGTTAGAGATATTATTGATTATAAATATTTGGTTTCAGATGATTATATAGTAGTTGCCATAGAAAAGAAAGATGGAGATATTTGGGAGTTTGAAATAGAAAAGGATTTTGATGAAGATTTAGGTTTAGTATTTACTAATCCTTTAATAGATAAAGCTAAATCCTGTAGAAACAAGTGCATCTTTTGCTTTATTGATCAATTGCCTCCTAATATGAGGGAAACTTTATATTTTAAAGATGATGATTCAAGGTTATCTTTTTTACAAGGGAATTTCATTACTTTGACTAACATGAGTGATGAAGAGATAGATAGAATTATAAGTTATAGACTTAGTCCAATAAATGTAAGTGTTCATACTACTAATCCAGAGCTTAGGGTAAAGATGTTGAATAATAAAAATGCTGGAAATGTATATGAAATATTAAAAAGATTTAAAGATGCTAAGTTGGAAGTTAACTGTCAAATAGTATTAGTACCAGGAGTAAATGATGGTCCTGAACTAGATAGAACTTTAGCTGACTTATCTGAGTTATATCCTACTATTGAAAGTGTTGCTGTAGTGCCAGTAGGTATAACTAAATATAGAGAGAAGCTTCAAGAATTAAAACCATATACTAAAGAGTCAGCTAATGATTTATTAGATTTTATATCTGACAAACAAAGATATTTTTTAGAAAAGTTAGGTACCAGATTTGTATTTGCTTCTGATGAGTTTTTTGCATCTACTAAGAGAGAACTTCCTAAGCATGATGAATATGAAGGATTTCCTCAATTGGAAAATGGCGTAGGACTTATGAAATCCTTTGAAGATGAAGTAATTAAGGAACTTAGGCTAATAAAATCTACAATTAACAGTAAGAAAAGATATATTTTGGCTACTGGGACTTTAGCATATGATTTTATGAATAGAATAAAAGATAAGATACTTGAAAAATTTAATGGATTAGAACTAATGGTTATACCAATAGTTAATAAGTTTTTTGGAGAGACTATTACTGTATCTGGACTAATAACAGGTCAGGACTTAGTTGCTCAATTAAAGGGATATGATAATGTAGATGGGATCATTGTTCCGAGAACTATGATGAAGAGAGATGAGGAAATTTTTTTGGATAACTTAACTATTGAAGAAGTATCTAAAGCATTAGATATTCCTGTAATCTCATCTAAAGTTGAGGGAAAAAATTTAATTGATATAATAAAGAATTGAGGGATGAATAAATGAATAGAGCAATTGTTTGCATAGTTGGGAGACCAAATGTAGGAAAGTCAACTTTATTTAACAAATTGGTGGGAAAAAGAATTGCAATAACAGAAGATACGCCAGGAGTGACTAGAGATAGGATTTATGCTGAAGGAGAGTGGCTTGGAAAATATTTTACAGTAATAGATACAGGTGGACTTGAGCCTGAAAATGAAGAGATAATTATGAAAAATATTAAAAGACAAGCTGAAATGGCTATAGACACAGCTGATGTTATTTTGTTTGTAGTGGATGGATTAGAGGGGCTAAATTCTACAGATAGAGAAATAGGAAATATGCTCAGAAAATCAGGTAAAAATGTAATAGTAGCTTGTAATAAAATTGATACCCCCAATTTTAAAAATCAAGTGTATGAATTTTATGAATTAGGGCTTGGAGAACCTATGATTATATCTGGAGAACAAGGTCTTGGTATTGGAGATTTATTAGATGAGATTGTGAAACATTTTCCTGAAGATAAGGATACTGATTATGATGAAGATTTAATAAGAGTTGCTTTAATAGGTAAACCCAATGTAGGTAAATCTTCTTTAATCAATAATATCTTGGGAGAGGAAAGAGTAATCGTAACCAACATTCCAGGAACAACTAGAGATGCCATTGATACTTACTTTAACTTTGGTGATAATAGATATGTATTTATTGACACTGCAGGATTAAGGCGTAAGAGAAGTATTTATGAGGATGTCGAAAGGTATTCTGTAATAAGGACATTGACTGCTGTAGATAGATCAGATATTTGTGTACTAGTTATTGATGCAACAGAAGGGGTCACAGAACAAGATACTAAGATAGCAGGATATGCTCATGACAATGGAAAAGCTATTATTATAGCTATTAACAAATGGGATTTAGTTAAAAAAGATAGCAATACTCATTTAGAGTTCGAAAAGGAAATTAGAAGGGTTTTAGGATTCATAACATATGCACCGATTATTTTTATTTCAGCATTGACAGGGCAAAGGGTAGATAAGTTATTAGAGTTAATAAATGTAGTAAATAATAATTATAATTTAAGGATTAGCACAGGTGTATTAAATGATATAGTAAATGAGGCCGTATTAATGAATCAGCCTCCTAGTGACAAAGGTAAGAGAGCAAAAATTTATTATGGTACACAAGTTTCTGTAAGGCCTCCAAAGTTTGTAATATTTGTAAATTATAAGGAACTTATGCATTTTTCATATGTAAGGTATTTGGAAAATCAAATAAGAAATCATTTTGGCTTTGTAGGTACACCTATCCAATTTGAATTTAGACAAAAGGGAGAAAAATAATGAAAATACTTATAACTATATTATTATCTTATCTAATAGGATGTTTCTCATCAGCTTATTTTTTAGGAAAGATATCGAAAAATATTGATATAAGAAATTATGGAAGCGGAAATGCTGGTGCCACTAATGCACTTCGCGTTCTAGGTAAAAAGGTTGGAGCATTAACTTTTGCTTTAGACATATTAAAGGGAGTAATAGCTGTACTAATAGGGAAATCTATGTTTGGATTTAACGGAAGCCTTTTAGCGGGAATTTTTGTTGTTTTAGGGCACGATTTTCCTATATTCCTTGGATTTAAGGGTGGAAAAGGGGTGGCAACATCTTTCGGAGTTTTATTGATCCTTAATTGGAAAGCAGGCTTAGCATGTTTATTAGTAGCTGCTAGTATAATAATATTTACTAAATATGTATCTCTGGGTTCAATTGCAGCTTCTATTTCTGCACCTGTTGCTATGGTATTAACTTTAGATTCAGTAAATAAGTATTTATATATTACTACATGGGTGCTTGCGGCACTATCTGTGTATAGACATAAGGCTAATATATTTAGACTATGTAGAGGAGAAGAGAACAAGCTAGGAAATAATATATAGGCAGGTGTTATAAATGACGGAACAAATTGGAGTATTAGGAGGCGGTAGTTGGGGTACTGCCCTAGGAATTTTATTGGCTAACAAGGGCTATGATGTTCAAATATGGTTAAGAGATAAGAATCAAATTGAAGAAATGAATAATTCAAGAATTAACCAAAAATATCTTCCTAATGCAATATTACCATCAAATTTAAAATTAACAAATGATTTAGAAGAAGTTAACTATAAAAGGATTTAATAGTTTTATCTGTAGGAACTCATGGAATTAGAGAGGTCCTAGAGAACTCAAAACCTTATATTAAAAGGGATCAAATAATAGTAAATGTTTCTAAGGGAATCGAGAATGAAACTTTACTTAGAATATCTCAGATAGTTGAGGAAATAGTACCAAATAGTAAATATACTATACTTTCTGGGCCTTCTCATGCTGAGGAGGTCGCCAAAGATATGCCTACTACAGTTGTTTCTGCTTCTAAGGACAAAGAAGTTGCTGAATATGTTCAGGATATATTCATTACTCCTAGTTTTAGGGTATATACAAATCCAGATGTTATAGGTGTAGAACTAGGCGGAGCTTTGAAAAATGTAATTGCATTAGGAGCTGGAATATCAGATGGCTTGGGCTGGGGGGATAACACTAAGGCGGCACTTATGACTAGAGGTATATTTGAAATGGCTAGACTTGGTGAGAAAATGGGTGCGCAAGCAAGCACATTTTTAGGTTTAGCAGGTATAGGAGATTTAATTGTAACTTGTACAAGTATGCATAGTAGAAATAGAAGAGCTGGTATATTAATTGGACAAGGAATAAAAATAGATGATGCTATTAGACAGATTGGAATGGTTGTAGAAGGTATAAAGACAGCAAAATCTACTTTTCAACTGTCTAAGAAATATAATATTAACATGCCTATTACTGAAGAAATATATGGAGTAATATATGAAGGTAAGGATGTTAAAAACTCAGTTTCTAATTTAATGATTAGAGATAGAAAGCATGAAATGGAAAATATAGTATTAGAAAATAATAATTTATGGTAACCTGCTATTTTTAGCAGGTTTTTTTCATTAGCTTGTAATATTTCATAGTACTAGACGTATATATATAATGTTAAGTATTGTATTTAAATAATTATATTCATAAGGGGGGAATGATGTGGAGGTATTTGATATATACAAAGATATTGCAGAGCGAACAGATGGAGATATTTATGCGGGCATTGTCGGACCAGTTAGAACAGGCAAATCTACTTTTATAAAAAGGTTTATGGAACTACTTGTTTTGCCTAATATCGACAATAAGCATAAAAAAGAAAGAGCCAAGGATGAACTACCTTTAAGTGGGTCAGGAAAAACAATAATGACTACAGAACCCAAATTTGTACCTAATGAAGCCGTAGAGCTTACTTTAAATGAAAATGTGAACTTTAAAGTAAGAATGGTAGACTGTGTTGGATACTTAGTTAGTGGAGCTTTAGGTCATGAGGAAAATTTCATACCTAGAATGGTTACTACCCCTTGGTATGAGAAAGAAATTCCTTTTGAAGAAGCAGCTGAGATAGGTACAAGAAAGGTAATAACAGATCACTCTACTATTGGATTAGTTGTAACAACAGATGGATCTATAACTGATATAGACAGATCTAACTATATAAAAGCAGAAGAAAGGGTAATTTCAGAATTAAAGGAATTAGGAAAACCATTTGTTATAATTTTAAATTCAAAGCATCCTAACTTAGATAGTACAATTGCTCTTAGAGAAAGTTTGCAAAGTAAATATGGAGTATCGGTAGTGGTAGTAGATTGCTTAAATATGGATGCTCAAGATATTGAAAAGATTTTTGAAAAATTATTATTTGAATTCCCTGTGAAAGAGGTTACCATCAATCTTCCAAAATGGATAGAAGGATTACCAAAGAAACATTGGATAAAGTCAAGTATATTAAATTCATTAAAAGAAACAATTGAAGGTCTTCAAAAACTAAACGAAGTTTCAAGCTTTTTAAATCCCCTAAAGGAATTAGATATTGTAAAAAATGTAAAATTAGTTGAAATTAAATTAGGAGAGGGGATTGTACATTCTGAGATAGTTATTGATGATGGATTATTCTATAGTGTATTAAAGGATATGACAGGATATTCTATAGAAGGAGACTATCAATTATTAGGTTTAATTTCTAAGCTGGCAGAGACTAAGAAGAAATATGATAAGATTGAAAAAGCACTAATTGAGGCTAAAGATATTGGGTATGGTTTAGTAAGCCCTAGTTTAGAAGAGCTTGAGCTTGCAGAACCTGAAATTTATCGTCAGGGAAATCGTTTTGGAGTAAAATTAAAGGCAAAGGCACCATCTTTTCATGTACTCAGGGCAGATATAGCAACGGAAGTTTCTCCGCTCATAGGTACAGAAAAACAATCTGAAGAGTTAATACAATATTTGTTATCAGAATTCGAAGAAGAGCCTTCAAAGATCTGGCAATCAAATTTATTTGGCAAATCCTTATATGAATTGGTAAATGAACAGCTTCAAGGAAAGCTTAGCACAATGCCAGAAGATGCAAGGCAAAAACTTAGAAGAGCTCTTGAAAGGATAATAAATGATGGAAGCGGAGGATTAATCTGTATAATTATATAATAAAAAAGGTAGAATGATTTTCTACCTTTTTTCATGTTTATTAAATGATCTTTTTATCTTCTTCAGATAAATCCATTTCTATGGTATTTGGTTTTTTAAATATCTTAGTATCTTTTAATGCATAAACTAAAAATATTCCTGCAAATAAAGCTAATACTTGAAAAACAAGTAAGGCAAAATCTTTATTAATAATGCTTGATACTGCGGCAACTATAGAAATCATAACAATAAAATATCCAAATATCTTTAATATCTTTCCTAACATTTTACTATCCCCCTAATAAATCTAGATTTTATATATATTTAATTACTCTTTCTGCTATTATATCAGCTTCATTTTCAAAATATGTATATTGCATATTAATCCCAATCATATATCCCATTTGTGGCATATCTTGTGTAATGTGTTTTATTTCATGTACAAAAGTTTTACATTGAGTTTCATAGCTTACATTTCCATTTAAAATAAGATGATATTTCTTTCTCCGGCTAAGATATACAAATCCTAGTACACTACATTCTAAATTAAATGCTATAGATGTTCTAATATCATAAGCATTCATTACTTCATGAAAAGAAATATTTCCGTCAATTAATGATCTAAGTAAAGGTTCATCTAATATATCTATTTTCATTTGCAGTACCCCCTTTGTTGCCTTATACATTTTATTCGTTATCTCTATCCTCTTCATCCTCAATAGCTTTTATTATTCTAATAACCTGCTGTATTCCTTTTGGTGATAAATCCTTAGTTTGTTTAAACAGCAGTTGTAAGTCTTCTCTTTCTTTTAATATATTCCAGAAGTCTAATAATTCTTTATCATCCTTTAAAGTGTTAGATATTTTTATTGTAGAATTATTTTCACCTAATAATATACTTACATCCACCTCTAGACTATCGGCAATTAGTTTCAAGGAATCTAAGCTTGGATTATATCTATCTCTCTCTAAATCAGCTAAATAGGAACGGGAAAGATTACTTATTTCAGCTAGTTCTTTTTGTGTAAGACCCTTCTCTTTTCTATATTTTTTGATATTTTCCCCTATAGTCATTTTACCAACCTCCTAATGTCGTAAGAACCGACTATATTTAGTATATCCAAATTAATACGGAAATACAATACACAAAAAGACGTAAATACAAGGTAAATTAAGAAAAAAGACGGTTATACAATGCGAGTCTAATTTAATTCAATTTTTATACCCAAAATTAAGATATTTGATATTTTACACGAGGACGGATATACAATACAATTTAAGTAAGAGGTGAGAGGAATGAATAATAAAAAAACAATAGGACAAGAAATAAGAGATAAAAGAATTGAGAAAGAGAAAATATAATTACAAATAACAAAAAAACGTAACAATACCAAGAAGCTATCTTTTTGATACAGAAAATGGAAGTATATGTCTAATGTAGAAATTTTGATTAAATTGGTTTCATGCTTAAGATTAGATATTAATTTTTTTATCAAAAATGACGGAAATACAATTAGAAATAAAGGAGGAGTATTATAAGGAAGTTAAAAAAGGAAGATTATATTAACTAAAATTAAAAAGAATAAAGGAAAATAAATAATAAAAAGTTTCTAACTGCTATCAATTATATGTCTATATAGAAATTTGGAGCATATGACCAATATGGATGGATTAGCTATGAAGATTAAAAAATTATAGAAATCATAAGAAAACGAATCTAAGGGGGAACAAAACAATGGATAAATATAAAGCTGTAGAAAAATTATTATATAATTATAAAATGTCTGAGATAAGTATAAAAAATATGAAAGAAGAAATAAAACGTTTAGAAAGAGAGGATGGGTTAACTGCAATAAACTATGATTCAGTAAAGATAAGCCCTACATTTAAAATCAGTAGTAGTACAGAAAGTACAATGCTATCCATATTAGAGAAAATAGATTATTTAAGACATAGTATAGAAAGAATTAGCGAAAAATTAGAATCTATAGATAGGGCAATGGAGGGACTGAATGAAGTAGAAAGACTAGTAATAGAAAAAAGATATATAGAAGGACTGCAATGGTGGCAAGTAGCCATTTAGTCAAATATAGCGAAGTTCATAGCAAAAGAATAAGAAAAAAAGCTATAAATAAATTAGTAGTAGGAATATATGGAGAGAATGATACGAATATGATACCTTTTGAGTCAAAGTAGATGATATTATAGTAACATGAGATTATATCTCAAATACAAGTTCATTATAACTGAAAATACTTAGTCTATAAAATCAAAATATGCTGTAAAATTATCCTCTAAGAATAAGAAAATATAAAAATAATTAAGCTGATGGAGAAATCTATCCGCTTATTTTTGTATTTAAAAAGATATTAACATAGTTAAATTAAAGGAGGCAGAGTCATGATTATAGGAGAATATATAAGACAAACAGATATAGATGCATACAACAAATTAATGCAGACAGATAAGAAAGATATAGATAAGGGAAAGAAAGAAATCAAGATAGGGGATAGTATAGAAAATTTAATGAAATCTGATAGCTATTGTAGAAAGGGGAGGAGGATTAGACAAAGGGGATGGACTTAAAGGGTGCCTAAAGAGATTTAGAAACTATGAATAAATTAGTTTGTTATGGATTTGTATGAAGTGGAGATAAAATTACAATTACTTCGGGAGGAATACCAGAAATGGCATAGTTAAATTTTGATTTGGCTCATTATGTAGAAGTATAAATGAAAGGGGAAATACAGATAGGGTTGTAATTGATGAAATTAATTTATAAAAAGTGACTTTGAATTGAAATGCAGATTTGGAGGTAGAATATGGAAGAATGCAAATGTACTAAAGAGGGAGAAATAGCCACATTAAGAGCAGAAAATAAGACAATATTTAAAGAGATAGATAATCTGAAAAATATACAAAATACTATATTAGAATTATCTACAAATATAACTAGACTTGTGGAGCAGATGAGAGAAACAAAAGAAGATGTGAAAATCATTAGAGATGATTTAGATGAGATCAAAAAAACCCCTTCATCTGATCTTCAATATTATAAGAAATTAATTATAGGTGGAGTTATTACAATAATATTAGGTTTTTTAATAGGTAAGTTATTGTAGGAGATGATATATTGTATAATATTAAATTAGTAGAGCATTGCAAAATGGCAGAAAAAGAGAGATGGGGCTATATTTATGGTACATTTAGTACTGTATTAACAGAGCCCTTATTACAGCAGAAGTTAAAACAGTATCCAAGTAAAGTTAAATTGCAAGAATTTTTATTAAAGAAAAATGAATAAGGGAGTTGTAGATTGTATAGGACTTACTAAATCTTTTCTTTGGTGGAATGATGGAGATATAAAATATAATCCAAGTGAAGATAAATCAGTGGTAATGGCATGAATACTTTGTCTACAGATGAATTAGATAAGATAAAGAAAATATTAGTTCTAGAAGAAAAAAATAAATCAAAACAAAGTTTTCCAAAAGAATAGTAACATTAATAATTGTAATGAATATCTTATTTACTACTACTATAGTTTTCTTATATTATAAGACTGGCTCAGAACCTTCTATACTTATAGAAAAATGGTTTAAATTTACTGGAACAGAGCTTATTGCCATGACAGGTATAAAAATAGTTGATATTTTTAAGGAGGGATTTGGTAAAGATGAATGAAGGGATGATTAAGATAATATTAGCTTCAATTGGATTATTATGTACCATTATAACTTATGTGTTAGTGCCTTATATTAAATCCAAGACCACAAGAGAGCAAAGAGAGAACGTTTATTTTTTAGTTACTCTTGCAGTTCAGGCAGCGGAACAGATTTACGGATCTAAAACTGGAAATCAAAAGAAGGAATATGTTATTAATTATTTGAATAGTCATGGTATAAGTATATCTGTAGAAGATTTAGATATGATGATTGAGGCGGCAGTAAAGGAACTTAATATTATACAAGAGAAAGCCTTGGAATAATCTAAGGCTTTCTCTTGTATAAATAGTATAATTACAGCTTTTTAACAATTAGATCATTATACTTACTAATAGCAATATTAAGTTCTTGACTAGCTTTAATGATTTCTGAATCCTGTAGATTGAAATTTTTCTTCTCAATTAATTCATTTAAGTTCTTCTTTAATGTATCTATATCTTTAAGTAATTCTTGTATCTCAGACAAAATTAGCACCTCCTGCATATTAGGATGTGTTAAACAAAATTAAATATAATGGAAAATAATTGAAGATAAAAGTTAATATCATATGCCACAGATATTACACAGTATAATTATTAAAAGATAAAGCAACATTATCTAATAAATAATTTAACTATATCAATATGAAATAAAATAAAATAAAAAAATTAAAAAAGATATATAGTTTTTCTAAAAATCATATAATAATCAAAACTAATAATATAACCTATTTCATCATAAATTGACAAATTCCTCCTTTACACAGAACTGACGTTCATATATAATCAAGTAAAGGGGGGATTTATATGCTAACTGAAAGAGAATCACAAGTATTAAATATAATATTAGATTATGTAAAGGAGAATGGATATGCTCCTAGCGTTAGAGACATATGTCAGATAATAGGACTTAGCTCTCCTAGCACAGTACATAAATATTTAAAAAATCTAGAATCAAAAGGATTTGTAGAGAGAAAAGGAAACTCTCCTAGAGCATTAAAAGTATTAAATAAAAATTAAATCGATAGTTATTTTATAAAATAGAAAGGACCATTAAGGTCCTATTTTTTTGTTGAAAATTATTAATATTTACATGACAGTTTGCGAACTATTCGAGCCAATTTTAATAAATTATATCCAAATATACACAATTCAGAAAAAAATAAATGTATATTTTGCAAGGTTACAAAGGTATACCAAGACGTAAAATGGTCGGGATGACTGGATTTGAACCAGCGGCCCCAAGTCCCCCAGACTTGTACGCTACCAAACTGCGCCACATCCCGCTATATTTTATTATAATAAATATTATTTTAGAGATAACATTTTTATTATACTCTAAAACTTCTTATATTGCAAATATATTACTAAAACTTCTATATTCAACATCCATTTACATAGAATTACATAAAAATACATAAAAAATCAGTACTTAATATTCATAATTTGATTTCGTAAAGTAGTTTAAAACAGCATATAGTTATGTTATACTATTAATATGTTTAATATTTTGGAGGTGTAGGATTGTTATATTATTTACAAATCATGCTAGTATTACTATTTATAGCAAGTATATTTGGATATATATTTGTAATATTAAAAGAAAAAATCTATCTAAAAAATAATATAATAATAATTGATAAAAAAGTAGTTACACAAGAACATTTAAGTGAGGCAGATATGAAAGAATTTATTTTAGATGGATTAAGAGTAAAGGCCGGAGATGAGATTAGGGTTGTTACAAAAGAAAATAAGAAGTATAATGGAATACTTTTAGGAGCGAAGAAAAAGGATAAATCCATATTGATGGTTACACATAGAGATGAAATAAAACTTTTCGCAATTGACAATATTTTAAAATTTAAGGTAGTAAGCAAATATGGAAAGTTTTTTAATTAAGGGTGAAATATATGTCTTATGAGAAAAGAGAAAAAAACAGAAGGAAAAGAAGAGTTTTTCGTACTGCAACTATATCATTTGTTCTTATATATTTAATATTTAGGGCAGTTCCTTCTTTACTTGCAAGCAATGCAAAAACAATATTACCTGAAAAGGGGACTTTGATAGAAAAACTTTCTACTCAAGGCTTTGTGATAAAAAATGAGACAGTGGTTAGATCAACTAGTAATGGTGACTTACAAACTTCTTCTACGGAGGGACAACGGTTATCTGCAGGTGTCGAGGTTGCTAGTGTTAACTCTTTAAATGATACTTCATCGCTAAAGGAGGAGCTTTCCCAACTAGAAGAATCGATTTCTGCTTTAGAAAAGTCTGAAATTGAAACTAAGATTATATTAAATGAAAAAGAAAAAATTATAGAGATGAAGGATTCCTTAGTTAATGAATTACAAAATGCAATTGCTGCAGGCAATTTTGACGAAATTTATTTATTAAAGAGTCAACTTTCTTTGTATGATGAAAAAAATAAAGACATTTCTTTTTCTAATACATTAGTAGGACAGAGTATTGAAAATTTAAAATCAAAAAGAGATAGTATTAATTCAGAAATTAAGAGTAACAATATAAAATACTATTCTAGCCATGGAGGAATCATATCTTATGTACTGGATGGCTATGAAGAAAATTATTTACCTAAGGACTTTGAAAACTATACTTATGATAAATTAGTTTTAAAGGAATTAAAAGATGTGGATATAAAAACAAAATCAGCTATAACTGTAGGTGAACCTATTTATAAAATCATAGATAATTTTGAATGGTATATTGCTATGAAAATAGAAGATTTAAAACAGATTGAAGGCTTTGAAGTTGGAAATAATATTAAAATCACATTAGAAAAGGACAAGCATGAGCTTAAGGCCAAAATTGTATCTATTAATCCTTCTGATAAAAAAGGTGTTGTTGTAGTAAGACTTAACACTATGCTACATGATTTTTATAATATTAGATTTCCTAAGGTAGATATTATAAAATCTAAAAAGGAGGGATATAAAATACCTACAAAATCAATTGTAGATAAAGATTCTATAAAAGGGGTATATATTAAGGACAAAAGTGGTATAGTGAAGTTTAGACCTATTATTATTATTGGGGAAGATGATAATTATACTTATGTTGATACAGGTGACAATAGTGGAAACATTACAATAGAAGGTGAAAAACAGCCAGTAAAAACTATTACTTTATTTGATGAGATATTTTTAAATACTATTAATATAAAAGAAGGACAAATACTTAATTAAGATGGAGGGGATGAAAATATCTATTCAAGGTAACATAATCATGATAGAAGAAAATATAGAAAAAGCTTTAAAGAAATCTGGCAGAGAAGGCGAAAAGGTTGAACTAATAGCTGTTACTAAGACTATAGATATCGATAGAATAAATGAAACCATTAGAGTTGGCATTTCTAATATAGGCGAAAATAAAGTTCAAGAACTAGAAAAAAAATATGACTTAATTGGCGATACAGTAAATTATCATATGATAGGACACTTGCAAACCAATAAGGTCAAGAATATTATTGGAAAGACTAAATTAATACATTCTTTGGACAGATTATCATTAGCAAAAGAATTAGATAAGCGTTCGAAGAACAGTGATATAATAACAGACGTTTTAGTACAGGTTAATGTAGCTGAAGAAGAAAGCAAATTTGGTCTTAAAGTAGAAGAAGTTTTATACTTTATTGAAGAAATTTTAGATTTGAAAAATATTAAAGTTAGGGGATTAATGACAATTGCACCTAATACAACAGATGAGATTCTTTTAAGGAAGGTATTTAGAACTTTGTATAATTTAAAAGAGAATATAATAAATAAAAATTATGAGAATTTATCTATGGATTATTTATCCATGGGGATGACAAATGATTATGAACTAGCAATCGAAGAGGGCTCCAATATGATTAGAGTTGGTTCTGCCATTTTCGGTAAAAGAAATTATTAGGAGGGATATAATGAGTAATTTTATGGACAAAATTAAGTATTTCATAGGTGTACAGGACTTAGAAGATGAAGAAGTGAATGAAGATTATGAAGAATACGAAGAAGATTATGATGTGGCAGTACCTACTAAAACAAAAAAGTTAAATAATAAAGTTGTAAACATCCATACTAATAGTAACATGAAAATTATAGTACATGAACCTCTTAGCTATGATGAAGCTCCTAGCATAATAGATGATTTGAAATCTAGAAAAACAGTTATTGTAAATTTAGAACAATTAGATAATAATATTAAGAGACAGATATTTGATTTTATCAGTGGCGGTCTATATGCTTTGGAAGGTAACATTCAAAAGGTTACAAAAGACATTTTTATTTTTGCGCCTAGTAATGTAGAAATTGATGGATTGAAAGATGAACTTAAAAGTAAAGGTATATTTTCTTGGTAGAAAAAGGAGTAGATTATATTAAATGTTACTGTTATATAGGTCAATTATAATATTACTTAATTTAATAGAAATACTAATTGTAGTTAGGATTGTACTTTCTTTCTTAAATATTCATAGTGAAAATCCTTTTACTCGATTAGTTTATGAATTAACAGAACCTGTACTTGGACCCGCGAGAGAATTAATTGCAAAGCTAGGTGTAAATACTGGTATTTTTGATTTCTCACCTCTATTAGCCATTCTCTTTTTAAGAATAATATATAGTATTGCTGGCAGAATATTACTATAGATAGGTATTAAGATGAAAATTGATAAAGATAAATATACTTCTCATATAAAAGACAATGATAAGATTATAGATATGAGAAGAATTATAGACAAAGTTGAGATAGTAATGAATAACCACTCCTATGAATCTACAGATTTTCTTGATCCATATGAGAGGTTATTAGCGAAATCAATCCTTAATAGATTTGATGAAATAGATTACTTAGAAAATGGTGGAACTATACAGGCTGAAAGACAAATAATAACTATTTATCCTAGCTATTATAATTCTGATAATTTGCCACAAAATATTGTTGCTTTAAGAATATATGGTGATTTAGATGGATTATCTCATAAGGATTTTTTAGGGGCAATACTTAATTTAGGTATAAAGAGGTCGAAAATAGGGGATATTTTAGTACATGGAGATTATACAGATGTAGTAATAAAAAAGGATATAGGGGACTTTCTTTTATTCAATCTAGAAAAAGTATCAAATAAGAAGGTCAGAATAGAAGAAAAATCTTTGAATTCTATATCTTCTGTTGAAATTTTATACAAGGAAATAAATAAAATCTTGTCTTCCTACAGGCTTGACGTATATATTAGCTCTAGTTATAATTTATCAAGGCAAGAAAGTATGGACATAATAAAATCGGGATATGTAAAGGTTAACTGGGAACCTATAGATAAGCCTGCTAAGGAATTGGAAGTTGGAGATGTAATTTCTATTAGAGGATATGGACGTTCTATTCTTCACTCTGTTGAGGGATTAAGTAAAAAGGGGAAAATAAAAGCTACTATAAGAATATTAATTTAGATGGAGTGAGACAAATGATTACACCACTAGATATACAAAATAAGGAGTTTAAGAAATCTTTAATAGGCTATAATACACGAGAAGTTGATACTTATTTAGATGCTATCAATGATGATTATGAAAAGCTATATAGAGAAAATATTGAGCTCAAAGATAAGATTGGGATATTAACTGACCAGATTAGACAGTATAATAATCTAGAAGAAACGTTGAAAAGTACATTAGTAATTGCTCAGAGTACGGCGGATGATGTAACCAGTGCTGCGAGAAAGAAAGCTGAGCTAATAATTGAAGATGCTGAAATTCAGGCTAAGAATAGAACTAATGAAGCACTTAATGAAGTTAGAAATATAATGAAAGAGTATGACTATTTGAAAAAAGAGATTTTTATTTTTAAAACTAGATATGAATCTTTTATTAAAGCGCAACTCATTTCTCTAGAAGAATTCTATAAGGATTATGAGAATAAAAATCAGGTTAAAAAGATAGATGTTGACGAAGAATCCATAGATGAAAATTTAGATGAGATTGACCATTTAGGGGCATAATAGCCTCTTTTTTCTTTAATTGGAAATTTGAAAGTAGTTGGAGGAATTTAAATGACTAGAAGTGTTGAAATAGATAGTGAAATACGTATTGGGGATGGTTCCTTTACGATTATTGCAGGTCCTTGTGCAATAGAGGATTATAAACAAATGGAGGATATTGGTAGATTTCTATCTAATTTAGGAGTTAAGATATTAAGAGGTGGTGTTTTTAAACCAAGGACTAGCCCTAATTCCTTTCAGGGATTAGGATCAGAAGGATTTAAAATTTTAAATGATATTAAAACAAAATATAATTTCAAAATAATTTCCGAAATAATGGATCCAAGAGATATAGAAGAATCACAGAATTACATTGATATTATTCAGATAGGTTCTAGAAATATGCAGAATTTTTCATTGCTAAAAGAAGTTGGTAAAACTCATAAG
The DNA here is from genome assembly GCF_002266425.1 of Tissierella sp. P1. Lineage (GTDB taxonomy): Bacteria > Bacillota > Clostridia > Tissierellales > Tissierellaceae > Tissierella > Tissierella carlieri. The sequence continues at coordinate 16,094 of NZ_NPMN01000007.1, forward strand.
CCAGTAATGCTAAAAAGAGGAATGAGTGCCACTATTAAGGAATGGATTATGGCTGCAGAGTACATTAGAATAGAGGGCAATGAAAAAATCATTTTATGTGAAAGAGGTATTAGAACATTTGAAGATTATACGAGAAATACTTTAGATTTAATGAGTGTTCCTATATTAAAAGAAAAAACAGACTATCCAATATTCGTAGATCCATCTCACGGTACTGGTATAAGAGAATTGGTTTTTCCAGCATCAAAAGCTGCAAAAGCTTTAGAGGCAGATGGTATAATTGTAGAAATACACCCAAATCCAGATAAGGCTTTATCGGACGGATTTCAATCTCTTGACTTTGAAGGATTTAAGGATTTATATACAAAGTTAGCATAATTATAATAATGATTTTGAAATAATGTAATTTTATTCTATATTAAATTTTGAATGTTTATTACTCTACTGGATATATTATTAATCAAGATATAATTTATCATTGCTAGAATTGGAGGAAGCTATGGATAAAAATAAACTTCATTATTTTAGGAAAAGATTATTAGAGGAGAAGAAAAACTTATTAAAAACATTAGATAATATGAATAATATGGAAGAATACGGTTCCATGGATGTATACTACAGTGAGTTATCTAATTATGATAATCATCCTGCTGATATTGGTACTGAATTATTCATGATGGAACAAGATAATGGATTTAAAAATAGAATGAAAGATACCTTATACGAGATAGATAGTTCTTTAGAAGATATCAAAGATGGTAGTTATGGACTTTGTAAGAAATGTAAGAACAAAATCGATGAAGAAAGGCTTGATCTTATACCTTATTTAAAGAATTGTATAGAATGTGCTGATAGTATTACAATTACACAGGATACTAGAATGGATAGTAGGCAATTTATTCCTATAGATGAAGAACACAATTCATTTAGTGATACTACAGAAGATATGGTAGAGTTTGACAGAGAGGATGCCTATCAAAAAGTGGCGTCATTTAATATGGTTCCTGATGACCCATCATTTACTACTGGTGACCACCTAGGGATTATGGATGAACAAGATGGTGACGGCGGTGATGGAGTTGAAGAAGTTGAGAATATATCTCAAGAATATTATGATGATACTTTAAAATAAAAAAAGTTTCTATCGAAGCATTACAAGATAGCCTTTTATTCTATATGCCAAGTTCTTATTAACAAGATAATAAAGTGAAAACTTTTTATAGATTAAAAAACCTCTGGATACTATTCAGAGGTTTTTTTTAATCTTCCTAACTATTGATATTAATATAATAATAATATAAAATAGAATGTATACTTAAATGACTAGGAGGAATCAAATTTGATATTTATTTTATCTGCCGTTATTATTTTATTAGACCAACTTAGTAAATCTGCTGCTATTAAGTATTTGAAGGGTTCAGCTTCTTATAATATAATTCCTAATTTCTTTAGATTATCTTATGTTGAAAACTTTGGTGCGGCTTTTGGGATTTTACAGAATAAAAAATATTTTTTATTATTATAACTTGTATAGTAATATTTTCTCTTTCCTTTTTTCTAATAAAAAATTATTATAAATTAAATATATTTATGAGACTTGGACTTGGAATGTTCTTGGGAGGTACCATAGGTAATTTCATTGATAGAGTTAGATTTGGTTATGTTGTAGATTTTATTAGCTTTAGGTTGTTTAACAAGTTTGAATTTCCCGTTTTTAATATAGCAGACATTTCCATAGTGGTAGGAACTTTTATAATATTAATTTTAGTACTTTTTGATAGGTATGAAATTTAGGAGGTTATAATGGATATTGTTGAATTTTATGTTGATGAAGATGACAATGAAAGATTAGATGCCTATCTTGCAAAAGAGTTAGATGAAATCTCTAGGTCTTATATACAGAAGCTGATTAAAGAAGACCTGGTCTATGTGAATGATAAGCATGTAAAATCTAGTTATTTAGTTAAAGAAGGAGATTATATAAAGGTAAACCTTCCTGAACCTAAGATACTGGAGATTATTCCTGAAGATATACCAATAGATATAGTCTATGAAGACGAAGATGTAGCTATTATTAATAAACCTCAGGATATGGTTGTTCATCCTGCACCGGGTAACTATACTGGAACCTTAGTTAATGCATTATTATTTCATATTGATAATTTATCCTCTATAAATGGCATTATAAGACCTGGCATAGTCCATAGATTAGATAAAGATACTTCTGGTTTATTAATTATAGCTAAGAATGATAAGGCACATAGAATTTTATCGGAAAGTCTTAAAGAGAGAAATGTTAAAAGAGTTTATATCTCCTTAGTTCATGGAATACTTTCTGATAATGAGGGAACCGTCAATGCACCTATAGGGAGACATGGAACTGACAGAAAGAAAATGACAGTAACTCAGAAAAACAGCAAAGAGGCTATAACACATTATAAAGTATTAGAAAGATACGACAATTACTCCTTAGTAGAAGTTAATCTAGAAACAGGAAGAACTCATCAAATAAGAGTACATATGGCTTATATTAATCATCCTGTAGTAGGGGATCCTGTATATTCTAAAGGAAAAAATGAGTTCGGCTTAGATAAACAAATGTTACATGCTTATAAATTAGGCTTTTCTCATCCATCAACAGGAGAACATATGGAGTTTCAAATTGATTTGCCTGAGTATTTTAAGAATATATTAGATACCTTAGAAAACAAAAGGAAGTAGGGATGAATATGAATGTCAAAGCAGTTATTTTAGATGAAAAAGCTATACAAAGAGCAACAACTAGAATAGCTAATGAGATAATTGAAAGAAATAAAGGGATTAAGGATATTGCTTTGGTCGGAATCAAGACTAGGGGATGTCCTTTCGCAGAGAGATTGGCCAAGAAAATTGAAGAGATTGAAGGAGACAGTATTCCAGTATTTTCTCTTGATATTACTTTATATAGAGATGACTTAACAGAAATTAGTGAAGAACCTATAGTCAACGATAACATGGATATAAATATTGATGGTAAAATAATTATTCTTGTAGATGATGTTATATATACTGGAAGAACTGTTAGAGCTGCTTTAGATGCTTTAGTAGATAAAGGAAGACCTTCTAGAGTACAATTAGCTGTTTTAATAGATAGAGGCCATAGGGAACTTCCAATTAGAGCTGACTACGTAGGCAAAAATGTTCCTACATCTAAATCTGAGAATGTAAAGGTAAATTTTAAAGAGATTGATGGAATAGATCAAGTATTTATAATTAGTTAAAAAGGTAGAATCCTAGGATTCTACCTTTTTAATATTATCTACTAAATCTCTAGAAGGATTTATAATCATAGTTTTAAAGTTTTCATATATTACCATTCCAGCTTTAGCATTTTTAGGTTTTTTGACGTTTTTTCTCTCTGTATAATCCACTGGTACATGATTTGAGTTTTTTCCTTTACTATAATATGCAGCTAATATCGCCGCCTCTTCTAAAGTAGAATCTGGAATAGTTTTACCTTCTTTCCCTATAATCACATGACTGCCTGGCATATTTTGAACATGCAACCATAAATCATCTTTATGAGATAAACGAAGTGTTAAATAATCGTTTTGCTTGTTATTTTTTCCTACGTAAATATTAAATCCATCTTTTGAAATGTAATGAAGAGGATTAGAAACTGAATCATCTTTTTTCTTTTTCTTTTTTAAAGAACCTTTTATATAACCTTCACTGATTAATTCCTCTTTAATTTCATCTAACTCCTCAATTTCAGTTGAATTTTCTATACTCATAAGTACATTTTCTAGATATGAAACCTCATCTTCTGTCTCAGGTATTTGTCCTAACAGTAACTGATGGGCATTTTTCAGTTTTGAATATTTTTTATAATATTTCTGAGCATTTGCTACAGGAGATAGTTTTATATCAAGAGGAACATTTAGCTTATTCATATTTTCATCATAGAAATTTTCAAGTTCTATAGTATTTGCTCCCCTAGGGACAACGTGAAGGTTAGCAGATAATAAATCAGCATAAATCTTATATCTTTCCCTATCTTGGCTTTCTAGTAATTCTTCTTTTTGTTTTCCTAATTTATTTAATGTTCTATCTAATTTTACCTGAATTGATTTCCTAATGGATTGTGATTTTTGACTTATTCTATCTATAATATCTTTCCTGCGATAGAAATTATCTAAGAGTTTTGATATGGAATCAAATGAAAGCTTATTTTCTGCTCCGAATTGATTAATATCCATGGCGTGAAAAGCTACTATTTCGGTTTTATTATTATTTAAGACTGAAATAGGTGCGAATTCTTCCTTAGATATTTGATTCATAAATTTATTAAAAGAAAGATATAAAGCATTCTTATCTTCTTCATACATACTACCAAGATTTCTATCTATATCTATATTTGCATCAAAGCATATCTCTCTACTTATCAATGGACTTAAACCTAGATAGCTAAAATAAAGAAATTTAAAACAAGGTAAATTTTTGTCTGATGAATTCATAAGGTCAAAGAAAACTTCTTTTGTAATATCTAAAGGATTAACCTTATCCTGTAGTGGCGGATATTCATAAACCATACCTGGTAATATCTGCCTAACTCTGCTCATATCTTCATAAACTCTCTTTACTGAGTCTATTATTTTAAGTGAAGATTTATCTACTAATACAATATTGCTATGTTTGCCCATTACTTCAATGATTATTCTTTTTTCTGTAGGTTGGCCTAGTTCATCTATAGCCGATATATCAATAAAAACTACTCTATCTAAGTTAAATTGCTCAATATTTAATATTATTCCTCCAATAAGGTGTTTTCTTAGAAGCATACAAAACATAGGTGGTTCAGGAGGATTTTTCTTAGAATAATCTGTTAAATAAACTCGTGGATTATTACTACTAGCAGACATTATTAATCTATAATTAATCCCCTTATTATGAATATGGATTAGAATTTCATCTTTCTCCTGCTGATAAACTTTATCAATTCTTCCTCCTACTAATTTTTCTTTTAATTCTTTAACAACTGCTTTTGTTACAATACCATCAAATGCCATATTAATTCCTCCAATATTAACTAAGACTACTAAGAGTATACCACTATATTAAGAAATAATAAACTAAAAGGAATTAGAAAGAGAATATTAAAAATTTGTAATATATAGTAGATTAATATTAATATAAGATATATAATACTTAACTGTAATACAATAAGTGGTGAAAGAGAGGTGTTTATTATGATTAAGAGTATGACAGGTTTTGGTAGAGGTGAATTTAGTAACGAATTCTATAATTTTAGGGTGGAAATAAAGGCTGTTAATCATAGATACAACGATATTATAGTCAAAATGCCTAGACATATTTCATATTTAGAAGAAAAAGTTAAAAAAATTATAAAAAAAGAGATTAGCAGAGGTAAGATTGATGTATATATCAATCTAGATTATATAAATGAATCAGCTATAGAAATTAAAGTTGATATTCCCTTGGCAAAAACCTATAAATCTGCTTTAGAAGGTTTATGTGAAGAATTGAATCTAGAGGATAATGTTAGATTATTTAATATACTAGGTTTATCTGAGATCATAAAAACAGAAAGAAAAGAATTAGATGAAGATACTGCATGGACTTGTCTAAAAGAAGCATTAAATATAGCACTTAGAGATATTATGGGTATGAAAGTAGTAGAAGGGCAAGAATTAAAAAATGACATGATTTCAAAATTAAATAGAATTGAAGCGATAGTATTGGAAGTAGAGAAAAGGTCTCCATTGGTTGTATTGGAGTATAAAGATAAGTTAAAAGAAAGAATTAGCGAATTGCTTGATAAGGACATTAGTATAGACGAGGATAGAATTACTTCTGAGGTAGTAATTTTTACAGATAAGAGTAATATTAATGAAGAGATCGTAAGGCTCAAATCTCATGTAAAACAATTTTTATCTATATTAGATGAAAAAGATTCGGTGGGAAGAAAGCTTGACTTTTTGATTCAAGAAATGAATAGAGAAATAAATACAATTGGTTCAAAAGCAAATGACATGTTGATTTCTCAAAATGTAGTAGAGATAAAATCAGAATTAGAGAAAATAAGAGAACAAGTTCAAAACGTTGAGTAGTTAGGGAGGATGATTATGTCAATAAAACTAATTAATATTGGTTTTGGAAATATTGTCTCAGCCAATAGGATAATAGCTGTAGTCAGCTCTGAATCTGCACCTATTAAAAGATTGATTCAAGAGGCTAGAGATAATGGACTTCTAATAGATGCAACTTATGGAAGAAGAACTAGAGCAGTTATAATTACAGATAGTCAGCATGTAATTTTGACACCTGTTCAGCCAGAGACGGTTGCAAATAGATTTCATGATAAAGAAGAACATACTGAATAATTAATATAGAAAGTTGGAGATACAAATGTCAAAAGGTTTTTTACTTATTATTTCAGGTCCTGCTGGTACTGGCAAAGGTACCGTATGTAAAGCATTATTAGAAAGAAATAAAGATATAATATATTCTATTTCTGCAACTACAAGAAAACCAAGGGTTGGAGAAGTGGAAGGCGTTAATTACTTTTTCATAGATGAAGAAGAGTTTAAGAGGATGGAGAAGAATGATGAATTTTTAGAGCATGCCTATGTACACACCAATTATTATGGAACCCCTAAGAAATTTGTTATGGATGAAGTCAACAAAGGGGAGATTGTTTTACTTGAAATAGATGTACAAGGAGCTTTGCAAATTAAGAACAATTACTCTGAAGCAGTATTTGTATTCCTTTTACCTCCAACAATGGAGGAATTGAAGAATAGAATAGTTAAAAGAGGAACAGAAACTGAAGAGGATATAAATAGAAGATTTGAAAATGCCTTTAAAGAATTAGACTTCGTAGGCAAATATGATTACTTTGTCGTAAATGACAAGATAGAAGATGCTGTATCAGATATTGAAACAATAATAAAGGCGGAAAAATTAAGGGTAAAGAGACATTCTGATATTAAAGATAAAGTTATTTCACAGGGAGGTAAATAATATGTTAAATCCATCTTTTAATGAATTAGGGAAAAGGGGAGATAGTAGGTATACACTGGTTATGCTTACGGCTAAGAGGGCTAGAAAAATTATTGAAGGAGCTGAGCCACTAGTTGAAACCAATTCTAAAAAACCAGTGAGTATTGCTTTGGAGGAAGTTTTAGAGGGGAAGATAACTTATACTAGGCCACCTATAAATAGTATAAAGTAGGAGGTAATTATATGCTAAAGGGTAAAACCATTATACTTGGAGTTACAGGAGGAATTGCTGTATATAAAGCTGCTGATATTGTTAGTAGGTTAAAAAAACTCCATGCCAATGTTGAAGTTATTATGACAGAAGGAGCTACTGAATTTGTCACTCCCTTAACTTTTCAAACTATGTCGGGAAATGTAGTTCATAGAGAAATGTTTAGTGAGATTACAAGCTATGATGTAGAACATATATCACTTGCACAAAAAGCAGATATTATTTTAATGGCTCCAGCAACTGCAAATACTATAGGTAAAATAGCCAATGGTATAGCTGATAATCTATTGACTACAGTGGTGATGGCCTCTACAGCTAAGATAATATTTGCACCTGCTATGAATACTAAGATGTATCAAAATCCTATTGTAAAGGAAAATATAAATAGGTTAAAAAGTCTTGGGTATAGTTTTATTCAACCAGGAGCAGGACGGCTTGCCTGTGGAGATTATGGTGAGGGAAAAATGGCAGAGCCGGTAGATATTGTAGAATATATTATTGATAATCTTGTAGAAAAAGATCTATCTGGAAGGAAGATAGTTGTGACTGCTGGACCAACAATAGAACCCTTAGATCCTGTTAGATATATGACTAATCATTCAAGTGGAAAAATGGGATATAGCATAGCTAAGGAAGCTGTATCTAGAGGTGCAGAAGTTGTGTTGATCTCTGGGCATACATCCATTACTCCGCCAAAAGAAGTTGAACTTGTCAAAGTAAAAACCACAGAAGATATGTTAAAGGCAGTTGCTAAGCATTTTGATTCCTGTGATGTATTAATAAAATCTGCTGCTCCTGTTGATTATAAGCCTGAGACTGGTCCTACTAAGATAAAGAAAAAAGAAAATGAAGAAGATGAATTAATCATTAAATATGTTAAAAATCCAGATATAGCAGCTTACTTTGGTAAACAAAAAAAACATCAGGTTATGGTTGGATTTGCAGCCGAAACTAATGATTTAGATAGATATGCACTAGAAAAATTAAAAAAGAAAAATTTTGATTTTATAGTAGCAAATGATTTAACAAAAGAAGGGGCAGGCTTTGATGTTGATACTAATATAGTGACTATAATTGATAATGAAGGTATAAAGACCAATTATCCAATGATGAATAAAAGAGAAGTTGCAAGAGTCATAGTGGATAAGGTAAAATATATATTAGATAATAAAAGCTAGATTGCACTATCTAGCTTTTAATATTCACTACAAAAGGAATGATTAATTTGAATAAGAAATATGCACAAATTATAGTAAATAATAGAGCATCGCAGGTTGATCGACCATATACATATATTGTTGATGATGATTTAAAAGATATTGTGAAAGAAGGTATGAGAGTAATAATCCCATTTGGGAAAGGGAATAAACTAATAAAAGGAATTGTAGTTCAAATTATTGATTATTGGAATGATGAATATAGTCTAAAAAAAGTTGTTGATGTATTAGATGATAAGCCTTTAATCTCGAAGGAACTAATAGACCTAAGTACTTGGATGAAGGAATACTATTTATCATCCTATATAGATGCTTTTCAGCCAGTACTGCCTCCGGGAGACTTTAAAGAAGTAAATACATTTGTAGAGAAAGTAGAAGATTACTATAATAAGGATATAAATGAGGATGAATTAAAGATTATTTCTTATTTAGATATTAATGGAAAAATATTATTAGAAGATTTAAAGAAAAACTTAAAGCTTCCTAATATTAATAAAACATTAAATTCTTTAGAAAATAGAGGGATTATAGAAACTACAATAGATATAAAAACAAAAATAGATAGGAAGCTGGAAAAATGGGTTAAACTCTTACAAAGAGAACTTTCTTTGCTAGAGATGTATGATAGTATTGGAACAAGAGCTGTTAGACAAAGAGAGATAATCCAGTTTCTCTATGAAGTAAAAGATATTTCTTTTAAGGAACTTTCAGAGAAGATGAATACAACATTATCTACAATAAAAGCAATAGAAAAGAAAGGATTATTAAAGATATATGAAAAAGAAGTTAATAGAGATCCAATAAAAAAGGATATTAGTGATTATAAAAAACATGATCTATCAGTTGCCCAAAGAAAAGTTTTTGATAGAATTGTAAGATCATTTAATAAGGAGAACGAGGAGAATAAGTTTTTAATTCATGGAGTAACAGGAAGTGGAAAAACAGAAATATACCTGCAGCTCGTTGAAGAAATGATAAAAAATGAAAAGGGTTCTATTATACTTGTTCCAGAGATATCCCTTACTCCTCAGACTATTGATAGGTTTGTTGGTAGGTTTGGAGATTTAGTGGCTGTATTACATAGTAGGTTATCTTATGGAGAAAGGTTTGACCAGTGGAGAAGAATAAAAGAGGGGAAGGTTAAAATAGTTGTAGGTGCTAGGTCTGCTGTATTTGCTCCTTTTAAAAAACTAGGACTTATAATTATTGATGAGGAACACGAAGCCACATATAAATCATCTCAAAATCCTAAATATAATACTGTTGAAGTTGCAGCTAAAAGAGTTGATATTGAAAATGCATTTTTGGTAATGGGTTCAGCTACACCTTCCTTAGAAACTTACTATAATAGTTTAAATGGGAATTTAAGGCTTTTAGAATTACAAGAAAGAGTAAATAAATATGCATTGCCAGAGGTAATAGTAGTAGATATGAGAGAAGAGTTAAGTAATGGTAATAAATCTATATTTAGTGAAGAATTATATGATTCCATATGTAAAAATTTAAAAAATGGAAAACAAACCATATTGTTTTTAAATAGAAGAGGATTTTCTACTTTTGTATCATGCAGAAATTGTGGATATGTGGTAAAATGTGATAATTGTGATATATCAATGACATATCATAGAAATATGAATAAATTAAGATGTCATTATTGCGGTTTAGCTATAAACCTCCAAACATTTGCCCTGTGTGTAAATCTAACTATATTAAATATTTTGGTATAGGGACTGAAAAGGTAGAAGAACTTACAAAAGAGTTATTTCCAAATGCTAGAATAGCTAGAATGGACATGGATACTACGACAGGAAAAGGAAGCCATGAATCAATTTTAGAAGATATGAAAAATGGTAAAATAGATATTCTAATTGGGACACAGATGATTTCAAAAGGATTAGATTTTGAAAATGTAACCTTAGTAGGCATAATAGCTGCTGATACCACTTTGAATTTGCCAGACTTTAGATCGCCGGAACGTGCTTTTCAATTGGTTACACAGGTAGCTGGAAGAGCTGGAAGGGGAGATTATAACGGTAAGGTCATACTGCAAACTTATAATCCCGAGCATTATAGTATCCAATTTTCTAAGGAACATGATTATAAAAGTTTTTATAATACAGAAATATCCTTGAGACAAGAGTTTTTATATCCTCCTTTTTTAGACCTTATTAGTTTGCTTATATATGGAGAAAATAATAATAAAGTTGCATCTATAGCTAAGGCGGTATATAATTTACTTGTTGAAGAATCGAAGTGGATTGAAAGAGAAATATTAAATAATCATATTATCGGGCCATATCCTGCGCCTTTAGAAAAGATTAAAAATAATTTTAGATGGCAAATACTCATTAAATCTAAAAAAGAAGATATAAATAGTTTAAAAACTCTTTTAAAAAGGGTATGTATAGATAATAAATATAAATTAAAAATAGATGATGTAAAATTTAGCATTGACATTGACCCAAATTCTATACTATAGGAGGAATACAAATGGCATTACGTGAAATAAGACTATATAATGATCCAATCTTGAGAAAAAAATCTAAGGAAATTACAGAAATTACAGATAGAATAAAAATTCTTTTAGATGATATGATAGAAACAATGAATGAGGCGGAAGGAGTTGGATTAGCGGCTCCACAGGTAGGCGTTCTCAGACGTGTAGTAGTCATAGATGTAGGTGAAGGTCCAATCAAACTCATAAATCCAGTTATACTAGAAATGCAAGGTGAAGAGATTGATATAGAAGGATGTTTATCTGTACCTGGTCGTTCTGGTACAGTAAGTAGACCAGCATGGGTTAAAATAAAATATACAGATGTAGATGGAAAAGGTAAAATATTAGAAGGAAGAGGACTATTAGCAAGAGCTATCTGCCATGAAATTGATCACTTAGAGGGGATTTTATATACAGATAAGATAATTGAAGAAGTAGAAATAGAAGAAGATGAAGATTTAAGTAATGAGGTGTAAGTATGAAGATTATATTTATGGGAACTCCTAATTTTGCTGTACCTACTTTGGAATCCTTATTTTCAAAAGAATATTCTATAGAATTAGTTATAACACAAAAAGACAAACCTAAAGGGAGAGGAAAGAAAGTTCAGTACACTCCAGTAAAGGAAAAGGCATTAGAACTAGGATTAGAAGTTTATCAACCTGATTCTATCAACGATCTAGAAGCTATTAGTAAAATTAAATCAATAAATCCAGATTTCATTGTTGTTGTTGCCTATGGACAAATATTAAAAAGAGATATTCTAGAAATTCCTAAATATGGATGCTACAATGTTCATGCATCATTATTGCCTAAATATAGAGGTGCAGCTCCTATAAATTGGGCAATAATAAATGGTGAAGAAAAAACGGGAGTTACTATTATGGAAATGGAAGAAGGACTAGATACTGGAGATATGGTACTGTGGAAATCAATTCCAATCACTTCAGATGATGATTTTCCTAGTATACATGATAAATTATCTATATTAGGAGGAGATTTAATAGTTGAAGCTCTAGAAGGTATTAAAAATGGAGTATTAACTAAGACTATTCAAAATCATAGTTTGTCAACATATGCTCATATGTTAGATAAGCATATGGGTAGAATAAATTGGAATGATAAAGGGGAAAATATCATAAATTTAATTAGAGGACTAAAACCTTGGCCTTCTGGATATACACAATACCAAGATGAAATTATAAAGATACACAAAGCAAGTCTAACAGATAAAGTCAAAGAAGGAAATAATGGTGAGATAATAAAGGTAGACAAAGAAGGCATATATGTAAATACACAGGATAAAATTGTTATCTTAGAAGAAATTCAATTTCCTGGGAAGAAGAAATTAAAAGTAGAAGAATATTTGAGAGGAAACTCTATAGAAGAAGGTATTATTTTAAAATAGATAAGAGAGGAGAATTGGAATGATAGGAAATTATTATGGTGGTGAATATTATAGTTCATGGATATTATTTGTTCTTCCTGCAATGCTATTTGCTTCCTATGCTCAGCTTAAGATTAGCTCAGCATTCAATAAATATTCTAAAGTCTCTAGCGGAACAGGATATACTGGTGCTCAAATTGCAAGGATGATATTAGATAGGAATGGACTCCACGATGTTAGAGTTGAACAAGTGGGGGGGAAATTGACAGATCATTATGATCCTAGGACTAAGGTTGTAAGATTATCCAGTTCTATTTATGGAGGAAATAGTATTGCTTCTATGAGTGTATCTGCCCATGAAGTAGGTCATGCTATTCAGCATGCTGAAGGGTATTTTCCATTAATTCTTAGAAATAATATAGCACCGATTGCAAATATTGGTTCAAGGCTTGTATGGTTATTTATTTTTATTGGATTTGCAATATCTCCATTTTTCATTGAGCTTGGAATTGCCTTGTTTTTAGCTGTAGTGCTATTCCAAATTGTAACACTACCTGTAGAATTTAATGCAAGTAGTAGAGCATTAGTTCAATTGGAAAATGGGATTATGGAAAGAGATAAGATTAAACCAGCAAAAGATGTATTAAAAGCTGCCGCATTAACTTATGTAGCTGCAACATTAGTGGCTATTGGAGAACTTCTTAGGTTATTAGCATTAACAAGTAGAAGAAGAGACTAGGAATTTGGGGGATAAGTCCCCCTTTTTTTTGAATATTATTAGAAAATACAGAGGTGTTAGAATGAATTTATCTGCTAGAGAAATAGCATTAAATATACTATACGAAATCTTTGAAAATGGAGCATTCTCTAATATAACTATAAAAAAACATTTAGTTGAAGGATTAGATCATAAGGAAGAGGGATTAATTAGAGAAATTGTATATGGAGTTTTGGAAAATGATATTTACATAAACTATATAATATCAAAAGCATCAAAAATAAAGTTGAAGAAAATTCATCCGGTTATTTTAATTATACTTAAGATAGGAGTATATCAACTTATATTTATAGATAGAATACCTCCTAGTGCGGCAGTTAATGAATCTGTTAACTTGGCTAAGAAGCATGGACATAAAGGGACTATTGGATTTGTAAATGGAATTTTAAGAAATATAAGTAGAAATAAAGATGAATTTATGAAAATCGAAGTGAAAGATAAGATAGATTATATTTCGATAAAATATTCTCATCCCAAATGGATGATAAAAAGATGGATAAAAGATTATGGTGATGAATTTACTGAAGAACTATGTAGAAAAAATAATGAATCCCCTGAGTTAAATATACGAATAAATACTTTAAAGACTAATAAAGATGAGTTAAAAGAAAGATTAATAGATTATGGATTTATAGTTAAGGATGGTATCTATGCTAGGGACTCTTTAATCATAGAAAATCCTGTTAGAATAACTGAACTTCCCGAATTTAAAAAAGGACATTTTATTATTCAAGATGAGAGTAGTACCTTAGTGGGACAAATCATGGATCCTATTTCTGGAAGTACAGTTGTCGATCTTTGTAGTGCCCCTGGAGGAAAAGCAACACATCTGGCACAGATAATGAATAATAAAGGAAAAATATTGAGTAGAGATATTTATGAACATAAGATTAGGCTTATTGAAGAAAATGCAAGGAGACTCGATATTAATATTATTGAAACTTCTATTTCCGATGCAACTAAAAGAGATGAATCTTTAGTAAATATTGCAGATTATTTGTTATTAGATGCTCCCTGTTCTGGTCTAGGCCTAATTAGAAGGAAACCTGAGATTAAACGAAATAGAAGAGAAGAAGATATAGATGAATTAGTTAAGCTCCAATATGATATTTTAAATAATGTAAAGGATTATTTAAAAATAGGTGGGATATTAATTTATAGCACCTGTACTATAGAAAAAGATGAAAATATTAATTTGATTAATAAGTTTTTAGAGAAAAATAAAAATTTTAAGTTAGTTAATATAGAAGATAAAATAAAGAATAAGCAGGATATAACAACTTTAAAAAGTGGGTATATCCAGTTATTTCCTCATATTCACAATACTGATGGATTTTATATTGCAAAAATAATTAAAGAAAGATAGATATCATATATGTAAGTGATACAGAAGAAGATACTCCTTTGAAAATTAGAACTGATAGAGCTAATGATATAAAGGCAGATGCTTATATTTTAATCCATTTCAATGCATATCAGGGAACATGGGGAAGTTATTGAGGCATAGAAACTTACCATTATCCAAACTCAACTAAGGGTAAAGAATTAGCGGATTTAGTCTAGGAGGAGTTAATTAAAGAAACTGGATTAAGAAATAGAGGGGTAAAATCAGCTGATTTCTAAGCATTAAGAGAAACAAATATGGCTACTATTTTATGTGAATGTAGATTTATGGATAATTTAGAAGAAGCTAAGCTAATGCTAGATGAAAACTATCAGATGAAATGTGCTAGAGCCTTAGTGAAAAGCATATGTAAGTATTTTGGTGTTGAGTATAAGAAAGAAATTGAAGAAGTATATAGCCCATGGGCAGTTGATGCAATGGAGTGGGCTATAAAATTAGGTCTAACTGATGGATCTAATTCTAAGGAACCTATCACATTAGAAAGGTTTATTACAATATTATATAGATATGAAAAAACCCTGGAGTAAAAAATGATATGATACTTTCAAAGTAGACAGTTTAATTAATTAAAATTAGATTATCTACTTGGAGGTATTTTTTTATGGGAAAAAATCGACGAAAAAATACTATATTTTATATTTTTTTATGACATTTAATTATATTTATACTCTAAAAAAATGTTATATTGTAAAAAATTAATGAATTATAGTATAGTTTGCAGGATTTTTCTTATGAGAAAATGAAGGGATTATCATGTTTCATGTAGAATATTATATTTAGATAAATAGAAGGAGGTGCTTATAAAGCAAAACTAGAACGATTTAAAGTTTTAATTTGTTTTTTCAAATTTGAAAGGAGAGATATTATGAATAAAAATAAAAAAATAATAGGAGTATTAATAGGATTATTGATTTTGCTAGTAGGTACTGTATCTTTAGCAAATAGTGAACGTGATATAGGGCTATTCGCAAATAAAGTATGCTCTTTTGAAAATGTTTCTGTAGATGCAAAGATAGAGTTATATGACCTAGGTTATTTAAGGGCAGGAGATACATTCAAAATAACAAGTAGCTCTTGGTTTCCAGAAGATTCTAAACTTGGTTTTTCATTAAAAAATACTAAAACTGGTGGTGCTGTTGGGGAGGTAATTAAATCGGGAGGAAAAATGTCAGGGACTGTAGGTCAATCAGGATATTATGTGTTGGTGTTGACTAACCTTGGTCCATTTACAGTTGAAGCGGGATCGATAAATATATCCTATTAATATACAATAGTTTTTTTAAAGCTTCAAACACTTTTACTGGCAAGTAGCTACAATGTTTTTTATAATCTTTAAGATATATAAAAAGATAATAACAATATCGTTTTAGTTTTGCTTTTTATTAGTATTTTAAATAAATTAATTGAAGAATATGTCTCTATAAAGAGATATGTTGGAGACTGGACTGTAAGTTCTTTTTTCCTTAATTAAGCATAAAGTATTAAGAATATTGACCAGGATTAATTTCCTGGTCTTTTTTGTTTATGAATACCACCCGCTAAGCGGGTGGTTCCAAAGAGCTTTCAGCGGTGAGCAGAAAATAAGAAACCTCCTTTGATATAATAAAGTTAGGTCTGACCAACCAAACTTAATCGAAGGAGGTATCCATAATGGATAATAATAGTTTATCACATACGAAATGGGATTGTAAATATCATATAGTTTTTGCACCGAAGTATAGAAGGCAAATAATATATGGAAAGATAAAAACAGATATCGGAAAGATATTAAGACAGTTATGCGAGTATAAAGGAGTAGAAATAATAGAAGCAGAAGCATGTAAAGATCATATACACATGCTAGTAACTATTCCTCCAAAACTTAGTGTATCAAGTTTCATGGGATATTTGAAAGGAAAAAGTAGCCTAATGATATTTGATAGACATGCCAATTTAAAATATAAATATGGGAATAGGCATTTTTGGTGTAAAGGATATTATGTAAGTACGGTAGGTAGAAATAAAAAGGTAATAGAAGAATATATAAAGAAACAATTACAAGAAGATATAGCATATGACCAATTAAGTATGAAAGAGTTTGTAGACCCATTTACAGGGGAGAAAACAAAAAACTAGATATAAGAAGAACCCCTTTAGGGGTTGCTTGAGAAAATAAAGCGGTTGGCAGACCTTTCAATGTGTCTTGAGACACAGCAAGTACCATGCCCTTATAGGGCTGAGCAAACCACCCGTTTTACGGGTGGTCATGATTTATTTTTGAAGGAATTTTTAAAGATTTATAGAATATATTTCTAGGGGGATGATTACATGAAAATTAATTGGAGGAATGTAGCCATAATATTATTGGTTGAGACGATAGGCTTTGTTTATAGAAAAGGACCATTTAAGGTCCTATTTCTTTTGACGTCAAAAAATCGTCAAAAATAAATTTATAAATATGATATAATATGAGAAAGATATAAAACTAACATACTATATAAGTGTATATTTTATCTATTTTGATTAAGAATGATATTAAATGAGCTTATTAAAAAAATTAGTGTGGTTATATATTTGATAATTATGTATAATATTATATTAGGATAGCATTGAGGTGATTATTTGAATAAGATTGAACTAAATAGTTTAACTTTGAAGGAACTGAAGAAATATATGATTTCTATAGAAGAAAAAGCCTTTAGAGGAGAGCAAGTATTTTCATATTTCAATAGAAATAAAAAATTAGCTATTGAAGATTTAAAAATATTACCTGAAAAACTAAGAAAGTATTTGATTGAAAATACAAAAACAAACAAGATAGATATTTACAAAGTTTTTGCTTCAGAAATCGATAATACTAAAAAATATTTATTTTTATTAGATGATATGAATATTATTGAATCAGTAGCTATGGAATATAATCATGGATTAACTGCTTGTATATCTACTCAAGTAGGCTGCAAAATGGGGTGTTCTTTCTGTGCTTCCACTAAAGAAGGGCTAATAAGAAATTTGACTCCAGCAGAAATGGTAAATCAAATCTATATGATGGAAAAAGATTTAGGGAAGAGTATTTCTAATATTGTATTAATGGGAAGTGGAGAGCCTCTAGATAATTACGATAATACTATGAAGTTCATAGATGTTATCCATGATGAAAAGGGGCATAATATTAGTTTAAGAAATATTACTTTATCAACTTGTGGTGTTGTTCCTAGAATTTATGATTTAGCCAAAGAAAATTTACCAATAACTTTATCTATATCATTACACTCACCATTTGATAATGATAGAAAAAAAATAATGCCTATAGCTAATAGATATTCTATAGAAGAATTAATAAAGGCATGTAAATTTTATTCGGAAAAGACTAATAGGAGAATCACCTTTGAGTATACTTTAATTAACAATGTAAATGACAGAGATAAGGATATAAAAGAGCTAATTAAAATTCTTGAAGGTTTAAATTGTCACATTAACTTAATTCCCTTAAATCCCATTCAAGAGTTTAAAAAGGACAGGCCAAGTAGAGAAAATATTGAGAGAGTGCAGGCAATATTAAGTAAGCCTAATATTACTGTAACTATAAGACGAGAAATGGGTGGAGATATTAGTGCTTCATGTGGACAGCTGAGACGTACTGTTACTCAAAGTAATGATAATAAAAGATTTTAATGGGGTGGTATTATGGTCATAGGTTCTATTTCTGATGTTGGTAAGATTAGAGAAAATAATCAGGATGCTTTTTATGCATCTAAGGATTTATATTTTCCCTTATATATGGTGGCCGATGGAATGGGAGGACATAAAGCTGGAGAAGTAGCAAGTACTATGGCAAGAAGTATTATTGAAAGTAACTTTTTGAAGGCAAAAGATAATCTATTACATGAAAATATAATAATCAAGTTGATAAAAGAATCAATAGAAGAAGCTAATACAAAAATATATCTTAAATCCCTACAAGATGAAAAATATAAAGGTATGGGTACAACTATAACGTTGGCCTACATATTTAAGGATAAAATTTGTATAGGACATGTTGGAGATAGCAGAGCTTATTTGATTAGAGAAGGGAATATATGCCAAATAACAGAAGACCATTCCTTTGTAAATGAGCTTCTAAAAACTGGTAGCATAACAAAAGAAGAAGCAAAGATCCATCCAAAAAGAAATATGATAACTAGAGCCGTTGGTTCTAGCAGCATTATAGAAATGGATTTGATAATTAGAGAATGTAATAAAAATGATATATTACTATTGTGCAGTGATGGCCTTTCTAATATGTTAAAGGAATTTGAAATTAGGGATGTTTTTATGGGAGAAAATGATGTTCAAAAAGCCTGTGAGACTCTGGCTGCTATGGCCAACAATAAAGGTGGTTTTGATAATATTACCATAGTGGCTATTAAATTTAATTAGATGAGGTGAAAAGATGATAGGCAAGATTTTAGGTGGAAGATATGAAATAATAGAGCAAATCGGAGGCGGAGGCATGGCTTTAGTATATAAGGCAAAATGCCAGCTATTAGATAGATTTGTAGCTATAAAGGTTTTAAAAGATGAGTTTGTAAATGATGAAGAATTTGTTAGAAAGTTTAGAAGAGAATCTCAAGCTGCTGCTAGTCTTTCTCATCCAAATATAGTGAATATATATGATGTTGGTGTGGAAAGCGATGGAAATAATCAGATTTATTATATTGTTATGGAATATATAAAAGGCAAGACATTAAAAGAACTTATAAAAGAAAAAGGTAAATTATCTATAGAGAATGCATTAGATTATTCCTATCAAATAGCAGAAGCTTTACAACATGCTCATAAAAACCATTTAGTTCATAGAGATATAAAACCACACAATATTATGATTACAGATGATAATAGAGTTAAGGTTACAGATTTTGGTATAGCTAGAGCAGCAACAAGTTCTACAGTGACTACCACTTCTAATGTTTTGGGTTCTGTTCATTATTTTTCTCCAGAACAAGCTCGAGGAGGATATACTGATGAAAAGTCTGATATATATTCTCTTGGTATAGTTATGTATGAAATGGTAACAGGAAAATTACCTTATCAAGGGGAAAGTCCAATAACTGTTGCACTAAAACATGTTCAAGAAGATATAAAGCCTCCTAGAGAGTTAAACAGTCAGATACCTATAGGCTTTGAAAATATTATTTTAAGATGCGTCCAAAAAAGGCAGGCAGACAGATATAGCAATATTACTGAACTAATAAAGGATTTAAAAAAAGTAAGAGACAATATAGAGGATGCTGATTTTGAAGATATAAATGGTTATGATTCCCATACTAAAATAATTCCTATAGTTGATGTAGAGGATGATGAAATTGTGAAAAGCAAGGCACAGGTAAAAAATACAAAGAAGACAAAGAAGACAAGTAAGAAAGATGGTAGCGGAAAAATTATTTTCTTAGGAATATTTTTAGCATTTCTATTAGCAACTAGTATTTGGTTAGGAGCCTATCAATTAAAAAAATTCTTTGCCAGTGGAGATTTGATCACTGTTCCTAAAATAATTGGAATGCAAGAAGAACAAGCTAGAAAAGAAATAGAAGATTTAGGTTTAAAATTTGAAGTTGAAGGTAGAGCGAAAAGTAGTGAATTCAAAGTTGGTGAGGTTATTTCTCAGAGTGAAGCTGAAGATAATAAAGTAAAGAAAGGTTATCCTATTCGAGTAACCATAAGTGAAGGGGATAATCTTGTAAAAGTTCCTAATGTGGTAAGCAAAGATTTGGAATATGCACAAGAACTCCTTGAGGATGCTGGATTAAAGACAAAAGTAGATTATGAGAATTCAGATACTATACCTGAAAATGTAGTAATTAGTCAAGATCCAGATAGTGGCTCTGTAGAACCAGGTACGAGAATAAAGTTAGTTGTAAGCAAAGGTGAAGAGATCAAACATGTAAAGATGATAAAAGTAGTTGGACTTAATATTGAAGAAGCTAAGAAGAAAATACTTGAATTAGGACTTGAGGTTGGAGATGTAACACCCGATCCAAGCGAAACTATACCGAAGGATCAGGTAACTTGGCAAAGCTATGAATTAGGTACGGAATTACAGACAAAGACAGCTGTTGATTTATTTATAAGTAGTGGACCAAGTGAAAAACCTGAAAATAATGAAGAAAATACTAATATTGGTGATAAAGCAATACCAGTAACTATTACATTGACTCCATTGCCAGAGGTAGAAGAGACAGCAATTAGGATTTTAAGAATTCAAGATGGTGTAACAGATGTAGTATATAATAAAAAACACCAAGCTAGTGAGGTATCATTTTATGAAACATTTAGCGGAAAAATAGGTACTGTGTTTGAAGTGTATTATAATGATGTGCTTGTACATCGAGAGACAATTTCTAAAAATGAATAGGGGGCTTTTATGGTAAATGGGATAATAATAAAAGGTATTGGTGGATTTTACTATGTAAAAACAGAATCTGGTATAGTAGAGTGTAGAGCAAGAGGTATCTTTCGAGAGGAGAAATTAACTCCTCTCGTAGGAGATAAAGTAAAGATTAGGATAAGCAGTGAAGATAATACAGGATATATTGAAGAAATATATCCAAGAACATCTCAGCTCTTAAGGCCACCAGTAGCAAATATTACTCAAGCTATAATAGTCATGAGCATAAAAAAACCAGATGTTAATACTTGGCTATTAGATAGATTTCTTATAATGGCTGAGCATGAAAAACTGGAAATTATGATTTGTATAAATAAGTCTGATTTAATGCCAGAAAAGGCATTAGAACTGAAAACTATTTATGAAAATATAGGATATAGAGTGATAAATACTAGCGTACTAACGGGAATTGGTATTGATGAATTAAAAATTGCATTAGATAATAATATATCAGTATTTGCTGGTCCTTCAGGTGCTGGAAAATCATCTCTATTAAATGCAGTTAATAGGAATTTCAAGCTGGAGACTGGTGATGTAAGCACTAAGACTAAAAGAGGTAAACATACTACTAGACATGTTGAACTTTTAGAATTGCACGATAATGCCTTTGTTCTTGATTCTCCAGGTTTTAGTTCTTTAAATATAGATTTTATTGAAGAAGAGATTCAATTAAAAAATTATTTTAAAGAAATATATAAATATGGAGAAAATTGCAGATTTATTAGTTGCTTACATGGAAATGAACCAGATTGTGAAGTGAAGAAACAAGTAGAAGAAGGAAATATTGCTAAGGAGAGATACGAAAATTATTTACTTTTCCTTGAAGAAATAAAAAACATTAGGAGGTACTAATATGGCTAAAATTGCGCCTTCATTACTTTCAGCAGATTTTGCTAATTTACAGGATGAAATAAAGAAAATAGAAAATGGTGGTGCCGATTATCTTCATTTAGATGTAATGGATGGTATCTATGTACCTAATATTACCTTTGGACCTCCAGTAATAAAGAAACTGAGGAAAATTACTAAAATCCCTTTTGATGTACATTTAATGATAGA
The DNA here is from genome assembly GCF_002266425.1 of Tissierella sp. P1. GTDB lineage: Bacteria > Bacillota > Clostridia > Tissierellales > Tissierellaceae > Tissierella > Tissierella carlieri. Next base: position 38,116 of record NZ_NPMN01000007.1, read on the forward strand.
TAAACCTGAAAGGTATATTAAGGATTTTGTTGATGCAGGTGCTGATTTAATAACTGTACATCAAGAGGCAACTACTCATCTTCATAGAACTATACAGGAGATAAAATCCTATGGCATCATGGCAGGCGTATCACTAAACCCTGCTACACCATTAGAGTCTATAGAGTATGTTTTAGGGGATTTAGATTTAGTTCTTATTATGACAGTGAATCCAGGGTTTGGGGGACAATCCTTCATTGAGTCTATGAAGGGAAAAATAAAAAGACTAAGAAAAATAATTGATGAAAGAGAACTAAATATTATTGTTGAAGTAGATGGTGGAGTGAAATTAGATAATGCCAAGGAAATCTTAAATTGTGGTGCTGATTTATTAGTAGCAGGTTCAGATGTATTTGGAGCAGAAGATATAGAACATAGAACTAGACAATTTAAACAGTTGTAAATTAATAATTGTATGCTATAATAGAATTAATTGAAGAAGATTAACACTAGGGGAGCCAATTGGCTGAGAGTGGATTTATCCCGACCCTTATGACCTGACCTAGGTAATGCTAGCGTAGGGAAGTGTGTATTAGCCTTTAAATACCCATTGCCTACGTTGGTAATGGGTTTATTAATTTAAAGGAGGAGAGTTTTTATGGAGAAAAGATGGGATGTAAAGATGTTGACAGAAGGTGGTATGATGATTGCTCTAGCTACTATACTAAGTTATATTAAAGTCTATGAGGCACCTATGGGAGGATCAGTTACTGCTGGAAGTATGATTCCAATTATTTTATTTGCCATTCGTTGGGGTTTAATACCGGGATTAGCCATAGGAAGTACTTATGGTATATTACAATTTATCTTAAAACCTTATTTCTATCATCCAATTCAATTTGTATTAGACTATCCGCTAGCTTTTGGTTTGCTAGGTTTAGCTGGCATTGCATATTATATAAAGGACAAGAATTCTTTTAAAGGATATTTAAATGTTTTTTTAGCTGCATTTATAGGGATATTGGGAAGAATGATATCACATGTTTTATCAGGTGTAGTTTTTTTTGCTGAATATGCTGGAGATAAAAATCCTTGGATTTACTCAATTGAATATAATGCTTATTATTTAGTTCCAGAATTAATTATTTCTTGCATTGTAATCGCAATTATTTGGAAACCATTAAATAAGGCAATAAAAGCAAAATAAGAAAAACTTCTAAATGAAAATTAGTGGAAGTTTTTCTTGGCCACTGCATAGGCGACTTGCACGAAATCAAAGATTTTTGGCAATTTGCCTAAAATTCATTGACGGAAAGTTCTTAATACTATACTATTAACGTAGAACTTTCCTATTCGTTATAAAAAAGGATGATGTAAATGAAAGGGTTAATTATTTCAAGTGGGACTATTACAGATTATAGTATATTAGAGTTAGTAGTTAAGGAATCTGATTTTATTATATGTGCAGATGGAGGAATGAATCATCTTGCAAAAATCAATAAAAAGCCTAATTTAGTAATGGGCGATTTAGACTCTATTAGCGAATCTGCATTAAATTATATAAGAGATAACAATATAACTGTGGAAAAGTATTCATCTATTAAAGATGCAACTGATACTGCTCTTGCTATGGAATATTTAATAGAGAAAGAGTATAAGGAAATTATACTAATGGGAGTGACAGGAACTAGACAAGACCATACCATGGCAAATATATTTCTGCTAAACACTTTACATGATAAAGGAATTAAGGGAAAAATCATAGATGATAATAATATTATCTATTTAATAGACAACTATATGGAATTACAGTATTTAGAAGATAAATATGTCTCTATTGTACCAATAGTAGAAGAGGGAATAGTTATATCTTTAAAGGGTTTTTTCTATAATTTAGATAGAGAATTTATTAAATTTGGATCTACTCATGGAATTAGCAATAAAATTATTGATGAAATTGGAATAATTGAAATTCATAAGGGAAAAGCATTAGTATTTATTTCAAAAGATTAAAGCTTAGGATAATTATCCTAAGCTTTTTGTAACTATTTCTTTAATGTTTGAATACAATATAATAAAGTATTATAGGGGTGTTGATTATGAAGAGGTTTTACTATAGGTATATACAAAAAATGAGAAAAATAATAGGTATAACTTTAGCTGCAGTTGGTTTTTTAATAATTATTAAGTTTATACCTATAGAAGTACTTCTAATATTAATTGGAATCGGATTACTTATAATGGGAGCATTGATCCTAAAAATAAAATAAGGCTTACCATTTTTATATGGAAGCCTTATTTTATTACATAATTATAGTGCTCTTTCAACATATCCAGATCTTAAACATCTAGTACATACATTAACTTTTTTTGTTCCACCATTAACTACAGCTCTAACTGATCTAATGTTAGGTGACCAACTTCTTGAACTCTTTTTATTTGAGAAAGTAACTTTGTTACCAAATACTTTTCCCTTTCCACATACTTCACAAACTTTCGCCATGAAAAACACCTCCTTAATCTACTACTGAAAATACTTTAAAGTATATTTTCTACATTTCAATAATAACACATTATATTCTAACACAATAATTAGTAAAAATGCAACCAAAATGTATTATTATCTTATTATAATCATAGGATTTAGTTGAACTATTTTTACATTTAGGGTAAAATATAGAATATGGTATATTGAAAAGAAGGAGGCGATTATACATGCCAGCCAAGACCAATACAGAATATGGAGCAATTAGTATAGATGACAATGTCATAGCCACTCTTGCAGGAATATCTGCAATGGAGAGTTATGGTATAGTGGGTATGGCTTCAAAGAATGCGACAGATGGATTATTTGAGCTATTGAAATGGGACTATTTATCTAAAGGTATAAAAGTATATACAAAGGATGATAAATTGACTATTGACTTACATGTTATATTGGAATATGGTGTAAGGATTTCTGTAGTTGCTGAAAATATAATTGATAGGGTTAAGTTTAATGTTGAAAATTTAACTGGTCTAAAAATAGACAAAATAAATGTACATGTACAAGGAATAAGAGTTGAAAAGTAGTTTGAGGAGGTACTATAATTGAAAATTGAAATTCTAGACGGGGCAATGCTTAAAAAAGCTTTAGCTGGTGCAGCAAAGTTCCTAGAAGATAATAAAGAGGAGGTAAACTCCTTAAATGTTTTTCCTGTTCCTGATGGAGATACAGGTACAAATATGTCGCTTACAGTAAATTCTGCTATAAAGCAAGGACTTAACCTCGATGAAGATAGTGTTTCTAAAATAGCATTAGCCACTTCACATGGATCTTTAATGGGGGCCAGGGGTAATTCAGGTGTTATTTTATCACAACTTTTTCGTGGATTCGCAAATGGTTTAAATGGAAAAGATACCGCTGATGTTAGAACACTTGCTGAGGCTTTTAAACAGGCTGCTGATACAGCATATAAGGCTGTTATGAAGCCAACAGAGGGGACTATATTAACAGTAGCTAGAGAGTGTGGAGAATATGCTATTTCTATTTGCAAAGAAGAAAGGGATATTTTAGTTTTTCTTAAAAAAGTAATAAATCATGGAGAAATAATTTTAAATAAAACTCCAGAAATGCTTCCAGTTTTAAAGCAGGCAGGGGTTGTAGATGCTGGAGGCAAAGGTTTAATTTATGTATTGACGGGTGCATATAATGCTTTAGCAGGTATTGATAAAATCGAAGTTAAGACCCCAGAAAAGAAGAAGGTGGAACAGAAGGAATATATCCACCATGAACATATAGATACTGATGATATTAAATATGGTTATTGTACAGAATTTATAATTAATACTAAATATGAGGATATTGATTTATTTAGAAATGAATTATCATTACAAGGCGATTCACTACTTGTAGTAGGTGGGGAGGGTCTAATAAAGGTACATGTTCATACAAATAACCCTGGAGTAGTACTTGAAAAAGCTCTTAGTATTGGGGAGCTTACAGATATAAAAATTGATAATATGAGGTATCAACATGAGGAGATTTTATTAAAATCGGAATTATCTAAGTCTAATAATGTAGAAAATAAGGATTTTGAAAAGGAATATTCTTTTGTAGCAATATCTATTGGGGAGGGAATTGATGAAGTATTTAAGGGACTTAATGTGGATTATTTAGTCTCTGGTGGGCAGACAATGAATCCAAGTACGGAGGATATACTTAAGGCCATTGATAATACTTCAGGTAAAAATGTATTTATACTTCCTAACAATAGTAATATTATTTTAACAGCAGAGCAAACCAAGGAACTTAGTTCTAGAAATATTATAGTTATTCCTTCTAAGACTATACCTCAGGGGATCGCTGCATTACTAGCCTTTGATGAGTCTAAATCTGTAGATGAAAATACAGAAAGTATGAAAGAGTCCATAGCTTACGTTAAAACAGGCCAAGTTACTTATTCCGTTAGGGATACAGAATTTAATAATACAAAAATATATAAAGATGATATTATTGGAATTGCTGAAGGAGATATAATAGCAAATGGTAAGGATATAAATGAAGTTGCTATAAAACTACTTGATAATATGGTTGACGAGGATACTTCACTAATTACAATATTATACGGAAGTGACTTAACTGAAGAGTTAGCTGAGGATTTAGAAAATCATTTATCTAGTGCTTATAATGATATAGATATAGAATTAATATTTGGTGGTCAGCTATATACTACTATATATTTTCTGTAGAATAATTTACCCTGCCCTTTGGTGGGGTTTTTTAATATAATTAATTTTGGAGGGATCATATATGGCAGTAAATATCCAATATTTAAAAGGTGTAGGTCCCAAAAGAGCTTCTAGATTAAGAAAATTAAATATAAATACTGTAGAAGACTTAATGTATTTTATACCTAGGGATTATGATGATAGATCAAAATTTAAGACTTTGAGAGAATGTATGATAGGTGAAAAAGTAAGTTTAGAGGTTGAAATAATTGGTAAAGCCAATATACTTAGACCTAGACGAAATTTATCTATTATAAAAGTTCCCGTCAAAGATAGTTCTCATAATGCTTATTTAGTGTGGTTCAATCAAGAATATCTAAAAGATAAATTTATAGTTGGTGAAAAAATAATAGTAAATGGTAAAATAAATAAGGTAGGTATGGAGATTCAAATAATGAGTCCTGTTTTCGAAAAATCAGGAACTATGGATAAGGTAGGCCGAATAACTCCTATATACTCTTTAACTGAAGGATTAACTAATAACGAAATAATTAAGATAATAGATTATTCTATCAAAGAATATATAGATCAGATTAGAGAGTTTTTACCACAGGAAATAATAAATAAATATGATCTTATGGATATAAGGGGTGCTATCACAAATGTTCATTTTCCTATGAATAGTGTGCTATTGGAAAAGGCTAGGAAGAGACTTTCATTTCAAGAACTTTTAACTTTACAAATGGGACTTTTTATTATTAAAAATAGAAATTTTACAAATAATAAAGGTATTAGGTTTAATAAAACTATAGAAATAAATGATTTTATCCAAAAACTACCTTTTAAACTTACAAACTACTCACAAATTAAAGTTTTTAAAGAAATTGAAGCAGATATGGAAAATGACATTCAAATGAATAGATTAGTGCAGGGAGATGTGGGGTCAGGAAAAACTATAATAGCAGTCCTTGCAATGTTTAAAGCTATATCTTCTGGATATCAAGCTGTCATGATGGCTCCTACAGAGATATTAGCCAGTCAACATTTTGAATCAATTAGAAAGTTTTTTTCTGGCTATAATATTAGGACGGAACTATTGGTTGGAAGTCTTTCTCCCAAAGCTAAAGAAGAAATTTTACTGGACTTAAAAGAGGGAAGAATAGATATATTAATTGGTACTCATGCTGTAATACAAGAAAATGTAGAGTTTAATAGATTAGGTCTTGCTATAACAGATGAACAACATAGATTTGGTGTGAAACAAAGGGCTATTTTATCGCAGAAAGGTAATAATCCAGATGTAATAGTTATGACTGCAACTCCAATTCCTAGGACTTTAGCCCTTATTTTATATGGAGATTTAGACGTTTCAATTATTGATGAATTGCCACCAGGTAGAAAGGAAATAGAAACATATGCTGTTGGGCCTGAGATGATAGAAAGGATTAATAATTTTATTAGAAAACAAATCTTAGAAAGTAGGCAGGCATATATAGTTTGTCCTTTAATTGAGGAAAGTGAAACCTTGACTGTTAATGCTGCGGAAGAACTATATAAGGATTTTAAAGATAATATTTTTAAAGAATTTAAAGTAGGGCTACTACATGGTAAAATGAAACCTAAGGAAAAAGATTTAGTCATGGAAGAATTTAAAAATCATAAAATTGATATACTTGTATCTACTACTGTTATAGAGGTAGGGGTAAATGTGCCAAATTCCAATATCATGGTTATTTATAATGCAGAGAGGTTTGGATTAGCTCAATTACATCAACTAAGGGGAAGAGTTGGTAGAGGTGAACATCAATCTTATTGTATATTAATAAATGAAAGCAATAATCAAATATCTAGGGAGAGAATGAGAGTATTACAAAATTCTACTGATGGATTTAAAATCTCTGAAAAAGATTTAGAACTTAGAGGACCTGGAGAATTCTTTGGAACCAGACAACATGGATTACCTGAGCTAAAAGTTGCAAATTTATTTACAGATATGGATATTTTAAAAGTAGCGCAAAAAGAAGCTATAAATATAGTAAATCAAGATCCAAACTTAGAACTGGAAAAATACAGAGAATTAAAGAAAAAAATACAAGAAATGTTTTCAAATTTAAGAGAATATTCTACATTTAATTAATTTCTATTTTAATATTGGCAATATATGATAAAATACTAGTGATATAGTTTTTAAGGAGGTAAATATTTGAGAGTTATATCAGGTTTAAGAAAAGGACATAAATTAAAAGTACCTAAAGGAATGAGTGTAAGACCAACCGAGGATAGAACTAAGGAATCTTTATTTAATATATTAGGACATATTGATGAAGAGAGTGTAGTATTAGATGCATTTGGGGGTTCTGGTTCTATAGGTATAGAGTTTCTAAGTAGAGGAGCAAAGACTTGCTATTTTGTAGATAATTCTATAGAAAGTATAAATATTATCAATGAAAATTTGGAGCATACAAAGTTTTTATCACAAAGCATTGTAATTAAATCTGATATTCTATCCACAGTAAAAAAATTTGGTGTAAAACGATTGGTATTTAACTATATTTATTTGGATCCTCCTTTTCGCCAGAATGGTTTAATTGAAAAATTGCTAGAGGTAATTAATAGAGAAAGCATTTTGGATAATGATGGTATAATAATAATAGAACATGAAAAAGAATTAGATTTAGAAGACAATTTTTCTGGATTTTTAAAATCAGATTTTAGAAGATATGGCAGCAAATCTTTATCATTTTATAAGAGAATGGACTAAGGAGGAAATTTTATGAAAGCAGTGTATCCAGGTAGCTTTGATCCAGTTACCTATGGTCATTTAGATATTATAGAGAGAGTTTCTAAAAAAGTTGAACATCTTATTGTGGCTGTATTAAATAACCCATCAAAAAAAAGTGTTTTTTCATTAGAAGAGAGAATTCAATTGTTGAAGGAAGTTACAAAAGAATTCCCTAATGTGGAGATAGACTATTTTTCTGGACTTCTTACTGATTATGCAACAAAAAGGAATTGCACAACTATGATTAGAGGTCTAAGAGCTGTTTCTGATTTTGAATATGAAATGCAAATGGCTTTAGTGAATAAAAAAATAAACAATGAACTTGAGACTCTTTTCATGGTATCTAGCAGTAAATATGCATATTTAAGTTCAAGCATTGTTAAAGAAGTAGCTATGTTTGGTGGAAATATTTCTGTTTTGTTCCTGAAGTTGTTGAACAAGCTTTGAAGAATAAATTTAGAGGAGGGCTATAATACTTATGGAAGTTTTAAAATTAATTGATGAAATTGAAGATATTGTAGAAGCTGGGACAAGCTTACCATTCTCAGGGAAAGTTATGGTGGATAAATTTGAAATTTTAGAAATATTGAAAGAAATTAGAATTAAGTTACCGGATGAAATCAAGCAAGCAACGTGGATAAAAGAAGAAAGACAAAGAATTCTAGCAGAAGCTCAAAAGGATGCAGATACATTATTAAAGGAAGCAGAATACAGATTGCAAGAATTAGTTGATGAAGATGAGATTACAAAAAAAGCAAATTCCAGGGCAGAAGAAATAATTACAAAAGCCCAAACGAATGCCAAAGAAATTAGACTTGGTGCCATGGATTATGCTGATAGTCTTCTAGAAGAGACTCAAGAAAATCTGAAAGAGTTAATTCAATTATTAAATGAAAATAGAAAAGAATTAAGAGGCTCTAATTAGAACCTTTTAACGTCTTGAATGTTGTTGAAACAAGCATTGATAATAAGAATATATATATAATCATAATTAAAGCAAGTTTTGTTGAACTAGTAAGTAAATAAATCCAATTAGACAAATTAAATTGATTATTATAATACATCGGATAGTAAATAGTAGGCTGTATATAGTTCTGATATTTTAAGAGATATAGTGCATAGCCAAATAAAACTGATAATATTCCATGTAAGAATTTGGACACTATATATAGCTTAGTATTTATATCTGTATTGTTGATGAAGCTGAATGCTTGACTATGAACGGAGAAACCACTCCACCCAATCGTAAAGTTAAGGATTAATATTTTTGTAATCAAACTTGACTGTGAAGCTACAATATTTTTACATCCTATAGTAACTTCAAAAAATCCTATAATTATACCTTTTATTAATTTTATATCTATAGATAATAAATTGCTTAAATGATAGATTATATTATTTAAGAATTCCATATTAAATAATATTTCAACTATTACTGAGTAGAAAATTACTAGACCACCTATCAATATAATAGTATCCATACTTTCTTTGACAGCCTTTGTTATCAAAGAACCTATGGATTTTTTTGTTTTTATCCATGTAACATAGGATTCTTGAACTTCTTCAAATAGATTTCTTTTTTTTGAGATAATAGGTCTTCTATTATTGGATTTATAAAAGCTAAATAATAATCCCAAAACTAATACAGATAAATAATGAGGAACAATGATAAGTGGCGCAAGTTTAGAGTCATTTAACATTCCAATGCTAACTGCCCCTAGCATAAAAAGAGGTCCAGAAGTACTAGTAAAGCATATCAGTCTAGTACCTTCATCTTTTGTTATTAGTCTTTCTTCTCGTAACCTAGATGTTAATTTAGCACCGACTGGATATCCTGATAATATAGACATAGTCAATGGAAATGCTCCTTCTCCTGGAACGTTAAAGATAGGTCTCATTAATGGTTGTAGCAATTTACCAATAAAATCAACAAATCCTAACCCTATGAGTATTTCAGATATAATAAAAAAAGGTAGAAGAGAAGGTAAAATAATATTAAACCATACTGCTATGCCAGATGCAGCACTGCTTAAAGAAAGTTTTGGGTTAGTTATGATTCCGATTAAAACTATAATAACTATTAATAGAAAAAATAATGTAAAGTTAAATGTTTTATGCCCATTTTTATTTTTCATATTTGCACCTCCTATAATTTATATTATGAACTATAGGAGGTTAATATGATGTGTTATTTAATATAAGGAGAATTATAATAATCCATATTTGATAGTGGATTTGAAGAATTTAATCCAATAAAAAATATATCTGTTGCTTTTTTATCGAACATAAGAATTTTCTCTAAAGACTCATTATTAAAATGTTTATAATCAGCAAATTTAGTTATAATAGGTAAGGAAGAATTTTTTTTGATTTCATTTAATAGGAATAACCCTTTTTTATTAGCACCTAATACTCTAATATAGGATGGATAAAGATCATAAAGCTCTTTGAAAGTATTGCCATCAAGCTGGTTTAGCAAATGAACAAATAATCTCTGTATACGAGTTCTTGGATATCTTTTTGTTACAATATTGTCAATTATTTCTTTGATACTATTATTCTTATATCCTTGTTCAATCATCCTATTTTCAAGACCAGGTTCAATATCTAATAGATTCTTAACTTTACTTTTATCTAGGGTACGGATTAGATAAAGAAATATTTGATCGTAATTTTCTAGATAATTAAAATGATTATATTTTTCTATATATTCCTGTAGACAAAAATAAGTTTCAATAGGAACTAAGTTTTTGATAGAACATAGGGTGCTATTTTTTATTAAATTTCTTATTGCAGTAGCACTGGCAAAACCATCAGATAAATGTAAATCGTTATAATTGCTACCAGAACGTTTTATAGCTATAGGAACTATCTTAGAATTAATTTTATTTAATGCTTTTAGGTACTCTATGCCTAATATATTATTAGATTTACCAATTATTTCCTTATAATTATAATAATTATTTGGAGAAATAATATTAATGTATTCTTCTAATGCATTGCTTCTTGATATTGAATATGATAGTCCACGGGATAGATAGTATTTTAATTTTTCCTTATAGTATTCTGGTTCATCTGATAGTACAGAAGTTATTTGGGTTAATGGCTCCAAGTCTCCTAACTCACTGCCAAATGCTAAATAATCTACAATATTTAGGCTATCCATCAACTTCACTCCTCCATAGGCAAATAATTCTGCACTTTGGGATGAAAAAATAAAGGGTAATTCTAATACTAAATCTATGCCGTTATCTATGGCCATTTTGGCTTTAGTCCATTTATCAATAAAGGATGGCTCGCCTCTTTGCAGGAAAGATCCACTCATTATGGCAATTGAATAATCTGCATCAGTTTTTTTTATAGACTGCTCTAGGTGGTATTTGTGACCATAGTGAAAGGGATTGTACTCAGTAATGAATCCAACAACTGTCATAATAACCTCCAAATTATATTTTCTTTAATTATATCATGTTGATTTTTTAACACAAATGTAATATTATGAATTATAGACAAAAGAACAATTAATTAAATTAGGAGGAATAAAAAATATGAAGATTCTTGTAATTAACTGTGGAAGTTCTTCACTAAAATATCAACTTATAGATATGAATGGAGAAGAAGTATTATGTAAAGGACTTGTAGAGAGAATTGGCATCGAAGGTTCTAGAATAAAGCATGATACTACTGGCAAAGAAAGAGTAATAATTGAAGAGCCTATGGCTAATCATAAAGTTGCTCTAGGTTTAGTACTTAATGCTTTGATTGATGAAAATCATGGAGCAATAAAATCCATGGATGAAATTGGAGCAGTAGGACATAGAGTTGTACATGGAGGAGAAACATTTGCTTCATCTGTTATTATTGATGAAGAAGTCATGAAAGTTCTTGACGAGTGTATAGAATTAGCACCTTTACACAATCCGCCAAACATTACCGGTATTGAAGCTTGTAAAGAGCTAATGCCTAATACACCTATGGTTGCAGTATTTGATACGGCTTTCCATCAAACTATGGAGGCAGATAATTATATATATCCTATTCCTTATGAATTCTATGAAAAATATAAAATTAGAAGATATGGTTTCCATGGAACTTCACATAAATATGTATCATTAAGAGCAGCTGAAATATTGGGCAAAGATATTAAGGATTTAAATATTGTTACATGTCACTTAGGAAATGGTTCTAGTGTGTGTGCGGTACAAGGTGGAAAATCTATGGATACAAGTATGGGTTTTACTCCTCTAGAAGGTTTAGCAATGGGAACTAGATCGGGAGATATAGACCCAGCTATAATTCCATTTATCATGGATAAAGAAAATATGACATTTGAAGAAGTAAATGGTATGTTAAACAAACAATCTGGTGTACTAGGAATATCTGGAATTAGTAGCGACTTTAGAGATTTGGAAATAGCAATGGAAGAAGGGAATAAAAGAGCTAAATTAGCTTTAGATGTATTTGTTAATAGAGTTAAAAAATATGTGGGAGCTTATGTAGCTACTATGTGCAGTATAGATGCTTTAGTATTTACAGCAGGTATTGGAGAAAATTCAAGTTACATTAGAGAGAAAGTTTGTGAAGGATTAGAATGCCTAGGTATTAGAATCGATACTGAATTAAATAACGTAAGGGGTGAAGAAGCTCAACTTAACAAAGATTTGACTTCTGCTTCTATACTTGTTATTCCAACAAACGAAGAATTAATGATAGCTAGAGATACATTAGGCTTAGTATCTAAATAATATTATTCTTGACAAATTGATGCCTCCTTTATATAATTATCTTTGTTAGTCTAAGAGGTGAAAAATATGATAATTGATTTATCAAGTTTTCTTGATGGGATCAATGACCTTTTGCATTTTGAAGGAGAACTAGAAATAGATAGTTTAAACTTAAATGGAAGAGGCATTGCAATAGTTGAACCTATAAAATATGAAGGTGAAGTATTTAAAATAGACGGGGAAAAGGCTATAGATATTAGAATATCTTATGTTTACAATGAGATATGTCATAGATGCCTAAAGCCTGCTACTAATGAAATAAAAACTATTTTATCTGGAAAACTTGTAAAGGGAAAGGAAGAAACTGATAAGGAATATGAGGGCTATGATGAAGTTTTCTACTATGAAGATGATACCTTAGATATTAGAGAACATATTTTAAACCAAGTAATTCTTTCTTTACCAATGAAATCCTTATGCAACTTTGATTGTAAAGGATTGTGTTCTACATGTGGAGCAGATTTAAATAATACAAGATGTAATTGTATTCAAGAAAATATTGATCCAAGATTTGAAAAACTAAAGAATTTTTTTCCTAAGAATTAAGGAGGTGTTTTAAATGGCTGTACCAAAACGAAAAACTTCTAAAGCTAGAAGGGACAAGAGAAGAGCTTCTTCTTATAGACTAAACAAAGCTACAGTTGTTGAGTGTCCACAATGTCATGAGCCAAAACAACCACATAGAGTTTGTAGATCATGTGGATATTACAAAAACAGAGAAGTTATCGCAGTAGAATAATAAAAAAGATAGTGATATCACTATCTTTTTTTAATTTAATATTGCATTTTATTTTAGTCTAATATATATTTAATATCAGTAGTCTTAAAATACACAGCATTGGAGGGTAATTATGAAAATTATTATTGATGCTATGGGTGGAGACAATGGACCGATTGAAGTGATTAAAGGAACTGTTGATGCTGTAAATGAATATGGTGTTAATGTTATATTGGTTGGTAAAGAGGATATAATAGAAAATGAATTAAAAAAATATGACTATCCAAAAGATAAGGTTGAAATCTTAGGTGCTAGTGATATAATAACCAATGATGACGATCCAGCTATAGCTATTCGAAGAAAGAAAGATTCGTCTATGGTAGTGGGATGTAAGGCTTTGGCAGATGGAATAGGTGATGGTTTTATATCAGCTGGAAGTACAGGAGCACTATTGGCATCAGGAATCTTTATCGTTAAAAGAATAGATGGTATTGATAGGGCAGCATTATCTGTTGTATATCCTACTAAAAATGGATTTTCATTGCTTCTGGATGCAGGTGCAAATGTAGATTGTAAGCCAGAGTATTTATATCAATTTGCTTTAATGGGGTCTGTTTATATGGAAAAGGTCATGGGAATAAAATCTCCGACTATAGGTCTTGTAAATATAGGTATAGAAAAGGGAAAGGGAAATGCCCTATCTAAGGAAACATATGATATTATTGAAAAATCACATTTAAACTTTAAAGGAAATGTGGAAGCTAGGGAATTACCTAGTGGAATAGTAGATGTTATTGTATCTGATGGTTTTGTAGGAAATGTAGTTTTAAAATTAACTGAAGGTATGGCCATTTCAATTTTTTCAATATTAAAAGAAGAATTTACGAAGAATTTTAGAGCAAAATTGGGTGCCATGCTACTTAGGCCTGAATTGAAAAATATAAAGGGTAGGATGGATTACAGAGAGCAAGGTGGAGCGCCACTATTAGGCATAAGCAAACCTATAGTAAAAGCCCATGGAAGTTCGGATGCTTTTGCTATTAAGAATGCAATCAATCAATTAAAAAAATTTATAGAGAAAGATGTAATAAAAATAATAGAAGAAAATATGCATGTACTAGATAATAAATAATAATTTTGGAGGGAGATAATATGATTTATAAAAAAATAAAAACTATAATCGCAACACAATTTAATATTGATGAGGATGAAATTACAAAGGATACTTCTTTTAAAGATACACTAAATGCTGACTCACTAGATTTAGTAGAGTTAATAATGGCACTAGAAGATGAGTTTGGTCTTGAAGTAGAAGATGAAGAAATGGAAAATATAAAAACCGTTGGAGATGCTGTTGAATATATTACAAATGCTCTAGAAGAATAATAATCAGGGCTAAGTTTGGCCCTGATTACTCTTGAAAATTTGGGGGTATTAAAGTGAAAGAAAATATTAAAGGAGTTAAATGGTTAGAACCCTTAGAAATGAACTTAAATTATAAATTTAGGAATATTAATTTATTGAAAACTGCACTGACTCATAGCTCCTATGCAAATGAAAATAAGATGAAAATAACTGATAATAACGAAAGACTTGAATTTTTAGGTGACACTATTTTAAACTTAATAGTAAGTCAATATTTATATAAAAAGTATCCATATTATCCAGAAGGGGAATTAACCAAAATCAGAGCAAAAGTAGTCTGCGAATCTTCTCTAGCGTTTGCAGCTAGAAAGATTGATTTAGGCAAATATCTTCTATTAGGCAAAGGCGAAGAAGCTACAGGAGGACGTGATAGGGATTCGATTTTAGCTGATGCCAGTGAAGCATTAGTGGGTGCTGTTTATATGGATAGTGACTTTCAAGTTGTAAACAAACTATTACTTGAAAATTTTGAAGCTGATATAGTATATGCAGTAGCAAAAGGAGCATTATTTATTGATTATAAAACTGAATTGCAGGAGAATCTTCAAAAAATAACTAGAGCTAAAATAGAGTATAAGGTTGTGAGGGAAGAAGGTCCAGATCATAATAAAATATTTTATATGGATGTAATAGTTGATAATAAAACTGTTGGGACAGGAACAGGACGTAATAAAAAAGAAGCAGAACAAATGGCTGCTAAAGAGGCACTTCTAGTAATGGGGGAAACTGGTGATGAGTAAACATTATATAATCCCAATATTTGTTCCCCATTATGGTTGCCCCCATGATTGCGTTTTTTGCAATCAGAAAAAAATCACTGGATTATCAACTAATGTAACACCAAGAGATGTGAAAAATATCATTGAGGAACATTTAGTTACTTTTAAGCCTGGGTCTACTATAGAAGTTGCATTTTATGGAGGGAGTTTTACTGCAATAGATATAGATATTCAAAAAGAGTTACTAGCTATTCCATACCAGTATAAGATTGAAGGAAAGATAAGTGGTATTAGATTATCTACTAGACCAGATTGTATAGATAAAATAATACTAAGAAATTTAAAGGACTATTTAGTAGATACTATTGAACTAGGTGTTCAATCCTTAGATGATTCAGTACTATTTGCAAGTGGAAGGGGACATACTTCGAAAGATGTATATAAAGCAGCGGATTTAATAAAGGAATTTGGATTTAATCTTGGACTGCAAATGATGGTAGGTCTTCCAGAGGATACTAGAGAAAAGACAATATACACCTGTAAAGAATTTATAAAGCTAAATCCATACTGTGTAAGGATATATCCAACTTTAGTAATAAAGGATACTTATCTAGAAAGACAATTTTTCAATGAGAAATATTCACCTGTATCTTTTGAAGAAGCAGTAGATACATGCTCTATACTTCTTATGCTTTTTGAGATAAATAGCATTGATGTTATTAGAATTGGGTTACAGCCTACGGAAAATATTCAATTAGGGAAAGATGTGGTTTCAGGACCATTTCATCCTGCTTTTAGGCAGATGGTAGAATCAAATATATTTAAACTTCTATTAGAGTATTATTTTGATATAAATAACATTAAAACCGAAGATAAAAAACTAACTATAGACTCTAATAGTAAAAACATATCCTCTATTGCTGGTCAAAGGTCAAGTAATGTAATGCATTTTACTGATAGATATAAGTTTAGTAATATAAAAATATATAGAAAAGAAATAGATACAAATTATATTGACATTACAATTGGTGAATTTTATGATAAAATAGATATGAAATTGTTAATGGAGTCCTATTTAAAGGACGGTTCTATTATTTAGATTAGTATTAAAGGTTTCCTTTAGCCTAGGAAACCTTTAATTATAAGAAAAGCTTCGGGTAAGGTATAAAGGAAGCTTTTCTTGGTTACTTCATAAGCGACTTGCACGAAATGAAAGATTTTGGCAATCTGCTTAAAACTCATTTATGGAAAGTTCTAAACATGAAAAAGACAAAAGTAGAACTTTCCTATTCGTTATAAGAGAGGTGTTTTGCTTGCGACTAAAAAAAGTAGAGATACAGGGATTTAAATCCTTTGCTGATAAGACAGAAATTGAAATTAAAAATGGAATTACAGCTATAGTAGGGCCAAACGGTAGTGGTAAGAGTAATATATCTGATGCCATAAGATGGGTTCTAGGTGAGCAAAGTGTAAAAAATCTTAGGGGTAGTAAAATGGAAGATATAATCTTTGCTGGTACAAGCAAGAGAAAAGCATTAGGATATTCAGAAGTTACTATTACATTTGATAATAAGGATGGAGAAATACCTATAGATTATACTGAAGTAGCAGTTACACGAAGGATGTTTAGATCAGGAGAATCGGAATATTATATAAATAAAAATTCCTGTAGACTAAAAGATGTCCGAGAATTATTTATGGATACAGGAGTAGGAAAAGATGGATATTCAATTATTGGACAAGGCAGAATAGAGGAAATACTTAGCAATAGACCTGAAGATAGAAGAAGTATTTTTGAAGAAGCAGCAGGAATAGTAAAATATAAATCAAAGAAAGAAGAAGCTGAAAGAAAACTAGAGAAAACAGAAGGAAATATAATAAGGATAAAGGATTTAGTATTTGAGTTATCTAGTCAATTAGAGACATTAGAGGTACAGTCCCATAAAGCCAATTGCTTTACTGAATTATATAATCGATTAAAAAATTAGAGATTAATTTATTTATAAAAGATATAAAAAAATTAATACACAGATAGAGGAAATAAACAAGGAAAATCTTAATTTAGAAGAACAGCTTGCTGGAAAAACAGATGAGAGACAAAAGATTGAGGATAAATTCAATTTACTTAAAGAAACTATTGAAGATTTAGAATCAAAAATTGAAATATGCAGAAATAAAAGTTTGGGAATTATAAATGAGTTAGATAAAAATCAAAATCAACTTGCTATAATTGAAGAAAAGGATAAATTTTTTAATAAGGATTTAGAAAGATTAAAAGAAGAAAAGCACAATTTAAATTGTAGATTAAAAGATATCCAAAAGGTGAATGTTGACTTAGCAAGAGAAAAAGACATAACTCAAGAAGAATATAATAAGCTTCTAGAAGAATATAATAAAAAAACATTGGAACTAGAAAAAAGTTTTGAGGTCCTGCAAGAGAAAGAGAGAGAGATTGAACTTGAAAAAAATAATATAATTAAAATATATAATAATTCATCAGATAAAAAATCGGAATTAAATAGTATTATTTCTTTTAATGAAAATATCGAGAAGAGAATATCTCAATTAAGTAAAGAGATAAATAGTATGTATATTGAAAAGAAGATAAATATAGAAAAGTATGATGATTTGGTTAATAAGGAAGATGAACTAAAAAAACAATTATGTACTTTAAGAGATGAACTAGAGAATATAAAGAAATTAGAACTAGATAATAGCAATGATTTAGATATTATTAATAAAAAGATAAATACTAATAATATGGAGATCCAGTCTAAAACTTCTAGCTTTAAGTTACTTAAAAATATGGAAGAAGATTATGAAGGATATTATAAAGGTGTTAAATCTTTACTAAAGGCTGCCAAAAAGGAAATAAGATTAAAAGAAGGACTTATGGGGGTAGTAGCAGAGCTTATAAATGTAGATGAAAAATTTGAAAGAGCTATAGATATTGCATTAGGATCTAATGCACAGAATATAGTTACTAAAACAGAAGAGGATGCAAAAAATATAATAGAGTACTTAAAACATAATAAACTTGGAAGAGTAACATTTCTACCACTTAATATAATTAAAGGTAATACTTTAGATATAAATCCTCAAGATAGAAATAATTTTATGATTCATGGTTTAGGATTTGAACTAATTAAATTTGATAGAAAATATGAAAATATATTTAAATTTTTACTTGGAAGGACTATAGTAATTGAAAATATAGACTATGGAATTAAGTTTGCAAATAAATCTAACCACTCCTATAGAATCGTCACTTTGGAAGGAGAAGTTCTAAATCCAGGTGGCTCTATGACTGGAGGAAGTCATAACACAGGTGGAATAAGCATAATTAGCAGAAAAGGCAGGATACAAAAACTAATTGAGGATATTAATGAATTAAATAAAATTCAAGAAAGCTTAGAAGAAGAAAGAAATATATTTTTAGATAAACAAAAGGATATTAGAGAAAAGAAAATTAAATTAGAAGAATCTATTAAAGATACGGAGTACTCAATAATTGATGTAAAGAATCAAAAAGAAAAGTATATGAATGAAGCAACTAGACTAGAAGAAATTATAAACAAGTCTAAGAAAGAAATAGATAGTCTAGATGTTGAAATAAATAACTATGAAAATAAAAAGAAAGAATTACTTGCTTTATTAGCTCAGTTAGATGAAGACAGTATAAATCAGAAAGAAAAAATTAAAGATTTAACGAATCATTATAATGAGGAGAAGTTAGTTAGGGAAGATAAAGTGAAAGTTGTTACAGATATGAAAATTAATCTTAATTTAATCCATAGTAAAATAAATAATTTACAGGAAAAACTAACTAAAAATGAATCAGAATTTGAAAACATTAATAATTCAATCAAAGAAAAAGATGAACTAATAATATCTAATAAAGATAATATTGAAGAAATAATAGAGAATAGAGCTACTTTAGATGAAAAGATAAAAGAATTAAATATTATAGAAGGAGATACAAAGAAGGAGTTAGAAGGTTTGATATCTGACAAAAATAAGTTTATGGAAGGTTTTTACTCTGAACAGGATAGGCTAAAAGAAATTAATAAATTAATTGTGGATACTGAAAAAAATATTAATTCTAATGAAGTCAAATTAGCTAGAATTTCTGTACAACTTGAAAATTATCATAAAAAATTAGCCGATGATTATGAATTAAGTTATGAAGAAGCATTGGTCTATGAAGATGAAATAAAAAACACTCAAGAGGCAATAGTGGAGGCAAGAAGATTAAAGGTAGAAATAAAAGAACTAGGTACAGTTAATTTAAGTTCCATAGAGGAATATAAAAATTTGAAAGAAAGACTGGATTTTATTTTAAATCAACAAAAAGACTTAATTAATGCAAAAGAAAATCTAAAAGAAGTAATTAAGGATATAGAAAATAAAATGAAAAATCAATTCCTTATAAATTTTAATGAAATAAATACTAACTTTCAAGAAATATTCAAGATTTTATTTAATGGAGGACAAGCAGAGTTAATTATAGAAAATAATGAAGATATTTTAAATTCTGGAATTGAAATTAAAATACAACCTCCAGGAAAGAAACTTCAAAGTTTGACTTTATTATCTGGTGGAGAGAAATCTTTAACTGCAGTAGCACTTTTATTTGCAATATTAAAATTGAAACCTTCTCCCTTCTGTATTCTAGATGAAATAGATGCTGCTCTTGACGAAGCTAATATTAGCAGATATACTAACTATTTAAAAACTTTTTGCGATGATACTCAGTTTGTTCTTATTACTCATAGAAAAACAACTATGGAGATAGCAGATATATTATATGGTGTAGCTATGGAAGAGGAAGGAATATCCAAACTAATATCGGTTAAACTAAAAGATAATGTAGATGAAATAGCAAGTTAGGGGGAATAAAATGTTTAAGTGGTTTAAGAAACTTAGTAAAAAAAATGAAGAATTAAATGAAGATGAAAAAATTATTGAAACAAATGAAGAAGAATTCCTTGAGGAAAAAATTGAGGAGTTGATTGAAGAAGAAATAGATCAGTTAGAAGAACAAGAAGAAATTATAGAAGATATGGAAGAATCTGTGGAAGAAACTATAGAGGATTTTCAAACAGAGTTAGTGGAAGAATCTTTAGAGTTTGAAGAACATGAATTTGAAGATGAAGAGATTATAGAAGAAAATTTAGAAGAGTTACCTATAGATGCGGAAGAGGAAATTGAAAATTTCCAGCAATCTCTACCTGAAGAGGCTGAAGAAGAAAAAAATACTAAAAAGAAAATTGGATTTTTTGAAAAACTCATGAATGGACTAACTAAGACCAGAGATGATATCTCCAATAAGATTGACGGAATTTTAAAGTCCTATAAGAAAATAGATGAAGAGCTTTTTGATGATCTAGAAGAAGTATTAGTTACTGCTGACGTAGGTGTAAACACCACTATGGAACTTATAGATAGGTTAAGGACTAGAGTTAAGGAAGAAAAGGTAACTGAGCCAGAAGAAGTAAAAGAACTTCTCAAAGATGAAATTAGAAAACTTATGTTAGAGTCAGTTTCTGATAATGAGTTAAACATAGAGCCTTCACCTGCATTAATTTTGGTTGTAGGCGTAAATGGTGTTGGTAAAACTACTACAATTGGAAAGCTTTCTAATAATTATAAAAAACAAGGTAAAAGGGTTTTAATAGCTGCAGGAGATACTTTTAGAGCCGCCGCTATTGAGCAATTAGAAGAATGGGGTAATAGAGCTGGGGTCGAAGTTATAGCTCATAGTGAAGGTGCAGACCCAGCAGCAGTTATTTATGATGGTATCCAAGCTGCTAAAGCAAGAAAAACTGATATATTAATTTGTGATACAGCTGGTAGACTTCATAATAAATCTAATCTTATGAATGAATTAAATAAGATATTTAGAGTTGCAGAAAGAGAATATGGGGATGCTACTAAAGAAGTGTTGCTAGTATTAGATGCTACAACTGGACAAAATGCTATAAACCAAGCAAAGGTATTTAAAGAAGTAGCAAATATCACGGGTGTTGCACTTACTAAACTAGATGGAACAGCAAAAGGTGGCGTTATCATAGCTTTACAAGCAGAGCTAAAAATACCTGTTAAACTAGTAGGTGTGGGAGAAGGAATCGAAGATTTACAGCCTTTTATTGTGGAAGATTTTGTAGAAGCAATATTTCACTAATAATCATTGACAAAAGAGAAATTATATACTAGAATAATACTGTCAAGTAAAACACTTGACAGTATTATTTAGTTGGTGATATAATGGTTGAGAAACTTGTAGAGATAGGTACTTTATTTGATTTTTACGGGAAACTACTTAGTGAAAAACAATATTTAGTAGTGGAATTATATTATATTCACGATTTATCCTTAGCTGAAATCGGAGATGAACTTAGTGTTACTAGGCAGGGTGTATTTGATCTTTTAAGGAGAGCAGAGCAAAAGCTATATCAGCATGAAGAAAATTTGGGATTGGTAAGGAAATTTTATAGCAGCCATGAAGAGATTAAAAACATAATAAATATTTCGGAAGAAATAATAAAAATTGCGAAGGCAGAGGATAATGATGAAATTCAAGAAAAAGCTATGACTATTAATGAAATCGGTAAAAAAATATTAGATAATAGTCGGGAGGTTGTTGATTGATGGTATTTGAATCTTTGTCAGAAAAGCTTCAAAATGCTTTAGGAAAATTAAAAGGAAAAGGTAAACTTTCAGAAAAAGATGTAGACTTGGCTATGAGAGAAGTAAGATTAGCTTTATTAGAGGCTGATGTTAACTTTAAAGTAGTAAAGGATTTTATTAAAACAGTCAAGGAAAGAGCTATTGGTTCTGAAGTAATGGAAAGCTTAACTCCTGGACAACAAGTTATTAAAATAGTAAATGAAGAATTAACTAATCTTATGGGTAAGAGCGAAGCTAAGCTAAATTTCTCTTCGACTCCACCTACAGTAATTCTTATGTGTGGTTTGCAGGGTGCTGGTAAAACAACTACTACTGGTAAATTAGCTTTTAATTTAAAAAAACAAAATAAAAGACCTTTGTTAGTGGCTTGTGATATCTATAGACCTGCTGCTATTAAACAGCTTGAAGTTGTAGGGGAAAAAGTAGGTGCTCCAGTTTTTACTATGGGAGATAAGATAAATCCTGTAGATATAGCTAAAGCCGCCTTAGAACATGGAAAAAAACATGGTAATGATGTCATTATTATAGATACTGCAGGAAGACTTCATATTGATGAAGAATTAATGATTGAGATAAAAAACATTCATGAAGCGGTAAAGCCAAATGAAGTACTTTTAGTACTAGATGCTATGACTGGTCAGGATGCAGTTAATGTTGCTGATTCTTTCAATCAGAGATTAGGTATTACAGGAGTTATACTTACTAAGCTGGATGGTGACGCCAGAGGTGGTGCTGCATTATCCATAAGAGCTGTAACAGAAAAACCTATAAAGTTTGCGGCTATGGGAGAAAAATTTGATCAATTAGAACCATTTCATCCAGATAGAATGGCATCAAGAATACTTGGAATGGGTGATGTACTTAGTCTTATTGAGAAAGCACAGGCCAATATAGATGCTAAGAAGGCAATGGAGTTGGAGCAAAAAATTAGAAGCCAGCAATTTTCTTTCGACGATTTTTTAGACCAGCTAGATCAGATGAAGAATTTAGGACCTATTGACCAATTATTAGGTATGATTCCAGGAATGAATTCTAAGGCTTTAAAAGGTTTAGATGTAAATGAAAAAGATATTAATAGAATCAAAGCTATAATTCAGTCTATGACTAAGAAGGAAAAAGATAATCCTGACATAATAGACAGTAGTAGAAGAAAGAGAATTGCCCAAGGTAGTGGTACTACCGTCCAAGATGTAAATAAGATACTAAAACAATTTAAAGAAACAAAAAAAATGATGAAAAGATTTACAGATATGGAAAAAACCATGAAGAAAAAAGGGAAATTTGGATTCCCCTTTTTCTAAATAGATAGTTAAATTTATAAGGAGGTGAAAATAGTGGCTGTTAAAATTAGATTAAGAAGAATGGGAGCTAAAAAAAGTCCTTTCTATAGAATAGTTGTTGCTGATTCTCGTGCTTCAAGAGATGGAAGATTTATTGAAGAAATTGGCTATTATAATCCATTAACTGAGCCTAAGACAGTTAAAATAGATAATGAAAAAGCAATTAACTGGATGAAAAATGGAGCAAAACCAACTGATACTGTAGATAGACTATTTAAGGAAAATGGTCTATATGAGAAGGAAACTGAATAATTACTTAGGGATAGTATCTAGGAGGTGCTAGAAATGGGAGAATTAGTAGAATTTATTGCAAAATCTCTTGTGGAGAATCCAGATGAAGTGGTAGTCAATGAGATAGAAGGAAGTCAATCTATCATTATTGAACTTAAAGTCCACCCTGAAGATATGGGTAAAGTAATAGGTAAGCAAGGTAGAATTGCAAAGGCCATTAGAACTGTGGTTAAAGCAGCTGCTATTAAAGATAACAAAAGAGTTGTTGTTGAAATTATTCAGTAAGGGATTAGAGGACCTAATCCCTTTAAATAATAAAGATAGGTGAAAAAATGGATTATACAATAATTGGAAAGATAATTAGTACCCATGGAATTAAAGGAGAAGTAAAAGTTTATCCAATGACTGATAACCTTGATAGGTTTGATTATTTGAAAACTGCATATATTGGTGATAAAAAAATCAAAGTAGAATTAGAGAAAGTTAAATATCATAAAAATTTAGCTATATTAAAATTTAAAGAATTCAATGATATTAATGAAATAATTCCATTCAAGGATAGTTTTATCTATGTTGATGAAGAGGGAAAAATTATTTTGCCTGAGAACCATTTTTTTATTTATGATTTATTAGCCTCTCAAGTTTTCGATACAAAATCTAATTTGATTGGCACCATAGTAGATGTTTTACAAGGGGCTAGTAATGATATCTACGTAATTAAAGATATTGAAAAAGATAAAGAATATCTTATCCCTGCTGTGAAACAATTTGTAGTTGATGTTAATCCAGTTGACAAGAAAATAGTTATTGATCCTATTGAAGGAATGATAGAATGAAGATAGACATTCTAACACTGTTTCCAGAGTTTTTTTCTCCACTAATAAGTTGGAGTATAATAGGCAGAGCTTATGAGGATAATAAAATTGCAATAAATAGTATAAATATTAGAGATTTTTCCCAAAATAAGCATAGAAAGGTAGATGATTATCCTTTTGGAGGAGGCTCAGGTATGGTCATGAAGCCAGAGCCAATTTTTGATGCTATTAGTAGTGTAAAAAATAAAAACTCTAGGGTAATTTATCTATCACCTCAAGGTAAGAAATTTAATCAAGAACTAGCAAATGAATTGTCGAAAGAAGAGCATTTAATTCTACTATGTGGACATTATGAGGGTATAGATAATAGGGTTATTGAACATTATGTAGATGAAGAAATATCAATTGGTGATTTTGTATTGACAGGCGGAGAAATCCCTGCAATGTTAATCATTGATGCTGTTGTAAGACTATTACCAGGTGTACTTCGTTCAGATGAATCTTTTATAGATGAATCTCATTATAATGGGTTATTAGAATATCCTCAATATACTAGACCTAGAGAGTTTAAAGGACATTTTGTGCCTGATGTACTACTATCTGGTAATCATCAAAAGATAGAGACATGGAGAAAAGAGGAGGCTTTAAAAGCTACTTTGTTAAAAAGACCTGATTTACTTGAAAAGAAAACTTTATCAAAGGAAGAAGTAGTTATTCTATCAAAAATAAAAAAAGATTTAGAACTATAAATTAGTTGTAATTAAATCACGCATATGCTATAATACCTAGCGTATGGAATTACGGATGGTCCTCTACCATTGGGGTAAGAACATCTAAGGAGAAGGGAGGTCTATACAGTGGATATAATTAAAATGTTAGAAGATGAACAATTAAGAAATGATTTACCAAGTTTTAATGTAGGAGATACTGTTCAAGTTCATTACAAAGTTGTTGAAGGAACTCGTGAGAGAATCCAAGTATATGAAGGTACAGTAATTAAAATTCAAGGTGGCGGAGCAAGAAAGACATTTACAGTAAGAAGATTATCTTATGGTGTAGGTGTAGAAAGAACTTTCCCTATACACTCTCCAAGAATTGAGAAATTAGTTGTTACTAGAAGGGGTAAAGTAAGAAGAGCTAAACTTTACTATCTAAGAGATAGACAAGGTAAAGCTGCTAAGGTTAAGGAAAAAAGAATTTACTAATTTATTGGGACTATATAGTCCCAATTTTATTTAGGTGGTGAAATCATGAATATTAACTGGTATCCAGGGCATATGAAGAAAACAAGAGAATCCATACAAAAATCTCTTACAATGGTAGATATTGTTTTTGAATTAATTGATGCTAGAATACCCGCAAGTAGTCAGAATCCTGTTATAGATTCAATAGTTGGAGAAAAGCCTAGAGTAATTATATTGAATAAATCAGATTTAGCTAACTCCCATGGAAATAAGATATGGCAAGAATATTTTTTGAAAAAAAACATCTCTTCAGTCTGTCTAGATGCATTAAGTGGGAAAGGCATAGATAGATTGCTAGAAATTTCTTATAGTCTTACAGATGAAAAAAGAAAAGCCTATGAGAAGCGTGGTGTAATAAGTAGACCCACAAGAGCTATGATTTTAGGAATACCAAATGTAGGAAAATCAACTTTAATCAATTCCCTTTCCGGCAGAAAAGGAGCAAAAACTGGGAATAAGCCAGGTGTCACAAAATCTAATCAATGGATTAAAACTAAGGGAAATTTAGAATTATTAGATACACCAGGTATATTATGGCCAAAGTTTGAAGATCCAGATGTAGGTTTAAATCTTGCCTTTACGGGCGCAATAAAGGATGAAATATTAGATATAGAAACCTTAGCTCTTAGATTAGTGGAAAGACTTGCCAATTATTTTCCAAATCTTTTAAATAATCGTTATAATATTGAAATAGAGGGTAAATCATATTTAGAAATAATGGAGGAAATTGGCAGACGAAGAGGATGTATCATTAAAGGTGGAGAAATAGATTATACAAAGGTTAGTAATATTGTTCTAGATGAATTCAGAAAAGGTGTAATTGGGAATATAACACTTGAATTCCCTAAAGAATAGGAGATGTTACCGTGTTAGAGATTGAAAACAATATTTGGCAATTAGGATTTGATAATGTTGCTTGCATAGATGAAGTAGGTAGAGGATGCTTAGCTGGAGATGTGGTTGCCTGTGCAGTAATAATGCCTAAAGATTTAATAATTAATGGGGTAAAGGATTCTAAAAAACTTTCCGAAAAAAAACGTGAAGTTTTATATGATGAAATTTTATCTAATTCAATTGCATGTGGTATAGGCAGAGTAAATTCCAATATAATAGATAAAATTAATATAAAAAAAGCTACTCTCTTAGCTATGAAGATAGCAGTAGAAAATTTGCAGGATAGAGATGGAAATAAAATTTATCCAGATTTTTTACTTATTGATGCAGAAAAGATTGATCTGAAGATACCACAAGAATCTATTATAAAGGGGGATGATAGATCTCATGGTATAGCTTGTGCATCCATCGTTGCTAAAGTGTTTAGAGATAGATTATGCATAGAATGGGATAAGGAATTTCACGGATATAATTTGAAAAAACATAAAGGCTATGGAACTAAAGAACATAGAGAGCTTATTAAAGAGTTAGGTCCATCACCTATACATAGAATAACATTTTTAAAAAATATATTAAAGTAGATTATAAAGGGTGATTTTATTGAGAATTGAGAATCTTTTATTAAATAAATTTATATTAGACAATAGGGAAGGAATATTCAAAGAAGGATATTCTTTTAAGGGGGAGGTGTTAGAATTAATAGATAATCTAATACTTATTGATATCAAGGGGCATGGAACAATTCAAGCTAAATTAGATTCCAATGTAAAGATCGCTGTAAATGATGAAATATCCTTTCTAGTAGAATCAGTGGATAATAATGAGATTATCCTAAAGCCTTTAATCAAAGACAAACTTCCAGAAGTACAATTATCTAAGGATTATAAAGAAAACAATCCTATATCCCATTTGCTTAAGAGTATTAATATAAAAGAAACTAAATTATCAATTGGAATTGTAGAAAATCTAATGAAATATAATGCACCTATAACTGAGCAAAATTTAACAGATGGGATAAAAATCTTAGAAAAGTTATTTCAATTATCTAATTTAGAAGATGGAGAAAAGGTTATTCAAGTTAATTCCCCTACTGTAGAGAAAGATTCTATATTAGGAAAAATAGAATTGGATAAAATAGAAGTCCATAAAGAAAATTTTACTATAGATTTAGAAACAAAGAAAGCATCATTAACTGGAGATAATGCTTTAGAGAAGTATGTTCCATCAGAAAAAGTAGATATAAAATCTTTGTTAGTTATTCCTAAAGATGATTATGAGGGAAGTGAGGATGTAACTCAGCTGGTAAAAGAATTTCTAGGAAACCAAGTAGATATAGATAGAGAAGATGAATATATTAAAATAATTAGTTTCTTTTTAAAGAACAATATTAAACCCTCACTTAATAACATAAAAAACTTTCAAGAGTTCAATAAAAATCCTATAGAGTTTATAAATGAATTAAAACTAATAGATAAAATGATAAATAAACCTGAATTTAATGAATTAAATAAAATATTGTCTGATGATAATGAAAACATTAATAAAAGATATATAATTTCAAATAGAGATGAAAAGCTTATTGATTTACAAAAGAATATTCGCAATTTAGATAATATAACAGATTTGAAATTGAAGGAAGATCTTAAAAGCTTAAATAACAAAATAGATTTTTTTAGAGACATGAATAGAGACCTATCTTTTATATTTTTGCCTATTAGCAATAGACAAAAAACAACTTGATGGTATATTAACTTTTATAAAAGAGAGTAAAAAACGAAAAAACTATAATGAAAGAACGAATATTTATATAAATGTAGAAACACATAATCTAGGAAATATTAAGGTTTCTTGCCAGCTTATATCTAATTCCTTATCTATAAGAATGAATATAAAAAGTGAAGATTTAGAATTATTTAAATCAACAGAAAAACAATTAGTTGAAAAAATTTCATTAATAGGTTATAGTCTAGACAAGATTGATTTTGTATTAGATAATGATATTCAAATAATTGATACCATGGTTTCTAATCCAAATCCAATTTATATTTTAGATTTGAAGGTGTAATCCCATGGATAAAGGAAAAGATTTAGTTAAAAAAACAACAAGTAAGGCAGTTGCATTATCTTATGAAACTAATGATGTAGCACCAAAAGTCATCGCTAAAGGTGAAGGATTTGTTGCAAATAAAATAATTGAAAAGGGATTAGAGGAAGATATAACTATTTATAAAGATGAAAACTTAGTAGAAAGCCTTATTGGATTGGAAATAGATGAAGAAATACCTGAAGAGTTATATGATGCTGTTGCAGAGATAATCTTTTATATCTATAATTTAGATACACAAAGAGGAAGAAATTATGGGAAATAATATAAAAAAGGGAAAAAAGGGTGAATTGATTGCTAAAGAGCACCTTATTTTAAAAGGATATAATATTTTAGATTTAAATTATAGAAATAAAGTTGGAGAAATAGATATAATTGCTTTAGATAAAAATACATTGGTTTTTATCGAGGTTAAATCAAGGACAAGTACAAATTTTGGATATGCTTATGAAGCAGTTAATAGAAGGAAACAGGAGAAGATTATTTATTGCTCTTATCTATATCTAAATCAAAAAAGATTAATGTCGTATCAGATAAGATATGACATAATAGAAGTATATTTAACACCGAATATAAAAATAAATCATATAGAAAATGCTTTTTGTTGATAATGATTGGAAAATTGAAAATTTTCACTATTGCCTAGGTAATAAAGTAAACTATTGATGGGATAAAGGGATAAATTAAATGGGGAAAAGGGGTTTATTATGTATTCAAAAATTAATACTTGTGTACTTCAAGGACTCAATGGTAGTATCGTTGAGGTTGAAGCCGATTTATCTAGAGGTTTGCCAGTATTTAATATAGTAGGATTACCTGATACATCTATAAAAGAATCTAAGGAAAGAGTGAGGGCGGCAATCAAGAATAGTGGATATGAATTTCCTCTTAGCAGAATCACTATTAATTTAGCTCCAGCTAACCTGAAAAAAGAAGGCTCTCAAATAGATTTAGCAATTGCTATAGGTATTTTGAAATCTTCTGGTGTTATAATAGAAAAAAACATGGATAATACAATTTTTATAGGAGAACTGTCCTTAGAAGGAAAGATAAATCCAGTTCAAGGGGCATTACCGATGGTTATTTCAATGAGAGAATTAAATGTTTCAAGATGCATAGTTCCTTATGATAATAAAGAAGAATGTAGTGTTATAGAGGACATGGAAATAATACCCGTAAGAAGCCTAAATAATGCGGTTGATTTTCTCAATAATGATTTATACATAGATCCATATATTAGAGAATTAAATGAGTTTAATACTGAGAATAGTGAGTATCTTTTAGACTTTGCAGATATAAAAGGGCAAATTGGTCTTAAGAGAGCCTTGGAGGTAGCTGCCGCAGGTTCTCATAATTTGATTATTATAGGACCTCCTGGTGCCGGGAAGACTATGGCTGCAAGACGACTGCCCACAATATTACCTAAACTATCATTTGAAGAAGCAATAGAAGTGACCAAAATCTATAGTGTTTCAGGACTATTACAGTCTAATTCTTTAATTAAAGAGCGCCCATTTAGGCTCCTCATCACACTGCTTCTGCTATATCTTTAATTGGTGGTGGCAGAATTCCAAAACCTGGAGAAGTTTCATTGGCAAATAATGGTGTTTTATTCTTAGATGAGCTCCCCGAATTTTCGAAAAATGTATTAGAAGTGCTACGTCAACCATTAGAGGATGGAATCGTTACTATTTCAAGAGCAAATGCAAGCTTGTCATATCCTGCTAAGTTTATGTTAGTGGCAAGTATGAATCCTTGTCCTTGTGGTTATTTCGGAGATCCCCTACATGAATGTACATGTTCTCAAGCTAGTATTGATAGATATCTAGGTAAAATTAGTAATCCATTACTTGATAGAATTGATATTCATATTGAGGTATCACCTGTAGAATATAACGATTTGAAAGGAGATAGGGAAGAAGAGTCATCTTTAATTATTAGAGAAAGAGTAAGAAAGGCAAGAGATATTCAAATTAATCGATATAGAAACCAGAAGATATTTAATAATTCGCAAATACCCAACAAAGATATAAAAAAGTATTGTAAGCTTACTAATAGCTCTGAGAATATAATGAATCAAGCTTTCAAAAAATACAAATTTAGCGGTAGAACTTATAATAAATTGCTGAAGGTATCTAGAACTATTGCAGATTTAGATGGGGAAGAAGTTATTCAGGATAAACATATTTTGGAAGCTATTAGATATAGAACTTTAGATGATAAATATTGGGGGTAGAAGGATTTGAATATTACTCAAAGGGATATTCTTATTTGGTTAAGTAGTTTGGGAGTAGGAAATGTTAATATGGGGAAGATTATTGATCATTTTAATGATATAAGAGATTTATGGGAACTTAATAGTAATCAATTTAGTTTTATAAAAAATCTAAATAATGAAGTAAGAGAAAAACTCATATATAATCGAAACAATGAATATATAAAAAGATTATTTGATAATATAGAGAAAGAGAATGTTCATGTTATTACTATATACGACGAAAACTATCCTACTAGATTGAGATATATTAATGATAATCCAAGAGTGATTTATGTTAAGGGTAATATAATCGAAGAAGACAGGGTTGCAATTGCCATAGTAGGTTCTAGAAAAGCAACAGCATATGGTAAATGGGCTTGTGAAAAATTCACTAAAGAATTAGCAAATTTAGGAGTAACAATTATTAGTGGGTTGGCTTCAGGTATAGATACAATTGCACATAAAACAGCTTTAGATAATGGAACTAGAACAATTGGCGTTTTAGGCAATGGCATTGATATTGTTTATCCAAAGAAAAATTTATTTTTATATAATGACATAGAAAAAAATGGCGGCATAGTTTCTGAGTTTCCTCTGGGAACTCCTCCTTTGGCTTTTAATTTTCCACAAAGGAATAGAATAATATCTGGATTATCTATGGGAGTTATAGTAATTGAAGCCCAGGAAAAATCAGGGTCACTGATTACTGCCCATCATGCATTAGAGCAAGGAAAGGATATTTTTGCATTGCCTGGTAATATTAATAGTATATTTAGTGGTGGAACAAATAAACTAATTAAAGATGGAGCAAAGCCGCTTTTAGAAATAGATGATATAATTGAAGAAATTAATGAACTGCAAGAAAAATTAATATTAAGTAAAAAAGATGGTTTAGATTATTCAAATTATAGTGAAACAGAAATTAAAATAATCAAGTTTTTAGAAGAAGGACCTTTACATTCAGATACTATTGCATATAAAATGGGCATAGATATAGTTACTTTAAATAGTATACTAACAGTTTTAGAATTAAAGGGTTCAGTTAAAGAACTATCTGGTAGAGTATTTACCATTTGTTAGATTTATTTAGTGGAGGTGTAAATATTGCAAAAAAACTTAGTAATAGTTGAGTCCCCAGCTAAAGCAAAAACTATTGAAAGATTCTTAGGGAAAAATTATAAAGTTGTAGCTTCTGTAGGGCATATAAGAGATTTACCAAAGAGTAGTTTAGGAATTGATATAGATAAACAATTTGAGCCTAAATATATAACGATAAGAGGTAAAGGTCCTGTAATTAAGGATTTAAAAGAGGTGGCTAAAAAATCAAAGAAGATATTTCTTGCTACTGACCTGATAGAGAAGGGGAGGCAATTTCTTGGCATTTGGCTCATATTTTAGGGATAGATGAAAAAGAAAAAGTAAGGGTAGAATTTAATGAGATAACTAAAGATGCTATAACAAATGCTATTAAGAAACCTAGAGCAATAGATTTAAGCTTAGTTGATGCACAGCAGGCTAGAAGAATATTAGATAGACTTGTTGGTTATAAAATTAGTCCTTTGTTATGGAGAAAAATCAGAAAAGGTTTAAGTGCAGGAAGAGTACAATCTGTTGCTGTTAAATTAATTTGTAATAGAGAGAATGAAATTCAAAATTTTATACCTGAAGAATATTGGAGTATAAAGGTAAAACTAGAAAAAGATAAAGAGAAATTTGAGGCTAATTTTTATGGAGAAAATATAAATGGTAAGGAAACAAAAATCCAATTAAAGACAAAGTCTGATGTAGATGATATATTAAAAAAAGTTGATAATAATAGTTTTACAGTTAGTAATGTAAAAAATGGGACAAAAAAAAGAAATCCCTATCCACCGTATACTACAAGTACATTACAACAAGATGCTTCAAAAAAACTTGGATTTTCTACTAAAAAAACTATGATTATAGCTCAACAATTATATGAAGGAATCGATATTAAGGGTGAGGGCTCTGTAGGTTTAATTACTTATATGAGAACCGATTCTACAAGAATTTCCAAAGAAGCTATCCAAGCAGCTAATTTATATATTAAAGAACATTTTGGTGAGAAATATACTGATGGTGGGAAAGATTTTATTAATAAATCAAAGAAGGATTCACAGGATGCTCATGAAGGAATTAGACCTACAAGTATTACTAGATCTCCAAGTTTAATTAAAGATTCTCTAACATCGGAACAATTTAAGTTATATAAAATGATTTGGGAAAGATTTTTAGGTTCACAAATGACTCCAGCTATTTACAACACAATTTCTGTTACAATAGAAAGTAATAATATTTTATTTAAATCTAGTGGCTCAAAGCTAATGTTTGATGGTTTCCTAAAGATATATACTACTACAGATGAAGAAGAAAAGGATATGCAAATTCCACTGCTTGTAATAGGTGATAAGTTAAAATTAAAGGATATTAATCCAAATCAACATTTTACTCAACCGCCTGCTAGGTATACAGAAGCATCTCTTATTAAGACTTTGGAAGAATTGGGAATTGGTAGGCCAAGTACATTTGCACCTACCATAGCGACTATATTAGCAAGAGATTATGTCGTTTTTGATAAAAAATCTTTTGTGCCTACAGAATTAGGAATATTAGTTAATGATTTACTTATAGAATATTTCAAGGACATAGTAAATGAAGAGTTTACAGCTGAATTAGAAGAGAAACTTGATGAAATTGCTGAAGGAGATTTACCTTGGGTCAAAGTTGTCGAAAGTTTTTATAAGGATTTCGACCTATTTTTAAAAAAGGCTGAAGAAGAAATCAAAGAGATTGAAATACAAGATGAAATTTCCGATGTAATTTGTGAGAAATGTGGTAAAAATATGGTGATTAAACATGGAAGATTTGGAAAATTTTTAGCATGTCCTGGATATCCTGAATGCAAGAATACTAAAGCAATTGTAGATGAACTTAATGTTAAATGCCCTAAATGTGATGGGAATCTTGTAAAAAGGAAATCAAAAAAAGGTAGGGTTTTCTATGGATGTAGTAATTATCCAAATTGTGATTTTGTATCATGGGATGAGCCTATAGAGGAGAAATGTCCACAATGTGGAGGAGTAATGGTAATAAAGAGAAATAAGAAAGAAAAAATAATTAAATGCATAAGCAAGGAATGTGAATACATGGAAGTCAAAAAAGTATAAATAATTAAAATTTTCTGTACATTTTTATTTTTTTGTAGTAGAATTGTATATGTAGTTAAATGTAAAAAACAATCGATTTAAAATCTTATAGATAATAAATTGAGTTTATTTTAAGGAGGATGTATATATGGAAAGTTTATTACAAAGAACTAGAAAACTAAACAAGACGTTGCAGGGATATGGCTCTAGAGCTGTGTCTTTTTCAGATTTAAGTGAAATACTTAGTGATATACTTGATGCTAATGTCTATATAGCTAGTACTAGTGGGAAAGTTTTAGGATACGAATTATCAGGAGGATTTGATTGTGATATAGTTCAAGCTGAAATAGTCAAAGAAAAAAGATTTCCTAAAAAATACAATGAAGAATTGTTGAGATATAATGAAACAAATGAAAATATGCGGGAAGTTACCGATTGTGTTTTTGACCAGGTATCAGAATGCCCTTATCCAGATAAAATTGCAACTGTAATTCCAATAAATAGTGGGGGAAAAAGATTAGGAACTTTAGTTTTAGCTCGCTTTGGAAAAGAATTTACTGAAGATGATCTTGTACTAGCTGAATATAGTGCAACTATAGTAGGAATGGAAATACTAAGAGCTAAATCAGAAGAAATAGAGGAGGAGGCTAGAAAGAAATCCATTGTTCAAATGGCTATAGGAACTTTATCTTATTCTGAGTTAGAAGCAATGGAACATATTTTTAGTGAACTAGAAGGTAATGAAGGCTTACTTGTTGCGAGTAAAATTGCTGATAGAGTTGGTATAACAAGATCTGTTATTGTAAATGCCTTGAGGAAATTTGAAAGTGCAGGAGTTATAGAATCTAGATCTTTAGGAATGAAAGGAACACATATTAAAATCTTAAATGATAAATTAATAGAAGAGCTTCTAAAATCAAAAGAATAGTAAATTTACTATTCTTTTTTATGGGACTTTGGTCTATGGGACTTTAGGGTGATTTAGTTAATTAACGTAATTTTTACTTGCAATAAAATGTTAAAATATGTAATATTAAAAAAGAAGATATTTATCGTTTTATAAGGTTTTTCTAATTATTATGTAGAAAATTCTTATAAAATAGGGTAATATAGAGATACTAGAATAGTAAGAGGTGAACTATATGTTAAGGGGTATTTATAACAATGTGGACTTTTATAAAAAGGCTTTAGATGGAACTTGGGAACGACATAAAGCAATAACAAATAATATTGCAAATGAAAATACGCCTAATTATAAAAGAAAAGTAGTTACATTTGAAGATCAATTAAAACAATCAGTTCAGAATAGCAGAATCAATTTAATGAAAACTCATGAAAAGCATATTGGTTCTGGGACAAGCCATTTTGCTCCTAGGGTTATGGAAGATAAATCCACATCCTATAGATTAGATGGAAATAATGTGAACAGTGATACAGAATCAGCTAATCTAGCTATAAATAATATTATGTATGACACTTTAATCAAGCAAGTAATAGGTGAGTTTGATAAAATAAAAAATGTTATCGCTGAAGGGAGCAAGTAATTATGAGTATTTTTAATTCAATAAATGTATCAGCAACTGCTTTAACTGCAGAAAAAACAAGAATTGATATTATAGCTAAGAACATGGCTAATGCAAGTACCACTCGAAGCACAGGTGGAATGCCATATAGAAGACAAATGGTTGTTTTTGAAGAAAATAAATCAACACCTTTTTCAGAATATCTAAGTAGGCAAACTAATAAATTTGAGGGAAAAGGTGTTAAGATTAGTAAAATCGTCGAAGATGAATCACCTTTTAAACTTGTCTATGAACCAGGGCATCCTGATGCTGATGAAAATGGTTATGTTAAAATGCCAAATGTCGACACTATAAAAGAAATGGTTGACCTAATTAGTGCACAGCGTTCCTATGATGCTAATATAACAGCCATGAATGCATCCAAGTCAATGCTTATGAAGGCTTTGGAAATTGGTAGGAGGTAAGATATATGAATGTAAACAGAATTGATGGGTATAAAAGCCTTGCCGAGATTGGCGAAAAGAAATTACTTGATTCAAAAGAAGAAAAGAGCTTTAGTAACTTTTTAACAAATGCCTTAAATCAGGTTAATGAAATGCAATTAGAAAGTACAGAATATAAAAAATTATTAGCTGTAGGAGAATTGGACAACCTCCATGATCTAACCATAGCTGCAGATAAGGCAGATACTGCTCTACAAGTTGTTATGAGTATAAGAAGTAAAGTTGTAGAGGCTTATAAGGAAATTATGAGAATTCAAATTTAGTAATCCATAGGGAAGAGGTGCAACGGTGCAGGAATCAATACATAAAGTAAGTCTACAACTAACTGAATATTGGAAAGAGATGGATAAAAAGAAGAAAATTAGACTAGTGCTTATTAGCTTGTTTATCATTTTTGCTGTAACTGCACTTATTCTTACATTGACACGTACCAAATATGAGGTACTATATGGTGATTTAAGTTTAAAAGATATGGGACAAATAACTACTAAGCTAGATGAAATGGGTACTCCTTGGAAAACCGGAGATGACCAGAAAAGCATTTTGGTGCCAGCTGAAAGTAAAAATCGTATTAAAATAGAATTGGCTACCTATGGTTTACCCAAAGAAGGATACACATATATGGATGCTTTTAATGATAGTAGTTGGACAATGACAGATTATGATAAGAAGCAAAGGATGAAGTTAGCTTTACAAAGTGAATTAGCATCTACCATATCTGAAATCGATGGAATCCATAGTGCAGAGGTATATATAGCTGAAAAAGAAACAACAAACTTCATTTTAAATAATAATGATGATGATAAAACTACTGCTTCCGTATTTATTGTAAAAGATAGTGGTGGGAAATTATCAGGAGAAAAAGTAAAAGCTATAAAGCATCTTATATCAGGTCCAATAAATATAGATCCAGAAAATGTTAGGGTAGTTGATGATGAGGGAAGACTTTTAGAAGAAGAAAATGAAAATGATGTTTTTGCAGCTGATCAATTTGCAGTGAAACATAATCTAGAAACTAGAATTAACGATAGTATAAAGAAATTTCTAGAGAATATCGTTGGATTGGGAAATGTTGATGTTATGTCAAGTGTAAAAATTAACATGGATATAGAAAATACTACAATAGTAGAATTTTCTCCGCCTATTGAAGGAAATGAAGAGGGGCTTATTCGTTCCCTTGAAGAAGTAGAGGAGCATATGGTAGGTGGTGCTACAGGTGGAATTCCAGGAACTGACACCAATGTAGAAGATTATCAAATGGTTGACGATGGCTCTAGTAGATATGATAAAGTAAGTAGAATAATAAATAATGAGCTAAATGAGATAAATAAAGAAATTAGAAAGACACCAGGTCAAGTAGAAAGTGTTACTGTAGCAGTACTGATTAATAAGGATGCTTTGGTAGATGGTGAAATGACTCCAGAAAGAGAAAAGGAATTTTCTGATTTAATATTTGCAGCAACTGGTTTAGACACTAAGCAAGTACAAGTAAAGGCAGTGAGCTTTAATAAACAAGCAGTAGATACTAATATTCTTCAAGGAAAGTCAAATAATTGGTTATATATTGGTATTATTTTATTAGTGTTACTAATATTAGCAATAATTATTTATATGAGGTTAAAAGCTAAAAAATCTGCTACTGATGAATTAGAAAGAATGTTGGAAGAGAGATCTTCAATTGAATTAGAAGTTGCGGACCTTGACTTTGATGCAGAAGAATCAAAAATGAAGGCTCAAATTGATAAATTTATTGAAAAGAAGCCTGATTCAGTTGCTCAGTTGCTTAGAAATTGGTTAAATGAATAGGAGCGAGTTAATATGTCTAAGAGACAATTTAGTGGGAAAGAGAAGGTAGCAATATTACTAATTGCATTAGGACCTCAAAAATCTGCTGAGATATTTAAACATCTAAATGAAGAAGAAATAGAAGAGTTAACATTGCAAATTGCAAATATGAGAATGGTTTCTCCTGAGGAGAAGCAAACGGTAATTGAGGAATTTTATCAAATATGCTTAGCTCAAGAGTATATATCTGAAGGCGGTATTAACTATGCTAAAGATGTATTAGAAAGAGCTTTAGGATCTGATAAGGCCATAGATATAATTAATAAATTAACATCTTCATTACATGTGAGGCCGTTTGAGTTTATAAGAAAGGCTGATCCAAATCAGCTTTTAAATTACATACAAAATGAGCACCCACAAACAATAGCATTAATATTATCTTATTTGGGATCTTCACAGGCAGCGCAAATTCTTTCATCTTTACCATTGGAAAAGCA
This sequence comes from Tissierella sp. P1, assembly GCF_002266425.1. Classification (GTDB taxonomy): domain Bacteria; phylum Bacillota; class Clostridia; order Tissierellales; family Tissierellaceae; genus Tissierella; species Tissierella carlieri. Next base: position 76,283 of record NZ_NPMN01000007.1, read on the forward strand.
ATCAGATGTTACTAGAAGAATAGCAATAATGGATAGAACGTCTCCAGAGGTTGTAAGAGAAATAGAAGATATTTTAGAGAGTAAATTCTCAAATATTTTAGCACAGGATTATACAACTACTGGCGGAATTCAAGCAGTAGTAGATATTTTAAACTCTGTAGATAGAGGAACAGAAAAACATATAATGGAAGATCTTGATATTAGTGATGCAGAATTAAGTGAAGAGATTAGAAGAAGGATGTTTGTATTTGAAGATATTATTACCCTTGATAATAGAAGTATCCAAAGAATTATTAGAGAGATTGATAACTCTCAATGGGCTATTGCCCTTAAGGGTGCAAGTGAAGAAGTTAAGGACCTTATATTTGCTAACATGTCAAAACGTTTAGTTGAAATGATAAAAGAAGATATAGAATTCATGGGTCCTGTGCGTATTAGAGATATAGAAGATGCACAACAAAATATAGTTAATATTATTAGAAAGCTAGAAGATGATGGGGAAATAATTACTCCTAGAGGAGGAGATGAGATAATTGTCTAGTGTTATTAAATCCTTTAGAGTAGTAGAGACAGAGCCAGTGCATTTATCGAAAGACTCAGATAATGAACATGAAAAACTTATGGAATCAATTATTGAAAAAGCAAGAGATGAGGCAAAAGATGAATATGAAAAAATAATTGATGATGCTAAAAAAGAATCAGCAAGAATAATAGAAGATGCTGAGACTCAAAAAGAATCCATGATAAGCTCTGCTTATATTAGATCCAAGGAAGTTTTAGAACAATCTAAAGAAGAAGGTTATAAAAAAGGTTATGACGAAGGTCATGATGAAGGGTATAAAGTAGGTTATAATGAAGGGAAAATTAAAGCTGACGCCCTAATAGAAAAAGCTTTGGAAATAAAAAACGGATATCTATCAAAAAAAGAAAGTATGTTAAAAGAGCTAGAAGCAGATATTATTGAATTAGTTACAAGCATTTATGAAAAGGTAATAAATAAAAAAAATGAAGAAGATACTGATATGATAGTTTCTTTAGTTTTAAATGGAATTAATAGTTTGGATTTAACAGATAAGTTAACTATTATTACTTCTAAAGAAGATTATAATATCTTAGAAATGGCTAAGGATGAAATATTAGCCAAAGCAAGTATGATTTCTCAACTTGATATTAAATATGATATTTCTTTAGAAAAAGGTGATTGTATTTTAGAAACCTCTAAGGGAAATATTGATGTAAGTCTTAAAAACCAATTAGATGAAGTTAGAGAATTACTGACAACAATATTAAATAATGAGTGATGATATGGAAAATACAATTAATATAAAGAAATATATTGAGGCTATAAAAGAAAAAAGATTTGTTAAATATACTGGCAAGATAACAAAGGTTACGGGACTCACTATTGAGTCTAATGGACCAATGGCTACTATTGGAGAACTATGCTACATATACCCTTATGGGAGCAATAAACCAATTTTATCTGAAGTTGTTGGGTTTAAAGAGGATAAAATACTTCTTATGCCCCTAGGTGAAATGGAGGGAATTGCTAGTGGTAGTGTAGTTGTTGGAAGTGGTAAAACTCTTAGGGTAAATGTAGGAGAAGATTTAATTGGGAGAGTTCTAGATGGACTAGGCAATCCAATTGATGGATTAGGTCCAATTAAATCAAATAAATATTATCCAGTATCTAATGCTCCACCAAGTCCATTAGATAGAATGGTCATAAAAGAACCTTTGTCCGTAGGAGTTAGAGCAATTGATGGCTTGTTGACCTGTGGTAAAGGGCAAAGAGTTGGTATATTTGCAGGTTCAGGAGTAGGAAAAAGTACTTTAATGGGTATGATTTCACGAAATAGTACAGCTGATGTCAATGTTATAGGTTTAATCGGAGAACGTGGAAGGGAAGTTAATGAGTTTATCCAAAATGACCTAACAGAGGAAGGCCTAAAAAAATCTGTAGTGGTTGTTGTAACTTCAGACCAACCTGCTTTAATAAGGGTAAAGGGAGCGATGGTTACTACTGCTATAGCAGAATATTTTAGAGATAAGGGATTAAATGTAATGCTGTTGATGGATTCATTAACAAGATTTGCTATGGCTCAACGTGAAATAGGTTTAGCAATTGGAGAACCACCTGTTACTAGAGGATATACACCTTCTGTTTTTGCAACTATGCCAAGATTATTGGAAAGAACAGGGGCTTCAGATAAGGGTACTATTACAGGCCTTTACACTGTACTAGTAGATGGGGATGATTTAACTGAGCCTGTAACTGACACTGCCAAGGGGAATCTTAGATGGACATATTGTTTTATCTAGAAAGCTTGCAAATGCTACCCACTATCCTGCCATAGATGTTCTTGCTAGTATCAGTAGGGTAATGCCAAATATATCAAGTAGAGAACATATTAAAATTGCCAATTATATAAAGGATATTATGGCTGTATATCAAGAAGCTGAAGATTTAATAAATATTGGAGCATATAAAAGAGGGTCAAATAAAAAAATCGACACAGCAATTGATTTGATGGAGGATATAGAAAATTTCTTAAAACAGGAAACCTATAAAACTTCAACTTTTCAGGAGACAATAGAGGCGATGGAGAATATTATCAATAAAATGAACTAGATAGCAATGGGGGTAAATTCAATTGATGGGTTATAGTTTTAGATTAGAAAAGGTTCTAGGCTATAAAGAAAACATAGAGAACCTGAAAAAAGCTCAGTATGGAGATGTTAATAGAAGGCTTAATGATGAAGAAGAGAAACTACTGAATTATAATATTCATAAAGAAAATTTGCTGACTAAAAAAAATGAATCCACTAAAAATACTAGTGTTGGTAATTTAAAACTATATAATAATTATTTACAAGATATATCTTCTAATATAAAGAAACAAGAGAGCATAATTGCTGATATAAAAGAGGAACTTGAGAAAACAAAAGAAGAATTACTAGTTGCAGTGAAGGAAAAAAAGGTATTTGAGAAATTAAAGGAAAATGACTATAATGAATTTCTTTCAGAAATTAAAAAGAATGAAGAAAAAATTGTTGATGGAATAGTTACATTTAATAGTACTACCCAAAAATAGGGGCAGATCTATGGAAATAGCCAATACAGAAAAAAATAAAAAGGACAATAAATTATCTAAGATAGTAATTATATTACTTATTAGTCTAATAGCTATTCCTTTAGCTATTGTTGGCCTTATTTATAATACTAATAAAAATTTTAAAAATGATGTAAACAACCTACTATCAAAAATGCCTGGAAGCGTAGGTGAGCATTTTAGGAATTATCCAACAGAGGTAGAAAAAAGTGAGAAGATAGATTATTTATCTAGTTATTTTATAAATCTAGACGCAAATACAGCTGCTGATAAAATGTATATAATAAAAAAAGATGATGAAAAGCTTTATATTGATATTCTTAGGGTGATGAATTCTATTTCGATACCTAAAACAGAAGAAATAGTACTTAAAATACGAAATATGGAGCTAAGAAAAGATTTATTGTTTTCACTTTATGATGATGCACAAAAAGAAGAAAAAGAAAGATTTTTATCAGAAGTATCTAGAGTTGAGAAGCAAGATATTATGACTTCATTATTGGAGACAGAAAAAAGATTTTCAGACAGAGAATTTTTAAAGATTTTAGCTGAAATCAAAACAGATAAATTAGGTGAGGTACTTTACTATATAGACTCTGACATAAGAAATTATATATTAGATACCTTTAAAGAAGACAAAAAGATGTTAGTAGAAGCTATTATTTATGAAAAGACAAACGAGGTAAATACTTTAATAGATATAGCTAAAGTATATGAAACAAAACCAATAGATGTAGCGATAGATGCAATAGGTAATACCAATAACTATTCATTATATAAGCTGGAATTATTTATAAAAATTTGTCAGTGCTAAAGTCAGCTGAACTATTATCTAATATAAAAGATGAAAAATTCATAGAAGACCTGTTTGCATCAATAATGCGTGAAGAAAAATTGACAAATTCAGATACTAATATTACTGGTGATATAAGTAAAGCTATGGAGTTTTTAAATGAATACGGTAATAAAGTAAAAGATTTAGTGGCCATTTATGAAAAAATGTCGCCTGATAAAGTAGCTAAGATTGTGGAACAGATGATTAAAAATAATGATACTATAACATCTTTTGAATTAAGTTCTGAAGAGGTTTATGAATTGTCTGATAGTAGTATTATTATTGATGTATTGTCACAAATGAAAAATCAAACCTTATCAAAGGTTTTAGATTTTATGGAGCCAGACAAGGCTTCACAAATTACAAGGCTTTTAGCTAAGCCGAAAAATAACAATTGAAGGAGGTGAATAAGTGGAAACTATAGTTGTTGATTTTAAAAGACCTATTAAATTAAATACTGAATTGAGCAGTAAAAGCGATTTGCCAAAAAGCAAGGATTTTTCCTCTACATTTGAATCTCTAAATAAAAAGATTAATAGTAAAGATTCTTCTCAAAATACTTTAAAATCTAATGAAGATAATAAAAATACCATATCTAAAAAGGATGAGGTTCTGAATGAAAATAAGGATATCGATTCGGAGCCGATAGAAGATAATGATGAGAAGAGCGATTATTCCTTAGTATATGGAAATATGATGTATTTTTTTAATAATATTTCTGATATAGAAGATGATTCTAAAGGTAGTGAAGAAGTGGAGTTAGATGCTGTTGATAGCTCTGAGACTCTAATCCCGGAGCAAAATCTAGAATATATTTTAGAGACAGAGGATGAAACTGATGAAATACTTTTAGAAGACAAAAACATTGATTCAATGATAAAAAAAGATGAAAACAATAAAGAGATCAATATTAAGGAATCTAATTTAGCTTATGTAACTAAAGATATAAATGAGAATGTAGGAGAGAGCAAATTGGATAATAAAGAATTTAATCCAAATTCTAAAGCCTTACAGAACAAAACTGATGAAGAAAAAAATGATAAAATATCTCCAACTAATGAAAAAAATTCATCTTATATTGAATCCTTGGATAAGAAAATGGAGTTTAGCTCAGAACAAAAGAATAATTCCAAAACATCTTTGTTTGAACATAATTTAGATACTAATGAAGTGGAAAAGACAGATACAGATATAGAAGTTAATGATGAATTTTTTATTTCCATGGATAAAGATGGTATTAAGTTTATAAAAGATGACACTGTGGAATTAGATAAGCCTGACACAATAAATCACAAAGAAGTAATAGAACAAATAGTTGAAAAGATTAAAATTGATTTATCTAATACTAAAAATGAAATAAGGGTTAGATTGAAACCAGAAGTGCTGGGTGAAATGACTATGAACATTGAAGTGGTTAAAGGTGCAGTTACAGCTAAGATTATGGTTGACAATCAAAGAACTAAGGAAATTATCGAAGGAAACTTAATACAGCTTAAAGAAGGAATAAAAGATACAGGGTTGGAGATTAAGACAGTTGAAGTTTTTGTAGGAAACAATAGTGATTTTGACAAACATAACTCTGGACAATTTAGTTTTAAACAGAATAACAAAAAAATAAAGATTAAATCTCAAGAAAATAAGACTATAAAGCTATATGGTGAACAGCCTATAGAGAATGGAATCAATGCTAATGAAGCATATTTAGAAAACAACTTAAATTTATTCGCTTAGGGAGGAGGAAAAAAATGGAGGTAAATAAGAATTATACAGAGTATATTTATAAATTTAAAGACTATGAAAACCAAATAAAAGAAGATAAACGAAATAATGATTTAGATAAAGATGCTTTTTTAAGATTATTGACTACACAGCTAGCTAATCAGGATCCTCTTAACCCAATGGAGGATAGAGAATTTATTGCACAGTTAGCACAGTTTAGTTCATTAGAACAGATGCAAAACTTAAATAAAGTATTTGCTGATAAATCTAAAGAGACTCTTGATGCATTAGATATGATGAATTTGAATCAAATACAAGCTAATGTTGAGATCCTTAAGGAAATTACAAATATAAGAAAAGCAATGGAGGCCTATATAGGCAAAGAACCAGAAATAAAGGATCCAGAGGAAAACGATCCAGTAGATGACGGTGGTGGAAAGAATACAGAAGGAGATAACACAATAGAAGATTAATATGGAGTTGTTTTTATGAGTAAAATAGATATCAGGCAACTTGAAAACCGGTTGATTAATTCATCAAAATCAATTGAAAAAAAACAATTTAACTCAAATAAAGACTTTGGGCAAATATTAGAAAAAATTCAAAACAAAGATGAAGAAATTAAGTTTTCAAAACACGCAACTGAAAGATTAAATAGTAGGGATGTAAGTTTAAGTTTAGATGAAATGAATAGGTTAAAATCAGCTTTTTATAAAGCTGAAAGCAGAGGAGTAAAAGATGCTTTAATCTTAATGGATGATAAGGCTTTTATAGCTAATGTCCAGAATAAAATAATAATTACGACAGTTAACAAAGAGCAATTAAAAGATAATATATTTACGAATATTGACGGAGCAGTAATAATATAGCTGGACCTTGTAGGAAGCTATATAGACCGGACTGACAGATGGTCTATAACTGCCCGATAAAATGGAGGAATGAAATATGATGAGGTCAATGTACTCAGCCGTATCAGGCTTGAGAATACATCAAGGTAAGATGGATACAATCGGTAATAACATAGCAAATGTTAATACCGTAGGATTTAAAAAGGGACAAGTTACATTTCAAGAAGTGTTTAGTCAAGTTGTAAGAGGTGCTAGTGCTCCAACTGGTGGCAAAGGTGGTACAAATCCTCAGCAAATAGGTATGGGTGCAGCACTAGGTTCGATCAGCACTATTCATACCAAGGGACCAGGTCAAAGAACAGATAACCCTACAGATTTAATGATAGATGGGGAAGGTTTCTTTGTAGTATCTGATGATGTAAACTTCAACAATAGATATTACACAAGAGCGGGAAACTTTACTTTAGATAGAGATGGTAACTTGGTAACAGCAGATGGATTTAAGGTATTAGGATATGGTGCAGATTCAGATGGAAATATATTAACAGATGTAACTAATATTAGGATTAATAGATCTGCAACGAAAGCACCTACTGCAACAGAGTTAATTTGCTTTGAAGGTAATTTAAATTCTAATACTGAATTAATTGACCCAGCTGATCCAAATAAAAAAGGACATCTTATAGACACTGAGATAAAAGATTCACTTGGAAATTCCTATAAAATAACCTTTGAATTAAAAAAAGTAACAGAAAGTCAGGCAGATGGTAATGGATGGGAAATGGTAGTTAAGAGAATAACAGATCAAGGTACAAAGAATTATGTGGAATATCCAAATAATGTACTTGATGCTCTTTCTTTGAAATTTAATAGTGATGGAAAGTTAACTACAGTTGGTGATGCTGATGGGGAGATAGCAAATGTGAAGCTGGATTTAAGTGGTATTGCTTTTACACATAATAAAGATGATGTTGAACTTCCTGCAGCAGTTACTCCCTCTGGTACATTTAAAGAAATAAAATTATTTGATCCAGATGATGATAGCACTTTTAAGGACTTGACTCAATATGCAAATGAAATGGATGTTAAACCTAAAGCAAAAAATGGTAATACATCTGGTACTCTAGAAGGATTCTTTATAGATGATAAAGGAATAATTACGGGTACATTTACTAATGGTGAAAGAAAAGCATTAGGTCAAATTATGCTTGCTAAGTTTGACAATCCTATGGGACTTCAAAAGCTAGGAAGTAACTTCTTTGGAGATACAAGAAACTCTGGTGAACCACAATTCGGTGGTGCAGGTGTTAGTGGCTTTGGAGCAATAAGCCCAGGAAATCTTGAGATGTCTAATGTAGATATATCTCTTGAGTTTACTGAAATGATAACTACACAAAGGGGATTCCAAGCAAATTCAAGAATTATAACAACTTCAGATGAAATGCTGCAAGAACTAGTTAACATGAAGAGATAATCTAATTGAATAGGGTAGATTTTTTCTACCCTATTCAAAAAAAAGGTGGGATAATTATGATAAAAGTAAAACGATTAAATGACAAAGAATTTGTAGTAAATAGTGAACTTATACTTTACATAGAAGCCACTCCAGACACTGTTATTACACTTACAAATGGTCATAAGATTGTAGTTTCTGACTCTGTTGATGAAATAGTAGATAAAGTAATTAAATATAAGGCAAGGATACATGCATTCGAAAGAAGACATGATGGAAACGAGGTGTAGGGATTGGATATTGCAACAATAGTAGGTTTGCTTTTAGGGATTGGATTTACAGTTTGGGGAATTTTAGAGTCAGGAAGTTTGTGGGATTATTATGATTTTGCTTCAATTGTAATTACACTGGGTGGTACTGTAGCCGCTACTTTTCTGGCATATCCATTGAAGGATATAGTTAAAATAGGAAAAGTTTTTCAAAAAGCATTTTTATACAAAGCTACATCAGCTAATGAGATAATTGAAGATATAATAAAGCTGGCTAATATTGCTAGGAAAGAAGGCTTACTTTCTCTAGAAGAATATGGCTCTAAACTAGATGATGAGTTTTTAAAAAAAGGAATTATGTTGATTGTAGATGGAACTGATCCAGATCTTGTTAGAAATATACTTGAAACTGAGCTTATGTTTTTGGAAGAAAGACATGGACAAGGACAAGGAACTTTAGAGGCTATGGGTTCATTCGCTCCTGCATTTGGTATGCTAGGTACTCTAATAGGATTGATAAACATGCTTCAAAAGATGGATGATCCAAAAGCAATAGGGCCAAATATGTCTGTAGCATTGATAACTACTTTTTATGGTTCCTTTCTAGCAAATGTTATATTTTTGCCATTAGCTAAAAAACTAAATGTGAGAAGTAAGTCAGAAGTATTAATTAAAGAATTGATGATAGAGGGATTACTATCAATTCAAGCAGGAGAAAATCCTAGAATAATTGAAGAAAAGTTAAAGACTTTTATTCCACCTGAAATGAGAGGTTCTATTAAAAAGGAACAACTTGGGAAGGAGGAAGCATAGTGGCTAGACGAAGGAGACAAGAGGAATCAAGTGGAGGAGCACCTGAATGGCTAACTACTTATAGTGATTTGGTTACATTATTATTGTGTTTCTTTATTCTTCTATATTCTTTTTCTAACGTAGATGCCGAAAAATTTCGAAGTATAATGGCAAGTTTTCAAGGTGGTTCAGGTGTTTTAGATGGAGGAACTACATTGGAGTTTCCAATAGAATCTTTTGAAGATGATTTAGATGAAGAACTTCTTAGCCTTTTGAAAGATCTAGAAGAATATACGGAAACATTAGGATTAGAAGAAAAAATTATTATCAAGCCAGAAGAAAGAGGTTTGGTTGTTAGATTTTTGGAAAATATACTTTTTGATTCTGGAAGTGCAGATATAAAGCCGGGATCTATAGAAATTTTAAAATCTGTTGCGGAAATATTGAATAGAGATGAATTTTCAAAGAGACAAATTAAAGTTGAGGGACATACCGACTCAGACCCAATTCTGAGATCACCTAAGTTTCCTACGAATTGGGAATTGTCATCTGCTAGAGCAACAAATGTATTAAGGTACTTAGTTGAAACTGAAAATATAGAGGGAAATAGAGTATCTTCTTCTGGGTATAGTTACTATAGATCAATTGCACCAAATGATACACCTGAAAATAAAGCTAAAAATAGAAGAGTAGATATTGTTATATTAAGGGATTCTTATGAAGAATTAGAACCATAGTAAAATAAAATGGGGTGATAATATGTCTAAAAATACGATTTTAATAGTAATTATTGTTTTGTTGTTGTCATTAATCGCTGGTATAGCTGTAGGCATATTTTTCTTTTCAAATAACTCTGGAGAAAAAAAGGTAAAAAAAATTGAGACTTATTCCATAACATTAGAAGATCTTTATTGTAATATTAAAGATAGTAAGAGAATATTAAAAATAAAAATTACTTTAGAAACTATTAATGAAGACACTCTTACAACTCTAACTGAAAAACAATTTCTTATTAGGGATGATGTCAATAAAATAATAACTAATTTAACAGAGGAAGAATTGCGAGGAAAAGAAGGACAAATTAACTTACAAAATCAAATAAAAACTAATATGGTAGAATTATTTAACGATGAAAGTATAATTAATGTGTATTTTAATGATTTTATAATTCAGTAGAGGAGGGATTCTATTGTCTGAAGTAATGTCACAATCTGAAATTGATGCCCTTCTCAATGCACTTAGCTCCGGTGAGGTGGATGTTGAGGAAATTCAAGAAGTTGATAACTCTAAGAAAACGAGGAAGTATGATTTTAGAAATCCTCAAAAAATTTCTAAAGATCAATTAAGGACATTAGAAGTTATTCATGAAAATTTTGCAAGACATATGCAAACTTTCTTAACCGGTTATCTTAGAGCACCTGTTAAGATAAATATATTAACTGTAGATCAATTTGCATATAGTGAGTTTAGCAATGCTTTATCTAATCCAGCATTCTTAACTATTATAGATTTCAAACCTCTAGATGGGCAAATATTAATAGATATTTCTACTAATATTATTTATACAGTAATTGATAGACTCTTGGGAGGAGATGGCATTGGAAAGCAGGAAATGAGAAGTTTCACAGAAATTGAGCTATCTCTTTTAAGAACCATGATGCATAAGATAGTAGGTGATATCAAAGAAGCCTGGAGCAACGTCATAGAATTAAAGCCGATATTAGAGAAAATTGAAACTAATCCACAATTTGCTCAAATAGTTCCACCTAATGAAACTATTGCATTAATAACTATGAGCATAGAAGTCGGATCTATAGAAGGAATGATGAATATTTGTATTCCATATATATTATTGGAGCCTGTACTGGATAAATTGAATACAAAATTTTGGTTTACGACTTCTACAAAAGAACATTCTAAAGAAGAATTAAAGGCAATTAGAGATAGGATATTGCAAACTAGAATTCCAATGGTTGCAGAATTAGGATCTACCAAAATTGCAGTAAGAGATATATTAAACTTACTTCCTGGTGATGTTATTAAACTAGAAAATAATGAAGATAATAAAATTCCAATTAAAATTGGATCTAATGTGAAATTTAAGGGCGAAATAGGTGTAATTAATAGAAAAATGGCTATAAAAATAGTTGAAGTTCTAAAGGAAGGTGAAATGATAAATGGCAAGTGATATGTTATCTCAGGAAGAAATAGATGCTCTATTGAGAGGTGGAGCAGATGATGGGCATATGGTTGAATTTTATGAGGATGATCATGAAGAATTGTTATCAGATATAGAAATAGATGCTTTAGGGGAAATAGGAAATATTAGTATGGGGACAGCAGCAACAACTTTATCTACCTTATTAAACAGAAAGGTAAACATAACTACTCCTAAAGTAACTATAACGACTGCTGATGAACTAGCAGATGATTATAAATTACCTTTTGTAGCCATAGATGTTAGTTATAAAGCTGGTTTAGAGGGTTCAAATATTTTAATACTTAATACTGATGATACTAAAATAATTACAGATCTTATGATGGGCAAAGATAGTTTTGATACAGGAAGAGAATTAACAGAGCTTGATTTAAGTGCTGTTAGTGAAGCTATGAATCAAATGATGGGGTCTGCTTCAACTTCACTGTCTGAAATGTTTATGAGAAAAATAGATATAGAACCCCCTAAATCTATAGAAATAACTTTCGCTGAAGGAAAAAATACAATTGACTTATTAAATTCATCTTTACCTATTATTAAGATATCCTTTAAAATGGTCATAGGTGACTTAATTGATAGTAATATAATGCAGCTAATTCCAATCGAATTTGGGAAGTCTATGGTTGACAAATTAATGGGGTCTTCTCACAATACTAACGAGTTGACAATGGAGGAACAAACCCCTGTTCAGTCAATGAATTATGCTGAAGATCATATTGAAGTTCCAACAAAATCAATAAATCAAGAATCCTATAATGTTTCTCAAACCCTAACAAGGGATGTTGCGAGAACTGAGAATATCAATTATAATAATGTTAGCAAGATTAATGAAGAAAAAGTTATAGTTAAAAAACCTGAATTCCAAAGTTTTGATACCTCTTTTAACTTATCTCATAATAATGAGTCTATTGATTTAGTAGGAGATATTCCTGTTGAAATAACAGTAGAATTAGGTAGGACACACAAGAAAATTAGCGAAATATTAGAATTTGGACAGGGAACTGTTGTAGAACTGGACAAGCTAGTTGGAGAATCTCTGAATATTTACGCTAATGGTAAGTATATTGCTAAGGGAGAAGTTGTAGTTATTGATGATAATTTTGGAGTTAGGGTAACAGAGATTGAAAATTCAAATAGAAAAATCATTTAATAGTCAAAACAGGAGGTTTTTTAAATGTCAAATGGAATTTTAGTAGTAGATGATGCATCTTTCATGAGAATGATGATAAAAGATATTTTATCAAAAAATGGTTTTACGATATTAGGAGAAGCTGAAAATGGAGTAAAGGCTATAGAAAAATATAAAGAGTTGAATCCAGACTTAGTTATAATGGATATTACTATGCCTGAAATGGATGGAATTCAAGCGGTAAAGGAGATTAAAAAAATAAATGGTAATGCAAAAATTGTAATGTGTTCGGCGATGGGTCAGCAAGCTATGGTAATAGAAGCAATACAAGCTGGGGCAAAAGACTTTATTGTTAAACCATTCCAAGCTGATAGGGTTGTAGAAGCTGTGAAAAAGGTTTTGAGCTAAAATATGAGCAAAATAAAAAGAATCAATTTGTTATTTATATTTATCTTCGTAACTTTATACGGGTTACCGGCTTATGCTGCGGGATATGAGGAAATTAGTCCAACTAAGATAATTTTTCAGTTGATCTTTTATATTGTGATATTTATATTAGTTATATTTCTTACTTTATACGGAACGAAACTTATTGCAAAAAATTTTAAAGGAATTACATCTAGTAAATATATCTCTTTATTAGATGTAATAAATATTCCAGGTGGTGCTAAAATTATCATAGCTAAAATTAATGATAAAATATATATTTTATCGGTAGCTGATAACAACACAAATGTTATTGATACAATTGAAGCGGATAATTTTCCCACTCATGAAGAAAATTTTGATAATTATTTAAGTAAATATCTACATGGAAACAATGATGATAATAAAATAAATAAGAAATTAGAAAACTTATTTGATAAGTTTAATATCAAAAAGGATAAGGAAGACAGAAATGATGAAAAAAAATATTAAAATAATTATTCTTTCTATTGTTTTAGTAATTGTATTTACAAACATTGCTTCCGCTGAGCCATCTATATCCTTATTTGGAAAAAGTGTTAGTTTAGAAGATAATAATAACCCGCAAAATTATGTATTTTCTCTTCAATTGCTTTTTCTTCTAACAATTCTTACTTTAGCACCATCTTTATTAATAATGATGACTGGTTTTACTAGAATACTTATTGTTTTATCCTTTATAAGGAACGCATTAGGTCTTCAGCAAACTCCTCCTAATCAGGTGATTATTGGATTAGCTTTGTTTTTAACATTTTTCATTATGACACCTATTGCTACAGAAATAAACAATGAAGCTATTCAACCATTTGTTAGAGAGGAAATCACTCAAGATGTAGCAATTGAAAGAGCTATGAAACCAGTTCGCGATTTTATGTTTAAACAGACGAGAGATAAGGATTTGGGACTATTTATGAGTATGAAGGGAACAGATAACGTAAGTAACTTAGATGAAATACCTACTCACGTAATAATTCCTGCTTTTATAATATCTGAATTAAAAACTGCATTTCAAATAGGTTTTATTATATACATTCCTTTTTTAGTTATAGATATGGTAGTTGCAAGTACCTTAATGGCAATGGGAATGATGATGTTACCGCCAGTAATAATATCCTTACCTTTTAAGATATTATTATTTATACTTGTTGATGGATGGAACTTGATTGTAAAATCATTAGTACTTGGATTTAAATAGGGGTGATATTATGAATAATGTAGATATGCTAAAACTTGCTCAAGATGCTATACGAACAGTACTTTTTGTCTCTGCCCCTATGCTGATAATTAGTTTAGTTGTTGGGCTGATTGTTAGTGTAATTCAGGCTGTTACGCAAATACAGGAGGCTACTCTTGCATTTGTACCTAAAATTGTTGCGGTATTCTTATCATTGCTTTTATTTGGCCCTTGGATAATAAAATTGGTAACTCAATTTACATCAGAGTTACTTACAAATATTAATATGTATATTTATTAAGGGTGACTACTATGGATGCAGTTATGGAATTAATTTTTAGTAAGTATCAATTATTTTTATTAGTTATGGTAAGAACATCAGGAATTTTTATTTTTTCACCTTTTTTTAGTTCTCAAAACATACCAAATATAATGAAAATAGGATTGTCTTTTTCAGTATCTTTATTAATAACATCAACTTTATCAATTCCTCCTGATTTTAGTAATGAGATATTGATATTACTTATATTAAAGGAGTTGATGGTAGGAGTAATTATTGGATTCATATCCTATGCTTTCTTTTCGGCTTTTTATGTAATGGGACAAATTGTTGATATGAAAATTGGATTTGGAATGGCCAATGTAATAGACCCCCTAAACAGGATACAAGTTCCATTAATGGGAAACTTTTATTATATTCTATCATTTCTTTTATTAATGAGCTTTAATGGTCATCATTTAATTATATCGGCTTTAGTAGATAGCTATAATTTCTTACCTATTGGTGGTTTTAAATATACAGGAGATACTATGAATCTCCTTATAAATTCTTTATCTAGATCTTTTGAAATTGGATTTAAGCTAAGTACGCCAATAGTAGCAATAATATTTCTTACTGACGTAGTTTTAGGCATTATATCAAAGACCATTCCTCAAATGAATGTTTTTGTTGTTGGAATGCCTCTCAAGGTACTAATTGGGTTATTAATTATTTTAATCAGCATGCCTATTTTTTTTACTGCCATAAATGGTATTTTTGATCTAATAGTTAATGATATATACAAATTTATTAAGACTTAATATAAGGTTGATATTATGATAATAAAAATTAATTTGCAACTATTCTCTGAAAAAACTGAAAAGCCTACCCCTAAGAAAAGAAGAGATGCTCGGGAAGAAGGACAAATACTCCAAAGTAAAGAAGTTAACACAGTTGTAATTCTCTTTAGCTGTTTTTTAGGGTTAAAGTTATTTGGGGGATTTATGAGTGAGCAATTAAAAAAATTTATGGTTGATATTTTTACTGAAATCAGTAATGTAGAAGTTTTTTTAAATCCCAATAACTTAATGATTAATTTTCTAAATATCTCAACGATTTTTATAATAATAAGCTCACCTATTCTAATAGTTGCTTTTTTATCTTCTTTGATTATCAACTATTTTCAAGTAGGTTTTTTATTTACTACTAAGACGTTAAAAATAAAATTTAATAGGCTAAATCCTGTTGAAGGTTTTAAAAAGATATTTTCAAAACGTGCTTTAGTAGAACTTGTAAAATCTATTTTGAAGGTTACTCTAGTTGGGTATATTGCTGTAAAATATGCAAATAGTCAAGTGACTAGAGTGATTAAATATTCTAGTATGGAACCTTTTGAGTCATTTATAAACTTTTCCAATTTAATGTATGGTTTTGTTATAAGAATTTTAGGAATTTTATTAGTCTTAGCAATTATGGATTATTTTTTTCAGTGGAGAGAACATGAAAAGAATCTTATGATGAGTAAACAGGAAATAAAAGAAGAGTATAAACAAACTGAAGGAGATCCATTCATTAAAGGAAAAATAAAAGAAAAGCAAAGAAAAATAGCTATGAGTAGGATGATGCAAGATATACCAAAAGCAGATGTAATAATCACTAACCCTACTCATTATGCAGTTGCTATAAAATATGATAAAGATAAATTTGATGCTCCTTATATTATTGGGAAAGGAGTAGATATAATAGCTGAAAATATAAAAAAAGTAGCCAAGGAAAATATGATTCCAATAATAGAAAATAAGCCATTGGCTAGAGCTATATATGATTCAATTGAAATTGGTGATATTATCACAGAAGATTTATATGAAGCAGTTGCTGAAGTATTGGCATATGTTTATAGTTTAAAAGACGAATTCTAGGAGGATAGAAAATGAAGTTAGGAGATATATTGGTAGCTTTAGCTGTAATTGGAATAATACTTATAATAATAATACCCATAAATACAGGTGTCTTAGATTTTTTACTAAGTTTAAATATTTCTCTATCCTTATTAATTCTATTATTATCTATGTACGCCGAAGATGCTTTACAGATAACTATTTTTCCATCTTTATTATTACTTACTACATTATTTAGACTTGCCCTTAATATTTCAACTACAAGGGGTATTCTTTTAGAGGCAGATGCTGGCAAGGTTATAGAAGCTTTTGGAAACTTTGTAATTGGGGGAAATTATGTTGTTGGATTTATAATATTCTTCATTATTGTTATTATAAATTTCCTAGTAATCACTAAAGGTGCTGAGCGTGTTTCAGAAGTAGCTGCTAGATTTACTTTAGATGCAATGCCTGGTAAACAAATGGCTATAGATGCTGATTTGAATTCTGGTCTAATTACTGAAGAAGAGGCGAAGAAAAGAAGAAAAGATGTGCAAAAATATGCTGATTTTTACGGCGCTATGGATGGAGCCAGTAAGTTTGTAAAAGGAGATGCTATTGCAGGTATTATTATTACAATTATAAACATTGGTGCAGGCTTTCTTATTGGGATTATCGGAAAAGGTATGCCTTTGAGTCAAGCACTTCAGAGATATACGTTATTAACAGTTGGAGATGGACTAGTAGGGCAAATTCCTGCATTACTTATTTCAACTGCCACAGGTTTAGTAGTTACTAGGGCAGCTTCTGAATCTAATCTTGGACAAGATTTAATTAAACAGTTATTCTCTAACAATCCAATTATTTTATATATAATTGGAGGAGTTATGATTATGCTTGGAGTATTTACTCCTTTACCAAACTTCGCCAATATCTTGTTGGGAATTATATTTATTATTGCTGGATTAAAAACAAAGAGTACTGTTAAGGAAGAAATAAGTGAGCATATAGATGAAATTACAGAGGCAGATGAATTGAGGAAACCAGAAAATGTATTAAACTTATTGAAAGTTGATGATATTGAACTTGAATTTGGATATGGTCTTATACCATTAGCAGATATTGATCAAGGTGGAGACTTATTAGATAGGATTGTAATGATTAGACGCCAGATTGCTATGGAATTGGGATTAGTAGTTCCAATAGTTAGATTAAGAGATAATATTCAATTGAATCCAAATGAGTATATAATTAAGATAAAAGGAGTTAAAGTTTCAAAGGGAGAAGTTTATTTTGATCACTATTTAGCAATGGATCCAGGAATTGGAGAAGGTAATATAGAAGGTATAGACACTATAGAGCCTGCTTTTGGCTTGCCTGCTAAATGGATTACAGAAAAGGAAAGAGAAAAGGCAGAGATATTTGGATATACTGTAGTCGATCCACCGTCTGTAATAGCTACTCATTTGACAGAAGTAATAAAAGAAAAGGCTTATGAACTAATTGGAAGACAAGATGTAAAAACTTTAATTGAAAATGTAAGGGAGGAATTTCCTGCTGTTGTTGAGGAAGTTGTACCTAAAGTGTTATCTCTTGGTGAAGTACAAAAAGTTTTATCTAATTTACTTAGAGAGCAAATTAGTATAAGAGATATGGTTACTATACTAGAAACATTAGCAGATTATGGAAACATTACTAGTGATACTGATTTACTTACGGAGTATGTTAGACAAAAAATGTCTGGGTATATTACTAATAAATATGTTGAAAATAACAATCTAAGTGTAGTGACATTGGATAATCAGGTAGAGGAACTTATTATGAACTCAATTAATAAAACGGAAACTGGTTCATATCTATCAATAGAACCTAATAAGGCACAGACAATTCTAAATAATACTTTTAAAACTATACAAAAACTTACTTCTATTGGTGAACAACCCATAGTGCTTACAGCACCAATTGTTAGACTGTATTTTAAGAAATTAACTGAGCAAATGACTCGAGACGTGGTAGTCATATCCTATAATGAACTAGAATCCTCTGTGGAAGTTCAATCAGTTGGGGTGGTAGGTATATAATGAAAATAAAGAAATATGTTGGTCAAACAGCCCATGAGGCTATGTTAAAATTAAAAATGGAATTAGGGCCTGATGCAGTTGTATTAAATACAAAAACTATTAGCCTAAGGGCTTATTTAGATATTTTAAGAAACCTTTAGTTGAGATCACGGCTGCATTTGAAGATAAAGATTTATTAAATAAAAATACCATTAGCAAATATGAAAACAAACTAAATAGTATCAATGAAGAGCTAGTTGAGTTGAGAAATCTTGTAATGAATATTTCTGTAAATAAGAATGAAGATGAATTTTTTTCACCTGTCTTAAAAAAGTTTTATAACACAATAGTAAATAATGGTGTAGATCCTGAGACTGCCAATTAAATTATTTAAAAAAATGAATAGTAAAATAAACTTAGAAGAAAAAGATACAGATACTATCGAGAAAATAGTAAGATTTAATTTAGCTGAATGCTTAGGAAGTCCTGGACCTATTATAGTAAATGAGGAGCAAAAAGTTATTTTCTTTATTGGCCCAACAGGTGTAGGTAAAACAACTACTCTAGCTAAAATAGCTGCAAATTTTGTTTTAAAAAACAAATATGACATTGGTTTAATTACCTCAGATACATATAGGATTGCTGCAGTAGAGCAATTAAAAATTTATAGTGATATTTTGCAATTGCCATTAGAAATAGCTTATAATAAAGAAGAGATGATTAAGGGAATTGATCATTTTCAAAATAAAGATATTATTTTAGTAGATACTGCTGGAAGAAATCATAACGACTTAGGACAAGTAGAAGAATTAAAAGAGATACTGAATACGGTTAAAAAAAAGGAAGTATTTTTATTAGTTAGTGCAACTACTGACTATAAGGTATTGGAATCAGTAATAGATAAATATAACTTTTTAGATGAATACAAATTAATTATTACTAAAATTGATGAAGCCGAAAACTACGGGAATATTTTAAATATTAAACATATTGCGAATAAAGAGCTTTCATATTTTACGACAGGTCAGAATGTTCCAGATGACATTCAAATCATTGATGTTGAAAATATTGTTAAAAAACTCATTGAGGAGAATAACAATGATTGATCAGGCAGAAAAACTAAGAAAAATTATGCAATCAAGAGATATAAGAAATGAAAGAGAACCATTAACTGAAAATAAAGCAAAGGTTATTGCAATATCTAGTGGTAAAGGTGGGGTGGGTAAGACCAATTTCGCTATAAATTTTTCTATATCTCTTAGAAGACTAGGTTATGAAGTCGTAGTGATTGATGCTGACATTGGATTAAGTAATATTGAAATACTAGCTGGTCTCAATGTTAACAATACCATATCAGATATAATATTTTCAGATAAAGATATATTTGAAATAATGACTGATGGTCCAGAAGGGATTAAGATTATTTCTGGCGGTTCTGGATTGAAAGAGTTGAGATTACTTAAAGATGATAATTTTCCAAAGTTAATTCAAGAAATAGAAAAGTTACAAACGGCTACAGATTATATTATAATTGATACAGGAGCTGGAATTTCTAATTCTGTGACTGATTTTATTATGACTTCTAATGAGTTAATTGTTATTTGTACTCCAGATCCAACTTCACTTATGGACTCTTATACACTAATAAAATCAATAAATTATTCTGGATTTGCAGGCAAAATAAATGTTGTTTGTAATTTAGTTAATAATAGAAATGAGGGCAAGGAAATTTATGATAAATTAAGTAATGCAGCAAATAATTTTCTAAGAGTTCAAATTAATTATTTAGGGTATATAGAAAAAAATGACCTAGTTAATTTTGCCGTAAGAAATCAAATACCGTTTATAATTTCACATCCAAATAGTCCCATTTCTAAGAGAATAAATATAATGGCTATGGGGTTTTTAGGAAATGAATCTCTAAAAACTGAAAGCGATAAGACAAGCTTTGCCAAAAGAATATTAGATGTTTTTTTCAAGAGAGGTGATTAAGTGAGTTTCACATTTGATTCTTTAAATATAGGTGCGAAGATTGAAATTATAAAAATAAATGATAAAGAAGAAATCTCATATCCATCACAGGTTTTAGATATAATTAAACCTAAAGAATTAATAATTAGCGGTCCAATTAAGCAGAATAATTTAGTTTTTATACACAAGGATGAGCATATAAGAGTTTCATATAATGTTGAAAACAAAGGAAATTATTATTTTACTGCTAAGGTTTTATCTAGAAATTATTCTTCTATATATACTTTACACATAAAAAAAATATCTGAAATTAATAAAATTCAATTAAGAAACCATTATAGGCTTTTGACTACATTAAGTGTATATAAAGAACATTTAACAGTTGAAGGCGATAATGTTGAAACACTAATTGAAACATGTGATACTAAAGATATTTCAGGCGGTGGAATGAAACTTTATTGTAATTACGAACATAAAGTAAGAGATGAGATAATTTGTTCATTTAAAATAGGTGATCATTTAATAAAATCTAAAGCCTTAGTTGTAAGAACAGAAGAAATCAATAGTTTTAATTATAGATTTAGTATTGGGGTTTCATTTTTAGAGATGAGAGAAGAGGATAGAGAAGTGATCATCAAATATATTTTTGAAAAACAAAGAATCTTAAGATTAAAAGGGCTGATATAGATGATAAAAGTTTTAATAGTAGATGATTCTGCTTTAATTAGAAAAATATTAACAGACATACTTAGTTCAGATACTGAAATATCTGTTGTAGGTACTGCTAGAAATGGACAAGAGGCCTTAGATAAGATAGAAATCTTAAAACCCGATATAGTAACTTTAGATATTGAGATGCCTTTAATGGATGGCTTAACAACTTTAAGACATATTGTATCTAAGTATAAACTACCTGTTATAATGATTAGTTCTCTAACTTCTGAAGGGGCAGAGCTTACATTAAAAGCACTGGATGAAGGTGCAGTTGATTTTTTACCTAAGCCTACAAATATTTTTAGTTTAAGTCAAGCGGATATAAAAAGAGAAATTGTAGAAAAAGTCAAGGCTGGTGCAAAGTCAAAATTTTATATTAAGGAAACTGTTAAAAAAACAACTACAGTAAAAGTGGATAGGTTAAATATAACTTATGAAGGATTTCAAAATATTATAGCTGTCGGGACTTCAACAGGTGGTCCAAGAGCTTTACAATCTTTGATTTCAGAGTTACCTAGTGATATTAATGCTTCTATCCTTATAGTACAACATATGCCACCTAAATTTACGAAGTCTTTAGCTGATAGATTAAATTCCATTTCTAATATTAAAATTAAAGAAGCTGAAGATGGAGATGTATTATCAAGAGGATGTGGTTATATCGCACCAGGAGATTATCACATGACAGTGGTTAAAGAGTCTAATGACCTTGTAATAAGATTAAATCAAGAACCTCAGGTTATGGGGTTAAGACCAACTGTTGATAAGATGATGGAGTCAGTAGCTAAAATCAGTGGATACTCAAAAATAGGTGTTATTTTGACAGGTATGGGATCTGATGGAACAAACGGTATAATGAAAATGAGACAATCTGGTAGCTATACTATAGCCCAAGATGAAGCAACCTCAGTTGTATATGGTATGCCTAAGTCGGCTATCGCTACAAATTGTATAGATATAATATTGCCTCTAGACAAAATTGCAAATAAAATAATAAATAAAGTGGGGGTGTAGTCATGGATTTAGATATTAGTCAATATATAAATATATTTGTTGAAGAAGCAAAAGAACATTTACAAAATATGAATGATGTTTTATTAGAATTAGAAAAAAATCCTTCTCACTTGGGACATATAAATGAGATTTTTAGGGTAGCTCACACAATTAAAGGTATGTCTGGGACTATGGGATTTCATAATATGGCTAATTTAACTCATGAGATGGAAAATGTTTTGCAAGCTGCAAGAAATAATGATATAGAGCTTTCAGAAAATATAATTGATATTTTATTTGAATGCTTTGATGCGTTAGATTCTTCAGTAAGTCATATTATAGATTTCGGAACAGAAGAAGATGATAATAACCAGATAATAATAAATAAATTAACAAATTTATTAAATGAAGAAAAAAATGGAAAACATGAAAATATCCCTGTTGATGATTTAAAGATTGATAATTTTGTTTTAGAAGCCGTAAATAAAGCAAAAAAAGAAGGTTTGAATATATACAGAATAGATTTTGTTTTAAGTGAATCATGTATGTTAAAATCTGCAAGAGCTTTTATTATATTTAATACTTTAGAAACCTTTGGAGAAATTATTTATTCTAATCCGTCTGTTGAAGATATTGAAGATGAGAAATTTGATTTAAAGTTTTCTGTTCTTTTAGTAAGTGATAATGATAAATCAATTATATTAAGTGAATTAAATCAGATATCGGAAATAGAAAACATTACTTTAACAGATTCTGAGGATAATAATTCTAATAAGATAATTGAGCCAAAAGAATCAGAAATACCTACTGATTCAAATATTATAATGGATGAAGTTAATGTTAAAAGTGAGAAGACAACTCAAACTCACTCTGGTAAAGTTGGAAAGACTGTTAGAGTTGATATCGACCGATTAGATAATCTAATGAACCTAGTCAGTGAACTAATAATAATCAAGACTAGGATGGATGATTTAAGTGAAAAGACAACTGGCGAAAATATGACAGAAGCTATTGAATATTTAGAACGAATAACCACTAATTTACACGATGCGGTTATGAAAGTTAGAATGGTGCCGATAGAAAGAGTTTTTAATAGATTCCCAAGGTTAGTAAGAGATTTATCTAAAGAATTAGGAAAAGAAATAGATTTACAAATGAGTGGAGAAGAAACTGAAGTAGATAGAACAGTTATTGATGAAATTGGAGACCCTTTAATTCATATGATTAGAAATTCAATAGATCATGGGATTGAGCTACCAGCAGACAGAATTAAGATTGGGAAGCCTGAAGTGGGAACCGTTGTACTTAAGTCCTATCCAGATGGAAACAATGTAGTAATCGAGGTAGAAGACGATGGAAGAGGCATGGATCATAATTTAATTAAGAGAAAGGCAGTTGAAAAAGGAATATTAGATGAAAGAGAAGCTGAAAATTTATCAATAGAGGATAGTATTAATTTACTATTTGAACCTGGATTTAGTACAGCTGAGACCATTTCAGATGTTTCAGGAAGAGGGGTTGGACTTGATGTTGTTAAATCTAAAATCGAATCAATAAATGGAAATATAGAAATTGAGAGTGTAAAGGATAAGGGTACTAAGTTTATAATTAGAATTCCATTGACATTGGCTATAATTCAGGCATTACTAATAAAATTAAATGATGAAATATATGCGATTCCTTTGAGTTCTATTACGGAGATTATTAATATTTCTAATGATCAAATAAGAGATGTGCAAGGACAAGAGATTGTATTATATAGAGGCATGACTTTACCAATTATAAGATTAAAAGACATACTAGGTATAGATGATAATAGAGAGAGTGAAGATTTAGTAGTTGTCGTAGTAAAAAAGGGAGATAAACAAGCAGGTTTAATTGTAGATAACCTAATAGGTCAGCAAGAAATTGTTATTAAAGGATTAGGAAAATATTTAGGAGGAGTAAAATATTTATCTGGTGCTACAATCCTTGGTAATGGTAATATTTCATTAATTCTAGACATTAATTCACTAATATAAGGGGGAATCAACATGTCTGAGGTAATAGACAATAAATATGTAGTATTTAAACTAGACAAAGAATATTATGGAATTCCTATTAACAAAGTAATTTCTATAGAGAAAATGCAAGAAACAACAAGAATACCTAATGGTCCTATACATGTTAAAGGAGTTATTAATTTAAGGGGCGAGGTTATTTGTCTAATTGATTTAAGGCTAAAGCTTGATATGGAACCTAAAGAAATAGATAATAACTCTCGTATAATAATTGTTTCACATGATGAGATAATAGCAGGTTTAATTGTAGATTCTTCATCTGAGGTAATAGAAATAGCTAAAGAAAACATTGATAATCCACCTACTTCTTCTGAAAATGAAAACTTATCTTATATACAAGGAATCGGTAAGGTTAAGGATAGATTGATAATATTACTTGAATTATCAAAAGTCCTTGAGTATTAGAGGTGTAATAATATGACAATCAATGTTGATAATTTAAATAATTTTATGATAGATGTACTTAAAGAATTAGGAAATATTGGGGCTGGGAATGCTGCTACTGCTCTAGCAAATATGATATCTAAGAAAATCGATATGAAGGTTCCTAATGTTCGTATAATGGAGTTTAGAGATGTAGCTGAGATATTAGGAGGAGAAGAAAACTTAGTAATTGGAATTTATTTTGAATTAATGGAAGATATCGTTGGTAATATGATGTTTGCCTTAGATATAAATTCTGCTATAAATTTGACTAATATGTTATATAATCGTGAAAAAGAAGGTAAGGAACTTGATGAAATGGATATATCTGCATTATCTGAGGTAGGGAATATTATCGCTTCTTCATATGCAAATTCACTCTCTTCACTTACTGGATTAAAAATGTATATATCTGTTCCATCAATTTCAATTGATATGGCAGGTGCTATCCTTAGTGTGCCAGCTATACAATATGGACATGTTTCAGATCATGCTTTGATGATAGAAACAATTTTCGAAGAAGAACAAAATCTTGTTGCTGGAAATTTATTTTTTCTTCCAGACTTATCTTCTTTCGATAAAATATTATTAGCGTTAGGGGTAAAATAGGATGAATGTTAAAACTATAAAAGTTGGAATGGCCGATCTCAACGCAACAAAATCACCTAACTTCTTAACTACTTTAGGCTTAGGATCTTGTGTAGGGATCACATTATATGATAAAGTCAATAAAATTGCTGGCTTAGCTCATATTATGTTACCTTCTAGTAAAGAAATAAAAAACAATGAAAATAAAGCAAAGTTTGCAGATACTGGAATTGAAGAGTTAGTAGAAGTCATGATAAAGATAGGTGGAGATAGAAATAATTTTGTAGCTAAAATAGCCAGAGGATCCCAAATGTTTAACTTTAATTCTAGCAATGATATTTTAAAAATTGGTGAAAGGAATGTAATTGCTACTAAAACAAAGCTTAAGGAGTTAAATATAAAAATTATTTCTGAAGACACTGGAGGAAATTTCGGTAGAACAATAATATTAAATGCTAATGATGGTTCATTACAAGTCAGGACTATTGGCCATGGAGAAAAAACAATATAATTTCCATGGGGGGAAATCAAATGAATATTGAGAACTTATGGATAAAATATACTGATACTAAAGATAAAGAATTAAAAAAAGAGTTAATAGAATATTATATAAGTTTAGTTAAAATTGTTGCAGGAAGAATGTATAATTTTTATGGAAGTAAAATTGAATATGATGATTTATTAGGATATGGTGTACTAGGGTTAATAGACAGTATTGATAAATTTGACATAACCAAAAATATTAAATTTGAAACTTATGCTCAAATAAGAATAAAAGGGGCTATAATTGATAATATTAGAAAATTAGATTGGATACCTAGGTCATTGCGAAAAAAATCTAAGGATGTGCAAAACTCCATATCTTTTCTCGAAAATAAACTTGGAAGAAGCCCCAAAAATGAAGAAATTGCAAAACATTTAAAAATTTCACTAAGTGAGTTAGAATTATTATTATCTGATATATCAACTTTTAATGTTTCTTCATTAGAAGAAGTCCTGTTAACAAAAGGGGATTATTCTTCTGAAATTCAACAGGATATAGGAACACCAGAAGATATTTATGAAGGAAAAGAAATAAAGGAGATTTTATCAACTTCAATTGATGCCTTAAATAAAAATGAAAGACTAGTAATTTCCTTATATTATTACGAAGAATTAACTTATAAAGAAATAGGACATGTTATGGAACTATCAGAATCCAGAATTTCACAAATACATAGCAAAGCTATTTTAAAAATTAAAATTTTTTTAGAAAAAGAAGGAATAGTTAAAGGATCATAGGGGGTGGAGTATGTATAATATCGGTAATGACATAGTGCTTGAAATTAGTAGAGATGGGTTATATGGCTATATTACTATATTAAAATATGAAGGTGAAGATCAAGATTATATTCAGATTGATAATAAGGATTTATTAAATGAAATAAAAAAACATATAAAATATGGCTTAAAAGAAAGTCTATTACAGAATCTTTTAGATAATAGAATCACTGGAGAGAAGTTTTGCATAGCTGAAGGGAAAGTACCAATACCAGGAAAGGATGGAAGTATCAAATATCATTTTGATATGGAAAAACCTTTATTACCTAAATTAAATGATGATGGGACAGTGGACTATAGAGAGCTAGATTCTATTAATACAGTTAACAAAGAAGATGTCTTAGCTGAGATTATACCTCCAACCGATGGAGAAGAAGGAAAAAAAGTTAATGGAGATACAATACCATATGCTAAAGGCAGGGTGCCAAAATTTAAATATGGAAAAAATGTTAAAGTATCGTTAGATGGTATATTTTTGATTTCAGAAAGTAACGGATTAGTTGAATTAAAGAATGGTAAGGTAAGTGTTTCTGAAGTACTGTCAGTGGAAAATATTGATAATAGTACAGGTAATATAAATTTTGATGGAAATGTAATTGTGAATAAAGACATTCTCAATGGTTTTACCTTAAGGGCAGGAGGTTCTGTTGAAGTAAAGGGTGCAGTAGAGGGAGGACTAATTGAGTCTAATGGAGATGTTTTAATACGACAAGGAATTCAAGGATACAATAGATTAACAATTAATACTACGGGAAACTTATCTACTAAGTTTATTGAAAATTCTGTTGTCAATGCTGGATCCAATATAACAGCAGAAGCTATTATGCATAGTAATGTGTCTTCCAAGTCTAACATTCTTGTTCTTGGAAAAAAAGGATTAATTGTTGGTGGTGTTTGTAAAGCTAAGTATGAAATCAGAGCTAGAATCATTGGTTCTACAATGGCAACGACAACAGTCTTGGAAGTAGGTATTGATCCAGATGTCAAGCAAAGACATGATGAATTAGACGAAAAATTTAAAACATCTAAAGAGAATCTTGAAAAAATAGATCAGTCTTTAAAAGTATTGGAGGTATTAAAGAGATCAAATAAACTTGATGTAAGGAAAGAAGAGTTATACAATGAACTCAGCAAAGCCCAATTAACCCTAAGTTTAGAAATTAGTAAAGTAGAAAGAGAATTAATTGAAGTAAAAAATCAAATGAATACTTTATCTAGGGGACAGATAAAAGTTGCTGATACCATTTATCCAGGTGTTAAAATTATTATAGGAAATAGTTTTTTGTATATAAGAGATGAAATGAAAAGATGTACATTCTATAAAGAAGATGGAGATATAAGGATTGGACCATATTAAGAGGTGATAATATGTCTATTAAACCTATTGATTACAATGTTATGCTTCCAAAAACTCAAGAAGTATCAAGTGCAAAGTATATAGAAAATATTAAAAACAAAAATATTGTAGAAAGTGGATTTATTCAACAGGAAAAAATCATAAACAAAAACAAGAAAAAAGTCATGGATACAGATAAGAGTAACAAATCGAGAATTACTGATGATAATAGATCAAATAAACAAGGATATTCACGGAAAAAGGACAATAAAAAATCTGAAAAATCTACTAATAAGAAAATAAATACTAAAAATATAGGAAATAATATCGATATACGTATATAATAGAGGTGTAAGATGATAACTATCATTTTAAATATAATTGGATTAATTTTAATTATTTATTCAATTTATATTATAAGAAAGGATTTGACAAATCATAATACTGCAGTTAATGATTTAAATCAAATTGAAGAAAGGGTAAAGGAATATTATAATCTTACTGAGGAAATAATTGAAGAATTTGATGAAATAATTGATTCTAAATTAGAAATGATAAATAAAAAAAATGAGAAGATACATAATGAACAATTAAATTCTATCATTAATAGTGATAATAATCTTTTAAGTAATGACAGCTCAGATATGGTCAGCATAAATTCAAGCTCTATCCATAAAAATGTCGTTGAGCTAAAAAAAATTGGATTAACAAATGAAGAGATCGCAAAAAAATTGAATAAAGGTATTAGAGAGGTTGAAATTATACTAAAAATGTACGAGAATATAAAAAGCTTACATTGAATCATTAACGCATGAAAGAAATGTTTCATAAAATCTAATCAGGTCAAAGTTATATTATGATTATAAAAAATAGACAATTTTATGTAAAAATGATTGCTTTAAGAATTATGGTATGTTATACTACTATAGTGATTACACACATTCCTTGATATTTGAGGCAGTGCCTGATGGTTCCTCTAATATATGAAAGGGATGGAGGAAAAAAACTTGGAGGTGAATAGTATGTCAGTAATTACAATGAAAGGTTTATTAGAAGCAGGAGTTCATTTTGGACATCAGACTAGAAGATGGAATCCCAAAATGGCACAGTATATTTTTACTGAAAGAAATGGAATCTACATTATTGACTTACAAAAAACAGTTAAGAAGGTAGAAGAGGCTTATGATTTTATTAAGGAAGCTATTGCAGATGGAGGCGAAGTTTTATTTGTAGGTACAAAGAAACAAGCTCAAGAAGCTATTGAGAGCGAAGCCAAAAGATGTAATATGCATTTTGTAAATCAAAGATGGCTTGGTGGTATGTTAACAAACTATAAAACTATCAGAAATAGGGTTGACAGACTTCATGAATTAGCTAAAATGGAAGAAGAAGGTATTTTTGAACTTTTACCTAAAAAAGAAGTTATCAAATTAAGACATGAAGCAGAAAGACTAGAAAAATTCCTTGGTGGAATTAAAAATATGAATAGAATACCAGATGTTCTGTTTGTTGTAGATCCAAGAAAAGAAAGAATTGCAGTAAAAGAAGCTCAAATTCTTGGAATTCCTGTTGTTGCTATAGTGGATACTAACTGTGATCCAGACGAAGTTAATTATGTTATCCCTGGTAACGATGATGCTATAAGAGCTGTTAAACTACTAACAGAAACTATGGCTAATGCAGTTTTAGAAGGAAAGCAAGGGGAACAAATAGAAAATATAGAAGAGTAAATAAAAGGGTAAGGGTTTAAAAGGGGCGGTCCCTTCTACTCTTACCATTTTTAACAATATAGGAGGGATAGAATGAATATAAGTGCTTCAATAGTAAAAGATTTGAGAGAGAGAACAGGCGCTGGAATGATGGATTGTAAAAATGCTTTAGTAGAAACAAATGGAGATATAGAAAAAGCTATCGACCTATTAAGAGAAAAAGGATTATCAAAAGCTGCAAAAAAATCAGGAAGAATCGCAGCTGAAGGCCTAGTAGAGGCATATATCCATAGTGGTAGAATAGGTGTTTTAGTAGAAGTTAACTCTGAAACAGATTTCGTTGCTAAGACTGAGGAATTTAAACAATTTGTTAAGGATATAGCTATGCAAATTGCTGCTTCAAATCCTAAATATGTATCAAGAGAAGAAGTATCTGAAGAAGAAATAGCCAGAGAAAGAGAAGTACTTACCCAACAAGCGATTAATGAAGGTAAACCAGAGCATGTAGCTGCTAAAATAGTTGAGGGTAGATTAGAAAAATTCTTTGAACAAATATGTCTACTAGACCAAAACTTCATAAAGGATCCAGATGTTAAGATTAGAGATTTACTAAATGAGAAAATCGCTAAAATAGGTGAGAATCTAAAGATTAGAAGATTTGCAAGATTTGAAGTAGGCGAAGGAATTGAAAAGAAAGAAGAAAACTTTGCTGATGAAGTTGCAAAGCAAATTAATATGTAATTAAATGGAGAACATACATTTGTTCTCCATTTAAATAACACTATACTTGACATTAGGAGTGAATTAGATGGACCCAATATTTAAGAGAGTCGTCTTAAAGATAAGTGGTGAAGTCCTCTCCGGTCCTAAGGGTGCTGGAATTGATATAGATATGATTAATCAAATATCTATGGAAGTCAAAGAATTACACAACTTGGGTGTACAAGTATCTATTGTAGTAGGTGGAGGAAATTTTTGGCGTGGAAGATCAACTAAAGAAATGGATAGAACCACATCTGACTATATAGGAATGCTTGGAACAGTAATGAATGCACTTGCATTACAAGACTCCCTAGAACAATTAGGTGTAGACACAAGAGTACAATCTGCAATAGAGATGAGACAGATAGCTGAGCCTTACATAAGAAGAAAAGCTGTTAGGCATTTAGAAAAGGGGAGAGTAGTGATATTTGCTGCGGGAACAGGTAATCCCTATTTTTCAACTGATACTACGGCTGCTCTTAGGGCTGCTGAAATAGAGGCAGAGGTAATATTGCTAGCTAAAAAAGGTGTAGATGGAGTTTATGACTCAGATCCAAATGTGAATTGCAATGCAAAGAAGTTTGATACATTGAAATATATTGATATTTTAAACTTAGGGCTTGGTATAATGGATTCAACTGCAACTTCATTATGTATGGATAATAAGATTCCCCTAATTGTATTTGGCATTGATGAACCAAATAATATTATTAATGTTGTTTTAGGTAAAAAAATTGGAACACATGTAAAGGAGGATTAATTATGTATACTGGACTTTACAAAGAAGCAGAAGAAAAGATGAAAAAGACTATTTCGGTTTACAAAGAAGAGTTACAAAGCATTAGAGCAGGGAGAGCAAACCCGTCATTACTTGACAAAATCACAGTAGATTACTATGGACAGATAACACCTTTAAAACAAGTAGGAAGTGTTTCAGCTCCAGAACCAAGAATGTTAGTCATTCAACCTTGGGATGTAAAATTGATACCGGTAATCGAAAAAGAAATATTAAAATCTGATTTAGGTCTAAATCCATCAAATGATGGTAAAGTAATCAGATTGCTGATTCCTGCGCTAACTGAGGAAAGAAGAAAAGAATTAACAAAAGTAGTTAAGAAAAATGGAGAAAATGCTAAAGTTGCTATTAGAAATATAAGAAGAGACCTAAATGAACAATTAAAAAAGATGGAAAAAAACAAAGAAATTAGTGAAGATGACAAAAAATTAGCAGAAGCTGAAATCCAAAAAATAACTGATAAATTTATTGAAGAATTAGATGCAGTAACAAAGAAAAAAGAAGACGAATTAATGGAAATATAATAAGAAACCCCTTCTTCATAGGAAGGGGTTTTTAGTGATGAGGTGATATATGTGGCAGATATTAATCAAACAATAGAACAACTTAAATCTCAAATTGATATGATAAATCTTCCGAAACATGTTGCAATAATTATGGATGGAAATGGTAGATGGGCAAAAAAAAGATTTTTACCAAGAAATTTCGGTCATCAAGAAGGAATGGAAAGAGTAATTGAAATTGTTGGAGCTGCCTCTAATTTGGGGATAAAACATTTATCACTTTATGCTTTTTCAACAGAAAATTGGAAGAGGCCTCTGGAGGAAGTACAAGGCTTGATGAAAATTTTAGTCCAATATATAATGCGAGAATTAGATAAATTACATAAGAATAATGTCAAAGTACAAATTATGGGAGATATTGAAAAATTACCAAAGTATGCTAAAGATGAAGTAATAAAAACCATGAGAACTACATCCCAAAATACTGGAATGATATTAAATATTGGACTAAACTATGGTGGAAGAGATGAAATAATATTTGGAATTAAAAACATTTTAATTGATATAGAAATGGGTAAAATTAATATAGATGATTTAAATGAGACTAACTTTTCCAATTATCTTTATACAAAAGGGCAACCTGATCCTGATTTGCTTATTAGACCAAGTGGAGAACTTAGACTTAGTAATTTTATGTTATATCAAATAGCTTATACAGAATTTTGCTTTTATGATATACTATGGCCAGACTTTACAGAAAAACATTTATTATTATCCATTATTGATTATCAAAAAAGAAATAGAAGATTTGGAGGAATATAAGTGAAAGATTTAAGCAAGAGATTCTTTAGTGGCTTAGTTGGTTTAATCCTATTAATTTTCATTGTCTCAAAGGGAGGATATTTGTTATCTTTTGCTGTTTATATAGTTTCGATAATTGGTTTAAGAGAATTTTATAAGGCTATAGAGAAAGTTAATATTAAGCCTATTTATCTAATAGGATATTTAGGAGTAACTGGATTGTTTATAAATATTATGTTAGAAAATAAATATTTAGGACTTATTATTACTTTACTTATTATTACTTTACTTATCTTATTTATTACTAATAAAAATATATCTATAGAGGATATATCAATAACTCTTTTGGGAATAGCATATATTCCGTTTTTGCTTTTTCATATTATATATTTAGATAATAGTAAGTATATTTGGCTAGTTTTTATTATAGCATTTGGTACAGATACATTTGCATATATAGCAGGGAATTTATTTGGAAAAAGAAAATTATGCCCTAAAATCAGCCCTAAGAAAACAATAGAAGGATCTATAGGAGGTATATTAGGTAGTACTATTTTACTTATCATATATTCAATATACTTTAATTTAAATCCTATGTGGAAAATTATTCTACTTTCTATTGTTTGCTCAGTAATAGCTCAATTAGGAGATTTAGCGGCTTCAAAAATAAAGAGAATTTGTGGAATAAAGGATTATGGGTCTATAATGCCTGGACATGGTGGTGTATTAGATAGATTTGATAGTATAATTTTTACTGTCCCAGTAATATACTACTATATTAGTATCTTTTTAATTTAAAATATAGGTGGTGTTTAAATGTTAACAGCGGTATCAGCAATATTTGTTTTTTTGATGGTAATATTAGTACATGAATTTGGTCACTTTGCCGTAGCCAAAATTGTAGGAATTAAAGTTAATGAATTTTCTATAGGCATGGGGCCTAAATTATTTCAAAAGAAAAAAGGAGAAACTGAATATACTTTAAGAGCATTACCAATTGGTGGATATGTAAAAATGGAAGGTGAAGATGAAGTTTCTGACGATCCTAGAGGTTTCAATAAGGTTTCTGCATTGTCAAGAATAGCAGTTGTAGCAGCAGGAGCAATTATGAATTTCATCTTAGCAATTGTTATATTAGCCATTGTTTCTTACGGAATAGGTATGCCAATAAATATAGTAGATAAGGCATTGCCAGATTCACCTGCAGAGAAAAGTGGATTAATATCAAATGATGTTATAATTAGCATAAATGGTATAGAAACAAATAACTGGGAATCTATAGCTAACTCCATAAACAACTCTGACCCTAATAAAGAGATAGAAATACAAGTTGAAAGAGATGGTCAAGTAAAAAAACTTATGGTTAAACCTACAGTTGATGAAGAAGGAAGAACTATAATTGGTATAGCACCTAAATATGAAAAGTCTATATCCTTAGCTATAAAAGGTGGATTTGAAAAAACTTTAATGTTTCTAGGATTAATGTTTGATTTCGTAGGAATGATATTCAAAGGTAAAGTTGGAATTAAGCATTTATCAGGTCCCGTTGGTGTAATTCATGAAGTAGGAGCAGCTGCAAAACTTGGAGTATATAATCTACTCTATATCTTAGGTTTTATTAGCATTAACTTAGGCTTCTTCAATTTACTTCCTATACCAGCATTAGATGGAAGTAGGATAGTATTTTTGTTAATAGAATTGGTCAGAGGAAAACCAATAGCTCCAGAGAAAGAGGGATTCATACATTTTGTTGGCTTTGTTCTATTGATATCACTAATGTTATTAGTAACTTATAGAGATATACTCAAATTTAATATTTTTTAGTAGGTGATAAAATTGATTAGAAAAAAAACTAAGGTAATCAAAGTTGGTAATGTACTAATTGGTGGAGATAACCCTATTTCAATTCAATCTATGACTAATACATTGACAAAAGATATTGTTTCTACTATTAGTCAAATAAAAAAATTAGAGGATGCAGGTTGCGACATTATTAGATCTGCTATTACGGATTTGGAAGATGCAAAGGCTATAAAAGAGATAAAAAGACAAATTAATATTCCAATAATTGCTGATATTCAGTATGACTATAGACTAGCCTTAGAATCTATTAAGTATGGAACTGATGGACTAAGGTTAAACCCAGGAAATATAGGTTCTTTAGACAAAGTAAAAGAAGTTGTAAAAGCCTGTAAAGAAAATAATATCTCTATTAGGGTTGGAGTAAATGCTGGTTCTCTAAAGAAGGAGTTTTTAGAAAAATATAATGGTGTAAATGAGGATTCTATGGTTTATAGCGCTTTAGAACAAATCAGATTATTAGAAGATATGGATTTCTATGATATAAAAATTTCTTTAAAAGCAAGTAACGTACCTCTTACTATTAAAGCATATGAAAAGATGTCTAATATGGTAGATTATCCGTTACATTTAGGAATAACTGAAGCTGGACCAATTTGGAGGGGAACTGTTAAATCCTCTGTTGGAATAGGTGCCTTGTTGTCAATGGGTATAGGAGATACAGTAAGAATATCTTTGACAGGTGACCCTGTAGAAGAAGTGAAAGTAGGTAGAGAAATTCTTAAATCCCTTAACCTATTGAATGAAGGCTTAGAAATAATATCATGTCCTACTTGTGGAAGAACAAATATTGATTTAATTAATATAGTAGAAGAGGCTGAAAAAAGGCTTGAAGGAATTAATAAACATATAAAAGTTGCTATAATGGGATGTGCAGTAAATGGTCCTGGAGAAGCTAGGGAAGCAGATATAGGAATAGCTGGAGGAAAAGGTGAAGGACTTATTTTTAGAAAAGGCGAAATAATAAAAAAGGTCAGAGAAGAAAATTTACTTGATGAATTATTAAAAGAAATAGAAAAGTTATAATATATTCATATCCCAGGAGGAGAAGGGGGATAAATTATACATGAAGAATAATCAACTATATCTTTCAGAATTTATTACAAAAAAAGGACTAGAGGATATTAGGAACTTAAAAATTATCATTAATAAAATTCAGATATTTAAAAAAACAATGACCTTAATAGTATACCTTGAATCTTCTATCTTAATTAATAATATAATATCTAATAAAATAAATAAAGTTTTCAAAGATAAGTTTACTCAATTTAAAGTGCAGATAAGATTTAGATATAATGTCATAGGAAGCATTGAAGACAAGATAAAGTTTTATGAAGACAATATTCTAGAAATTATTAAATTGGAAATTGAGTCTAGTAATTCTTGGATTAAAGGTTTAAAATGGGAGATCATTAATGACTCCCTTGTAATTTTTCCGCCGAATGAGGTAGCATATCACTCACTAGAAAAAAATGAAATTATAGAAAAAATTAAAAATGCAATTTTAGAAGAAATAGATTTAAATATAGACATCAAAATTTCTGAGCATCAATTTATGGAAGCGGAAGGCTTTCTTGATCAAAAGAGTGTTGAAGAAAAAGAAATTGCAAAGGATGCTATTATCAATATAGCTGAAAGTTCTAAAACCAATTCCTTTAATAATAGCTCAAACAGGCCTAATAAGTATTATATCTATGGAAAAGAAATAAAAGATTCACCTATTAAAGTAAAAGATATTAATATGCAAACTGGCTCTTGTGTAATAGAAGGTATAGTTTTTCAAATTGAAACTAGAGAAATTAGAGACAATAAGACCCTAGTCACATTCTATGTCTCAGATCTTACAGACTCTATTACTGTGAAAGTATTTTTATCAGAAGAACAAACATCTGAGTTTCTTATAAATGTAGCAAATGATTCTCATATAAAAGTTGAAGGAGATGTAATGTTTGATAACTACTCTAAGAGTACAGTAATAATACTGAAATCACTTAATAGAATTGATAAATCTGGAAAAAAAGATAATGCAGAGGAAAAAAGAGTGGAATTACATCTTCATACACAAATGAGTTCGATGGATGGAGTTACGCCACTGAAAAAAATCGCAACTAGAGCTAAAGAATGGGGACATAAAGCGTTGGCTATAACTGATCATGGTATTGTTCAAAGCTTTCCAGAAGCCATGATTCTGAGTAAATCATTAGGTATAAAAATGATATATGGTATGGAAGGCTATTTAATAAATGATAAGAAAGAAATAATAACCAATTTTGATCAAAATAAAGATTATTCAACTTATATTGTTTTTGATATAGAGACTACTGGATTATCTGCTATAAATGATATGATAACGGAGATTGGTGCTGTTAAAATTAGAGATGGAGAAATTATAGATACTTATAGTCAGTTAATAAATCCTGAAAGACCAATACCAGAATTAATTACCAACATTACAGGTATTACAGATAATATGGTAAAAGACAAGCCAATTATTAAAGATGTAATTTTAGATTTTGTAAGATTTATTGGAGACGATGTTTTAGTTGCACATAACGCTTCTTTTGATATCGGATTCATTAGAGAAAAGATGAAGCTGGTCAATATAGAACTAAACAATCCAGTACTAGATACATTGGAGTTATCTAGAGCGGTGTTTCCATCTTTGAAGAGCCATAAATTGAATCTTGTGGCTAAACACCTGAATGTAGATTTAGTTAATCATCATAGGGCTGTAGATGATGCTACTGCTACAGCTAAAATATTTCTTAAGATATTAGATATTTTAAAAGAAAGAAATATAATAAACTTTAGACAGATAAATACTTTAAATTCTAGAAAAGATTTTTCAAAGGATGAAAGCTTTCATATAATTATACTAGCTAAAAATTTAATTGGTCTTAAAAATTTATATAAATTAGTATCAGAGTCACATATAAACTATTTCCATAGAAGACCGAGAATTCCAAAATCTCTTATAGAAGCAAATAGAGAAGGTCTAATAATTGGTAGTGCATGTGAAGCAGGAGAATTATATAAAGCAATAATAAAAAATAGAAGCCTAAATGAAATAAGAAAAATTGTAAAGTTTTATGATTATTTAGAAATTCAACCAATTGAAAATAATATGTATTTAGTTAGGGAAGGGATAGTAAAAGATAAGAATCAGTTGAGAGAAATAAATAAAAAAATATATAAATTGGGAAAAGAGAATAAAAAGCCTGTTGTAGCAACTGGAGATGTACATTTCCTAGATCCAGAAGATGAGATATATAGAAGAATACTAATGTCGGGTCAAAAATTTCAAGATGCAGATATTCAGCCGCCTTTATATTTTAGAACCACCGAAGAGATGCTAGAAGAATTTTCATACTTTGGTAAGGAAATTGCAGAAGAAGTAGTTATAAAAAACACTAATTTGATAAATGATATGATAGAGGAAATATTACCAATCCCAGAAGGAACTTTTCCACCAGTCATTGAAGGTGCTGAAGAAGAATTAAGAAGGATAACATATGATAAAGCAGTAGAAGTATACGGCAATCCTTTGCCAGAAATTGTGGAAAAACGTTTGGAAAGGGAACTTGGTTCTATAATGAAAAATGGTTATGCTGTTATGTATATAATTGCACAGAAGCTTGTTTGGAAATCTTTAGAAGATGGATACTTAGTAGGTTCTAGGGGCTCAGTAGGCTCATCTTTTGTAGCTACAATGAGTGGTATTACAGAAGTAAATCCATTGGTTCCGCATTATGTCTGTCCTAATTGTAAATATAGTGAATTTTTTAATGATGGATCTATAGCTTCTGGTGCAGATCTTCCACATAAAATCTGTCCTAAATGCCAAGCTAAATTGAACAAAGATGGTCATGATATTCCATTTGAAGTCTTTTTAGGATTTGAAGGTGATAAAGAGCCAGATATTGACTTAAATTTTGCAGGAGAATATCAGTCTGTAGCACATAAGTACACTGAAGAACTTTTCGGAGAAGGTTATGTTTTTAGAGCAGGAACTATTGGAACAATTGCTGAAAAAACTGCATATGGGTTTGTTAAAAAATATTTTGAAGAAAGAGATATAAGTGTCAATGTGGCCGAGATTAATAGACTGGTTCAAGGGTGTACTGGAATCAAAAGGACTTCAGGTCAACATCCTGGTGGAGTTATGATTGTTCCAAAATATAAGGATATTTTGGATTTCACTCCCATTCAATATCCTGCAGATGATAAAAAGTCAGGTGTAATAACAACTCATTTTGATTATAATGCTATTGGTGGAAGAATATTAAAGTTAGATATTCTTGGGCACGATGTGCCTACTATAATCAAAATGCTCGGTGACCTAACGGGAGTTGATCCTACTAAAATCCCTCTAGACGAGCCAAAGACTATGAAGTTGTTTACCAGTACTGAATCATTAGGAATAACTAAAGATGATATAAATTGTGAAGTAGGAACTTTAGGAATACCTGAATTCGGTACAAAATTTGTAAGACAAATGCTTATTGATACCAAGCCTAGTACCTTTTCTGAACTAGTAAGAATTAGTGGATTATCTCATGGTACAGATGTATGGATAAATAATGCTCAAAGCCTTGTTAAAGAAAATATTGCACCATTAAGCAAGGTAATTTCTACTAGAGAAGATATAATGTTAAACTTAATTAACTCAGGGATGGATAAGAAGAAATCCTTTAAAATCATGGAAAAGGTTAGAAAAGGGAAAGGCTTATCTAAGGAAGATGAAGAGGAAATGAGAAGTTTAAATGTGCCGGAATGGTACATAGAGTCTTGTAATAAAATTAAATATATGTTCCCCAAAGCTCATGCTGCTGCTTATGTTATGATGTCTTTTAGAATAGCCTATTTTAAAGTATATTTTCCTGAAACGTTTTATGCCACTTACTTTACTATTAAGGCTAATGATTTCGATGCAGATTTAGTTATTAAAGGTAAAGAAACTGTTAAAAACAAGATTCAGGAATTGGAAAAACTAGGAAATGATATGACCGCAAAGGAAAAGAATTTGCTAACAGTTCTAGAAGTTGTTTTAGAAATGTATGCAAGGGGTTATAATATCCAAAATGTAGATATTTACAAATCAGATAGTGATAGATTTATAATTGATGAAAATGGGATTCTACCACCACTTAAAAGCCTAGAAGGTCTTGGTGAAAATGTAGCCAGAAAAATTGTCGAAGAAAGAAATATCTCTAGATTTATATCTATAGAAGACTTAGTTAATCGTGGCAAAGTAAGTAAACCTGTATTAGAAGTATTAACTAATCATGGTTGTTTAGGTGATTTGCCATTAAGTAATCAAATAAGCCTTTTTAATATTTGATTTTTCCTTAATTTATGATATAATTAATTTGACAAAAATGAATTTTTTCTGGGAAAGAGTGGGTTAACCCACTCTTGATTTTTTATTGATATTGTTCTTGCATAATATTAAGTAAACATTTATGGAGGTGAATTGATTGAATAGAAAAGGCATAATAAGTATTGTCAAAGAAATATGTGAGCAGTTAGCAGATGAGTTAGGATATGAGTTAGTAGATGTAGAATTTTTAAAAGAGGGTTCAAATTATTTTCTAAGAGTATATCTTGATAAGCCAGGCGGAATAAACTTAGATGATTGTCAAAAGGTAAGTCAATTATTAAGTGATAAACTAGACGAGAAAGATCCTATCACTACGCCATATTATTTAGAGGTTTCATCTCCAGGATTAGATAGACCTCTAAAGAATGATAAGGATTTGAAAAGAAATCTAGGAAAAGAAATTGAAATAAAATTATATGAGCACTGAAGGGTAAAAAGATAATAGAAGGTATTCTAGAGGATTATGAAGAAAAAACAATTGTAATAAGAACAGAGATTAATGAAATTGTTACAATACCTAAGGAAGGCATTGCTTTAATTAAATTGGCAGTTAAATTTTAAGGAGGTTTAATGAATGAATGGAGATTTTATCGATGCCCTTCGTGAAATTGAAAAAGAGAAGGGCATTTCTAAAGATGTAATATTTGATGCTCTTGAGTCGGCACTTATCTCTAGCTATAAGAAAAACTTCAATGCATCCCAAAATGTTGAAGTTGAAATGGATAGAGAAACTGGGAAGGTAAAAGTGTTGGCATTAAAAGAAGTAGTGGATATAGTAGAAAACGAATACCTTGAAATAAGCTTAGAAGATGCAAAAGAAATTGATGATAGATTTCAGACTGGAGATATTTTAAAAGTAGAAATCACCCCAAAGGATTTCGGCAGGATAGCGGCTCAAACTGCTAAACAAGTAGTTATTCAAAGAATAAGAGATGCAGAAAGAGATGTAATTTATGATGAATTTATAAATAGAGAGAATGAGATAATTACTGGATTAGTTCAGCGAATTAGTAAAAATAATGTATATATAGATTTAGGAAAGACTGAGGGGATATTGCCACCTTCTGAGCAAATGGAAGGTGAAGAGTATAATCAGGGAGATAGGTTAAAATTACTTATATCAGAGGTCAAAAAGACAACGAAAGGACCTCAGATAATATTATCTAGATCACATCCTAATCTTGTGAAGAGACTATTTGAGTTAGAGGTTCCAGAAATCAATGATGGAATAGTTGAAATATATTCTATATCTAGAGAAGCCGGTTCTAGAACAAAGATTTCAGTTTTCTCTAAAGATTCCAATGTAGATCCTCTTGGCTCATGTGTAGGTTTTAAAGGAAGTAGAGTAAAAGTAATAGTAGATGAATTAAAAGGTGAAAAAATAGATATTGTAATTTGGAGTAAAGATATAGGAGAATTTATTGCAAACAGCTTAAGTCCTTCTAAAGTATTAAATGTTATAACTAATGAAAAAGAAAAGTCCGCTGTTGTAGTAGTACCAGATTATCAACTTTCCTTAGCTATAGGTAAAGAAGGTCAAAATGCAAGATTAGCAGCAAAATTAACAAATTGGAAAATAGATATAAAATCTGAGTCACAATATAATCAAGAAAATCAATAAGAGGTGATTATTTGAAAAAGAAAAAGATTCCTCTAAGAAAATGCATTGCTTGTGGTGAAGGCAAACCAAAGAAAGAATTAATAAGAGTTGTAAGAAATAATGAAAAAGAAGTAAGTATTGATATAACTGGTAAAATGAATGGACGTGGAGCATATATATGCTCCAATCTTGAGTGTTTAGAACTTGCACAGAAAGGTAAAAAACTATCTAGAACTTTAGAAGTTGAAGTACCAAACGATGTATATGAAAGTTTAAAAGATATAATTCAATCAAAATTGGGAAAATAAGAAATATCACCTTTTAATATGATAGGGGGTATATAATATGAAAAAAATTAGAGTATATGAATTGGCTAGGGAATTAGGAATTAGCAGCAAAGATTTAATTGAAAAAATTGCTAGTTTAGACATAACTGTAAGCAATCATATGAGTGCTTTAGAAGATGAAGATGCAAGGATAATAAAATCATTATTATCAGAGGAAGAAGAGGAAAACATAGTTGGTGAAAAGTTTGATGATATTGATGAAAATATAAAAGATAGTAACAAGATTAGCAGTAAAAGAGATGTCGAAGAAGATGAAAAAATTGTTAAAGAAATAGAAAATAGGGATAATACAAAACAAAGGAATAAGAAACAAAGAAATAAAAATAAAGTGAAGAATAATAGTATGGGTAAAGAAAATACTATAATTAGTAAAGAAGGGAATGAGGTTGTTATAGAAATCGAAGATAATATCATTGTAAAAGATTTAGCTGATAAAATAGGTGTAAGTCCATCACAAATAATTTCTAAATTAATAGGGTTAGGAGTAATGGTAAACCAAAATCAATCAATAGATTCTGATATAGCGATTATAGTTGCTGAAGAATTTGGCATTGAGTTAACGATAAAAGAAGCTTCTAAAGAAAGTCAAGGATTAATAGAAGATGAATTTAATTTAGACTATGAAGATAATCCAGAAGATTTAAAATCTAGAGCTCCTATAGTAACGGTAATGGGACACGTAGACCATGGTAAAACCTCTTTACTAGATGCTATTAAAGAAACTAGTGTTACAAAATCTGAAGCTGGAGGAATTACTCAGCATATAGGTGCTTATGCTGTGAATATTAATAACAGAAAAATATGTTTCTTA
This sequence comes from Tissierella sp. P1, assembly GCF_002266425.1. Taxonomy (GTDB): domain Bacteria; phylum Bacillota; class Clostridia; order Tissierellales; family Tissierellaceae; genus Tissierella; species Tissierella carlieri. The sequence goes on from NZ_NPMN01000007.1 coordinate 118,468, forward strand.
GATACACCAGGTCACGAAGCTTTTACGTCTATGCGTGCTAGAGGTGCACAAGTGACAGACATTGCCATATTAGTCGTAGCAGCTGATGATGGAGTTATGCCTCAGACCATAGAAGCAATAAATCATGCTAAGGCTGCTAAGGTTCCAATAATCGTAGCAATTAATAAAATGGATAAACCTACAGCCAATATAGATAGAATCAAACAAGAATTAGTAGAGAATGCTTTAGTTCCAGAGGATTGGGGTGGGGACACTATAACAGTGCCAGTATCAGCCAAAAATCGTCAAGGAATAGAAGAGTTGCTTGAAATGATATTACTTGTTGCAGAAATGCAAGAGTTAAAAGCTAATCCAAATAGGAATGCAGTGGGTACAATTGTAGAAGCTCAACTTGATAAAGGAAAGGGACCATTAGCTACTGTATTAGTTCAAAAAGGAACTTTGGAAGTTGGAGATATGGTTGTTTCTGGTTCTTCCTTTGGTAGAGTGAGAGCAATGCTTGATGATAAAGGCAAGAGAGTTAAAAAAGCTGGTCCATCAACGCCTGTAGTAATACTCGGATTATCTGAGGTTCCAAATGCAGGAGATTTATTGTATGCAGTAAATGATGAAAAAACTGCTAGATCATTAGGTGAGAAACATAAGGAAATCGTGCGAGCAGAACAAATGAAATCTGACCAAAAAGTATCTTTAGATGATTTATTTGAAAGAATAAAATTAGGTGAGATAAAAGATTTAAATATTATTATAAAAGGCGACGTTAGAGGTTCTATTGAAGCATTAAGGCAGTCCCTTGAAAAACTTAATACTGATGAAGTTAAAACTAATATTATCCATGGTGGTGTAGGAGGAATTACTGAATCTGATATTATGCTTGCCTCTGCATCTAATGCTATTGTTGTTGGCTTTAATGTTAGACCTAATTTAAACGCTATAGAAGTAGCTAAAAGAGAAAAAGTAGATGTTAGAACATATAGGGTGATTTATGAGGCAATCGAAGATATTCAAGCCGCAATTAAAGGTATGCATGCACCAAAAATTGTTGAAGAAGTAATAGGAAGAGCTGAGGTTAGGGCTACATTTAGATTACCTAATGGAAGCACTATAGCTGGTATTTATGTATTAGATGGAAAAATAGCTAGAAATGGGAAGATAAGACTTCTTAGAAATGATATTGTTATATTTGAAGGTGGGGTATCATCTTTAAAAAGATTTAAAGATGATGCAAGAGAAGTACTATCAGGATATGAAGCAGGATTAGGATTAGAAAATTATAATGATATAAAAGAAGGAGACTTATTAGAAGCTTACGTTCTAAAAGAAGTCGAGAAATAGAGGTGAAAAAATGAACAATAAAAGACTCAATCGAATTTCCGAAGAAGTAAAAAGGGTGGTTTCAGAACTGATTTATAATGGACTTAAAGATCCAAGAGTTAATTCCATGACAACTATAACAAAGGTGGAAGTAACTAGAGATTTAAGATACGCAAAGATTTATGTCTCAGTATTTGGAAATAAAGAAGAAAAGGAAAACACTCTATTGGGACTAGAAAGTGCAAAAGGATTTATTAGAAAAGAAATAAGTAGTAGAATAGATTTAAGATATGCTCCTGAGCCAATCTTTGTTTTAGATGAGTCTATAGAGCAAGGTATTTATATGTCTAAATTAATTGAAGAAGTAAATAAGGACTCTAATGTATATGAGGAAGAGAAATATGATGAATAATATTGAAAATTTATTTGATTTAGCAATCAAACAAATTCAAGAAAGTGAAAATATTTATATTGTTTCACATGTTCAGCCAGATGGTGATAATATAGGCTCAATACTTGCCTTATGGATGGCCCTCAAAAATATAAAAGAAAGAGTTTTTATACTTAAAACTGATGAGATTCCCTCTGATTTTTTATTTCTTCCAAATATAAATATAATTAATGAATATAACCATGATGATAATATAGATCTTTTGATTACTCTAGATACTAGTGATGAAAGTAGATTAGGAAAAAATAAAGATTTATTGAATCAAGCTAAAACAATTATTAATATTGATCATCATATTAGCAATATTAATTTTGGACATATAAATATTGTAGATAGCAATGCAGCTGCAACTGGTGAATTAGTATATAAACTAATAAATAGACTAAAAATTCCTATTAATAAAGATATAGCTTCTTGTATTTATACTGCAATAAGCTCAGATACTGGTAGTTTTATGTATGATAATACTAGTGCAGAAACCCATGAAATTGCTGCAGAATTAATAAGAACAGGAATTGACAAAGGTAATATAAATATAAATTTATACCAAAGCAGAAGTATAGAGAGAACTATGTTGTTTATAAAAGCCCTTGAAACCTTAAAGCTATATTTTGAAAATAAGGTTGCTATAGTAAAGATAACTCGTAGTATGGTTGAAGAAGTCAATGCTAAAATGGAAGATACAGAAGGCATAGTTTCATTTATTAGGGAAATTACTTCTGTAGAAGTTGCAACTATACTCAAAGAGTTTAATGAAGAAGAAATAAAAGTTAGTATGAGAAGTAAAAGATATGTAGATGTATCTTCCCTTTGTGCTAATTTAGGTGGTGGAGGACATATAAGAGCAGCAGGATGTACTATTAATTCTCCTATAGATATTGCCGAAGAATTGATTTTAAATGAACTAGAGAAAGTATTTTAGGTGATTATATGAATGGTATAATAAACTTTTTTAAGCCAAAGGGAATGACTTCACATGATGCCGTAAGTCTTTTAAGAAAAACATTAAAAACAAAAAAAATTGGACACACTGGAACTTTAGATCCAAATGCATCGGGAGTATTACCACTATGTATAGGAAAGGGAACTAGAATCGCAGAATATCTTCTTGATAGTGACAAGGAATATATTGGAGAATTAACACTAGGATCTAGGACAGATACTCAAGATATAGATGGTAAGATAATATCTTCTTCAAATAAAATCGTTAGTGAAGAAGATATTATCAAGGCCATGTCAAGATATATAGGTGATGTATCTCAACTGCCACCTATGTATTCTGCTTTGAAGCATAAAGGTAAGAAACTTTATGAATTGGCACGTGAAGGTAAGACTATTGAACGTACTCCCAGGAATATTAGAATATATGAACAAAAAGTATTGAATATAGAAGATTGTAGAAAAATTATTTTTTATACAAAATGTTCTAGAGGTACTTATATAAGAACATTATGTGATGATATTGGTATGGATTTGGGTACATATGGTTATATGTCATATTTACTGAGAGTAGGTGCAGGAAGTTTTAAAATTGAAAGTGCTTATAGTATTGAGCATATTAGAAAATTGAATTTAGAAGAAGTTTCAAAAATCATAGTTCCTATGGATAAAGCTTTAGACCATTTAGAGGCATTTATTGTTCCAGAGGAATTATATTCTAAATTAATCAATGGTGTTGTGTTACAATTTAATCTTATGGATGAAATTAAGGTTAATAAATTGCTTAGAGTTTATTGTAAAAATATATTTATTGGAATAGGAAAGATTAGCAGAATTGACTCTCAATTTTACTTGAAAATGGACAAAGTTTTAATAATATAAGGTGGTATACATGGAAATTATCGATCTATTAAACTATAATGAAACAAGATTTAATACAGCTATTGCTTTAGGAAATTTCGATGGCATTCACATAGGTCATCAGCAATTAATAAAAACTATGATATCTAAATCTAAGGAGTTAGGTATAAAGTCATCACTTCTATTATTTAAAAGTCATACCAAAACTATAGTAGATAATAATAGGCCAAATATGATAACCAATAATAAACAAAAATTTAAAATTGCTGAAGAATTAGGAATAGATATTATCTATCTATTAGATTTCGATGATAAGATAATGAAATTATCTGGACAAGATTTCGTTAAAGATATCATTATAAATAAAATGAATGGAAAATTACTTGTAGTTGGATTTGATTATAGATTTGGATATAAAGCTTCGGGAGATTCTAATTACTTAATGGAGCTTGGTAAAAAATATGGTATAGACGTAATTGTATTAGACCCTGTTTATGAAAATAATGAGATTATCAGTAGTTCTAGCATAAGAGAGTTAATAGCTAATGGAAATATTATGGATGTTTTAAATATATTAGGTAGACCATATTCCATTATAGGAAAAGTTATCCCAGGAAAAAACAGAGGAAATAAATTAGGATTTCCAACAGCTAATATAGAACCTATTGATAACTATGTAATACCTAAAAATGGAGTATATATGACTAATACCATAATAGATAACAATAGATATATATCTGCTACAAATATTGGTTATAATCCTACCTTTAATGAAGATATATTGAAGATAGAGACTTATATATTAAATTTTAAAGGAGATATATATGGTAAAACTTTAGAAATTGAGTTTTTAGAATTTTTAAGAGATGATATTAAATTTCAAACAAAAGAAGATTTGATAAAACAAATGAAAATAGATATAGAGATGATTAAATTAAGACATTAATATTTACATTTATTATTTATTATGATACTATTATATTGTTACATTACCTATGGCTATGTTTAACGTATCCTCGGCGTCTTACACAGCTATGGGAGTATATCAAAATTTTGGAGGTGTATTATTTATGTTAACAAAAGAAGTAAAAGAACAAATTATTAATGATTACAAATTGCACGAAGGTGATACAGGTTCACCAGAAGTACAAATTGCAATTTTAACACACAGAATCAATTCTGTAAACGAGCATTTAAAAGCTCATAAAAAAGATCACCATTCAAGAAGAGGATTACTTAAAATGGTAGGTCAAAGAAGAGGCCTTTTAAAATATCTACAAAATAATGATATTGAAAGATATCGTTCTTTAATTGAAAAATTAGGCATCAGAGGTTAATAAGAGCGGGGGTATCCCGCTCTATTGATTTATAACGAAGAGGAAATTTTTTAATATTATATATTACTTGACCTAAATGGGTCTTAAACAGATTGCCGAAATCTTTGATTTCATGCAAGTTGTTTATGCAGTGGCCAAGAAAAGCTACATTTTATATTTTGTTAGAAGCTTTTCTTATTTTAGATATTTTTATTAAATAAGGATATAATAAATATATTAAAGATTAAGGAGGTATTGCATGGAAAGAAAATTCCAGTATAAATTAGCTGGTAGAGACCTTACTGTAACCATAGGCAAAGTGGCAGAACAGGCTAGTGGTGCTTGCATGGTACAATATGGAGATACAGTTGTTCTAGCGACTACTACAGCTTCTAAGGAACCAAGAGAAGGGATAGACTTTTTTCCCCTTAGTGTTGATTACGAAGAAAAACTATATTCAGTAGGAAAAATACCTGGAGGGTTTATTAAGAGAGAAGGTAGACCAAGTGAAAAAGCAATTTTAACTTCAAGGCTTATAGATAGACCCCTTAGACCATTATTTCCGGATGGATATAGAAATGATGTACAAGTTATAGCTACGGTCTTATCTGTTGATCAGGACCATTCGCCAGAAATAGTTGCAATGATAGGCTCTTCTATAGCTTTATCTATATCAGATATTCCTTTTAATGGTCCTACAGGATCAGCTCTTATAGGACTAATAGATGGAAAATTTATTATTAACCCAACTAGCGAAGAAAGAGACAAATCTGAAATTCATCTTGTAGTAGCAGGAACAAAAGATGCTATAATGATGGTAGAAGCAGGTGCAAATGAAGTTACAGAGAAAGTTATGCTAGAAGGTATTTTAACGGCACATAAAGAGATTATAGAGCTATGTAATTTTATCGAGAATATTGCAAAAGAAGTAGGAAAACCTAAAAAAGAGTATAATTTATTTAGACCAAATGAAGAAATTAAAGAAAAAATCATTGACTTTGGTAGAGAAAAATTAATTGATGCTATAAGTACTTTTGAAAAACAAGAAAGATTAGATAATATTGATAAAGTAAATAAAGAAATTAAAGATGTATTTTTAGAAGAATACCCAGAATCAGAGCAGGATATAAATGAAATAATAGAAGATATGCTAAAAGAGGAAGTTAGAAGGCTAATTCTTGAAGAAGGATTGAGACCTGATAATAGAAAAGTAGATGAGATACGTCCTATTACTACTGATGTAGGCTTACTTCCAAGGACTCATGGATCTGGATTGTTCACAAGAGGTCAGACTCAAGTTCTAACAATTGCTACTTTAGGTGCTATTAGTGATGCCCAAGTTATTGATGGATTAGGAGAGGAAGAATCTAAAAGATATATGCATCATTATAATTTCCCACCATATTCAGTTGGTGATGCTAGACCTCTAAGAGGCCCAGGAAGAAGAGAAATAGGGCATGGTGCATTAGCTGAAAGGGCGCTTGAACCAGTTATACCATCAGAAGATGTTTTCCCTTATACTATTAGACTTGTATCTGAAGTTCTTAGCTCAAATGGATCTTCATCACAAGCTAGTGTTTGTGGGAGTACTCTAGCTTTATTAGATGCGGGTGTACCTATAAAATCTCCTGTAGCTGGAATAGCCATGGGATTGATAAAAGAAGATAGTAAAGTAGCTATTCTTTCTGATATACAAGGTATGGAAGATCATTTAGGAGATATGGACTTTAAAGTAGCTGGGACTAAAGATGGAATTACAGCTATACAAATGGATATAAAAATAGCTGGAATAGATAAACCAATTTTAGAGGAAGCTCTAGAAAAAGCTAGAAAGGGAAGACTTTATATTCTAGATAAAATGGCTGAAACTATTTCAATTCCAAGAGAAAATTTATCACCTTATGCACCAAAAATGTATACAATGCAAGTAAATCCAGATAAAATAAGAGATATAATCGGGCCTGGCGGTAAAATGATTAATAAGATAATCGATGAAACAGGTGTAAAAATTGATATTGACGATGATGGTAAGGTATTCATTGCTTCAGTAACTCAAGAAGATGGAGAAAAAGCAATGGATATGATAAATAAAATAGTTAAAGAAGTTGAAGTAGGAGATATTTATTTAGGTAAGGTAACACGCATAACTAGTTTTGGTGCTTTTGTAGATGTTTTAAATGGTAAGGAAGGTTTACTTCATATATCTAATATAGCTAGAGAAAGAGTAAATAAAGTAGAGGATGTATTAGCTATAGGAGATGAAATATTAGTTAAAGTCATGGAAATAGACAATCAAGGTAGAGTAAATCTATCTAGAAAAGTACTGTTACCTGAAGAAACTAAAACTGAAGAGTAATATACTAATGCATGAACCAAAATAAGGTTCATGTTTTTGTTTTTAGGATATTTTCTCAATCCCTTGAATATATATAGATATAAAAGATATTGGAGGGATATATATGAGATTAGTTGTCATAAATAAAAAGACTTTATTAACTATTTTAATTGTGTTAATATTAGCTATAATAGTCTTAGGTATTTCAGTAGTTTATAACAAATCAGAAGAAACTTTTAATTCTGACGTATATTATCAGGGAAATATTGATGACAAGATAATAGCATTTGCTTGTAATGTTGATTGGGGAAATGAGCACCTTCCAAACATGTTACAAATTTTCAAGGATAATGATATTAAAATTACATATTTTGTAACAGGTCAATGGGCTGAAAAAAATAAGGATATACTAAAGACTATATATGATAATAACCATGAAATTGGAAATCATGGTTATAGCCACAAGGACTATGATAAGTTATCTTATGATAGAAACAAAGAAGAAATACTGAAAGCTCATAATATAATTAAAGAAACTCTAAATATTGATTCAAAGTATTTTGCCCCCCCATCAGGTGCTTATAATGATAATACGATAAAAGCGGCAAAGGATTTAGGGTATGAACTTATAATGTGGAGTATAGACACCATAGATTGGAGAAAGGATAGTACAAAAAATGTTATTATTGAAAGAGTTACTTCAAAAGCACATAACTCTGCAATTGTTTTAATGCATCCAACAGAGGAAACCGTTAAAGCATTGCCAGAAATAATAAAATATCTATACCAAAATGGCTATAAAATTGGTACAATAAGTGATGTAATAAAAAAGCACCATAACTAATTGAAGATGGCTTTTTTGGCCACTGAATAAACGACTTGCATGAAATCAAAGATTTCGGCAATCTGCTTAAAACTCAATTAGGTCAAGTTCCTAATAAAGAAATAAAAAATGACTAGTAGTATTGGAGGAGAATAATGTATTTAATAGACAAACTGGATAATGGTATAAGAGTTGTCATGGAGAAGATTCCCTATGTCAACTCTGTTTCTATTGGAATTATAATCAATAATGGATCTATAAAAGAGGACAAGCATAATAATGGGATATCACATTTTATTGAACATATGTTATTTAAAGGTACAAAGAAACGAACTGCTAAAGATATAGCCGAAACAATAGATAACATAGGAGGTCAATTAAATGCCTTTACTAGTAAGGAAAGTACCTGCTATTATGCTAAGGTATTATATAATCATATAGATATTGCCATAGACGTATTAGGAGATATGTTGACTAATTCAATATTTTCAGAATCAGATATAGAAAAAGAAAAAGCAGTGATAATAGAAGAAATAAATATGTATTTAGACTCTCCAGAGGATATGGTTAATGATCTACTAAATGAGATAATGTTTGAAAACACATCCCTTGGTCGTCCAATCCTTGGTACAGAAGAAACAATTAAAAATTTAAGTAGAGAAAAAATTATTGATTATTTTATTAATAATTATAGGCCTGAAAATATAGTAATATCTTTAGCTGGTAATATTGATACCAAGGAAGTTTTTAAAATGTTAAATTATCATTTTGGGAACTTTAATAATTCAAATAAAAAGATTTATGAGATTAATAGTATTTATAATTTTACCAATAAAATGAAAGGAATTAATAAAAATACAGAGCAATTAAATTTTTGTATTGGCATGGAAGGAGTGCCAGTCACTTCTGAATATGTAGAAGGTCTATTGGTATTAAATAATATCTTTGGCGGCAGTATGAGTTCAAGGTTATTTCAAAAAATTAGAGAAGATTTAGGATTAGCTTATGCAGTGGAATCATATCCATCATCATATAAGGATATAGGTATATTAACTATATATGCTGGATTGCATCCATCTCAGTTATTAAAGACAGTAAAGCATATAGAAAATGAAATGAATGATATTAGAAATAATATAATTTCAAAAGATGAGTTAGATAAATCTAAAGAACAGCTGAAAGGTAGTTATGTTCTTGGTATGGAGGGAACTTTTAGCCGAATGTATGAAATAGGAAAATCTCTTTCTATTTTTAATATGGTTCAATCTCCTGATGAGATATTAAATAAAATAGATAAAGTGAGTATAGATAATATAAAAGAAATAATTTGTATTATATTTAATAGAGAAAAAATCAATATTGCATATGTTGGAGATATTGAAAATCAAAATATTATTGAAGATAAAATAAAAAATATATTATTTTAATGGAGTGTGATTAATTTGAAAGTAAATGTAATAAATAAATCTCAGTTTGAATTACCAAAATATGAAACGGAAGGCTCAGCGGGAATAGATTTACAGGCTAATATCGATGAGCCTATAGAGTTGAAGCCACTTGATAGAGCATTGATACCCACTGGTTTGTTTATCTCAATACCAAAGGGCTTCGAAGCTCAGATTAGAGGAAGATCAGGTTTAGCTTTAAATCATGGAATAACATTAGCAAATGGGATAGGAACAATAGATAGTGACTATAGAGGTGAAATTAAAGTTATTCTCATTAACCTTGGAAAAGAGTCTTATACAATCAATAAAGGTGATAGGATTGCACAGATGGTATTTATTAAATATGAAAAGGCCGATTTAATAGTAACTGATGAATTAGATAAAACTGCTAGAGGAAAAGGGGGTTTTGGGCATTCAGGATATTAATATCTAATAAGATGTTATCATAAATGATAACGCATAAAATCAAATTTCTAGAATATTATTTAATATATATAATTAGGAGGAGATCTTATGCGTTTACTCGAATTAGGTCAAAAAGAAATAGTAAATTTAAATAACGGAGGGAGACTTGGCTTAATAGCTGATAGTGATTTTTTAATTGATGAAGAAACTGGTAAAATTATATCCTTATTAGTTCCCGAAAAAAGATTAGGTTTCAGGCTTCTAGGATTAGAAAGCAATGGTACAGAAATACCTTGGAATACAATTAGAAAAATAGGCTATGATATGATTATAATAGAATTAGACTGATAAACGATGGCCACTATATATTTTATTACATATATTCTAAATTAGAATATATGTAATTTTTTTATATGCCTTAAAACCTTATTTACTTTTTATATAAAATCTTATAATTATTAAATTCATATAATATAGGTATTTAAACACATTGTGAAGTGTTTTACGATTTATATGGATTGACTTAGACGATAATTTATTTCTGAATAGAATATTATTATTTTTTTAAGCAAATGATATAGATATCAATTATTTTAGGAGGAAATTATGACCAAAAAAGATAACGACAAAGACTGCATGGAAAAAGAAAAATTAGAGAACATTAAAGAACTTGGAGTTGCAAATATTCCAGAGACAAAAAATAACATTCAATTTATATCTATTATTGGAGAAATAGAAGGACATACAATCTCTCCCAATGATAAAAAAGCTACAAAGTATGAGCATATTATTCCCTTGTTAATAGCTGCACAGCAAGATCCTAAAATTGAGGGAATTTTCATTATTTTAAATACTGTAGGTGGAGATGTAGAAGCTGGATTAGCTCTTGCTGAATTAATAAACTCAGTTGATAAACCAAAGGTATCTTTAGTTTTAGGCGGGGGACATAGCATTGGAGTACCACTAGCCACTTCGACTGATTATTCCTTTATTGTTCCCACTGCAACTATGACCATACACCCAATTAGAACTACTGGTTTAGTTATTGGAGTACCTCAGACATTTAGGTATTTTCAAAAAATGCAGCAAAGAATAATAAACTTTATTCTAAGAACTTCGGAAATAGGTAATAAAATATTAACTGAGTTAATGTATTCAACAGATGAAATAGCCAATGATGTAGGAACAATATTAGTAGGAGAAGAAGCCGTTAAATATAAACTAATCAATGAAGTAGGCGGATTTTCCACAGCTTTAAAAAAACTTAATGATATCATAGAAAGTAAAAAAAGTCTCTAATAAAGCATTATAATATATAATTTTATAACTCATATAAAAAAGATTCCATTAAAATCGAGAACTTTACTATGAGTTATAAAAATAAATAGAATAGAATTCCAAATTATGCTATAATAACTACAGTATGTACTTTAAAGGGGGGTATCTTAGGTACTACATAGTTAAAGAATTTGAGGTGACTTAATTGAATAAAAGTAGAAAGAAAACTACAAAGAAAATGGAAGACAAGAATAAATATAATAAGGATATTATGGGAGTCATTATTGTTGCAATAGGTATACTATCTATGATAAGTCTATTTAGTTTTAAAATGGGAATAATAGGCTCTATAATTAGAGGTACCACTTTTTCATTTATGGGCTTTGGATCTTACTTTTTCCCTTTAATTATAGTGGGATCAGGCATGGTTTTTATCTTGGATAAATTTAATCATCAAGAAGGAAAAATAATTTTATCTATGGGGTTTATACTTTTAAGTATATTAATTATACTTGACGGAATAAATCCTTTTGATTATACATTTTATGATAGAATTAGTAATTCTATTGCTTTAAGTAAAATTGGAAAAGGCGGAGGAATTATAGGTAGCTTTTTTGGATTCTTCTTCTACAAATTATTTGGTTCCATAGGCTCTTATTTAATTTTAGGACTTATTATATTAATAAATATACTCCTAATAACAAATATTAGAGTGAAGGATATTGTCTCCATATTTAAAAAGGAGTCGAAACCAGAAATTAATAAATCAGTTAAACCTAAGGTGATAAATAACTTAGCTAATGATATAAAGCAAGAAGTAAATAAAGAGGATATTAAGATATTAGACTATACGAAAAATTCTATTGCTAAGGATTCTCCAAAGGAGATAAAGATTAAAGAAGAAATAAATAGTATAGATACTGAAATTAAAATTAAACAAAGTAAAAACCATGTTTCTACATATAGTATTCCTTCATTATCATTACTAAAGTCACCAGCACCTAATCAGGATATAAACGATAAGAAGGAAATACTAAACAATGCTAAAATAATTGAAGAAACCATGAAAAACTTTGGAATAGATGCTATAATTACTCAAATTAATAAAGGTCCTACTATTACTTGCTATGAACTTCAACCTTCTCCAGGTATTAAACTAAGTCGAATAGTATCCTTGTCAGATAATATAGCTTTAAGTTTAGCATCCTCTGACATTAGAATTGAAGCTCCTATACCTGGGAAGGCTGCTGTAGGAATTGAGGTTCCAAATAAAGTAAAGAGTAGTGTATTATTTAAGGAGCTAATTACTTCTGAAGAATATAATAATATTAATTCATCCGTACCTCTAGCTTTGGGAAAAGATGTATCGGGTAATGTAATTGTATCTACTATAGATAAAATGCCACATTTACTTATAGCAGGAGCTACCGGCTCAGGAAAATCTGTTTGTATTAATACCATTATCATGAGCATTTTATATAAATCATCACCTGAGGATGTTAAGCTCCTATTAATAGACCCTAAAATGGTAGAATTAAGTATATATAATGGTATTCCACATTTATTAATCCCAGTTGTTACTGATGCAAAAAAAGCTGCTTTTGCACTTAATTGGGCTGTCGATGAAATGGAAAAAAGGTATAAGCTCTTTGCTCAAAACAATGTTAGAGATATGAATTCTTATAATAGCAAGGTAAAAGCTAGTAATGGAGAAGAACTTCCTACGATAGTTATAATTATCGATGAATTAGCTGATTTAATGATGGTTTCAGCTCAAGAAATAGAAGATTATATTTGTAGACTTGCTCAGATGGCCAGAGCAGCAGGAATGTATCTTATCGTAGCCACTCAGAGACCTTCTGTAGATGTTATAACTGGCACCATAAAAGCTAATATACCTTCGAGAATATCCTTTGCTGTATCTTCCCAGGTAGATTCCAGAACTATTTTAGATATGGCGGGAGCTGAGAAGCTTCTAGGAAAGGGAGATATGCTATTCTATCCTTCTTTCTATTCAAAGCCCTCTAGGTTACAAGGTGCTTTTATATCCGATGAAGAGGTAGAGGCTGTTGTTAACTCTCTCAAGGCTCAAGATATAACTGATTATAATGAAGATATTATTGAAATAGTTGAGAGTCCAAGAGAAATGCAGTTCAATGATAGTGACGATCTTCTGCCCACTGCTATAGAGCTAGTGGTTGGGGAAGGACAGGCTTCAATATCATTATTACAAAGAAGATTGAAAATTGGTTATGCAAGGGCGGCAAGAATAATAGATGAAATGGAAGAGAGAGGTGTAATAGGAGGCTATGAAGGGAGCAAACCTAGAAAAGTCCTATTATCACCTGAAGATTTAGATTCAATACTTTAAGGAGAGATAAGATGGAGTCAAGAAAAGTTTATATTATCACTTTAGGATGTTCAAAAAATGAAATAGATTCGGAATTAATGATAAGTATAATGAAGGACAATAATTATGAGGTAGCTAATACATCAGATGAGGCTGATATCATTATTGTTAATACCTGTGGATTTATAGAGAAAGCAAAGGAAGAATCCATAGAAACAATTTGGGAAATGACTAGATATAAAAATGAAGGTAATTGTAAATACTTAATATTAGCCGGCTGTTTAGCACAAAGATATTCCCAGGAGCTAATAGATGAAATCCCTGATATTGATGCAATAATAGGCACAGGAAATATTAGAGACATATCTTCTGTAGTCAAAGAACTAGATTTGAAGTCTGAGAAAATTAAAAAGATAGATAATATTGATACAGATTATCTAGAAGATATCAAAAGAATTAATTTTAATACTACTGAATATGTAAGAATATCTGAGGGTTGCGATAATTTCTGCACCTATTGCATTATTCCTAAGTTAAGAGGAAAACATAGGAGTAGGCAAATGGAGGATATAATAAAAGAAGTAAAATATTTAGCTGCAAACGGTGTAAAAGAAGTTATCTTAATTGGACAAAATACTTCTGATTATGGAATTGATTTATATGGTGAATATTCTTTATATAAATTATTAGATGAATTGAATTCTATAGATAGTATTTCTTGGATTAGGATACTATATTTATATCCTGACAATTTTAATGATAATCTAATTAACTCAATAAAAAATAATCAAAAGGTAGTTAAATATGTAGATATTCCTTTACAACATATAAATGATAATGTTTTAAAGAAGATGAACAGAAGAACAAGTAAAGAGGATATTACATCTTTAATCAATAAATTGAGAAAGGAAATACCTGAAATAGTCATTAGAACAACCTTTATTGTTGGTTTTCCTGGAGAAACTGATGATGATTTTAATGAACTCTTAAGTTTTATTAAGGATATAAGATTTGAAAGATTAGGAGTCTTTACTTATTCTAAGGAAGAAGATACACCTGCTTATAGCTTTCCTGATCAAGTTCCAGAAGAAATAAAAGAATACAGAAGAGATAAAATTATGGAGGCTCAGAAGGATATATCAGAGGATATAATGATGAGTAAAGTTGGTAAAGTATTTGATGTTTTAGTGGAAGAATATAGTGAAGGTCATACCTACATTGGCAGGGCATACATGGATAGTCCTGAAATAGATGGTGTGGTTTACATTAACTCTATGGAAGAAATAGAATTAGGTAGCTTTGCTGAAGTTAAAATTATAGATTATTTGGAGTATGACTTGATAGGGGAGGTAATCTAATGAATCTAGCTAACAAAATAACCATTTTTAGAGTATTTCTAGTACCAATATTCATGATTGTATTATATTCCAATATACCATATAGTACTTATGTAGCAGCAGGAATTTTTATTATTGCATCCTTGACAGATACTTTAGATGGATACATTGCTAGAAGTAGAAATATGATTACTAACTTTGGAAAGTTTGTAGACCCTTTGGCTGATAAAGTTTTAGTATCAGCTGCTTTGATCTCCCTTGTTGAGTTAGGTAAAGTTCCTGGTTGGGTTGTAGTATTGATTATTGCAAGAGAGTTTACTATTACTGGATTTAGAGTAATTGCAGCATCTGAAGGTGTAACTATAGCAGCAAGCCCATTAGGTAAAATAAAGACTATTACACAACTGATAGCTATAATTGCATTATTGCTTAATAATTTTCCTTTTAACCTAATTAATTTACCTTTCGCAAATATTATGTTATATATTTCCTTGTTTTTTACAATAATATCTGGAGTAGACTATATATATAAAAATAAATCTGCCCTTAAAATAGGGATTAAATAAAAGGTGATTATACTATGATAGCAGAAATTATTACAATAGGATCTGAAATTACTACAGGTAGTATTTTAAATACTCATAGTAAGTACATTTCAAGTAAATTGTTAGAACTAGGTATAGAAACTTATTATCATACATCAGTTGATGATAATAAACAAAGGGTAAGTGATATCATAAACATAGCATTAAATAGAGCTGATATTATTATTACCACTGGAGGATTAGGTCCTACTGATGATGACTTAACAAAGGAAGTTATATCTGAAACTTTAGAATTAGAATTAATAAGTGACAAAAATATTGAAGATAATATTAGAAATATATTTTCTAAATTAGACAAGACAATGCCCACTAATAATTTAAAACAAGCATTTAAACCAGAAGGAAGCCAATTCTTAAAAAATTCCATTGGTACAGCTCCTGGCATATTTTTATCTAAAGATAATAAAAAAATAATCATGCTTCCAGGCCCTTCTAAAGAAATGGAGCTAATGTTTAACAATGAAGTAATACCTCTTATTCATGAGGATTATAATATCATAGTTAAATCTGTTAATATAATTGGTATAGGCGAGTCTCAATTAGAAATGAAAATAAAAGACCTAATAAATAAAGACTCAGATATTATAATTGCTACTTTTGCAAAAGAAGGAGAAGTTGAAGTTAAAATAATTGGTAAAGGAAAAAATAAAGATATTATTGAGAATAAAATCAATAATGTAATTAAAATACTCGAACAGAGATTTCATGAATATATATATGGATTTGATAATATTCCAATAGAAACCATTGTATTTAATTTATTAAAGGAAACAAATTATAAAATTGGATTTTGTGAGTCCTGCACAGGCGGCTTAATAAGTAGTCGTTTCAGTCGTATACCTGGTGTATCTCAAGTATTTGATAGAAGTATTGTTACCTATAGCAATAATGCAAAAATGGAGGAACTTGGGGTGAATTCTAATACATTAGAAAAATATGGTGCAGTAAGTGAGGAAACTGCCATAGAAATGGCTAATGGATTACTTAATAGAGATAACTTAGATTTATCGTTATCTGTAACAGGAATTGCTGGACCTGATGGAGGAACTGAAGAAAAACCCATTGGTTTAGTATATCTATGTATTTCTACTAAAGATCAATCTATACCTATTAAATGTAATTTTAATGGAAATAGGGAGTCTATACAAAATAAGACAGCTACAAGAGCGTTTTTTGAGTTGAGAAAATTTTTATTAAATAAATGATTGACTTAATTTAAAATATATTGTAATATAGAGTTAGAACTAACGTTCGTAAATTGAAAGGGGTGACTCCAGTTCAACTGGGATACTTATGATCGATAACATTGAGAAGAAAAAGGCTTTGGATTTAACCTTAAGTCAAATTGAAAAACAGTTTGGAAAAGGTTCTATTATGCGACTAGGTGAAGATGCAAAATTAAATATCGACGTAATACCAACTGGCTCCTTAGATCTTGATATTGCTTTAGGAATTGGTGGAGTACCACGTGGTAGGATAATTGAAATATTTGGTCCAGAATCTTCAGGTAAGACTACTGTATCTCTTCATATAATTGCAGAAGCTCAAAGGCTAGGAGGTATTGCAGCTTTTATAGATGCAGAGCATGCTCTAGACCCTGCTTATGCAAAAAGGTTAGGCGTAGATATTGAAAATTTAGTTATATCTCAACCAGATACAGGAGAACAAGCTTTAGAAATAGCTGAAGCTTTAGTACGAAGCGGTGCGATAGATATAGTTGTAGTTGACTCTGTAGCTGCTTTAGTACCTAAAGCAGAAATAGAAGGCGAGATGGGTGATAGTCATATTGGACTTCAAGCTAGACTTATGTCTCAAGCCCTCAGAAAACTAGCTGGTACAATTAATAAGTCAAATTCAACTGTGGTATTTATCAATCAGCTTAGGGAAAAAGTTGGAGTTATGTTTGGTAGTCCTGAAACAACAACAGGCGGTAGGGCATTGAAATTCTATGCTAGTATTAGACTAGATGTTAGAAGAATTGACTCAATAAAACAAGGTGATGAAATTATTGGAAATAGAACTAGAATTAAAGTTGTAAAAAATAAATTAGCACCACCTTTTAAACAAGCAGAATTTGATATTATGTATGGTACAGGTATATCTAGGGAAGGTAATATCTTAGACTCTGGTGTAGCTGCTAATATTGTCAACAAATCTGGTTCTTGGTATAGCTATAATGAACATAAGCTTGGTCAAGGTAGAGAAAATGCCAAGGATTTCCTAAAAGAAAATCCTGATGTATCATTAGAAATTGAAAATAAAGTTCGTGCGCAATTTGGTTTAATTGAAGACAATACTAACTCCATGGATATAACTAAAGATTCTGAGGAGAAATAATAATAAAGAAATATAGACCTCCTTTAATAGGAGGTCTATTTGTGAGGTGTTATATTTTGAAGCTATTATTTTTTACTGATACTCATATTAGAGGAACTACTCCTAAGAATAGAAAGGATGTATTTATAGATACCCTTGAACAAAAATTTATAGAAATTGTTAATATAGTTAAAGAAAACAATATAGATTTTGTTCTTCATGGAGGAGATTTATTTGATAGACCAGATGTATCAATAACTGTTGCCAGTAAATTTGCTATGATTTTAGACCAGATACCTGTTCCATTATATTTAATAAGTGGAAATCATGATATCTATGGCCATAATCCCGATACTATAAATAGAACTATGCTTGGATTACTAGATGTATTAGGAGTTATAAAATTAATTAAAAGTGGAGAAAAAGTAATTCTTGAGAAGAATAATATTAGAGTGCAATTAACAGGGCAGCCCTATGTATATGATATTGATACTCCAAATCATTTAGATTACTATTTATTAAAAGAAAGAGATAACAATGTAAATTACTATATACATATAGTTCATGGTATGTTATTGGATAGACCCTTTATAAAAGGAATTCCTTATACCTTAATTGAAGACATAAAAGATACTTTAGCAGATATTACTCTTTCAGGTCATTATCATGGAGGGTTTAAACTTACTAAAATTGATGAAAAATATTTTATCAACCCAGGTAGCTTAGTGAGAATAACAAATAGTTTAAAAGAGATTGAAAGAACGCCTCAGGTAATATTGATAGAGTTAGATGATAATATTACAATAAAACAACTTCCCCTAAAGACAGCATTGCCTGGAGAAGAAGTATTAGATAGAAAAGAAATTGAAAACAATCTATTTAAGAGTGAGCGAATATTTGAATTTAAGCAAACTATAGATGCTGCTTTAGATTTTGAAAAAATGGATATAAATGAAGTATTAATGGAAGTATCTACTGCAGAAAACGTAAATGACGAAGTTAAAAGAGAAGCTTTAAGGAGAATCGCTCTTATTCAAATGAAAGGCTTAACTGGTGATTAGTATGAAGTATATTGAAAAAGTAATTTTAGAAAATTTTCAATCTCATAAGAGTTCTATTATAGAATTCGATGATCAATTAAATGTTATTGTTGGTCCATCAGACAGTGGAAAAACTGCAATACTTAGAGGAATTAGATGGGCACTCTATAATGAACCTTCAGGAGACTATTTTATCAGAGAAGGTACTAGTGAATGTAGTGTAACGGTTATATTTAATGATGGAACAAAAATAAAAAGATACCGAAATAAAAGTAAAAATATTTACTTTCTTTATGATTCTAATAATAATGAAACTAAATTTGAAGGTTTTGGTACCTCTGTTCCCCAAGAAATCATAGATGAAACTGGAATAAAAAAAATAACTATTAGATAGTGATCTCTCAAATGCAATTAATTTAAGCGATCAGTTAGAAGGAGCTTTTTTACTATCAGAAAGAGCTTCAACTAGAGCAAGTTCCATTGGAAGACTTGTAGGAGTTAATATTGTTGATGATGCATTACGAGAGTCATTAAAAGATAGCCGTAACTTATCTAATAGTAAAAAAAATACGGAAGACAGTGTATTTCAACTAGAGAAAGAATTATCCGAATATAACTACTTAGACGAACTAGCCAATAGGATTAGCTATATTGAAAAAATTAAAGATGAAATACAAGAAAAAAATAAAACCATATGCAAATATCAAGATTTGTTAAACAAGTTTTTAACTATTTCACAAGAAAAAAAAGAATTAAGCTTTTATATGAAAAAACTTGAAAGTATAAATCTAGTAGATAATGTTTTAAACCTTATTTCTTCAGATATTAATAAGTTTAATTATCTAAATAAGCAGTTTAATTCAATGAATAAATTGGCTTTAAATAAAAATGAGAATGCTAAAATTATTACTTCACTAAAAAGTATTGATAAAGTTGAAAACAACATCGCTAAGATGATTTCATCATATGATTTGAGGATCAAGCTTATAGACTGTAAATCAAAGCTAGGAAATATACAATATGAAATGGATGGACTTAAAATTATATCTAGTAATTTAAGTAATCTTAATATTTTACAAAATAATATAAACATGATTTCTAACAGTATCATTGGACTTAAAAAGTTATCTGATATAAAAGATAAAGAACTTTCATTGAGAAAAAGCTTAGCTATTGGAATACGGTATGTTGAAAAATTACAGGAAATAGATTATATCTCTAGAATTCATATGGAATTACAAAAGAGGATTATTCTCTTAAACCAATTAAAGAACTTACATGTTTCCTATAATTCCAATAAAGATGAAATTAAAAAATTAAATATATTACTACAAAGGTACAAAGATGAAGTAGATAAGCAGCTATTATATTATAAAGAACTATTATTGAAACAAGAAATTTGTCCTTTATGTTTTAGTATAATTGACAATGATAAAATTAATCATATTATAAGCCATTATAATTAGGAGGTATATTTTATGGACTATGAAAAAGAACTTAATAGCTTGAAAGAAAATCTAGAAAAAGCTAAAAATTTAAAGTATAAAGCTGAGGCGAGATTAGAACAATTAAATCAGCAAGAGGAAGAAATAATTAGAGAATTAGCAAGTCTTGGCATAAAGCCTGATGAATTAGAAAGTGAAATCAATAAGTTAACACTAGATATAGATAGATTGTTTAAAGAAGCTAATGAATTATTACCTAAAGATCTATTAGAAAAGAAGTGATGAGATGATAACGGAACTACAAGAGTTAGATAATTATTTAATTAAATCAAAGGAATATCTTGCAAGAGAATTAGGAAAGCGAGACAAAATTAAAGAACAATTGGAAGTGCAAAAAGATGCCCTTCAAAATATTGAATATGAACTTGATTTGCTATCTAAAGTAAATATATTGTTTCAAAAAACTTCTGAATTTGCAAGAGAACAAGCTAAAAGTCAAATTGAATCTTTAGTTACTAAATGTTTACAATTTATATTTGAATCGGATATTGAATTTCTAATTGAGATTGAAGAACAAAGAGGGAAATCAAATGCCGAATTCTATGTAATTAATAAGATTGAAGATATATTGGTTAAGACTAAGCCTGAGTTATCTAGAGGTGGGGGTGTAGTCGATATAGTTTCTTTGGCTTTGAGAATTGCATTTTTACAAATTCATAAGCCAAAAATACAAGGTCCTCTAATTCTAGATGAGCCCGCAAAGCATGTTAGTGATGAATTTATCTTTAATGTTGCCGATTTTCTTAAGCAAACCTCTGAATTGTTTAACAGACAAATAATAATGGTAACTCACAATCATCATTTAGCTGCTATAGGTAGTAATGCTTATAGAGTGGATATAAAAGGGTCTGAAAGTACTGTAACAAAGATTACATCCTAATTACATCTTGACATTATCTAGTAAAAGTAATAGAATTGAATTATATGTATATTCTATACAGTTTATTATTTCAATTTTTTAAGCTTGTATCATATGCTTATATTTAATGAAAATGAAAATGCAGTATGGAACTTGAAAATTTTATACAATTGGAGGTGTTTAGTTATTGAAGCTTTAATTGCAATTCTAGGAGCAATTATTGGAATTCTCATTGGTTATTTTATAAGAAAGACTATTGGAGAAGGTAAGATAAATAATGCTGAAGAGTTAGCTAAAAAAATCATTGAAGATGCTGAAAAAGATGGAGAAGCTCACAAAAAAGAGCTTTTATTAGAAGTAAAAGAAGAGATCCATAAGCTTAGAAATGAAGCAGAAAGAGAGAATCGTGAACGAAGAAACGAACTTCAAAAACTTGAAAGACGAATTCTCAATAAAGAAGAGAGTATTGATAGAAAAAGCGATGCAATCGAAAGAAAAGAAGAACTATTAGCTAAAAAACTTAAAGAGGTTGAAGATAAGGAAGCTCTGATAGATGACATTTATAAAAATCAAGTATTAGAGTTAGAAAGACTTTCTGGCTTAACATCCGAAGAAGCAAAGGAATTATTATTAGATGAAATTAGAAAAGAAATAGTTCATGAATCTGCTATTATGATTAAGGAAATGGAAAATAGAGCTAAAGAAGAAGCTGATAAAAAAGCTAGAGAAATAATATCTACAGCAATACAAAAATGTGCAGCTGATCACGTAGCTGAAACTACAGTTACAGTTGTGGCTCTTCCAAATGATGAAATGAAGGGTAGAATTATTGGAAGAGAGGGAAGAAATATTAGAACTCTCGAAACCTTAACTGGAATAGATTTAATTATTGATGATACTCCTGAAGCAGTAGTTCTGTCAGGATTTGATCCCGTAAGAAGAGAAGTTGCTAGAATTGCCTTAGAAAAACTTATAGTAGATGGCAGAATACATCCTGCTCGAATCGAAGAAATGGTGGAGAAAGCCAAAAAAGAAGTAGACAATATTATTCGCGAAGAAGGTGAACAAGCTGCTTTTGATGCAGGTGTTCATGGAATTCATCCAGAATTAATTAAGCTTCTAGGTAGATTAAAGTATAGAACAAGCTACGGACAAAATGTATTAAAGCATTCTGTTGAAGTAGCACATCTTGCAGGTATAATGGCTGCAGAACTAGGAGCTGATGTAAAAATAGCAAAAAGAGCAGGTTTACTACACGACTTAGGAAAAGCTGTGGATCATGAAGTGGAAGGTCCTCATGTTGATATTGGAGTAGACTTAGCTAGAAGATATAAAGAATCTAAAGAAGTATTACATGGTATTGCTGCTCATCATGGCGATTGTGAACCACAAACTGTCGAAGCTGTTCTAGTACAAGCAGCTGATGCTATATCTGCTGCAAGACCAGGTGCTAGAAGGGAAACACTTGAAGCTTATATAAAGAGATTACAAAAACTTGAGGAGATAGCAAATTCTTTTGATGGAGTAGAAAGATCTTATGCAATTCAAGCAGGGCGTGAAATTAGAATCTTAGTAAAACCTGATGAAATTTCAGAAAATCATATAATCCATACAGCTAGAGATATCGTAAAAAGAATTGAAGCTGAGTTGGATTATCCGGGTCAGATAAAGGTAAATGTAATCCGAGAAACTAGGCTATTGAATACGCCAAATAATAATTTTTTAAATAAACGGTAATTAAATAATATAAAAAGATATATTTAAAAAATTTAGTTAGAGGGGGCTATTTTAATGGATGTATTAAAAGTATCAGCAAAATCAAGTCCAAATTCTGTTGCAGGGGCATTAGCAGGAGTCTTAAGGGAAAAAGGTGCTGCTGAAATTCAAGCAATAGGAGCAGGTGCTTTAAATCAAGCCGTAAAAGCAGTAGCAATCGCAAGAGGATTTGTTGCTCCAAGTGGAATCGATCTTATTTGTATACCAGCCTTCACAGATATAATAATAGATGGTGAAGAAAGGACAGCTATAAAGCTAATTATTGAACCAAGATAATATTATAAAAACTGCCGTGCTGGCAGGTTTTTTATAATCTATATATGAAAATATTTGTATAATCTTATTCAGATATTGCAAATACTAATTCATTATATTATAAGGAGGGAGGATTTTATGATCTTTGATTTACATGTACATACAAATCATTCAGATGGACTATTTTCTCCAGAAAAAGTAATTGATCTAGCTATTGAACAAGGTTTAGATGGAGTAGCAATCACTGATCATGATACTATAACTGGAATAGAAACAGCTATTCAATTCAGTAATAGCTATGATAATTTTAGAGTTATACCAGGCATTGAATTTAGCTGCGTATTTAACAATGAAGAAGTACATATACTAGGATATTTCATAGATTACAAAGATCCAAATCTTATTAAAATAACTAATGAATTAAAACAATCTAGATTAACTAGAGGAATGGAAATTGTGAGCAAACTTAATCAACTAGGATTAGATCTTACGATAGAAGAAGTTAAAAAGTTTTCAGGTGAAAAATATATTGGTAGGCCTCATATAGCAAGAGCACTAATTAAAAGAGGTTATGTAGCTGATATTTCGGAAGCGTTTTCTAAATACTTAGATAGGGGTAAACCAGCATATATTGAAAGGTATAAAATAACTATTGGCGAAACTATATCTTTGATAAAAACCATTGGTGGAATTGCAATTTTAGCTCATCCTGGTATTTTAAAAGATAAAAGTATTGTTGATTATTGTATCTCATTAGGTATAGAGGGGTTAGAATGCATACATTCAAAGCACACAAAAGATGATACTAATTCTTTGATTAGTAAAGCAAAGTCAAATAATTTGATAGTTACAGGTGGCTCAGATTTTCATGGAGACTTAATAAATAAAGACTTACTATTAGGTAAATATTTTGTTGATATCGATACTATTCCAGAGTTTAAGGGGAGGATATAAGTGACTATTTATAAAGGAGAAAGGCAGAGACAATTTCCTACAAAAATAAGTACAACTTCTTTTGTAAAACTTTATATATTACATCTACTAAATGAGAAATCTTATTATGGTAATAAAATAAAAGATGAAATAAAGAGTAGGATGAGTAATAGATGGGAACCAAGCCCTGGAATGATATATCCTCTTCTTAGAGAATTAGAATCAGAAGGATATATTGAGGGATGGTGGGATGAACCCGACAAAAGATCAATAAGAAGGTATAGAATAACTGACGAAGGAATAAAACATTACAAAATATTATTGTTACAAAATAAAACTTCCTTCGAAGATTCTTTACTTATTGTTAAAAATGTGTTAAAAGATATATATGGAGAAAAAATATAATTATATAAAACAAAATACTATTGTGGAGGTATGATTATTTATGAACTTTAATTTATCAGCAAAAGGGTTAAGGATTGCCCCTTCAATTACATTGGAGATTACGGCAAAAGCAAAGGCTATGAAGGATTCTGGAATAGATGTTATTAGTTTTGGGGCTGGCGAACCAGACTTTAACACACCAGAAAATATTCAACAAGAAGGTATTAGAGCAATAAAAGAAGGTCTAACTAGATATACTCCAGCTTCTGGAATAGTTGAATTTAAAAAAGCTGTATGTGAGAAATTTAAAATAGATAATGGTCTAGAATATAAACCAAGTAATATTATAATATCTAATGGTGCAAAGCATTCTATACATAATGCTTTAATGGCAATATTAAATCCAGGGGATGAGGTTATATTTGCTGTTCCATATTGGGTAAGTTATCCAGAGTTAGTAAGATTAGCTGATGGAGTTCCTGTTTATATAGAAACAAAGGAAGAAAATGATTTTAAATTCAATGTAGATGATTTGAATAAAGTTTTAACTGATAAAACTAAAGCAATTATATTAAATAGCCCTAGTAATCCAACAGGTTCCATTTATACTGAAGAAGAGCTAAGAGCAATAGCTGAATGGGCTGTTAAAAATAACATCTTCGTTATCTCTGATGAGATATATGAAAAATTGATATATGATGATAATAAACATGTTTGTATTGCTTCTTTTAATGAAGACATAAAGAGATTAACAATACTTATAAATGGTATGTCAAAATCCCATGCCATGACTGGATGGAGAATTGGATATGCAGCTGCTCATGAAGAAATAATTAAAGTAATGAGCAATATTCAAAGTCATGCAACATCTAATCCTTGTTCAATATCTCAATATGCCAGTGTAGTAGGTCTTACAGGAGATCAAAACAGTGTAGAAGAAATGAAAAAACATTTTGTAGAAAGAAGAAACTACATGGCTGATACAATCAATTCAATTAAAGGATTAAGCTGTAGAAAACCTCAGGGTGCTTTTTATATAATGGTTAACTTTACACAGTTATTAGGCAAGACTATTAAAGGACATGCTATAAACTCCTCTATGGATTTTGCCAATCTGCTACTTGATGAAGGTAAGGTAGCAGTAGTTCCAGGAATTGCTTTCGGAGATGATAAATATGTAAGATTATCTTATGCAACATCTATGGAAAACATAAAAAATGGATTAGAAAGAATTAAACAGATAGTAGAGGAATAAAAATAAATTTAATAGAAGAGAAAAAGTTAACATAATGTATTTATGTTAACTTTTTTATTTTCTCTTCAACTTATCGAATCAAGTATACATAATTAAATTATGTATACTTGATTCGATGCTATAAAACTTTTTAAATCGCCCATGCAACAAATCGATCATCGTAATATACTCACAGTCATGGATGCATACTAACAAACAAAATAATTTTAGCAGGATAATGAATATCAAGCTCAAGTTTACATATTTAAATAAATTTTTTATACAACTTGAATTTTCGACCTCGTAGAATCGCTTTTAAGCTCTTTAAAAAGCACAACTAATGTATTTGTGTGTGCTTTAATCGAAATCAGTTATACAGCCTCATTAGCAGCCTTTAGCTTTGAACTATATGTTTTACCATTCTGAATTTAATTGAACAGCTTATTTTTAGATAAAAAGCAGATTAATATATAGTTTATTTTATATTTATATATTCAGGGATAGAGATATATAAATATTTGCTTCAAAATTATATTATTTGTAGAAAAATAATTATATTATTTAAAAGGTTATTTAAATTGATTTTTGGATAATTTTGGTGTAAAATATTATTAGTCACAAAATAGTTATTTTGTGACTAATATAGTGCGAAAAGAGGGAGATAATGAAAGATATACCGTTAATCCTAGAAGATTACTTAAATTATATGGAAACCATTAAAGGGGCTTCCCCTAATACTGTAAAAGAATATTTTTTTGACTTGAGAACATTTTTTAGATTTATCAAATTGAGATATAAACTTGTTGACCATGATCAACCATTTGACGAAATTAACATCTCGGATGTCGAGCTAGATTTAATTAAAAAACTAAGCATTCAAGATCTACACGCCTATATCTCATACGCAGACAAAAAACGAGATAATAAGAACTTTACCAAATCTAGAAAGGTTGCATCCCTTAGATCTTTCTTTGATTATCTCTATTCCATAATAAACGTAATAGAGAAAAATCCTGCTGAAGCTTTAGAGTTTCCAAAAAGAGATAATAGGCATCCTGCTTATCTTACTTTAGAACAATCAGAACTACTATTAAATATAGTGTTAGAAAACAATAATGAGGAATATCGAAAAAGAGATTATGCAATAATTATGCTATTTTTAAATTGTGGCCTACGACTATCAGAATTATCTAGCATGGATATTGATAAAATTAAAGACAGTGATACTTTATCTATTATCGGAAAAGGAAACAAGGAAAGAACCATTTTCTTAAATGATGCTTGCATATCGGCCATAGAAGAATATTTAAAAGTTAGACCTAAAAATCCAATAGATGAAAAAGCTATGTTTATAAGTAAAAGAAAAAATAGAATGAGCAATCGAGCTATACAGCATATGATTGATAGATATTTGGAAAAAGCCGGATTAGATACTTCTATATATTCTACCCATAAGCTAAGACATACAGCAGCTACATTGATGTATAAATATGGCAATGTAGATATTAGAGCCCTACAAGAGATTTTAGGACATGAATCAGTATCTACAACCCAAATATATACTCATATCGATAACGAAAGGCTAAGAGATGCAGTAAAAAGTAATCCATTATCTACTAGGACTAATAAAAAGAATTGAGAATATATTCTCAATTCTTTTTTATCAAGTCATTTATTTTAGGTAAGTTAACATATTATTTTTATGTCAACTCATCATTTATTTGTAATTGGAATTTTTATCATATCTCCAGGATATATGTATGAATTATCCATTCCATTAAATTCTTTAATATCATATATCATCTTCCTTATATCTGTTTTTTCTGGAAGATAGTTTAAAGCAATATTCCATAGTGTATCCCCTTCCACTACCTCAATCTCCCTATAGTTAACTCTATATACCGAACTATGAGCTTTATTATTTAATAGCAAAGTAAATAATAGGATTGATATAACTGCAAATACAGATGTAATAAAAAAGTAAAATCTTCTTCTGTTAACTATCTTATACCTCTTCTTCATAACAGCACCTCGCACATTAGTTCTGAACAACCGTTCTAAATACATTCTACACAAACATAGGTTCCTTGTCAACAGTTTTTTCCAAAAAAATCGAACCTTTGTTTGAAATATTTTTACTTATATGATATAATAAATAAAAAATCAGTATTATTATTAATTATATGAATGAGGGGTGTATCTTATGTACGAAGACTTAACTCAGAAACAAATTGAAATTTTACTATATATAAAATCAGAGGTTCAAAGGCAAGGTTACCCACCAGCTGTTAGAGATATTTGTAAAGGTGTTAATCTAAAGTCTACTTCAACGGTTCATAGTCATTTAGAAAAACTTGAAGCCAAAGGTTATATTAGAAAGGATCCTACGAAGCCAAGAGCTATCGAAATACTTGATAAAAATGATGATTTTTTACTGACTTCTAAAAAAACTGTCGATATACCTATTTTAGGAAAGGTAACTGCTGGCACTCCAATCTTAGCCGTAGAAAATATCGAAGATACTTATCCCGTACCATTGGAATTGGTGGAAGGCCATGATGTATTTATGCTCAAAATTCAAGGCGAAAGTATGATTGATGCAGGAATCCTAGATGGAGATCTAGTTTTAGTAAGAGAGCAGAAAGCTGCACTAAATGGCGACATTGTAGTAGCTTTGCTGGAAGACGAAGCTACAGTTAAGAGATTTTTTAAAGAAAAAGATAAAATAAGATTACAGCCTGAAAATCAATTTATGGAGCCTATATATACTAAGGATGTATCTATTTTAGGAAAAGTTATTGGATTGTTTAGAAAGATTTAAAAATAGCAGGATTAATATCCTGCTATTTTCTATTCTAATACCTTAGTCTTATCAATTAAATTTCCTCTATATAAATTATTTAAGGATTTCATGGTGCCTAGCTTGCAGTGTTCATATGTTAAACCGCCTTGATAATATGCAAAATAAGGCTCCCTTATTGGTCCATCAGCACTAAGTTCAATAGATGATCCTTCTATAAAACCTCCCGCTGCCATAATAACTTTATCTTCGTATCCAGGCATATCCCAAGCCTCAGGAACAACATATGAATCTACCACAGAAGCAGCCTGAATCCCTCTACAGAACTCAATAACCCTCCCAGGACTATTTAACTGTACTCCTTGAATTATGTCAGACCTTAAATCATCAACATCAGGAACCACATTGAATCCTAATTCCTTATATACAACTGCTACCAATAATGCCCCTTTAACTGCCTCCGATACTATATGAGGAGCTAAAAAAAGTCCTTGCAATGTAGATCTTGTAGTACCGAATGTAAGTCCACATTCTTTTCCAAGTCCTGGAGCTGTTAGTCTATTAGCCACTTGTTCTACTAAACTAGATTTACCTACAATATATCCTCCTGATAAGGCAATTCCTCCTCCTGGATTCTTTATCAAAGAGCCTGCCATAATATCAGCTCCTACCTCCGTTGGCTCTCTAAATTCAAGAAACTCTCCATAACAGTTATCAACCATAATAATCACATTTTTGTTATGCTCCCTAATACTTTTAATTGCAATTTCAATTTCTTCAATTGTTAATGCTCTTCTATCACTATATCCAGTGGACCTTTGAATCATAAGTATCTTAGTATCCGGAGATATATTTTTTATCACTTCTTCAATGTCTATAGTATTCCCTTTTAGAGGAATTTCTTTATATTTAACTCCATATTCCATTAAAGTACCAGACATATCACCTTTAACTCCTATCACCTTTTGAAGAGTATCATAAGGAGACCCTGTTATGGCTATAAGCTCATTACCAGGTCTTAAAAGACCAGAGAGTGTTAAGGTAAGAGCATGGGTCCCTGAAGCAATAGCAGGCCTAACTAGAGCATCCTCTGCATTAAACACATTGGCATATATTTGCTCTACTTTATCTCTTCCAATATCTCCATATCCATATCCAGTTGTCCAGTTAAAGTCTGTAGATGATAATCTGCATTCTTGCATTGCATTTATAACCTTATATTGATTATATTCCTTAATCTCATCAATTTTATTAAACTTATTTAAAATTAACTTTTCTTTTTTATTAATAAATTCAATAATTTCTTTATCCAAATCAAATTGTTTACATAATCTATTTATAGTTAACTCGTTCATCTTATTTCACCTTTCTATTTTATAAAATACAAAAGCCCCTGATAAATTCAGAGACATTTGCAAAACTAAAAATATTTAAATAAAAGAGGCCTCATATGGGACCTTAATATATCTAATATATTAAGGAAGCCTTTTTTTGAAATCCATATACGGAAAAATTCCAATTAAAAAACTGGTAAAAAAGAGAGCTTTCCTATGGATTATAAAAAATTAGTTATCTAAGTCTATCTGCTTCATAGGTATTATTGTTGAAATAGCATGTTTATATATTAATTGTTGTTTCTCTTCACTTTCCAAAATTATAGTGTAATTATCAAATCCTTTTACTTGACCTTTTATTTGATAACCATTAACTAAGAATATTGTTATTCCTATTCCATCTTTACGAGCTTTGTTTAAAAATACATCTTGTAAGTTTATATTTTGCTTCACCTATATCCCTCCCTTATTTATTAATTATAATCTTATCTTTAGAATAGTCAATTATATATTGAGTTAAATCATCAAGGGTAAAAAATTCATCTACATTCACCCATTTAATTCTATTATCTCTTCTAAACCATGTCAATTGTCTTTTAGCATAATTTCTTGTACCCTGTTTAATCATTTCTATAGATTTGGCCAATGAAATATTGCCTTCTAAGTACATGATAATTTCTTTATATCCAATACCTTGCATAGATACAAGTTCCTTACTATAACCCATCGATAAAAGTTTTTTTACTTCCTCCATAAGTCCTTCTTCAATCATTATATCTACTCTAAGATTTATTCTATCATATAATTCCTTCCTATCCATATTTAATCCAATCATTACTAAATTATAATCTTCTACTGGCTTTCTAAAATTCTCATTATACTCAGACATTAGCTTACCTGTCATTTCAAATATTTCTATTGCCCTGATTATTCTTTTTCTATCATTAACACTTATTTTCTCAGCGCTTTTCACATCTATTCTCTGTAGTTCTTGATGTAAATATTCATTTCCATATTTATCTCCTAGAGATTCAAGTTTATTCCTAATCTCATCATTTGGTGCCACTTGAGTGAAGTTTAGACTATACACTAGTGAATTAATATATAATCCTGTTCCACCTGCAACAATAGGAATCTTATTTCTACTATTTATATCTCTAATCAACTTAATTGCATTATCTTTAAAGTTTGCTACGGTGAAATCTTCATTGGGTAATACTATATCTATTAAATGATGAGGAATATCATCCATCTCTTCTTTAGTAATCTTAGCTGATCCTATATCCATATATTTATATATTTGCATAGAATCAGCTGAGATGATTTCTCCATTCATTTTCTTTGCTAATTCAATAGATAAAGCAGTCTTTCCAATAGCTGTTGGTCCTATTAAAATAAATAAATTATCTTTATTCTTCATTCTATCATCCTTTTACATGATCCTTAAAAACGCCTTTTCTATATCTGTCTTACTCATTTCTAGAACTGTCGGTCTGCCATGTGGGCAACTATGAGGATTATTGCACCTTTTTAGCTGCTCAAACAAACTAAACATCTCAATTTCACTCATATGATCTCCACTTTTAACAGCCTTAGTACAGGCTAATTTCATAATCTTTTCCAGCTTAGTATCATAATTACTTTTAATATTATTAATATTATCAAGTAAATCATAAAACAATTCTCTAATATTTGGCACTCCAAAGACTAAAGGAACAGATCGGATAACCACACTATTATTTCCAAACTCTTCAATGTCAAATCCCAGTTTTTTAAAAATCGATATATTTTCTAGGAAATTGCTCATTTCTGAGTTTGTTAATTCTGCAATTTCTGGAATTAAAAGTTGCTGGGCTATTATATTTTCATTGCTATATTCTTCTAAATATTTCTCATACATAACCCTTTCATGAGCTGCATGTTGATCAATAAAATATAATTTTTCATTAACTTTATCCTCAGCAAGTATATAGGTGTTAAAGATTACTCCTATTGGTTCTATGTCCGAAAGAATATTTTTAATATCAGCAGGACTGTCATCAACAATACTTTCCTTAGAGGGGATTGCCTCCCTGCCAATATCTTCTCTGATTAACAATTCATGTTCTGATATCATATTAAATTCATGAGGTTCTTTTAGTTTTTCTTCTTCAAATATTGTTTTATGAGTAAAGTCCTTAACTATAATATCATCTTGTATATTAGCATTAGTATTCATAAACAATAGTGGAGGTTTTTCTTCCTTAACCTTTTCCTTAGTCTCCTTAAAACCTACTTTAGGTACAGATAATGAAGGATATAATGTGTCCTTTATAACTTTATCTATTACTGAAAATATCTCGGATTGATTAGCAAATTTAATCTCTTGCTTAGTAGGATGTATATTTACATCTATAGTACTAGGATCTAGTTCTATAAAAAGAATAAAACAAGGAAATCTATTTAGTGGAATGAGAGATTTATAGTGATTTTCTATAGTATTCGATATATTAATATTATTTATATATCTTCCATTAATATAAATATACTGATGATTTCTATTGCTTCTATATAAATTATTATTAGATATATATCCATGGAGATGAATCCCATATTCTTCAAAATCAATTTGGACTAAATTATTAGAAAACTCCTTCCCTAAGATGCTATATATATGTGTTTTCATATCATTATTTTTTGAAGTCTTTAAAACCACTTTATCATCTCGTATAAATTTAAATGAAGTATTTAGATTTCCAAGAGCTACCTTATATACTATATCAGAAATTTGATTAGATTCAACCAAATCTGATTTTAGAAATTCTTTTCTAACCGGCAGATTGTAAAATAAATCTTTTACGATAAGTGTAGTACCTTTGGGACATCCTACAACTTCTTTAGATTTAATTTCCCCTTCTTCAACTATAGCATGAATACCTCCTACGGCATTACTGGTTTTAGTCATAACTTCCACCTTTGAAACATGAGATATGCTTGCTAAAGCTTCACCTCTAAATCCTAAAGATTTTATTCTATATAAATCCTCAATAGTAGATAGCTTTGATGTTGAATGTCTTTTAAAAGCTAAGTTCAAATCTTCGTCCTCAATACCATCTCCATCATCTGTAACTCGAATATAAGATTTTCCACCATTTTTAATTTCAATTACTATATTTTCTGAATTAGCATCTAGAGAATTCTCTATTAATTCTTTAACTATAGATAACGGTCTTTCAATAACTTCTCCTGCAGCGATCTTTTGTATAGTTATATTATCTAATAGTTTAATCTTACCCATTATTATCTCCCCTTAGTTTTTTTGCATCATCTCTTAAATTATAAAGAATGTTTAAGGCATCCCTAGGCGTGATACTATCTATATCTAAATTTAAAACCTTATCAAGATAATAATCTTTCTTATAATCTATTAAATTTAATTGTTTAGGCTCTTCTTTAGGTATATTATTAATATTAATTTGATGATTACCTTCAATCAATGACAATATCTCATTAGCTCTGTCAATAACATCTCTATTTATCCCAGCTAATTTAGCAACTTCTATCCCATAAGACCTATTAGTACTACCTTCAACTATTTTTCTTAAAAATACAATTTGATCTCCTTTTTCTTCTGCAGCTATTGTTAAATTCTTTATACCTTTATTTTTTGCTTGAAGCTGAGTTAATTCATGATAATGAGTTGCAAATAGAGTTTTTGCTTTTATAACATTAGTAATATGCTCTACTATAGCCCATGCTATACTTAAACCGTCATAGGTACTTGTTCCTCTTCCTACTTCATCTAAAATAATTAAACTATTCTTAGTAGCAGATCTTATTATATTAGACACTTCATTCATTTCAACCATAAATGTACTCTCACCTTGAGAAAGGTTATCTGCCGCTCCAATTCTAGTAAATATTCTATCTACTACGGATATATTTGCACTACTTGCTGGTACAAATGCACCTATATGAGCTAAAAGGGTAATGATAGCAACTTGTCTCATATAAGTAGATTTACCAGCCATATTTGGACCAGTAATTATCTGCACCATATTATTTTTTGTATCTAAGTAGGTATCATTAGGTATAAATAAATTATTTTCAATATTATTTTCTACTACGGGATGTCTTCCATCTACAATATGAATTATTCCCTTTTTATTGAAATTAGGTTTAACAAAATTCAATTTATATGCTACTTGAGCAAAAGCATTTAATACGTCAACTTGAGAGATTATCCTACTTGCATTTTGGATTCGTTCAATGTTTTTCTTGACTTTATTTCTAATATCACTAAAAATTTGGTATTCCAAATCTAAGGATTTAACTTCAGCACCTAATATCTTATCTTCCATATTTTTTAATTCTTCAGTATAATATCGTTCAGAATTAGTTAAGGTCTGTTTTCTAATAAAATAATCAGGAACTGAAGAAATATTAGATTTAGTAACTTCAAAATAGTATCCGTAGATTTTATTAAATCCTACTTTTAAATTCTTAATACCAGTCTTTTCTCTTTCCTTAGATTCTAAAGCTGCAAGCCATTCCTTTCCGCTTAAACAAGCTTCTCTAATTTCATCTAATTCAGAATCATAACCTTCCTTTATTAATCCACCATCTTTTAAAGATATGGGAGGATTTTCATTAATTCCCTTCCCTAATAATAAGTAAATATCCTCTAATGTATCAAGACTAATTCCCATATCACCTAATTCTATGTTATCACAGTTTCTTAATATTCTCTTAAAATCTGGTAAAACAGAAATTGAAGATTTTAAAGATATTAAATCTCTTGCATTGCAATTTCCATTAGATATTTTACTAGCCAGTCTTTCAATATCGTATATTTGCCTTAAAATTGATTTAATATCATCCATAATTACAATATTATTAAAAAAGTATTCTACAATACTATTACGCTTTTCTATTTCAGCTATATTTACTAAAGGCTGCTCTAACCACTTCTTCAAAAGTCTTCCACCCATAGATGTAGATGTTTTATCTAATAATCCAATTAAGGCACCTTTCCTATCCTTTTTTATGATTGTTTCATGAATTTCAAGATTTGCTCTAGTGCTTATATCTAATATCATATAGTTATTTGGCCTATAATAAGATATGCTGTTAATATGCTCCAGAGAAGACTTCTGAGTTTTATATAGATAATCTATTAATTTACCTGTAGCGATAATAGAATATAATCTATTATTTAATTCTATTTGCTCTAAGGTTTCAACATCAAAATGGCCCAAGACCATAGATTTCCAATCTTTCTTTGCTATCTCATCTTCTTTATAAATATTAATATATGGATTAATAGTATTTTTCAAAATCTTTAGAATCTTAGTATTTCTGCTAAATATATCATTACATATAATTTCAGATGGGAGTATTTTACCCAGTTCATCTATAAGAAAAGAATTGATTTCATCTCCTTCTCCCATAAGTTCAGTAGTATACATTTCCCCAGTTGAATTATCAACATAGGAAATTCCTAGTCCTAGATTATCCAAATAGATAGATACTAAATAATTATTAGATTTTTCATCTAGAATAGTTTGATCTGTTATAGTTCCAGGAGTAACAACCTTAATTACATCTCTTTGCACAATCCCCTTGGCTAATGCTGGATCTTCTATCTGTTCACAGATAGCTACTTTATATCCCTTTTCAACTAATCTAGATACATATGAATCCGATACATGATGAGGTACTCCACACATAGGAGCCTTTTCACTCATGCCACAGTCCCTTTGAGTTAAGGTTATTTCTAATTCTCTTGAAGCAGTCAAAGCATCATCAAAGAACATTTCATAAAAATCGCCTAATCTAAAGAAGAGTATACAATCTTCATATTGTTTTTTTATACTCATATATTGTTGCATCATTGGTGTTAAATTTTCCAAAAATTTTCCTCCTTTTTAAAGAGAACCATATTAAACTAAACTGCCCTCAAGTGTAAAAGTTTTAACATTTTCAATTTTTACACTCACTATAGAACCTATGAGATCCTCATTTCCTTTAAAATGCACAAGCTTATTGTTTCTTGATCTTCCTGTTAAGACTTCAGTATTATTTTTACTTACTTCTTCTACTAGCACTTCTAATGTTTCACCAACTAGTTTTTGATTTAACTCTAAAGCAATTTCGTTCAATGTATCTGTTAATCTTTGAAATCTACTATGTTTAACTTTGTCATCTATTTGATTTTCCATCTTTGCAGCTTTGGTACCCTCTCTAATGGAATATAGGAAAGTAAAAGCTGAGTCAAATCTTACCTCTCTTACTAATTCTAATGTATCATTAAAATCTTCTTCAGTTTCTCCTGGGAAGCCAATAATAATATCTGTTGTAATCGAGATATTTGGAACTAATTTTTTTAGGTTATTGATAATCTTTAAATAGCCTTCTCTAGTGTAATTTCTATTCATTTCTTTTAAAACCTTATTGCTGCCTGATTGGACCGGAAGATGCAAATGTCCGCATAGTTTATCTAAAGTAGCGTAACAATTAATCAATTCATCCGATAAATCTTTAGGATGAGATGTCATAAATCTAATTCTTTCAATACCTTCTATTTTATTGATATCCTTTAAGAGATCCGTAAAACTATAGTCAGTCTTTAAAGTTTTGCCATATGAATTCACATTCTGTCCTAATAAAGTAACTTCTTTGCATCCATTCTTAGCTAATTCTTCTATCTCCTTAATTATATTTTCAGGCTCTCTACTATTTTCTCTTCCTCTAGTATAAGGTACTATACAATATGTGCAAAAATTATTGCATCCGTACATGATATTGACAAATGCCTTATATGAATATTTTCGATTGGAGTTGATATTTTCGATTATTTCTCTACCATCTTCAAATATATCCACAATAGTCTCGCCTGTTTGTAAATGATTATTAATCAGTTGTGGTAGCTTATGGATATTATGGGTTCCAAATATTATATCTACATGTTTATGCTTGGATAATATAACATTCCTAGCCTCTTCTCTTTGCATCATACATCCACAAACTGCAATCATCAAATCAGGTTTCTGCCTTTTTAATTGCTTTAAAGAACCTAAATTTCCGTACACTTTAACTTCTGCATTTTCTCTAACTAAGCAAGTATTATATATTATAAAATCGGCTTCTTCGATATTTTGAGTTTCAATATAGTTCATATTTTCTAATATCCATGAAATTTTTTCCGAATCATGCTCATTCATTTGACAACCATAAGTTTTTGTAAAGAAGGTTTTTTGCTTTTCTACCATTTTGAAATTCACCTCATAAAAATATTTGTATAATTATTATATCAAATATTAGAACATAAAAAAAGAGCTAGGAAAATCAAGGATTGATAAAACAGCCATAACTCTCGATGCTACATAAGCTATGTAATCCTTTTCATCTTCTATAAATTCCATAGCTCCTAAAGAACTTAATAAATCTCTAGCTATAAATAATAGGCTCTATACCATTATTCTTTACATTAGATTTTACTTATATAGTTCAATATTCGAATTAAAACTCCTTCTTTTTAGAGAAAAATTTTTAAATAAAAAAATGTTATTTTGAAATCTACTTTAGTATTAATCGTTATATTTATCTTCATATTTTATATCACATAATTTCATTAAATTAATACAATAGCATTAAGCATATATCTATATTTATTTAATTCTATCTCTAGGTCCTGTATGTTTTTCCTCCCAAAAAGAAAAACCCAAGGATTTAATTTTATTCTCCTTGGGCTTCTAAAGCCTCTATCTATAATTTTATAATTACAATATCAATAAAAATATCGTACAATTTTTTTCGCGATAATATAGTATTTCAATCAAATATTTAGTTTTGACAAGTATGACGTTTAATATAAATTATGTGTATTAGCACTATGTTTTTACCTATATATTTTATTTCTTGATTTCTTTGACTTCTTTAAATGATTTTATAAAATATAATGTAAATACTAAGATTAGAAAAAATTTAGAGATGCTATTTATGATTGCTTTTGTAGAATCTTGAAGGACTTGATGCAAATTATGCTTTCCAACATAAAACACGCTCAACCAACACGCAATTCCACACAATAAATAAAAATCTTTTCTATGTTTCCAAAACGAATAAAAAAAGAATATCATTGCAGGAAAGAAAATTAATATTCTACCAATATCCATAACAATCTACCCCCTCTAAGATTATCTTTAAATATACAATTCCTTCTAGCCTTCGACTTTTTTACCGCACATAAAATTACTATTACGAATTACTTATGTGGATATTATAACATATATAATGAATTTATTTGGTATATTACGGTAGATACCTTTATTTTAAATACCCCATTATTCAGTTTTCAATGTTCAATTTTTTAATTATTACTTTACATAGATAGTTCTAG
Organism: Tissierella sp. P1; assembly: GCF_002266425.1. Classification (GTDB taxonomy): domain Bacteria; phylum Bacillota; class Clostridia; order Tissierellales; family Tissierellaceae; genus Tissierella; species Tissierella carlieri. The sequence goes on from NZ_NPMN01000007.1 coordinate 156,746, forward strand.
TTACTTAAAGTATAATATAAAAATACCGTAAGATTCGTTTCTGAATAATACGGTATCTCAATGAAATATTAAGTTCTAAAAATTATGATGTAAAATATAAAAAATGTGACATGAAAATTAATAAAGTAAAATAATTAATCTAATCAAATATAAATATTTCTTCAATAGGAGTATTTACTGCTTTTGAAATATCTATAGCAAGTTTTAATGAAGGATTATATTTTCCAGATTCAAGTCTCATTATTGTCTCTCTTCTTACACCAACAATATCTGCAAGTTGCTCTTGTGTTAATTCTTTTAATTGTCTATATCTTTTTAGCTTGCAAACGAATTTAGCCATATTATTTTTCCTCTAATATATATAATTTCATACCATATACATTTAATAAAATTGCAGATAACAAGAAAATTAATACCCTAATTAATTCAATATCCCTTACAAGGACGGTAGAACTCCATATAATAGCTACTGCAAGAATAGCTAATGGAGCAATAAAAGCCAATGCTGTTTTCCTATTTTCAACATATCGTTCATCCTCTTTACTCCCACTAATTTTACCAGTAAAAAAGTTCGCAAAGAAACCAAAAAATCCAATATACGCTAAATCTGATAAATTTCCTGTATGAAAGTATAGCAAACTCTTAAATCCTATTAAGCCGAAAAACCCAAAATAAAACTGTTTTTTTATCATAATGAACCCCCCTTTTATGATATATATATGTATCATAATGATATATATGCATCACATTAGGTTTCCTTTGTTAATATTATAAAGTAATATATTTTTCACTACTATATTAATAAAAGATACTAGCTAGTTGTTTTATCAATCATTTCCATTACGCTTAATTCTACAATTGTGTCAACTATCTAGCTGCTTTCAATAGGATAACAAAGCTAGCTTCCTCGACAAGCTCAGAATAACAACACTAACGTTTCAAATTGCATTTTACAATGGTATTCTTGGACTTCCTTACTTATAGAATAATTCTTTTTAGTTTATGCTTATAAAGTTCTGCTGTTTCATGATAATCCATAATTATTCCTTCTTCTCTGACAAAGTTTCCATAGCCCATCGTCTCTCCTTTTAATCGAGGGAGAAGTTGAAAATGTAAATGATTTCTTTTACCGTCACATATTGTACACATATATACTTTTTCTGCACCTATAATTTCTTTATGAAGTTTAATTATTGCATCTGATATTTTTAATATATGCACTCCTAATTCAAGAGGCATTTCAGAAATATCTTCATAATGTTCCTTTGCTACAATAATTGTATGTCCCGTTGCTATTGGATATTTTTCAAATTGACACCTTACCTTTTCATCCTCGTAAAAAATTAAACCATCATCAGGAAATATATCTCCTGTAATAAAATTATAACATGAGAAACACGTGCCCTTTTCTTGCAGTTCTTTTATTTTTTCGTATCTTTCATTTAGTGCTATTTTTTCGTTTTCGGATAATTGCTTAACGTACAATTTAACTCCTCCTTTTTTTAGCATTAATAAATACATATTACTTTTTCCACTCACTTTTTCTATAATCCGACCAAGCAATCTTCGTAATAGAAATTTGAACCAGCTTCTTTTTCATTTCTGAGATAAGGAAAAGCTCTGCATAGATTTATTATGTCTAATCTAAGTAGCGACCTTCTCTAATTCATGTCAAAATGTAATTATAAAGTATAACTCCAGCTATTATAGCATAATTTTTTATAATTTCTTCAGTAAGTCATCTCCACAATTTTATATAAATTTAAATTAAAAAGTTATCATTTATGAGTATATCTGTTTAGATTATAAAAACCCACCAAAGAACTGATTCGATTTAATGTAAATCCTTATTTAATTTTAACATGTAATTTGAAATAAGTTTCTATATACTATTTTAACACATTCAAAATGAATGTGATGACATTCCCTCTTATACTTACATTCACTGTTTCCATTCTAGCCCATTTATACATCTTAATTTAAATATCTGTCTTACTAAACTATCACCTATATGTTTATATTATCATTGGCTCCCCTCTTTCCATTTCCAATTCTCCTATCCTTTCATTTCCTCTACATATATCTGATATTATTGTGACTGACATAACTTCTAATCTTAATATCTCTTTTGCTAATTCTACTCTATAATTTCTTTCAGCTATTGCTTTAGTCTTTCCTCTTTCTTTTATAATTGTAATAGCTTTATTAAGGTCACTTCTATATTTATTTAATTCTATCTGTAGTTCCTACATGTTCTCCTTCCCAAAAAAGAAAAGCCCAAGGATTTTATTTTATTATCCCTGGCCTTCTAAAGCCTCTAACCGTTATTTAATAATTACAATATCAATAAAGATACCGTACAATTCTTTTCTGAATAATAGAGTATCCAAAATTTTTTATACATTTAATTATATCTATATATTTTATTACTATAATTCTATAATAATCTGACTTTATGCCTGTAACTTTTTCATAGTTATAATGTTACTAATAATAGTTGTTGTTCCAGCAATTAGAGTACCTAGCGGCCATATTTGTTTTTTCATTAATAGCCCAATAATTCCACCCACTATAAATATAGTTCCAATACCTAATCCCACTAAACAACCCTTATATTGAACTGCAGAGGATATCTTAGGTATTGCTCCTGTTCTTTCTATTGCTTTTTCTGTTTTAGTTAGTGCTTTTTTTGTTATTTGCAAAAGCTTTTCATTAATATTATTCATTTTTATCCTCCATGATATCTGAATGTCTTTCTAAGATTTGTTTAATGAGTTTATCACTTACAATATCAACTCCAAGTTGTTTCATTAACATTTGTAAGAGCTTTAATCTACTTAATGTTTCAGAAGTATTACGATTGAATAAAACTGGATTTATCCAAATATTAACAAGTAACATGAATATCTCAGCGCATTCATTTGGAAACTCTGTATTAATAGAACCATCCTCTATTCCTTCTTGTATTATTTCACTTAAAGTGGGTGCGTCACTGTTAATACCTGCTTTGATGCCCAAAACTACAAATTGTGGATTTTTTATTTGACTCATTAGTACATTATCTAAAGAATGTGCTTCTTCATCAGACATAGTAGCTTCTAATATACGTACAAGTTTTTCTCTACCATTATTCGCTTTTGTATCCTTTATTAATTTTTTTAACATCTGATTTGAATAACTTAATTGCTTTTTGGTTATAGCATCTAAAATTTCTTCTTTGGATTTAAAATGATGATAAATTGCACCTTTCGACATTTCTAGTTCATTAATAATATCCTGTATACTTGTTTTATCAAATCCTTTTTCGCTAAATAATCTTCCTGAGACAGATAATATTTTCTCAATTGTTTGTTCTGGATATTTATTTCTTGACATTTAATCACTCCTTGCATACCAACCGTCGGTATATATACGTTATAATATTAATCTTTAAATGTCAAGAACATTTTCTTCAGTTAATTAACTGTATTACTCAATTTTCAATGTACTCATTTTTTAGAATTTACATCACCACTAGTAATTCATAACTGCCATTATATAAAATACATTCTCTTAAGAGAACTTCCTAGTAGGTCTCTTTACTATTTTAAATCTATATTAAATTCTTCAATAAAAAAGACCAGAAAATTAATCCTGGTCTAATAACTCTATAGTCGTAATCACTTATTATATTAAATGATAGTACACAAAGGTACTCTAACTAGAACTAGACGGTCAGTTGCATTTTCAACATTAAACACCAAGAATGCATTTTGACCTACTACAAACACGCAAATAAGATTTACTTCTCTTCCTGTAGGGATTGTATTAACTATTTGGCAACGCATGACTCCCGATGCTATTAGTGCTGCTGCTTGTGCTGCTGTTATCTCAAATATGATTACTTCTTCTCTCTCATTACCCATAACGTCTATTTCTATTTCTATAAGCAAGAAAAATCTTCCATCTATTTGGGCTACGCATGTTGCACCTATCATAATTGGCTCGTTACATATTGGTTTTCCGCTAGCCACTTGTTCGTAATCCATTGCTTTCGCCTTCCTTATTTTGTATTGGGAATTTCTTTCCCAATATTAGTATATTATGAGTTTGTACAAGTGTTACTATAAATATAGAAAGAAAGGACATATCCTTTAATATCAAGAATATTTATGTAAACCATCTCATAAAATAATATTAACACATACATTAACTATTTATTTTTCATATCCCTATCTAATTTAATCTCATCTCTATGAAATATTTAACTCATTTGAGTTTATATATAGGAGGTGATAGAAATGTTATTCTGGGAGAAACTCTTTAAAACTTTAACAGCTTTACTTAATTTAGTGGCCAGCATAAGTACTTTTCATTCTACTAAAAAAAATACAAAGAACTCAACTACAAATGAAGAGTTCTTTGCACAAAAAGATGTTTAGTTTCATAGGGGAGCTGGCACCTCCCCTATAAATCTTCTTCCTTTCTATTATATAAATG
>NZ_NPMN01000008.1 GCF_002266425.1 Tissierella sp. P1
TTAGACTTACCAGTATTAGACATAGGAGCTTTTGGTAAAGATGCTCATAAATTCACGGAAAGAATAGAGAAAAAATATTCTTTTGAAGTAGCACCAGTATTAGTATATAAAACTATTATGAATCTATTAAAAAATAATTAGATAAAGATAAATTGTAGCTGAAAAAGTGAAGCCTCACTTAAGGTTGAGGGAAATGGAGAAGGGCACTGTTAACACAGTGTCCTTCTGGCTGTTTAGGATTTATAGGTAAATTTTTAGGTAAGAAATATTATGAACCTGCAGAAAATGGATATGAAAAAGAAACAAGAATTAATTGGAACAAGTGAGGAGATAAACTATTTTACATCTTTATTTTCTATTAAAAATTCCGATATATATTAGTATGAAGAATTTTATCTAGCAGAAATATAGAATTATATAAAGGTAGGAGAGAAAAAATGGAAAAATTTTGGAATATATTGGGAGTAGAAAAAACTGAGGATGAAGAGCTAGTTAAATCTGCATACAGAGAAAAACTTGTTAACGTGAATCCAGAAGATGATCCAGAAGGATTTAAAGAACTTAGAAAAGCATATGAAGATGCAATTATACATATACAAGAATTCAAGAAAGAAAAAACATTTACAGAATTTGATGACTTAGATGATATAGGAAAGTGGATGAAAAAAGTAGAAGAAGCATACTTTAATTTTCCAGACAGAATATCCCTTGATAAATGGAGGGAGCTTTTAAGTGATGATATTTGTATAGGTTTAGATACCGTGGAGACTGTTCAAGAAAAGTTACTTGCTTTTTTTATGGATAATTATTATTTGCCCCATAAAGTGTGGGCATTAATAAATGAACGATTTGATATTACAGAGGATAGAGAAAAACTTTACGAAAAATTCCCTAAAAATTTTATAGATTTCGTATGCAATTCTATTATTTATGAGGATTTTTTGGACTTTTATTTATTTGAAGGTCCTGAACTGGGAGAATATGACGACTATATAAAGCGATATTTTAAAGTAAAAGATATGCTGGATTATAATGAGTTAGAGGGTATAGAAAAAGAAATTGAAATAATGAGAAGTAATGCAATTTATCATCCTTATGAAGAGGTAGAAGTTGTTAGACATCATTTAAAATCAGGAAAGGATAAACATGCAGAAGAAATTATAATAGAATTGGGAAACAAATATCCCAATTGTGACTATATTATCTTATATGTAGGAGAAGTTTCTTTCCAGATAGGTGAAATCTCCAGAGCAAAAGAATACTATGAAAAACTCCTTGAAAAAACTCCAAATCACTACAGTGCGAAATTGGGACTAGGTAAATGTTTCTTAGCAGAAAAGGAATATCTTAAAGCAAAAGAATTGTTTATTGATATGCAATATGTTTTTTATGGCGATCAGAATGCTTTAAATGAAATGATGAAAGCAAATGAATATTTAATAGAAAGCTATAAAGAACAGCTAGATGAAGAACCTAATGACTTTGAAACATTAATAGAATTGGGATGGTGCTTGTATCAAAATCATAAATTCGACGATACTATAAATATTTTAGAAGGTGCAGATATACCTGAAGATAAAAAAGCATTATATAACAATTTGATGGGAAGAACATATTTATCTAATAACAATTATGAGAAGGCATATCCCTTTTGCTGGCATGGGTAGCTGATTTAGAAAAAATAGAAGATGATGGAAGTGAAGAGACTGCAAAGAGATTGAGAAACTTTGGATATTCATATTATGCAGTTGCAATAACTCTTTCGAATTTAAAGGAAAAAAGTGAAGAAAATTTGAAAGAAATTTTAAATTATTTAGAAAAGGCAATTCAAAATGAAAAAGAAGAAAACAACAAAGTATTATATATGAATTATAAAGCACAGACATTTTTAAGATATGAAAATAATGAAGAATGTATAGATATATGCGATGAAATAATTAAAAGGGCATCGCATTATTATCCGGCATACTTATGCAGACAGGAAGCTTATTACAATATAGAAAGGTATCAAGATGTAATTGATGATTATTATAATGCTGTAAACATAGAGCCAGGATATTATATACCATATCTTCTAGCAATAAAAACATTCTATTTGTTTGGCAAATACGAAGATTGTTTAGATATTATAAAAAGGGCTGAAGATAATGGTATAAATAATGAAGAAATAAAGTTGTATAAAGTGAGAGTTTTAAGAAAAACCCTTGAAACCATAGCTGAAGTAAAAGAACAGGCACATAAATTAGTGTTGGATTTAAAGGATGGACATGTAAAAAATGACTATAAAGAAGATTTTTATTTGGATATTTTATATGCAGAAGCAGATGTATGTGTGGCTATGTACGAATTTCAAGATGCACTTAATGCTATGAATGAAGCTGTTAAATTAACTCAAAAAATTGAATTTGTATTTTACAAAGGATATATACATCACGAACTAGAAGAATATGATGAAGCGATAAATATATTTACAGAGCTTAATAAGGAATATCCTAATGATGAAAAAATTATTTACCGTTTAGCAGCTGCCATGAGGGGGGACATAATTTTGATGAAGCAATAGCATATTACGCTAAACTTCTAGATATTAATCCCGAACGTACAGAGGCCTATTCTGCAATTGCCAGTATGTTAGAGGAAAAAGCACAATACTCAATGGGAGACGAAGAAAGAAATTATTACAATGAAGCTTTAAAATATAGGGAAAAGTTAATTGAGGTAGAAGAAACTGGATACAACTACCTTTTAAAGGGACTTACCCTTTCAAGACTTGGAAGAACTGAAGAAGGTATAGACAACTATTTGAAATCAATTGATCTAGAACCTGCAAATCCGTTTCCATACAATAATTTGGGATTTAATTATCACAATTTAGGAGAGTACGATAAGGCTCTGGAGTATTACCTCAAATCTATGGAATGCCTGGACTATGAAGAAACACTTTTGCCTTTTAATAATATAGCAAAGACTTATAGAGTATTGGAACAATATGATAAAGCCGAGGAATATTTAAAAAAGGGATTGGAAAGGTTCCCCAATAAGGATGTTTTTTATGAGAGTTTAAGAGAGTTATATGCAATAATGGGTAAATATGATGAAGGAATTAAAATATGTAGCGAACATATGGCGAATGTAGAAAATGTAGATATAAATGAAATCAAGCGTACAAAGGGAGATTTATATAAACTTAAAGGTGATTTATCCAAGGCAAAATCTTATTATGAAGATGCAATTTGTAAAGGTAAAAATAATACAGAGGCTTACCTTGATTTAGGTAAATTCTATTTATACCAAAACAAATACATAAAAGCTCTGCATTATTATAAAAAAACATTAAAAGAAGTGGATGAAACAGATTATGAGAATCTGTATGAGATATATTTTCATATGGCAATGACATATAAATTTTTAGGATTTAAAAAACAAAATTATTTCAGAAAATCAATTGAGTATTGTATTAAAGATATAGGTGATGAAAAAGAATATTTTACAGATACTGGATATACTCCTGCTAGAATACACAATATAACAAGAATATATATAAATATGGGTGATATTGAAAAAGCTGAATATTATATTGCTGAAATGGATAAATACAAAAAATGCAAAGGCTGTCCATATGGAAAATGTTATGAAAAATTTGCTTTGATGGGTATGTTAGCAGAAGCCAAGGGAGATATAGAAGAAGCATTGAAGAATTACAATATAGTATTGGAATATGAGCCGGAATACCTTTATGCGTATATTGCAGTTAAAAGATTGGCATCTAAAAAATAAGGGGAGAGTCAAATGATAATAGGAATAGATTTAGGAACAACAAACAGTTCAGTGTCATATTTTACAGAAGATGGTGCAAAAATAATTCCAAATCGTTTAGGGAAAAGTCTAACACCATCTGTTATTAGTATAGATGAAAACTCTAATATATATGTAGGTGAAACTGCACTAGAAAGAAGTGCAATTTACTATGACAGTACAGCACAGGTTTTTAAAAGAGATATGGGAAGTCAAAAAGTGTTTAAACTAGGGCAAAATGAATTTAATGCTGAAGAATTATCATCATTTATATTAAAATATTTAAAAGAAGATGCAGAACATTTTCTTGGTGAAAAAATAGAAGAAGCTGTAATAAGTGTTCCTGCATATTTTAATGATGAACAGAGAAAAGCAACTAAAAAAGCAGGAGAAATGGCTGGATTTAAAGTAGAACGTATTATAAGTGAGCCTACAGCCGCAGCTATAGCTTATGGATTGTATCAAAAAAAATCAGATGTTAAAATTTTAGTATTTGATTTAGGCGGAGGTACATTTGATGTCTCTATTTTAGAACTTTTTAATAATATACTTGAAGTCAGAGCAGTTGCAGGGGATAATTATTTAGGCGGAGAGGATTTTACTCAAATTCTAGTTGAACTATTTATTAAAGAAAATAAAATAGATATAAAGTCTCTGGATTTAAAAACTTTATCACATATATTAGATCAGGCAGAGAAATGTAAAAGAGGATTTTCAGATAGCAAAATATCTTTTATGAACTGCATTATAAATGATGAAAGAATTGAATTTCAAATAAATATTGATGATTATGAAGAGGCTTGTAAGCATCTTTTAGAGAAAATCAGAAACCCCATAAAAAGAAGCTTAAGTGATACAAATCTGAGATTATCTCAAATCGATGATGTAATACTTGTAGGAGGTTCCACAAAGCTTCCTATTATAAGAAAGTTTGTAAATAAGCTTTTTGGAAGGTTTCCAAATACATCAATTAACCCCGATGAAGCAGTATCTCTAGGTGCAGCAATTCAAGCTGCTTTGAAAGAAAGAAACCAATATATAAAAGAAGTAATTTTAACAGATGTTTGTCCGTATACTTTAGGAACAGAAGTTGTTATGGAAAGGGAAAACAATAGAATAGAAGCAGGTTATTTTTGTCCAATAATAGATAGAAATACTGTGATTCCTGCAAGCAGAACTCAAACTCTATATACAGTATATGATAATCAAAGTAAAATAAGAATAAATATACTCCAGGGAGAGAGTAGATTTGCAAAGAATAATATATCTCTGGGAGAGTTATTTGTGGAAGTGCCATTAGCTTTGGCAGGTGAAGAAAGTATAGATGTAACATACACATATGACATTAATTCTATATTGGAAGTAGAAGTTAAAGTAAATTCTACAGGAAATAAAGTCAAACAAATTATTAAAAATAAAAATAATGATATGACTGATGAAATGATAGAGAAACGAATGGAGGAAATAAGTTATTTGAAGATTCCTCCTAGAGAGCAGGAAAAAAATAAACTTCTTTTATTCAGAAGTGAACGAATGTATGAAGAAAGTGTAGGAGATGCTAGAAAGCAGTTAGATTATATAATTACAAAATTTGAATCTGCACTTAAAACTCAGGACCCTATAAAAATAGAAAATGCAAGAGAAGTATTCAAAGAAGAGTTGGATTATATGGAAGAAGAACAAAAGTTGAGATAAATAATATTTTTCAAAAATACAGTTTGATAGGGAATCCTCTTATGGTATAAATTTAGTAAAATGGATATAATAAAGAAATAAAATAAAGATTAGCTAAATTTATTGACAACTCCAAGTAAAATAACTATAATTATATAAAAGTAGGAAAAGCATATACCAAAGAGTTAAAGGTAACTTTCTTTAAACTCATTTAGGCCATAGTAAGTTCATTAAGTAAAATATATCAAAGCAGAGCTTTTCTATTCTTTATAAAAAAACTTTGATAGGAAGAGTAGATATAAGAGGTAGTCAAAGGGAGCCTATGATAGTGAGACATAGGTACGAGACTTATATTGAAGAACATCCTTGAGTTTCTAATCGAAATCATTAAGAGAGTAGACTTAGACGGATTCACACCGTTATATGTGAAACACATTAAGATGTGTGTTAAAGTGGCTATTAGCAATTAGGGTGGTACCACGGAAGTTAAACTTTCGTCCTTTTGGATGAAGGTTTTTTTATTTTTTGATAAAAGAAAGGAGAAGAAAAATGAAAACTACAATTAAGAGTATTTACAATGATACGGGTAAGTATTTAAATCAAGAAATTCAACTTGAAGGATGGATAAGAACTTCAAGAACATCAAAAACTTTTGGATTTATTGAATTAAATGATGGAACATTTTTTAAAAATATTCAAATAGTTTTTGAGGAAGGATTAGAAAATTTTAAGGAAATAGAAAAATTGCCTCTTAGTTCATCAATAATGGTGAAAGGTAAATTAGTACCAACGCCAGAGGCAAAACAACTGTTTGAGCTAAAGGCAAGTAGCATTGAAATTGAAGGATATTCGGCTGCTGATTATCCATTACAAAAGAAAAGACATACTTTTGAATATATGAGAACAATTGCACATTTAAGACCTAGATCCAATACTTTTAATGCTGTATTTAGAGTAAGATCAATACTTGCATATGCAATACACAAATTCTTCCAAGAAAGAGGATTTGTATATGTTCATACTCCAATTGTTACAGCATCTGATGCCGAAGGTGCTGGTGAAATGTTTAGAGTATCAACCTTAGATTTCCAGAATATGCCTGTGACTGAAGATAAAAAAATTGATTTTTCTAAGGATTTCTTTGGTAAGGAAACTAGTTTAACAGTATCCGGGCAATTAGAGGCAGAGGCTTTTGCACTTGCATATAAAGATGTTTATACATTTGGACCTACATTTAGAGCTGAAAACTCAAATACTGCAAGACATGCGGCAGAGTTTTGGATGATAGAGCCAGAGATCGCCTTTGCAGATATAAATGACAATATGCAATTAGCAGAAGATATGATGAAATATATAATCAAATATGTAATGGAAAATGCAAAAGAAGAAATGGAGTTCTTCAATAGCTTTGTAGATAAAGGTTTAATTGAAAGACTTGAAAATGTAGCTAATTCAGATTTCGGTAGAATAACTTATACTGAGGCTATTGAGTTGCTAGAAAAATCAGGAGAAGAATTCCAATATCCAGTGGAGTGGGGTATGGATTTACAAACTGAACACGAAAGATATATATCAGAGCAAGTATTTAAAAAACCAGTATTTGTAGTAGATTATCCAAAGGAAATAAAAGCATTTTATATGAGGTTAAATGAAGATGGAAAAACAGTAGCTGCAATGGATCTTTTAGTACCAGGAGTAGGAGAGATAATAGGTGGATCTCAGAGAGAAGAAAGACTTGAAGTATTAGAACAAAAAATAATAGATAATGGTATGGACCCAGCAGATTATTGGTGGTATCTAGAGTTAAGAAAATTTGGTGGAACTAAACATGCAGGATATGGTCTTGGATTTGAAAGAGCTGTTATGTATATAACAGGTATGTCAAATATAAGAGATGTTATACCATTCCCTAGAACAGTAAAATCTGCAGAATTTTAAAAAACAAGACCCTAGGAAAGAGTTAAATTCCTAGGGTCTTGTTTTTTAATACTTTAGGAAATCAATATAAGATATAGATAAATATACTTTAATTCATAAATTTACTCTTATTTAATATATTTTAAACTGGATTTACGTCCATCTATTATGTATTATATAATCCTCTTTTTATTATTTTATCACTAACTATTTTGGAAAATTATCTCCCAGATAAGAAAAATCATAATTTCCTTTAGAACTCTCTTGAAGAGAATATGATATAATAATGACAAGCATAGAAAGCATTGATAATCTAGTAGTTTGAAGCTTTATCATAAATATGGTTTTTATGTTTTTAGGTAAAATCATGTTAAACAAATTTTAATTATGAGTAATAAATGGAAAATGAGGTGATATGATTTGAGTGTAATACATTTATTAGCTTATGACTTTCCACTGCCAGAGGTGGATATGAGACAGTTCAAAGAAGTTTTTGTTTCTGAAACTACAATGGGCTTTTTACAAGGTTTTTCAGTAATAAATTGCTATTGTTCAAAGGATAATGTGGAAGTATCTAATTTAATTACTAAAAAGTATTGTCATGATGTTGGGTTGACGGAAGAAGATTCCTGTATAGAAAATTTTAAGAATTATCTATTTAAATATATGAAGCCTCATACTGAGATAGAGATATGGAGTATTTATCTTGGGGGTGATTATTCAAAGCATTATACCATAATGCCCAAATTAAGCAATATACCATTAGAGCATTTATTAACAGTTAATGATGAAATAGATTATTTTACAGAATATTATTTTGAGCCTATAAAAAAGGAAATAAATTTATCTATGATGAGTAGAAACGATATTTTATTCATTTTAGAAAATACAGGTGTTTGCCTTGTTGTTAAAAATTGAGAAGCAATAAAAGGTAGGTGAATAGACATTGAAAACACAAGAAAGACTAAATGATATTTTAAAAAATATTTTAGAACAATATGGAGTAGAAGACAAGACTTTAAATAGGCTAACTCACAAATATATGCTTCATATTGATGAGTTAAGTGAAAAGTATCAGTATCTGGAAGATGGGAGTTTAAATGAAACATGTATAGAAGAATGTCTTCAAAAAGCAACAGAAATATATAGATTTATAAATTTCAGTGATAATCTTCTCGTGATTTATGATAATTTATTTGGACAAGAGAATGAAAGAGAGAAGGAGTTTTTAGAAAGTACTCTAACTCATATATCTAAATATGATACATATAAGTTAAAATGGCAGTACCTCATATATAAGAATGATTTACCAATACATCAGGATAATGAAATCTATACCTGTATAAGACATTTATATCGTGTGAAAGAAATAAATATACAGAAATTATTTAGAGAGATAATTTTATCAGATATAGGCGGAGAAATGGATTTTTGTTCTTCTATTTTTATTATAGATATTAATAGTGGATGCATTTTTCATCTATACGATGATAGAGGAATTTATATTTTGGCTTTAAAAGAAGAATATCTTACTGATGTGTGGGGGGAATTTCATGATAGTGTTTTTACCCTTGATTATCAAAATTTCAAAATAAAAGTAAATACTCTTTATTGGATAGATGAAACTAAGGATGATCCTAATGATTTATGTCTTCATGGAGATATAACAGTTACTATAGGAGGAGAAGAATTATCTTCTTCATGTACTGTTAGTGCAGCAGCTCTTAGAATGTTGAAGACTTTATGGGAAGATCATTTACTAACAAAAGGAGGACAGATACTGCCTTGTTGTGGCAATTTTATGATTCCTAATGAAACTTTAGATGAGGTGGAAATCATCGGATGTGATACTGGAATTGATTGGACTATTTTACATGAGGATGGGATGATCAAGCTTATTACTGAAAAGGAAAATACTGTATTTGTTTATTATCTCCAATACAAAGAGGAAGTTTTGCGTTTGAAAACTATTATAAAATATCTTTACCGAAAAACATTCCAGAAGATGAGTTTGAAAGAAATGGATATATGGCATTTTGGAATGAATGGCATAGGAGAAGGGGGAGAAAAAGTGAAAAATAATGTTATTAAAGAATATAGGTTAGTACATGATAATAGGATTATTTCTTATATGATTGATTTTGAAAGACAGATTTTACAAATAAATACAAAGGGTTATGACGAAGAAGTAATTATTAGATTTCAAGGATTACTTGCCCATGCCTTTGAAAATGTTCTTTTGAATAATATTATTTTAGAAATTTCTCAAGTCACAATAGAATGTTTTTTATTAGAGGAAGCTAATAAGCTTTCAGAAGCTTTAAAATATGGCTTTCCGGCTATTGAAGTAAGTAATGTTAAGGAATTAGAGGATTACTTAAAAGAGAAGGAGTATAGGGTGTTTTATTTAGCAGCATCCTTAGGGATGTGTGGATATATTATTGCGAAAGAGATTATTTTACTGTAAGTATCATGTACTTTATAATTGGAAGATAATTACACTTTGAGCAGAAAAATTCGATATTGAAGTTGTTCTAGGGGAGGCAATATTATAGAGATGATTAGATGTAGAATATTAAGAGAATTGATATAGGAGGGCTATTGAATGGGTAATTCATGGAGTGGATTAAGACGAGAATTAGAGAATGATTATATATGTGAATCATTAAAGGGAAGAGTACAATATTTTATAACTCATTATCGTAGAGCACATGATGATTATGGAAGAATTACCATAAGAGTTGATGGGAAGGAGGTTTTAAGAGGAAATCCCTTTAATTATTATGTAAAGGGTTATGTTTATAAGGAGAGGGTATTAAAAGAGGAGATGGGAGTCCCATCTAGAAAATGGACAGGAAAAGAAACTTTGTATAATGAAGAAAATGAAGAGGTTGAAGATATGGTAAATGAAATGATGAATAATGATGGTTTTTTTGAAATTTATCATATTACGGATGCTATTAGAGAATATAAAAATTTAGATATAAAAGAAAGTATTAATTCTCCTAATCCTATGGTACGAATGTTTGCAATTATGGACAGAAGAATAGGGAAGCGTACCCTAATAAATATAATATCAGAAGTTGATAATCAGCCCGAATGGTTACAATTCTTTTATAAACTAAGGCTTGAATCAGAGAATTTGTTATAAATAGATTATAGGAAATATAAGAATAAGCTTTTAAGTTTTATAAATATGGGAATTGTTGATTGAAAATTTGCTGATAAGGATTAAATGTCAAATTTATGTAACCAACAATCCTCCTGTATTTAAGAAAAAATCTTCGTGTCAAGTTAATGACAGAATTATATATTAACAATTTAATTCTCTCTAAAATATATTTGAAAACATAAAAATAACTTGATAATACAATAAGACCCTAATTTTCCTCAGACTACGCTTGTAGGACTAAAGGATTATTAATTTAATATATTTATTTATTTTGACATTGAGGGATTATATGTCTAAGTAAAAGAAAATAGTAGAATTATTAAATAGGATTAAATAAAATATAATAGGTAAAACTATAAATTATAAAAATATCTTGATTTTAAATGATTTATTGGTTATAATAGGTTTTAAATTAATAAACACTATGATAGGAAGTAGTAAGTCTGGGTGCAATTATAGAGAGCTGTCGGTAGGTGAAAGACAGTATTGATGAAGACTGAACTCGTCCTTGAGTTATTAGGGTGAATAAAGTAATCCTAATCGGTTAAATGCCGTTATATTTTGAGTGGATATTTATTATCAATAAGAGTGGTACCGCGGAATTTACCTTTCGTCTCTATAAGAGACGAAAGGTTTTTTTATGACCTAACCCATTTAACGTAGTGAGTAATGGGAACAGTTCTTCTTGTTCCACAATTGTGAATTGTGAACTGTGCATTGTGAATCGTATGAAAGAGGAGGAAATAATATGAGAGAGTATAAACCAAATGAAATTGAAAAAAAATGGCATAAAGTTTGGGAAGAAAGAGAGCCTTTTAAGGCATCGAATAAATCCGATAAGCCAAAGTTTTATGCATTAGTAGAATTCCCTTATCCATCAGCAAATGGACTGCATGTAGGTCATCCAAGACCTTATACTGCATTAGATATTGTTTCTAGAAAAAGAAGACTTGAAGGATATAATGTTCTATTTCCAATGGGTTGGGACGCATTTGGATTACCGACAGAGAACTTTGCTATAAAAAATAAAATTCATCCAGCTATAGTTACAGAGCAAAATGTTGCAAGATTTAAAGCTCAATTACAATCAATAGGATTTTCCTTTGATTGGTCAAGAGAAATAAATACTACTGATTCACATTATTATAAATGGACTCAATGGATATTTTTAAAGCTATTTGAAAAAGGTTTGGCATATAAGCAGGAAATGCCCATTAACTGGTGTCCTTCTTGTAAAATTGGATTGGCAAATGAAGAGGTTATTCAAGGCAATTGTGAGAGATGTGGTGGTGAAGTAGTAAGAAGAGTAAAAAATCAGTGGATGCTAAAGATAACTGAATATGCTGATAGATTAATTAAGGATTTAGATAATGTTGACTATATTGAAAGAGTAAAAACCCAACAGACAAATTGGATTGGCAAGTCTGAGGGGGCAGAAGTAGATTTTCAAATTTCAGGAAAAGAAGATAAACTAAGAGTGTTTACTACTAGACCTGATACACTATTTGGATCAACTTATATGGTTATAGCTGCAGAGCACCCTTTAATAGAAAAATATAAAGATGAAATAGAAAATTTAGAAGAAATTAAAGAATATCAGCATGAAATAAGTAAGAAATCAGATTTTGAAAGGACTGAGTTATCGAAAGATAAAACAGGTGTGGAAATAAAAGGTTTAAGAGCTATAAATCCTGCCACAGGTAATGAGATTCCTATTTGGATTTCTGACTATGTGCTTATGAGCTATGGTACGGGAGCAATTATGGCAGTACCAGGACATGACACCCGTGACTGGGAGTTTGCTAAGAAGTTTAATCTTCCTATAGTAGAAGTAATAAAGGGTGGAGATATAGAAAAAGAAGCTTATACAGATACAGAAGAAGGAATTGTTATAAATTCTGATTTTATCAATGGAATGGAAGTAAAAGAAGCAAAAAAATATATGATTAAGTGGTTAGAAGAAAAAGAACTTGGTACTGGAAAAGTAAACTTTAAACTTAGGGACTGGGTATTTTCTAGACAAAGATATTGGGGAGAGCCAATACCTCTAGTATATTGTGATGAATGTGGTTGGGTTTCAGTGCCAGAAAATCAATTACCAGTTATGCTACCAGATGTAGAGAACTATGAGCCGACAGATACTGGTGAGTCACCATTGGCTAATATTAAAGATTGGGTAGAAACTACATGTCCAAAATGTGGAGGAAAAGCTCATAGAGAAACTGATACAATGCCGCAATGGGCAGGTTCCTCTTGGTATTTCCTAAGATATATTGATCCCCTAAATGAAGAAGAATTTGCTTCTCAAGAAGCATTAGAATATTGGCTACCAGTAGATTGGTATAATGGTGGAATGGAGCATACTACACTTCATCTGTTATATTCAAGATTCTGGCATAAATTTCTATATGATATTGGAGTAGTGCCTGGACCAGAACCTTATGCAAAGAGAACCTCTCATGGTATGATATTAGGAGATAACAATGAGAAAATGTCAAAGTCCCGTGGAAATGTAGTAAATCCTGATGACATAGTAAGAGATTATGGTGCAGATACACTAAGAACCTACGAAATGTTTATTGGAGACTTTGAAAAGAGTGTACCTTGGTCAGAAAATGGGGTTAAAGGATGTAGAAGATTCCTTGAAAGAGTATGGAAACTCCAAGATATTTTAGCTGATGATGAAGGATATACTAAGGAACTAGAATCAAGTATTCATAAGACCATTAAGAAAGTATCTGAAGACTTTGAAACACTAAAATTCAATACTGGAGTAGCAGCTTTAATGAGTTTGTTAAATGAATTTAACGATCATGGCAGTATAACAAAAGAAGATTTAAAAACATTTATAATACTACTAAATCCAGTAGCTCCTCATATTACTGAAGAATTGTGGGAGATTTTAGAACTAGAAGGTTATCTACATGATACAACATGGCCAGTATATGATGAAGAAAAAACAAAGGATAAAGTAATTGCACTTCCAGTCCAAGTTAATGGTAAAGTAAGAGGTACAATAGAAATCAGTATTGATGATTCTCAAGATGTAGCTAGAGAAAAAGCAAAAGCTGATGATAACATTAGTAGGTTCCTAGAAGGAAAACAAATAGTTAAAGAGATATTTGTTGCAGGAAAGATATATAATATAGTTGTTAAGTAATGTTTGCATAAACCCCATCTTTTAGGTGGGGTTTTGTATTTGAAATGACAATCATAAAAAATATGCTCATAAATGATAAATATAATTTTTAATATTGATGCCAATTTACTAATTATATATCTTTTTTAGCTATATATAATTTTTTAGAATTATCTATAGTAGCTAGATAGACCTTAGAGACATCATCTATATCATACATGCTAAGGTTATTCATAAGCCATTCCTTATTTAATTTCAAATTTTTTAAGTTTTCCTCAAATAATTTTCCATCATTGATGACTACTACAGGTAAACTTATAGGTTTAGCAGTTAGATTAAGATCTGCAGGAGTAATATATCTATTTGGCTCTTTTTTTATAACACTTAAATGTCCATCGGGTTCTAAAATCGCATATTTTACTTCTGAAATATCAAAAATATTCTTAAGTCTTAATTGACTCAAAAACAAGTCAATATTTATAAATTGTTTTTTAAAGTTTTTTCTAATAATTTTGCCATCCTCAATTAAAATCATAGGTTTGCCGTTAAAAAACAATCCTAAATTTCTATTTTTAAAAGATAAGAGACTTACTATATAGTGCCAAAAGAATAAAGTCAATAACGGAATTATTATATATGTAAAAGAAATTTCTCCGTCTATCAAAGGAGCTGCTATAATAGCTCCCAGTATCCAGACTACTGTAAAATCATAAGCAGTAAACTGATTTATGGCTCTTTTCATTATAAATCGTCCTACTAAAAATGATATTATGCCCACAGCCAAAGTTCTGATTAAATACTCTGATAAGGAAATATTCTTTATAACTCCAAAAACATTCATATAAAATATCCTCCTAATTTATAAATTCACATATAATTTTTTAGCTGGAGTCAAAATCCCAAGATAAATATTATCTATATTATCTATATTCATCAATTTAAGTTGATCTTCCATCCACTTATAGCCTAATTTATTTTTACTAAGAACTTTTTCATCAACTCTCCCTTTATATATAATAACTTCTGATAAAATGTCCTTTGAAGTTTCTATACCTATATCTAATTTTTTTGGTGGAAGATTATTGTTATTTATAGCTATACTAAAACTTCCTATAGCTTCAGCAAGTAAATATTCTACGCTTTCAATATCATAGACATCTTTTTCTCTTAATATTGAGAATAAATTATCTATTGTTAAGTTTGATTTAAAAAGATTCTCTTTTATGATCTTACCATTTTTAATTAAGATTATTGGTTTTTGTGTGACTATAGAGGGGGCTTTTAAATATAGATAAGAAATGCTTAAATGTATTAATGAATATAATACTATTATTAAAATTGCATCAATTGGTCTGGATTTTGGATTAACTATACGTGATGCGGCAATATTGCTAGTTACGGCTGCCATTAAAAAATTATACGGAGTAACTATGCTAAACTGGCAAAACTTCATTAACTTAGTTGATGCAAATAATGTGAAATACAATATTGAAGTTCTAATAAATAATTCTAATACTCTTAATTTTTCTCCTTCGAAGAAAATCTTTTTTATATCCATAATATCATCCTTTCTCAATATAGGTTATCCATAATAGAATATTTATATAATTGATAATAATAAAAGTAAAAAACTTCTATATATTTCTTATAGAAGTTTTTTTAGAATAGTTTTTATTATTGTTGTTGGTCGTATTGAGGCTCTTGATTTTTTAGATAATTTACTCTGTTTTCTAACATTTGAGCCATATTTTCAGCATTTGAAGCTAAACTATTAAACATTTGTTTTGCAGTTTGATCATCAGTATCTAAAGAAAATGTTTTTAAGTCTGCTGCTAATCCTTTAGCGCCTGCTAAAGCAGTTTCTAATTTAGTCATTACAGTCATGAACTCATCTCTCCTTATATATATTTTCACAATTAGTATCTGCAAAAATAATATAAATATTAGGAAATGTTTGGGAGATTAACTTTAAAGCCAATATAATAAATATGGCAATTCCATTATAGATTTCCCATTTTTACCTTTTATACATATTAGATATAAGGAGACAATATTTATTGAGGTGAATAAAGTGAAATTATTTATACCAGACAGAGCTTATATTGATCCTAAAAGCTTAGAGTATGATGTTGGGAAATTTGCTAAAGAGCAATTAGAAAAATTAAATATTCCTATAATTGAGAGCAAAAAAGTTTCAATAGAGGGTAAGTCACCTTCTGAAAATTATGCTAAAGCAAAGAAAACAATTTATTTAACTGTAAATAAAGAAAAAAAATTAAGACCTTGTAGTCCCTCAGCAGATTATCAATTTTCTCTATCGAGTTCATGTCCAGGACATTGTGAATATTGTTATCTACAAACTACACAAGGGGAGAAACCCTTTATGAAAGTATTTGTAAATATATATGAGATAATCAATGTTATCCAAGAACATATAGATAAGAATTTACCTAATATAACTACTTTTGAGTGCGGAAGTATTACTGATCCTGTTGCTCTTGAACACTTAACTGGGAATCTTAAAAGATGTATAGAATTTTTTGGGAATAGTGAAAAGGGAAGACTTCGAGTAATTACTAAATTTGATAATGTAGATTCTTTTTTAGATATAAATCATAATGAGCATACTAAATTTAGATTTAGTATCAATACTAAATATATAATAAATAAATTTGAGCATAATACTGCCAGCTTTGAAGAAAGGATGAGAGCAGCATGTAAAATTGCAAATTCAGGATATCCTATAGGTTTTATTATTGCTCCCATTATGATATATAATAATTGGAAAGATGATTATAGGGAATTATTTAATGAGTTAAAATCTCAATTAGGAGATTATAAAGAAGAGATCACCTTTGAATTGATACAACATAGATTTACAGCTACTGCTAAAGAACTCATACTTACAAGATTTCCTAAGACTGAACTTGATCTTAATGAAGAAACTAGGCAATTGAAATGGGGGCCTTATGGAAAGTTTAAATATGTTTATCCAAAAGAACAAAGCAGTGAGATTAAAGATTATATTTCTGATATTATTCAAAAAAACTTTAGCAATTCTAGGATTGAATATTTTACGTAAGAAGCTAGCTAATATTTTCTTTAAAGCACCTTAGAATGAAATTTTAGGGTGTTTGTTTTTTACAATAAATTATAGTAGAAAGAATAATTATATTAATGGATCATTTTACAATCTATAAATTAAGTTTAGCTTTACAAAGCTATTAGTTAGGGTTTACTATTGAAAGATAGAGATTTTAGTAGGATAAACTTACTTGGAAATATCAATGACAATATAAAAAGGATGGTAATAATATAATGACAAATAATTTTAAGATACTTGGAATAAGTAAGGAACTGGAGAAAGTGCTAGAAAGGGATGGAATTACTAGGCCGACACCTATTCAAGAACAAGCTATTCCCCAGTTGTTAAAGGGAAAAGATGTAATAGCACAAGCACATACCGGAACTGGTAAAACTTTTGCTTTTATGCTACCAATTATGGAAACAATTGATATCACAAAACCATGTATACAGGCTTTAATTATAGCTCCTACAAGAGAATTAGCAATTCAAATAACTAATGAGGCTAAGAAGCTGACACAAGCTAAGAATATAAGTATATTAGCAGTCTATGGCGGTCAAGATGTTGAGAGACAATTAAGGAAATTGAATAAGGGTGTTAATATAGTTATTGGAACACCAGGTAGGTTATTAGATCATATGAGAAGAAAAAGTATTGATTTAGGTCAAGTGAAAATGATTGTCTTAGATGAAGCCGATGAAATGCTAAATATGGGATTTTTAAAAGATGTAGAGGAAATAATATATAAAACTTCAAAAACACGTCAAACCATGTTGTTCTCCGCTACAATGCCAAAGCAACTTCGTAGCTTAGCTGTTAGGTACATGAAGGAACCTGTCCAAATACAGATACAGAGTGAAAAGGTAACACTAGATGAAATAAAGCAGGTAGTAATAGAAACTACAGATAGGGGAAAGCAAGACGCACTTTGTAGTGTTATAGATGAAGAAAGACCCTTTATGGCAATAATCTTTTGTAGAACAAAGCGACGTGTAAAGGCTCTTAACAGTGATTTACGAAATCGTGGATATAATTCAGATGAAATACACGGAGATATCAGTCAAGCTAAGCGTGAAAAGGTAATTAATTCCTTTAGAGATATGAAACTGCAACTTCTTGTTGCTACAGATGTTGCCGCCCGTGGTTTAGACATTGAAGGTATAACTCATATTTTTAACTATGATATACCAGAAGATGCAGAATCCTATATTCACCGCATAGGACGTACAGGTAGAGCTGGTGAAACTGGAAAGGCTTTTACATTTGTTACGCCTAGGGATCAGCAGGACTTAATTGCAATAGAAAACAAAATAAGAATGAATCTAAAGAAAAGAAAAATTGTAAAAGATAATGTAAAGGATAAGACTAACAGGAATAACACTAATGAGCAAATCAATAAAAAACAGGATTTTAGATGGAATAAAGATTCAGGTAAAAAGAAGACCATTAGAAGTATTGATAAAAGAAAAGGTAAGAAAAAGTAGAAATAATAATCTTTAACTTGAAAATATTGTGCTCTTTTTTAACAATATCCTAAGTAAGGCTAGCTAGAAAAGAGCATTTTTTATTTAATAAAGTATGATTAATTTAGATTTTAAATAAGGACTACTATTTTGGAAAGTTACTCTTATTTATAAAGGAAAAGTATGTCTTTAGACAATGTACTTTTAGATACAGGTTCAGGTGGTACTGTTTTTAAAGTGTGCAAGGTAAATGAAATAGGTATAACAATAGAAAAAGATAATACTATAGAAATTATTTTAGGGATTGGTGGGGTAATATTTGTATACAAGAAAAGTATTTATGGAATAATTCTTGAATTTATCAAAAAGGTATCTTTAGCTGATGTAGTAGAGAATTTTGGGGGAATATTGATATAAATAATAAAAAAAGAAGGAAATTAGGAATTTGTGTCGAATGCAATAGATAATACCATAGTTAAAAATGTTTTCTTTATAATATTGACTAAGACAATTAATAGAAGTATAATATAATTATATTGACAGAGACAATAAAACAAAAATGGAGGTGGATGTTTGATAGGATTAGAATATATTTTAAGTCTGTATAATATGCAGCATATAGAACTGGCAGAAAAACTTGGTATAAGAAAACAAAATATAAATATGTGGATTAAAGGAAAACAAAATATTCCTAAAAAATATCTACCTATACTGGAAGAACTATTTGGATTAAAAGGAGAGTATTTTACTAGGGAATTAGATGAAATAGATCAATTAGAAATTCAAAAAGAAAAGTTAAAAAGTGATCTAAAACCAGTTATAAAAAAACATGAGCAACAATTTATGATAGGAAAAGTCAACGATATTGTAGAAGTTCCAGTTTATGATAAAGAAGAAATCAATACAATAGAAAGAGATATTGAAAAGGCAAAGCTAGTATCTAGATTTAAAGAGGCACTAGATATAGTAGATAATAATCCCTATATGGATACCTATAAATTAATTGTAGAGTTGTTGGAAAAAGTTCAGCATGAGGTTATTCTTCATAAGACTATAGAAGCCTTAGCACATTATTATGAAGTGTTACCAGATTGGGTAGCCACTGGACCAGAGCAGGATGAATTTGAAGAAGATATATTTGAAGTATTTGATGATTATAATTATTAGAATTAGGAGGAGATTTAATGTCAACAGGAAATATTGGATTTGAAGAAACACTGTGGAAAACAGCAGATAAACTTAGGGGTAGTATGGATGCTAGTGAGTATAAGCATGTAGTATTAGGGCTTATATTCTTAAAATATATCTCAGATAAGTTTGAAACTAAATATAATGAGCTTGTAGAAGAAGGAGAAGGCTTTGAAGAGGATAGAGATGAATATACATATGAAAATATATTTTGGGTTCCGAAGGAAGCAAGATGGGATTATATCAAAGACAATGCAAAGGACCCTAAAATAGGACAATATATAGATGATGCAATGATTTTAATAGAAAAAGAAAATCCAACATTAAAAGGTGTACTAGATAAAAGATATGCAAGACCTGAGCTAGATAAAAGAAGATTAGGAGAATTAATAGACCTTATATCAACTATAAAACTTCATAAAAATGGAGAAAAAGATTTATTGGGAAGAGTCTATGAATATTTCTTAGGTCAGTTTGCTAGTGTAGAAGGTAAAAGTGGAGGAGAATTCTACACTCCTACATCTGTAGTTAAGACTCTAGTAGAAATGATTGAGCCTTATGAAGGAAGAATTTATGACCCATGCTGTGGAAGTGGTGGTATGTTTGTTCAATCTGAGAAATTTGTTGAAGAACATCAGGGAAAAGTTGAGAACTTATCAATCTATGGACAAGAGCTTAACTCTACTACGTGGAAACTCTGTAAAATGAACCTTGCCATAAGAGGATTAGATGCTAATCTAGGACCACATCATGATGATACCTTCCATAATGATTTGCATAAAACATTGAAGGCAGACTATATTTTAGCGAATCCACCATTTAATATCAGTGATTGGGGAGGAGCAAGATTAATAGATGATGTAAGATGGAAATATGGAACACCACCAGAAGGAAATGCCAACTATGCATGGCTTCAACATATGATTTATCATCTGGCACAAAACGGAGTAGCTGGAATAGTACTAGCCAATGGTTCCCTTAGTTCTAATACTTCAAATGAAGGGGAAATTAGAAAGAATTTACTTGAATCAGATTTGGTAGATGCTATCGTAGCGTTACCTGATAAATTGTTCTATTCAACAGGAATACCAGTGAGTCTTTGGATATTAAATAGAAACAAGAAAAACAATTCTAAATATAGAAGTAGAGAAAGAGAAGTACTATTTATAGATGCCAGAAATCTTGGTGAAATGATTGATAGAAGACATAGAGAGTTGAAGGAAGAGGACATAAGGAAGATTGCTGATACTTATCATGGATGGAGAAATGTAAGCAATTCACAATTCACAGTTCACAATTCACAATTGAAAAACAAGGATAGTCATCCTGAAGTTATTGAAGGATCTAGCACCTGTCATTTTGAACGCAGTGAAGAATCCTTATTGCCTATGGTTGCTGAAGAAACTGCAATTTATGGTGGATATGAAGATATAAAGGGATTTTGTTATAGTGCTACAATTGATGAGATAAGGGAGCATGAATATGTATTGACTCCTGGAAGATATGTAGGTATCGAAGAAGTAGAAGATGATGGAGTACCTTTTGAGGAGAAGATGGAGAATTTGACATCTGAACTATCTGAGCTATTTGCTAAGTCAAGACGCCTAGAGGAAGAAATAAGGAAGAATCTAGGGGGGATTGGGTATGAGGTTTAAGCAATGCACAGTTCACAGTTCACAATTCACAATTGGAAAAGATCTTGTCATTCTGAGCTTAGCGAAGAATCTTGATGTTTTGGTGGAAGTAGGTGGGAGTTGTGAGTAGGGAGTGGGAAGAAGTTAGATTAGGGGATGTTATAGACTTTAATCCAACAGAAACTATTAAAAAGGGTACTATTTCTAAAAAAATAGGAATGGAAATGTTGAATTCCTTTCAAAGGAAAATTGAAGGATTTGAGGTAACGGAATATAAAAGTGGAACTAAATTTAGAAATGGAGATACGTTATTAGCTAGAATTACACCATGTTTAGAGAACGGAAAAACTGCACAAGTAACTATTTTAGACGGTAATGAAATAGGCTTCGGGTCAACTGAGTTTATAGTATTGAGACAGAAACCTAAACATACCGTAAATGATTTCATTTATTATTTAGCTATATCTCCTATGATTAGAGAAACAGCTATAAAGTCTATGACAGGAACATCAGGAAGACAGAGAGCCCAAAAAGATGTAATTGAAAATACATTATTTAAATTACCAACTCTCAAAGAACAAAAAGCCATAGCCTATGTCCTCTCAACTCTAGATGAAAAAATTGAAGTTAATAAACAAATTAATAAAAAACTAGAGGAGATGGCTCAAACTATTTTTAAGCATTGGTTTATAGATTTTGAATTTCCAAATGAAAATGAAGAGCCTTATAAATCTAGTGGTGGTGAAATGGTTGAAAGTGAACTTGGAATGATTCCTAAGGGGTGGGAAGTTGGAACTATACAAGAACTAGGAGATGTGGTTGGTGGAGCAACACCTTCAAAGAAAAAAGAGGAGTATTTTGTAGAAAAAGGGATACCATGGGTTACACCAAAAGATTTATCAGAGAATAAGAATTTGTTTATTAGTAGAGGAGCACTTGATATTACTGAAGAGGCTTATAAAAGTACAAGCGTAAGAAAAATGCCTAAGGGAACTGTTTTATTTAGTTCAAGAGCACCTATAGGATACATAGCTATATCTAAGAATGAAATAACAACAAATCAAGGTTTTAAATCAATAGTGCCTAGAATCTCTAAAGGTTTTAGTAGTGAATTTATTTACTGTTGGCTAAGAGAGAATATCGAAGTTATTAAAAACAGAGCATCAGGATCAACATTTAAAGAAATTTCTGGAGGTGAAATGAATAAAATTCCTTCTATAATTCCAGAAAAAAGTATTTTAGATAAATTTAAAAATATAATTAGTAATGCTTTTATAAAAATAGAGGTTAGAGAATCAGAGAACCAAGTTCTATCCGGCCTCCGAGACACCCTTCTCCCAAAACTAATGTCAGGAGAAATTCGTGTCCCATTAGAGGAGGATGAGATCCTATGAAATTTGGACCAAGAAAACTAAGCTTTAAAAAACGTATATCAGCAAGAACAAGTATAAAAAGGCAAATGGTCCACCGTGGAGGACTTAAGATGCTAGGGGATATGGATGGATTAGAAATCCTAAGAAATATGTATATAACAAGGTTTATAATAGAACCACCTTTGATATTTTTAAATTATTCAAGAAATTGTTTAAATAGTAAAAGTCCGAAAGGGGGAAATCATATTGAATTTCACTGAAGAATCATTAGAACAAGCTGCCATAGAGATTTTACAAGAATTAGGTTATGATTATAAATTTGCTCCAGATATATCTTTTGATGGAGAATATCCTGAAAGAAAGGATTATCGTGAAGTTATATTAGAGCAAAGGGTAAAGGATGCATTATTTAGAATAAATAGAGACTTACCAGAAGAAGCATTGGAGGAGGCTTATAGACAAATAATTACCTTCAATAGTCCGATGCTAGAAGAAAATAATAGATATTTTCATAAGCTTTTAGTTGAAGGTATGGAAGTATCTTATCAAGAGAATGGACATATTAGAACTAAACGAGTTTATATCATTGATTTTCATAATATAGATAACAATGAATTTTTAGTAGCCAATCAATTTACTATCGTTGAAAATGAAGAGAGAAGACCAGATCTGATTATATTTATCAACGGTATTCCATTAGTTGTAGTTGAATTAAAATCAGCCAGTGATGAAAATGTAGGTATTGAAGAGGCATTTAATCAGATTCAGACATATAAAAAGGATATTCCATCACTATTTAACTATAATGCCTTCTGTATCTTATCTGATGGTATCAATGCTAAGGCAGGGACTATTACTTCAAATGAAGCAAGATTTATGAATTGGAGAAGTATTGATGGTGAAACTATAGAACCATTTTCTAGTCCTCAGTACGAAGTTTTATTTAAGGGTATGCTTGCTAAGGAAAGGTTACTGGATATTATTGAAAACTATATCTTATTCCAAGAATCTAAGGAAGAAGAGAAAGATTTTTATGGAAATAAAATAGGGGATAAGAAGACTATTATCAAGATAATGGCAGCTTATCATCAATATTTTGCTGTAAAGAAAGCCATTGAAAAAACTAAAGAAGCTACTAGTGAAGACGGAGATAGAAAAATAGGAGTTATATGGCATACTCAAGGCTCAGGAAAAAGTTTTTCCATGGTGTTTTATACTGCAAGATTAGTGAAAGAACTAAACAATCCGACTATTGTTGTCATTACTGATAGAAATGATTTAGACGACCAACTATTTGAAACCTTTGCAAAATCAGAGGATATATTGAGACAAACACCAAAGCAAGCAGATGTAAGGAAACTTACTGAAGCTCAAAAATCTCAACAATTAGGAAACAACTCAAAGGAAATAAACGGACTTTATGATTTATTAAATGATAGAGAATCTGGTGGAATTATATTTACTACTATTCAAAAGTTTACACCAGAAGATGGAGATATGCCTGTTTTAACGGATAGAAAAAATGTTATCATCATTGCAGATGAGGCCCATAGGTCCCAATATGGATTAGAAGCTAAAACTGATATTAAAACAGGAGAAGTAAAATATGGCTATGCTAAATACTTAAGAGATGCTCTGCCTAATGCTTCATTTATAGGTTTTACTGGAACTCCTATAGATTTAGAGGATCGTTCTACAACAGCTGTATTTGGACATTGTATAGATACATATGACATGACAAGAGCTGTAGAAGATGAAGCAACTGTAAAGATTTATTATGAAAATAGGATTATAAAACTGGAAACTGATGATGAGGAATTAACAAAAATAGATGATGAATTTGAAGAAGTAACTGAGGGACAAGAGGATTTTGAAAGAGAAAAGAACAAAGCTAAATGGTCAAGGCTTGAGGCGGTAGTTGGCTCACCTAATAGAATAAAGAAATTAGCTGAAGATATAGTGGGGCATTATGAAGAAAATTCTAAGACCATAGATGGTAAAGCTATGATTGTTTGTATGAGTAGAAGAATATGTGTTGATTTATATGATGAGATTGTAAAATTAAGACCAGATTGGCATAGTGATGATTTAGATAAGGGGAAAATTAAGGTTGTAATGACTGGCTCTGCAGCTGACAATGAAAAATTACAAAAGCATGTAGGTGGGAAACAAAGAAGAGATACATTAGCTAAAAGAATGAAGGATAATGATGATGAATTAAAAATTGTAATAGTTAGAGATATGTGGCTTACAGGTTTTGACGTACCTTCTATGCATACCATGTATGTAGACAAACCTATGAAAGGTCACAATCTAATGCAAGCAATTGCAAGGGTCAATAGGGTATTTAAAGATAAATCAGGTGGAGTTATAGTTGATTATCTTGGAATTCTCGAGAGTCTAAAAAGAGCATTAAAACAATATACGGATTCAGATAAGAAAAACACAGGTATTGATACTTCTGTAGCCATATCTATAATGCTTGAGAAACTTGAAATACTTCAAGATATGATGCATGGCTACGATTATTCAAAATATATGGGTACATCACAAGCGGACAGAATCAGAGCTATTACTGGCGGTATGGATTTTATCCTTGGAAAACCAGAAAAAGAGCAGAAAGAGTTTAAAAATATTGCTATAGAACTGGCAAAGGCTCATTCCTTATGTGCTGCCACAGATGAAGGAAAGGAAAAGGCCTTGGAAGTAAGCTATTTCAAAGCTGTGAAGGCTAGTTTATCTAAGCTTCAAGAAAAAAGTACTCAAAGAAAGTCAAAAAAAGAAATCGAAGCTAGGTTAGCTCAAATGCTAGAGCGTTCTATTATTTCTGAAGATGTAATAGATGTATTTGATGTTATGGGACTTAAAAGACCAGAGGTTTCTATCTTATCTGAGGAGTTCTTAGAAGAAGTTAGAGGGATGAAACAAAAAAATCTAGCAGTAGAAATGCTTAAGAAACTCTTAGAAGGTAATATAAAATCCATGGAAAGAACTAATTTAGTTAAATCTGAAAAGTTTTCAGAGAAACTAAAAAAAGCTTTAAATAAATATCGTAACCAAGCTATTACCAATGCTGAGGTTATAGAGGAACTAATTAGAATGGCTCACGAGATAAAGAAAGCAAATGAAGAAGAAAAGGAACTAGGCCTTAGTGAAGATGAAATAGCATTTTATTATGCTCTAACAGCTGATGATGCAGTAAGAAAATCCATGGATGATGAGATTTTAAAGAAAATTGCTCAAGAATTGACTCGAGCTATTAGAAATAATATTACCATCGATTGGAGCATAAGAAGAAGTGCTCAAGCTGGTATGAGAAGAATAATAAAAAGACTTCTTGCAAAATACGATTACCCACCAGAAGAAGCAAAAAATGCCCTTAAGGTTGTTATGAGGCAGGCTGAGAAGATGTGTGGGAATGTGTATATGGACGGAATGGATTATGATATGGTGGCTGAGGATGATCAGGATTATTTGATGAGGTAGATAAGAACAGGGGGGGAAACATGATCGATCCGCAAAGAGCAGAATCAATAAAGTCTTTGATAAATGATGTAGATAAAGGAAATATCGTTTTGCCAGAGTTCCAAAGAGATTTTGTCTGGGATATAGGGAAAACATATGATTTATTTGATTCTTTAGTAAGAGATATTTTCATTGGTGCAATTATTTATGGAAAACCTTCTTTTGAAATTACGGTTAGAGAAATTGATAAAAGACCAAGGAAGGGTATTGGAAGCAGAGCTAAATTAAAGATTAAATCATATAGTAAAGAAGAAATTAAAAGTGAAACTCAAATAAATAATTTTAGACTTGTACTTGATGGGCAACAAAGAATTACATCTTTGTATAGAGCATTAAAAGGTATTGATGAAGTGTGGTTAATTATAAGAAATGATGAAGAATTAGATGATGATGTTCAAAGTACTGATTTTAAAGATAGAAGTCTTGAGGAACTAATATACGAATTTAGAGGACAAGAGGATGATGAAAGATTATCTATTAACATATCTCATGCATACAAAATAGCAATAGATAATCTTTTTGAGGATGATATTAGAAAGACTTACTTTGATAATTTAACATTTACTGCTGGGATGGATGATGATGAATTGATATCTAATTTCAGAAGGTATTTAATAGTATGTAAGAAAATTGATTCACTATTATCCAGTGAGAAACTACTTTCTTATTACCTTTTAAATATGAATACTGATAAATTTTCATTATTCTTTGAGAGAAGTAATAGTAAAGGTATTCAGTTGAACTTTATTGATATACTTGCAGCCAAACTATATAAAGGATTTAATTTAAGAGAGAAGGTTGAAGAGTTACAGGTTGCCTTTGCTGATACAGGCTATGTATTTAATCGGGAAATCATAGTAAGAGCTATAGCATATATTGTGAGTAATGGGAAGGAGGTTAATAGGTCATATATATTAGGTAGTTTAAATTATGTGCATTTCGTAGAATATTGGAATGAAGTTTGCAATTATTATAAAAAAGCTTTAGATTTTCTGTATAAAGGTAATTTTATCTTATCTCAATCTTGGATGCCATATGAAAATATGATAATACCTTTGATTATGTTTTTACGTGAATTAAAAAGCAATGACTTTTCTCAAATGAATGAGAAACAACTGGATTTTATTAAATATTGGTATTGGGCTTCAATTTTGTCTCAAAGATATTCTTCAGGTTCAAATGAAGTAATTATCCAAGATTCCATAGCTTTAAGCAATATTGCAAGAAATAAAAAAATAAGCGATAGATCTTATTTTACTAGATTAAAGATTCAAATGATGGCTGACGATATTCTAACATTTAATAAAAAGGGTAGTGTAGTTTATAAGGGTATCTTAAATATGATTAATTTTGATGCTGGTGGGCTTATTGATTGGCCGAATAGTAATAAATTGACGATTTATGATAAAATTGAAGATCACCATATATTCCCAGTTGAGTATTTAAAAACTTCTTTTAAGGATGATGAAAATGCTATTTCCTTAATAGATAGTGTAGCAAATAGAACATTAATTCCTAAGATAACAAATATCAAGATTGGTAAAAAAGCTCCTTCAATTTATTTAAAAGAGCTAAAACTGAACAATCCTGCACTTGATAAGAGCTTAAAATATCATTTGATACCAGAAGATATACTAAGTGGCTTATATGATGATTTTTATACTGATTTTTTAGAAGTTAGAGCAAATCTAATTATGGATTTAATTGATAAGTATGTAATGTCTAAAGAAAAAGCAATATTTGATGACTTTTATAAACAGCCTATTATAAAAAATACTGGTACTATAAAGATTCATGCAAATTACTATAGAAATAAGGTTGAAGCAACCTTTAATATTGATACACAGAATATCTTTTATGCGGGAAATAATTATTCAGTATCTCTGGCTGCAGATAAGGCTAAGGAAGATTTAAGTGGTAAAACAGATACATCCACTAATGGATGGAAGTTTTGGAAGTATATAGATGATGATGGTAATTCTAGATTTATTGATGATTTTAGAAAAAATTAAAGTCATTTGATAAACA
The DNA here is from genome assembly GCF_002266425.1 of Tissierella sp. P1. Taxonomy (GTDB): domain Bacteria; phylum Bacillota; class Clostridia; order Tissierellales; family Tissierellaceae; genus Tissierella; species Tissierella carlieri. Next base: position 27,994 of record NZ_NPMN01000008.1, read on the forward strand.
ATTGTGAATTCTTGAATTAAGATATCAGTGCCAGTCAACTAACTTACTTTATTAGTATGCTATAAAATAGGATAATAAGGAAAGAATTAAATACTATTGGATTATACTCTAGCACACAACCCAAGGGGAAGACGTTCATCAACACCAAGACTAGATTTTGCTCTTATGAAAAATGGTAATGTGGTAAAGTTGCTAGATGCTAAATATAGGGATTTATGGGATAGAAATTTACCTAGAGATATGTTATATCAATTAGCAGTTTATGCTAGGAGTGGAGTTGGAGATAAAGCAGGAACTATACCATATGCAGTGCTTTCAGATGTAACAGTTGTTCAAAAGATAGATATTAATAACCCAGTATCTATTGGCAAAATAGCAAGTGTTATCTTACAGCCTGTTAATCTTGAAAAAATAACAATGTTAATTGACGGAGATATAAGGGATCAGAAGAAATATGTTTGTAGTATTATAAGCTAACCTAAGCCAAGATAGGACATATCAATATTTAGAACTATAGATAGATTGAAAAAATAGGTGGAATCTAATGGAAGTTTCACCAAAACAAATGGGAAGTAGAGGAAAATAAAAAGTAAATATAATAATCATACTTATAAAAAGACATTAGTATAATCACTTAATATATTAATGTTTTTTAATTGGAAACAAGATACAATTAAATAAGAAGGGGTATCGTTTATGACTGAAGAACAATTTGAAACAGCTTTTTATCGAGTACAGAAATATAACAGAAAGAATGACAAAACCAGAGATAAATGCTGCAGAAAAATCTATAAGAGGAAATTTAGCATCATAATATATGATATATGATAAGATATATGGAGGAGGGTGATTCTATGGAGTTAAATAGAAAAATCTTAAAAATGGGAATAATCATTATCAGCTTATCTATAATAATTTCTCTAGGACTTGCTATGTTTATGAAATTAGATAAACCAGTATTTTTTAAGAATTATATAGAAACAATGCTTGAGGTTTCTAGTAATTCATATAGAGAAGATGAGTTTGTTTTAAAATACATAACCAATATTTCAGATAAGAGAAGAATTACTGATATTTATTTTGAGGAATATCCTAACCTTGTGTTATATGCAGGGAACTATAGTAGTAGGAGAGATATATTTCCTATATTTCTATGGGGTAGCAATTTTAGAGAAGAAGTCTATGGTAGATATGTTATTCGAAACCTTTACGTTACAATGGATATAAGAAGTTTAGGAGAATTTGATGAAATTGAATTAAATAATGCAAGGATTACTTTTGATGATGGCGATGTAATAGATGTAAACCTTGGTAGAATAATATTTTATAATTACTATGATGAAGATAACAATTATAAAAATGAACATTTGAAATCTTACAGTAGCACTAGTTCTTCTGATGGAACCTCATCAGCGATAATGGAAGTCAAAGAAGATATAACTATAACAAATGTGAAGTCTTCCTTATTAAAGGATGTAGATGATTTAGTAGAAATAAAAATAGGAGATATTGGTTATGGTGATATCTCAGAAATCCAATATAAAAATAATGATGTTCTAAGAATAAATTCAGTATTTAAGCATCCAAAGGATATCTTAAGAAAATTTAATCTATATAATATAGAGCCGAAGATTTATTATAAGGATTCAAATGAAGACCTCTTCTATAGACGAGTGCATGGTATTAAATATACAAATTACGATATTAGTACTTGGGAAATAATCAAGTATTTAAAGGCAAGGGGTGAGATCTAATGTATGAAGGGTATAATAAAATCTTTTGGGGAATCTTTATTGCAACGTTTAACATAAAATTTGGAACAATGAAAATTTTTCCAGCCTTTGTAGGACTGCTGGTAATCTCTAGGGGATTAGGAATACTATATGAAGAAACTAAGCTAAAATTATTTCATAAGGTGCACAATATGGGGATATTAGCTACGAGTATATCATTTATAGGTGGAGTAATAGATTATTTTTCTAATGGCTCTTTAAATAGTTCCATAGCTATGTCAATTTGGGCCATAATGTATAATGTTATTGAGTTAATTTTGTTTTTCAAAACACTAGAATCCTCTATTGAATATTTAGATACTAATGATTATTCTGAGGTGGCTAATGAAAATATAGGAAAACTAAGAACCTACACAATTTGTTCAATTATTAATATTTCCTTAATGAGCTTTGCATTATTATTTAATTTTAGGATATTGATGTCTGTTGTAGCTTTCATTGCAATTATTTTAAGAATATTTATGATGGTATTAATTGGCAGATTAAAGAAATTATTTATTGAAGTTGAACTTTCAGATGAATAGGTTAAAATTATTGCAAAATGCCCTAATAATATGACTAAGTACGTATTTATTCAAAGTCTAAACAATTGTTTAACGACTTTGAAAGTTATGATAAAATAATAAGTGTAATCATTTTACTAATACAATTAAATGAAGGGAGATGGTAAAATGAGAATAGGTGAATTTGCACAGAAACATAATACAACACATGATACAATAAGACATTATTTAGATATGGGACTTTTGATAACTGAGAAAAAAGGTGGACATTATAGATTCGATGAGAGTGATAGCTGGGACTTAGAAAATATTATTGAACTAAAGTCAATGGGTTTTTCCTTATCCGAGATCCAAGAGCTATTATGTTATCATCGTCTTGCTGGAGATATGACCATCGAATATAGAAAATATTACTTGTCTCTATTAGAAGATAAAAAGAAAGATTTTGAAGAGAAAATAGAAAAATATAAAACTATGGGTACTTTTATTAGTGATAAAATAATGAAGCTTCAATTAGATGAAGATAAATTATCAAAATTAGGGTTGCCCCTATCTTCAATTGAAATTATAAAGTGTCCATACTGTGGCTCTATAATGGAAATTTTTAATGGAATTATAGAAAAGAGCATGATTATGGCAGGAAAAATCAAGTGCAAATGTGGATTCATAGCTTCTATTGAAAATGGAATATATGTAGATGAGAAGGCAGTAAAAGAGAAAAAATTAAATAGCAAAACTATGCCGACTAAAAAGGAATTTTTAAATGCAGCATCTCCTAAATTTATTAATTTCTATTATAATGGTATGGCTAAATCAATTGATTATATATTAAGATATACAAAAGAGCCTAAGTATATATTAGAATTAGATCATTGCGTAGGTTCTTTCCTAATGCAATACATAAAGAACTTACCTAAAGATTCTACATATATTCTTGTCTGTTATGATAAAGACAGATTGACCAATATAAAGACTAATATAGAATTCCATTATAGTCATAGTAACTTTATTTTCTTATGTTGTGATGTAGACAGATTACCTATTGGAAATTCAAGTGTTGATCTTATTATCGATCATGGTATGACTAAGATTTATGCTGAGACAGAAGATAAATCACTTCCAATTATATGCTCTTCATTAATGAAGGAAAATGGAATTTTAGTTGGGACATATCATTATTTCGATAAAAAATCAAAGGATTTTGAGTCGTTGTTACCTAAGAAAAAGGAAGTTTATAACAGAGAAAAGAATTTAGAAAGATTAGAGGATGCCAGTTTTGAGAAACTAGAAATAACCGATATTGGACCTATAATAGAGAATAATCCTTTTAATTTAGATATAAGAAATAGAGAGTTATATATGACAGTATATGCAGGAAGAAAGAAAGGCAATGAAACATTGGGTTAGCCCAAGTTTTATTGCCTTTCTTATATTAATTTTATGAAAATATTATATTGACGTAGCTTTAACCCAAGAATATAAAATTTAATTAGTTAAATATAAATCAAACAAGGAGGTATTTTATATGAAATTTAAAAAGTCATTAAGTATGTTACTGTGCATAATACTTATGCTTGGCATTGTAGGTTGTACAAAAGATACACCTACTGATGCTCCAAAGGATAATATAAACAGTGAAACTACTTTTAAACCAGGTACATATACAGCGACATCAAAGGGTAACAATGGTGATGTAACGGTGGAAGTAGTATTTGATGAAAAGTCTATTGTGTCAGTAACTGTTAAAGAACATAGTGAAACCCCTGGATTAAGTGATACACCAATCCAACGTATACCAAGTAGTATAGTTGAAGGTCAAACTTTGTCAGTAGATACTGTGGCAGGAGCTACTATGACTTCTAATGCTATATTAGCAGCTGTTGAGGATTGTGTAAAACAAGCAGGTGGAGATGTAGATGTTCTTAAGGCTGCAGCAGGTAACAATGATGCGTCTGTATCTGAGACAGAATTGACAACTGATATAGTAGTTGTTGGTGGTGGAGGTACTGGTCTTGCAGCAGCAGCTTCAGCCTATGAAAATGGTGCAGATGTGATTCTTTTAGAAAAACTTGCTGCTGTAGGAGGTTCTACTGCATTATCAGGCGGAGGAATTTCTGCTACTGGTTCTCGATTTCAAGAGGAGCTTGGCATAAAAGATACTAAAGAGTCGTGGATGACTTTATGGAAGGAGCGTCAAAACACTAGTAATCCAGATGGTAAGTATCCTGATTATAATAGAGTGGATAAATTTATGGATGAAGCAATTAAGACCACTCACTGGCTAGTTGATACTATTAAGCATAAATATGGAAAAATAGAAGGTTTCGGTTTTGATCCAGTTCCAAGACTACATTTTCCAGATGGTGGTAATGGAAGCGCTTTAACTGGAAATATTGAAAAGTATATAACTGAGAAAGGTGTTAAAATACTTACTGAAACAAAAGTAACAGAATTAGTTACTAACAGTAATGGTGATGTAATAGGTGTTATTGCGGAAGGGAAAGATGGAAAAATCAAAGTAAATGCCAAGAAGGTAATTTTAGCAGCTGGTGGTTTTGCTAAGAATGAGGAATTATTAAATCGTTTTATTCCTGAGATGGCAGGAACTGCAGAGTTAAGTGCTGCTACCGTAGGTAGTACAGGTGATGGAATCCTGATGGCTGAGAAAATTGGAGCAGCTTTATATGAAGATCCATGGGTAATAGGTTTAGGTATTACATCTCGTGTTCCGGAGCTAAGAATATTAGATTGGGATAGCTCTAAGATTTTAGTAAATGAAAAAGGAGAAAGGTTTTTTAATGAAGCAAGCCATTATTCAATTGTAACTAATGAGGTTGCTGGTGAGAAAAGTGTTTGGATGATTCTAGATTCAAAGGAATCTAATATTAAGGCCACTGAACTATTTAAATCAGCTTTACCAAATGAAGAAATAGCTACAGGAAATACCATAGAAGAACTGGCAAATGCAATGGGAGTGCCAACTGATTCATTGACAAATACTATAAAGACCTTTAATGAGGGATGTGAAACAGGAAATGATCAGTTTGGTAAGATGAAAGAAATGCTAGTACCTATTAATGCAGGACCATATTATGCATTAAGATTTTATCCTAAGACAATGGGCACATTCGGTGGTGTAAAAACTGACGAATATTACAGAGTACTAAGGGAAGATGGCTCTATAATTAATAACCTATATGCAGGTGGAGAGTGTTCAAATAGAAATATGTATAATCAAGTTTATATGTCAGGAAGTGCTGTTCAATTAGCAGTTACTAGTGGACGTATAAGTGGGGAACATGCAGCTAAATCAATTAAATAATGGGGTTGAGCCTAGGAGCTTTTAATCCTAGGCTTTCTCATGTAGTGATAATATAATGGAGGGTTTTATAATATTTCTAATATATCTTATAAAATGGGTAATAAGAAAGAAGAAATAGTTGTAAAATAAATAAAAGTATGAAATAATATAATAATTCTGCTATTAATTAATTAATAGCAGAATTATTATAAATAAAGGGAGGTAATGAAATGCCAAAAATAAAGGTAATAACCGATAGTACGGGGTATATTACTAGAGAGTATGCAGAAAAAGAAAATATAGCCATAGTTCCACTAAATTACGTATTTGGAGAGGAAACTGGTAAGGAACCATTTCCAGGAGAATTTGATGAGTTTTATAATAAGTTAAGTACTACAAAACTATTTCCTTCTACATCCCAGCCTGCGGCAGGTGAGTTTTTAGATGCTTTTAATAAGGCTTTCGAAGAAGGATATGATGAGATAATAGCCATTGTTTTATCCTCTAAATTAAGTGGCACTTATAACAGTGCAGTGCTTGCAAAAAATATGTTAGAGAATAAAATGATTACTATTGTTGATTCGCAGATGGCAGCTTCAAATCTAAGATTTCTAGTTGAGGATGCTGTGAAGATGGCTAAGGAAGAAAAAACATCTAGAGAAATTGAAAACCATTTAAATTATAAAAAGATGAAAATGCATGTGTATTTGACTACTGAGACCTTAGAATATTTAAGTAGAGGTGGTAGACTCTCAGCAGTTCAAGCAACAGTAGGTAATCTATTAAATATTAAACCTATAATTGAGCTAAATAATGGAGAACTTAAGCTTTTAGAAAAATTAAGAGGGAAAAATAAGGCATTATCGGCTATAATAGACAAGGTTCCATCTAATGTTGAAAAAATAGGGGTATGCCATGTTTTAGATGTAGAAGATGCTAGGAAATTAAAAAATAAATTAGAAGAAATGTTTCCTAATGCTGTAATAACAATTGATGAATTAGGCCCGGTTGTTGGAGCACATTTAGGGCCTAAGGGAATAGGAATTTGTTTTTATTAAATATTATATATTTAATTATAAATAGATACTCAAATTGTGCGAAATATGATATAATTATGACGAACTAAAAGTTATTAATTATAGTGGGGGTGCATTTAATGAGAAAAATATTAGTGACAGGAGCATTAGGACAAATTGGTTCAGAACTTACTACGGAACTAAGAAGAATTTATGGGGCAAGCAATGTAGTTGCTAGTGGTAGAAGAGTAAAAGAAGGCCATGAAAAGTTAATTGAATCCGGACCGTTTGAAATAGTAGATATAACTAAAGGCAAAGAAGTATCAGAAATAGTTAGAAAACATAATATAAATACAATCATCAATCTTGCTGCGATTCTTTCAGCTGTTGGTGAAAAATATCCAGAGCAATGCTGGGATATTAATATGAATGGACTATACAATATTCTTGAAGTAGCGAGGGAAGAAAACTGCATGGTATATACACCATCTTCTATTGCAGCTTTTGGACCTACAACTCCACCAGATAATACACCACAAGACACTATTCAAAGACCAACAACTATGTATGGTGTCACAAAGGTAGCTGGAGAATTATTATGTGACTATTATTTCAAGAGATTTGGAGTAGATACTAGAGGAGTTCGTTTCCCAGGTCTTATTTCCTATGAAACATTACCAGGTGGAGGAACTACAGACTATGCAGTTCATATCTATTATGATGCATTAAAGAACAAGAAATACACCAGCTTCATAGGTAAAGGAACCAAGATGGATATGATGTATATGCCAGATGCATTAGATGCTATAGTAAATCTTATGGAAGCAGATTCATCTAAACTAATCCATAGAAATGCATTTAATGTAACTGCAATGAGCTTTGATCCAGAAATGCTAGCTGCATCAATTAAAAAAGTTATACCAGAATTTGAACTAGATTATGATGTGGATCCGATAAGACAAGGTATTGCTGATACTTGGCCAAATTCATTAGATGATTCAGCTGCTAGAGAAGAGTGGGGATGGAATCCAAAATATGATTTAGATGCAATGACTAGGGATATGCTTGAAAAACTGACAATTAAATTAGGATTATAGAATACTTTTAATAGGGTTATAGCTAATTAGCCTATAACCCTATATTAATTAATTTTCTAAAAACATGGTTATAAATTGTATATAAATAGGTGACCCTTCTATGGGAATATATTCTGCTTTTAATACTAAGAGACCTGCTTCAACTATATAATTGATACCTGGTTGAATTACTCCATTCACAAAGAGACTTTGAAAAGAGGTTTGATGAGGAGCTAGTATTCCCTTGTTACCGTATATAGTTAGTTCATCACTGTTTGTGTATATTTTTGTTCCATTTGCAAGAGTATTATACTGATAAGTTTCTGCTTTTAAAAGTTGGTTACTTGAATTCTTTATTATTAAATACTCAAGAATAATTGGTGCACCTTTTTGAGGAATATCTACTGTTGTTAAAGTCAAAAGTCCAGGTTTTATTGTATAATTAACTTTGGGTTGTAATACCCCATTAATAAATAAATTAAAATATGAGACTAAATCTGGATTAGGAATCCCTTTATCACCGTATATCTTTATCTCATCATCATTTGTAAATTTCTTTTTGACTCCATCTGAAACTGTGTTATATTGATAATTTTCTGCATATATGACTTTGCTATTCTGACTATGAAAATAACCAGTGATTTCTGCAACTAGTACAACAATAGTAGAAGAATTTAAATCTCCTATATTCCAGATAATCCGGCCATTTGATTGAGAGGCAGTGCCTTGGCTTAGGCTAATGATATTAAAACTAACCAAATCAGTTAAAAATAAGTCATCGGTCATAATAATATTATTGACAGGGCCATGCCCATTGTTTGATATTTGAATTTCTATTATCCATGTATTAGTGACCTTAGGTTTAACATTTAAGGGACCTGCTATAATATATTTTTTAATAGTTAAATTACCAAATATAGGAGAACATAGGTTACAGGTGTTAGATTTTAGTGATTCTTTTTGCAAAAATGGCTTTTCTTTTGTTGGAAAAAAATTGGGAAGTTTTCTAAGTTTAAAGGTGTCAAGGACTGAAATATTATTAGAGTTTTCATAATGAGAAGGTTCAGGATTCAATTCAAAACTAGGTATAAATAATTGAACTTTTTCTACTGCTTTAATAATTATAAACACCCCTACAGAAAAATTTAATAGATTGTTTAATTCAATAGACTGTGTTAAAATCTTTGAATTAGTATCTAATAGAATATCAAAAGAAAATTCATCTCTTTTATCTGGGGTAAACATAACGATATCTTGAGGTGTATCAGGTAAATATCCTTTAATCGTATCTCCCTCCATAGTAGTTATTTCAAATGGTATTTTTAGGAGAAACTGAATTCTTTTGAAATTCAGCTTATCCTTTATATCAGTTATCACTAGGGTATTTTCTATAATAAAGCCTTGCTTAAATATAATATTTTTGAAAGTATCATTACCTATATCTACTATTATATTTCTAAAGCAAGATTTTTGTTGACATTGAAAAAAAACTTTGTCAGTAATAATACAGGTGTTTTTTAAATCATGTATAAAGTCAAAAACTTTGACTGATGGACCAGAAGATATACTAGATAGTATACACGAATCCAGATTCGAATCTAAACCTGAGGCAATAGCTCTATTTATAGAACGTAAACCTGTAGCATTAAAGAGACCTTTGATTTTAAACATAGCAGTTAAGGTTTTACCAGGAGGAATCTCTTCAATACTCCAGATAATAGAATTATGAGCTACAAGAATGCCTCCAGAAACTATAAATAGGGTATTAATATAATTAATCTCGTCAAATAAAATATAGTCTGTTACAATTACGTTCTTTAAAACCTCACTAGTTAAGTTAGTAACTTTTAAAGAGAAGCACCATGTTCTGAACTTACCCGAGAAGGCTGCTAGAGGTTCATCTACAATAAATTTTTGTAATAGTAATCTTTCTTTTATGGTACTTTGATCAGGCAAAACTATGATTTCTATATCATCTGCAGGACCAGCAAATATTTCACCAGTAGCTAGATTACCAAGAACTGAGGCAGTATCTAAATTTCTAAATCCATCTTTAGAAAAAGAACCTATAATGTCTACTACTAAAACTGAAGTTTCTAATTTCTTTAGTAGACCGACTTCCCAAATAATTTTATCATCTATTAGACTAGCATTGCCTTGGGATATACTGATAATTTTAGCATTATTTATATTATCTATAAATAATGTATCTGTCATAATAACATCAGATATATTATTACTATTAGAATTACTTATCTTTATTTCTACTCTCCAGCTATTGGTTTTATCAACATTTACTTTTGTTGGTCCAGATGTGATGGTCTTAGTAATATCTAGACTTCTAACAACTTCTATTGATTTTCCACAGACAATATCAGAGCTAACTTCACCTAATGGGCTATCACCGATTGCCAAACTTCTATTGATAAAGCGAGTGCCATCGGCTTTGAAAAGACCCTCTACTTCAAAATTTGCAGTGACAGATTCTCCTATATTTAAAGTATTTAAATTCCAAGTAATAGTTGAATCATTTATAATGATATCACCTTGGAATGGAGAAAAGTTTATTATGTTTAAGATAGAATCTAGAATAATATTATCTGTTACAATAATATTATTAATTGGGATACTTCCTATATTGGAGACTGTCAGGGAAAACTTCCAATTGCCAATATGTCCTGTTGGAATAGATGTAGGACCAGATATAATATTTTTTTCTAGTTTTAGATAATCTTTTATGGAATTCTGAACTATAATATTAGAATCAGTAACAGGACCTACAGAGATATGTCCTAATGGTATATGACCTTTAGCTACAGCCGAATTAAGTTTTGTAGTTTCTTCCTCTATAAAGGTAATAAAAGAAATAATAATAGCTACATCTTTTTGAGGAACATCTTTAGTTTTTAATAACAGTAATCCCTTTTCAATTTCATAGTTAACCCTAGGTTGTAATACACCATTAATGAACAAATTAAAATAAGAAACATCATTGGGATCGAGGATACCTCTGCTTCCATATTCTATCAATTCATCTTGATTAGTGTAAATCCTTTTTTTACCATCGGACAGAGTGTTATACTGATAAACATCGGCTTTTAATAACCTTTTTTCATGGTTTAAAGAAGAATCTTTTGTGTACATAGATATCACTCCGAAAATAAATATAGGCTCAGATGTAATTAGTTTATGTATAAAACAAATAATATGTTCTTAAGGATAATAAAGAGATATGGGTTTAAAAAGGATGTGCTATGTGGCACATCCTTAAATTTAGATGTTAAGTTGTTACTGTAGTTGTAGAAGTAGAAGTTGGAGCAAAGTTATTTACTACTAGGATAATAGGTGCATCAACAGGGACTGTAGATGCTTGAGGTATTACAACTTGAGAACCATCGGTACTAACTGTATATAGACCAGATTGCTGTAATACTCCATTTACAAATAACAAGTAATATCCATTGTCTGTTGCTGTAGTTGTAAGATTTCCTGTAACAGCATTACCAGAATCATCCATGAATTGAGTAGATGGAATAGTTATAGTACCTCCAGACCTTTCATCCTCTCTTAATTTATAGAAATACTTCACCACTTCTGGATTAGTATCTGTTGTCGTTGTTGTAACTGCACTCATAACAAGTTTAAATAATTCTGTAGCCATAGTAATTTATCCCTCCTTTATTTTGATTTATACTTTAGTATATTAGACAAGGTGTTAACTTGCTACTGAAAGGAGATTACACTTGTTAAATCATTAGTGATTTTATGTGAATTAAGAGTCAAAATGAGCTAGCTGTTAAAAGCCATATTTTGTTTTCTATTTTAAGTTGGTTAATAGGTGTAACCATTTAATTTATCAAAACATACAATATTAATGGAAATAAACAAGCTATAGATTGACTTTCCTAGATTTATTAAGCTCTATATTACAATTAGATGAAATGAAGGAGCGTAGGAGCATCTTTAAATATTATTATAGTATAGATATGAAACCCTCGAATGTTTTTGCATTTGAGGGCTTTATAAAAGTTCTTTTATTGAGATATTAGTATAAATTAAGGAAGCTTTTTTGAAATCCGTGTACGCAAAATCCTTATTAAATAAGGTTAGAAAAAAGAGCGAAGTTCCTTATGGGCTATAAAAAAGTGTAACCATTATTGACTAAGGAAAATATTTTATAGTATAAGAAGGAGGTAATTCTATGGACCAAAATTATTATATAGCTGTTTTTGAAACAAAGAATAAAGCAGTATTTCTATACTCTATACTTGAAACCATGGGCTATAGCAATTTTCAACTAATATCTACTCCTTGCACGTTAAAGGCTGGATGCAATTACTCAATAAAATTTAGAAATATAAGGTATGCAGATGTTTTAGCCAGAGAGGCAGAAGAGCTAAATATTGGAGCCTTTGATATATACTTCGTTGAGAAAAAGGATGGTAAGTATAAATATAAAAAAACAAACATATAGATTAATTTATAAATCTATTTAAGAAAGAAGATTTTTTTGAGTTAATAGATTTTTGTATATTGTCTAGTTTATCCTCCATGCTTTTTTGATTAGTTAGCAATTGATTTAAAATAGGGTGTATAGAATCATAATTTTCTAATATAGATTCAATTTTATTCTCTAATTCATTTAAAATATCAGGTTTTATTTCAGAAGGCTCTGAAATGATTTCTTTGTTTTCTAATTCTAATGGTGAAGTTTCAGGAGTTTTTGGAGACTCTATATATGAGAAGGAATCTAGAAAATAAAATTTAAGATTATCAAAAATATTACAATAAATATAATTGATTTTGTTTATATTTGACCTAACTTTAGCCAATATTGTATTCTGACGTAGAGTCTCACTATTTTCCCCTTTTAACCAAGAGTTACCATAGTCAGAAGAATAGAGCAAATCAATACTATTATTATATAAAGATATTAATTTTAGTTTATTATTTTCTTCAAAGATTATTGGCGGATATTTTGATAATGGTATATATGGAAGCTTTATATCTTTCCATATATACTTTTCTTTTCCGCTAGAATTCATTCTTAGATATTTCACTTGATAATTATTATTTACTTCTTCTATCCACAATCCATGTAAGTTATCCTGAGAATCTATGAATAGAAAAGGCAACCAATTATTACTATTATCCGAAGATATCTGTTTAGACAGAGAACTCCATGTTTTAGTATAATGACTATAAAAGACATGATAAATTTGAGGATTATTTATATTATTTCTATATAATAAATGAATAGTACCTTGTTTATCTACATCTATAATGAAAGGATCTGGAGTTCTTTTTGAAACATATCTAATTGCATTATGTTTTTCTTCAGTGCCATAGATTACATGCTGAATAGTCCAAACATTGGAATTTATTAAATTAGAATAATCATAAATTATATGAAGCTTATCTTTAATCATTAAAATTTCTATTTGATTATATATATTTGATTTTATATCAAATTTTGCGATAGTAGATTTTGACCATTTTCCTTCTATATATTTATAATAGTTCAATTCTCCATTATTTATTAATGCGACTAGATGTATTATATCATTTTCATCAATAAGAACAGAGTAATTTAATATATTCTTATCATATAGGTTATCAGAATTTAAAGCTATTAATGTTGAGTCAAAAACACTATAGATAATTTCTCTATCATCTCCCAATTGAAATATAAATATATCTCTATTAGAATTAATAACAATATTAATATTTAAATTAAACATTTAATTCACCTCCATAAATTATTTAGTAGCACATTACTATATCTATACATAATATGTTAGTGAATATGAATTTATTAAATAAAAGGAGTGAAAAGCATGGCTGAATTTAATATTAATCAAATAAGTCAGGAGTTAGATTGTGATTGTATTATTGTTGACAAAGTATTTGCAAGTTGCCAACAAAGAGAATGTTTTCCTGAGATCGAAGTAGAAATATGTGAGAAAAAATTCGAAAGAATAAGGTTTAGACCTGGATTTATAGTACCTAATACATTAATAGTTACAGATACTGATATTCCTAATTTTAGAAGAGTGAGATTTACGATAAGGATTCCTTTCCAGATTCTAGACTGCAATGGGAACATAATAGCAGAAGGTTTTCTACCAGACATATTTAAAGATATAATATTATATATTCCAGATGCCAGAGATGAGTTTGACTTTAGAATAGTTATTGAAACGAGCTCTGAAGTTTTACTACCACCAGTACAAACAGGAGATAACTTAATTTTTACAGCTGGGGTATTTATTATAATTAAGGTAGTAGGTACTGTACAACTCTTAATACCAACATTTGGATATTGTCCACCACCACCTCCATGTGAAGAATTTAGTCCGCAAGATATATGTGAAGATTTCTTAGAATGTGCGCCATTCCCAGAATTTTTCCCACCTCAAATCGGGGATTTAGAATGTCCGCCGTGTAATCCAGCACCGTAGAGAAGAGCTGAATGGCTCTTCTTTTTTTGTCTAATTTTATAAAATATGAATGTTGACAAAAACACTAGGGTATAATATACTTATTAATGAAAACCAAGCGGAACAGTTGGGATTAAAAGAGGTGAAAAAATGAAATTATCTACAAGAGGAAGATATGGCTTAAAGGCAATGTTTCAGCTAGCTTTATATCATGGTGATGGACCTATATCTCTAAAACAAATTGCAGATGAACAAAATTTATCAGAAAATTATTTAGAGCAATTATTTTCTATTCTAAAAAAAGAAGGATTATTAAATAGTGTAAGAGGTGCTCAAGGTGGGTATATGTTGTCGAAGGAGCCAAATGAAATTACAGTAGGGAATATATTGAGAGCTCTTGAAGGGAATATGGCCCCATCTGAGTGCGTTATGGGTGATGAATTTGAATGCTCTAAGGAAGATAAATGTGTAACTAAACTAGTTTGGGTTAAGATAAAAGACAGCATTGATGAAGTGATTGACTCCATCACATTACAAGATATGGTGGATGATGAGAATAAATTAAATAGAAAACAGTAAACTTAGGAGGATGAGTCTATGGGAAAATATATATATATGGATAATGCAGCTACAACTCCAGTAAAAAAAGAAGTATTAGAAGAAATGATGCCATATTTTACTGAGAAATATGGAAATCCGTCATCTGTTTATTCTCTAGGTAATATATCTAAAAGAGCTGTAGAAAGTGCAAGAGAGAAGGTAGCGAAGGTTCTCCATGCAGATAAAAGGGAAATATTTTTTACTGGGGGAGGCTCTGAAGCTGACAACTGGGCTATCAAAGGTATTGCATTTGGAAATAAAGATAAAGGCAATCATATAATAACTACTAAAATTGAACATCATGGAATATTACACACCTGTGAATATTTACAAAAAAATGGATTTGATCTTACTTATTTAGATGTAGATGAATATGGCTTAATTAATTTAGAAGACCTTAAAAATGCAATAACTGATAAAACAATACTTATATCGATCATGTTTGCAAACAATGAAATAGGAACTATACAGCCAATTAAAGAGATTGGAGAGATAGCAAAAGAAAATAAGATATATTTTCATACAGATGCTGTTCAAGCAATTGGACATATTGACATAAATGTTAAGGAATTGAATATAGACCTTTTATCTCTGTCAGCTCACAAGTTTTATGGTCCAAAAGGAATAGGTGCTTTATATATTAGACAAGGGGTAAAAATTGATCCTCTTATATCTGGTGGAGGACAAGAAAGAAATAGAAGAGCGGGAACTGAAAATGTGCCAGGTATAGTTGGAATGGGAAAAGCGATTGAATTAGCTTATGAAAACTTGGATGAGCATAATAATAAATTAATTAGATTAAGAGATAGTTTAATCGAGAAGATACAATTAAATATTCCTTATGTGAGATTAAATGGACATCCAACCTATAGATTACCTGGAAATGTAAATATGTGTTTTCAATTTATTGAAGGAGAATCTTTGCTGCTTAGTCTAGATATGGAAGGAATTGCTGGTTCAAGTGGGTCAGCTTGTACTTCTGGGTCATTAGATCCTTCTCATGTTTTATTAGCTATCGGTCTGCCGCACGAGATTGCCCACGGTTCTTTAAGACTATCACTAGGAGATTTTAATACCGAAGAAGAATTAGATTATGTAGTAGAAAAACTTATTAAAATAGTAGATAGACTAAGAAGAATGTCACCACTATACGAAAAAATAAAGGAGGAAAAATAGATGTACTCAGAAAAGGTAATGGATCATTTTCAAAATCCGAGAAATGTTGGAGAAATATTAGACGCAGATGGCGTAGGTGAAGTTGGTAATGCTAAGTGTGGAGATATAATGAAAATGTATCTTAAAATAGAAAATGGAGTTATTGAAGATGTTAAATTTAAGACATTTGGATGCGGGTCTGCTATTGCATCTTCTAGTATGGCTACAGAGTTGATTAAAGGGAAAACAATTGAAGAAGCCATGCAATTGACTAATAGGGCCGTTGCAGAGGCCCTTGATGGACTACCGCCGGTAAAGATGCATTGTTCGGTGTTAGCAGAACAAGCTATAAAATCAGCTCTATTAGATTATTCAAAAAAGAATAATGTTCATATTGAAGGATTAGATGATGTAAATTTTGACGATGATGACCATCATAACCACGATTTAGAGGAATTATAAAACCATTTATTTTTCTAAAAAATTCTAATATTAGATAATACTAACAGAATTATTATCTCCTTTTAGTGACAATATATATTATATAGATTAGAAAAAGGAGATGGATATATTGTTTAATAATAGGTATAAAAATGGGGCATTTTGGGGAACGGTTATAGGAACATCATTAGGTATTATTATTACCTCAAAGATGACACCTTTAAATAAAAAGAAAATGATGAGAACTGCTAGAAAAGTAAGAACTAATTTAAGAGATGGGATGAATTCTTTTTGGGACTAGGCAGCACTTGCTGCCTTTTCACGAATTCAAAGGGGAGATAAACTATGAATCCACCAAGTTTTTTTATTAAATTGATTTGGTCGCTTTCTATTATATTACTGGTGTTAGTTATATATTATCTTATTAACATAGGAAACAATTTTGTTTCAGACAGGAAAAAGATTAGGATTAATGATAAAAAGCTTTTGCCTATTATTATAGGATTAGTTTTTTTGTTTTTGCTTTTTAACCTATTTAAAAAATATACAATATTATCAGAGACATTCTATACTATTATATTTTCTGCAATTTTGGCGTATCTTTTTAATCCAATAATAAATTATTTAGAAAAGAAAAATATAAATAGATTAAGAGGAGTTTTTCTATTATATCTAGGAATAGTGGCTATGTTTCTAATTTTAGCATTTTTAGTAATACCAAAGTCAACTACTGAGATAAAAAGACTTGTAGTGGATATGCCTATATATTTAGAAAAGGCCTCATCATTAATAGACGAGCTCTATAACAAGTATTATTCTACTTTAGGTGATTTACCTCCGATGTTTCAAGGAGTCCAACAAGTTGTTATGGAAAATATTGTTGGAATAGAGCATATGGTTATGAATGCACTTAAAAACTTTATTGGTGGAATACTCAATACGTTTTCAAAGTTTGTTAGTCTAATATTAACACCTATTTTAACATTTTATTTTTTAGTAGATAAAAATTATTTTAAAGATAGGATGATGGGATTTATTCCTAAAAAATATAGAAAAGATTCCATAGCATTATTTCGTGAAATAGATGATTCTTTATCCAAATTTGTCAGGGGAAAAATAATCATGGCCGCATATGTAGGTATTGCGACCTCTATAGTTCTACTTATTATGGGAATTGATTTTGCCATTGTCATTGGCTTTATAACTGGAATTGCTGATATTATACCTTACATAGGTCCTTTTTTAGGATTTTTACCAGCTGTATTTTTTGCTTATTTAATTAGTCCTTTAAAAGCAATATGGGTAGCTGCATTATTTGTTTTTATTCAATGGGCTGAGAATAACATCCTTGCACCTAAGGTGATAGGAGAAACAACAGGAATTCATCCATTGATAATACTTATCTCCATAATAATTGGAGGAGGGGTATTTGGAGTATTGGGAATGATTTTAGCAGTGCCAGTAGTTGCTATCTTTATAATTTTGTTTAGATTTGTAAGTAAAAAATTTAGGAAACCGCCAAGAGCACAGAATTAGGGGATCTGATTAGAACGTTAAACTATAATCTAAATATATCATAAAACTTAAGTACTATTATAAAGGGATAAAATTTATTCCCTTATAATAGTATTTTTATATCCAATGGAAAAGTGGTGTCTTTTTCCCTTCTCATTAAATATAGGCAAAGAAAAATCTACTTAGATTATGGATTTATATTATCATTCATAGAATATAGTCAGTCTATATCTATGTTATAATGTTCTTTACAAGCATTTTTAAATTTACTTTTTAATTCATTTTGATCTGATATTTCATACAAATGTTTTGCTTTCTCAAGACTATTCATATAATTATCATAATTTAGCAAGTGTTCTGCAATACCTTTTCTAGTATATAGAAGAGCTAAACAATAAAGGCTTCGATTTTCTATGCATGTTTTTATACCTAAATTTGCAAAATATAAAGCACTATCGTGAAGAAATAGTCTATGATAAGTATATGATAGATTGTAAACTACTCTAATATTAAGTTCCCAGTCATCTGGCTCTAAATTTTTATGACAAAACTGTAATAATTCAAGACATTTGTTTATGGATTCTTTTTTATTTAAGATAAGTGCTATGTTCATGAGAATTCGGATTTCTGTGTTATTGTAAACAAAATTATTATATTCTGTTAGAGAGAAATCTGGAGAAGTTATTTTTATAGATTCTATTAGACTTAATAATGCTTCTTCATAATCATCACAACTGATTTTAAGAAAAATAGCTTTGACTAAGAAATAAAGTTGCTTTGTTAATCTAGAAAAATAAGAATTCATATCATCTTTATGGATAATTGCATCAAGATTATCTAACTGATTTTTTAACTCAATAAAACTTCCATTTTCAATTATTTTTTCAATTGAATTCTTTAACTGATGAAACTTCGAATAGTTATTAAATCTATATTTAAGTAATATAGTATTTAAATCTTTTTTTAATACCATGGATAAAATATCCAACGTTTCCTGCTTTGGTATTACTTTTCCGTTTTCGATTTTGCTCAAGGTATCTACATTAACTCCTGATAGAAATGATATATCTTTCTGGGTAAGGTTTAGATTCTTCCTTATATTTCTTATTTCTTCACTAAATGATTCTAAATTATAGTACAAAAAGTCACCTCCTTAAAAAATACCGATTTAAATCGGATTGAATTTCATATTAATTACATATATTATATAAGTAATAAAAAAATATGTAAAGAGAGGGAAAATTATGAAAAAAAGATTAATGCCAATTTTAATTATCTGTATTATCCTATCATCTTTATTAAATTTTATTCCATTTAAAAACAACTATAAAACTGTTGCACAAAAAGGTAAGGACGACGTAATAGAAATACATTCAGGTGATTTAGAAATTTTATTGTAATCAGAATTTACAGAATTTTGAAACAAATGGCACTTAATAACTAAAACATAAATAAAATAAATAACAGCCTTAAAACCGATATTTTCAAAAACTTGCAAAATTTATAAGAACAGATTAGTTTTTATAAGTTAATATGTATATTTATAAAGTTTTGAGAGGTTTTAAGGTTGTTTTTGAATAGGAGGGATATTATGTTAACAAAGACCTGACGTATATAATATATCAATAGTCAGATATAGAGAAAACGCAAGATAAAACAAAGGGGGATTAGTGATGAAAAAGATATTAAGTTTACTGATGGTATTAACATTAATTGTATCTATGAGTATAACTGCTGTAGCAGAGGAGGAAAATATTTTTAGATTAAGAAGTGATGAGATACAGACAATATCAGGGGAGTTAATAGTATCAGTTGAAAATGGAAGTGATTATTCTCTGCAAAATACTGGGGATATTATTGCTAAACATGTTTCAATATTCAAAGATAAGGATTTTATTATTAAAGATTCTCTTATCTCTTCCATTGATAATGATAAAATCAAACTTAATGACTTAGATGAGGACTTTAGAGAACAGATTGTTAAAGATATGGGATATGTGTATTTAGTAAGTTACTCAAAGGAATATAGAAGCCAAGAAGACGCTATTAAAGAATTAGAAAAAACTTTAGAAGAGTCTGGCATAAAGGTTAGATATATTGAGCCAAATTATATGGTATATGCGTCGGATGAATATACTTTGGATGATTATGCTATAGAAATAGATGGAGATATACTTGAAGACGAAATAGGGCTTCAAATGCATAATAATCAAAGATGGCATTATGAAATGATTAAGGCTCCTAGTGCTTGGAATATAACTTCAGGGAATAGCGGAGTAAAAATAGCTGTATTAGATACAGGAATAGATCATAATCATCAAAGTCTAAGAGACTTTGTTGATAGAAATTTAGGCAGAAACTTTTCAGGTGGATCCTCAACAGATACTATGGATAGACAAGGACATGGAACTCATGTATCGGGAACAATAGCAAGCTATGGCAGTGTTTCAGGCGTAATGAAAAATGCAACATTAATTCCGGTAAAGGTCTTAGGAGATGATGGAAGAGGATCAACCTACGGAATCGTTCAAGGTGTATTGCACGCAGCAAACATACAGGCAGATGTAATAAATATGTCTTTAGGCGGCGGCGGATATTTGCAAAGCTTTGATGATGCTTGTAGAACAGCTGTATCAA
This sequence comes from Tissierella sp. P1, assembly GCF_002266425.1. Classification (GTDB taxonomy): domain Bacteria; phylum Bacillota; class Clostridia; order Tissierellales; family Tissierellaceae; genus Tissierella; species Tissierella carlieri. The sequence goes on from NZ_NPMN01000008.1 coordinate 48,471, forward strand.
GAGGTGTAGTTGTAGTAGCAGCATCTGGAAATGAATATGCTTCAAGTATATCATATCCTGCGGCATATGATAGTGTTATAGCAGTAGGTGCAGTTGATTCAAACAGAAGAAGAGCATCTTTCTCGAATTATGGGACAGGCTTAGAGCTTATGGCACCAGGGGTGAATATATATAGTACAATTCCTGGAAATCAATATCAAACTAATTCAGGAACTTCTATGGCATCTCCTCATGTGGCTGGAGTAGCAGGTCTTATGAGATCGGTTAATAGAAATGCCTCTGTATCAGAAATCAGAAGTGTATTGAGAAATACTGCTCAATATGCAGGGAATAGTACAGAATATGGTTATGGAATAGTGGACGCTTATGCAGCAGTTCAAGCCATAAGTGGAAATCCAGCACCAAATACGGAAACAAGAACAAGTGTAATGACAGATAAAACTTCTTATTATAGATCTGAGATTGTAAATGTTACAGTAAAGGTAACAAATAAAGATGGGCAACCATTGCAAGGAGCTACAACTAAACTTACCTTAACATCTCCAGACAATTCTAAAGTGAGTGCTGCTAAGACCACTAATGCTAGCGGGGAGGTACAGTTTACAATAACTGCAAATGCTAATTCTCTTATAGGAAATTATGGAATCCTCATAGAAACATCATTGACTGGATATAGTCCAAGTACAGCTAATACAACTTTTAGATATATAAATTAGTGAGTATTAATCAAAAAATGAAATAGAGATAATTATTTATATTTCAATCTATTTACTGGTATCTGTAAATAAAGTATCCTTTTAAATTAGATGAAATATAAAGGCTTATTTGATAAAGGTGCTTGTAAAAAGTGGATAAAAAAATCCGCTTTACAAGTACTTTTATTTATAGATATCAACTTGCTATAAATTTGGAAAAATCATATTATTAAGAAAGCATTTCTGGTTTATCTTCACTTTTAAAGTCTAATTATTGACAAATCGGGAATATTAAATTATAATCCAAATATATCATAAGAGAGAATCTCGTCCCTCTACTAGGGACGATTTTTTGCAATTCATACAACGGATAAAAACCTTATTAGCTTCGAAATTATTTGAAGTTAAAGGTAATCTTAAATGGAGAGGTGTATATAATGAAGAAGATTGGATTACATGAGATAAGAAAAGAGTTTTTTGACTTTTTTAGGGAAAAGGAACATTTAGTTGCACCTAGTTTTTCACTTGTGCCTCAAAATGATAAATCATTACTTTTAATTGGAGCGGGAATGGCACCATTAAAGAAATATTTTACAGGAGAGCAAACTCCGCCTAATAAAAGAATGGCAACATGTCAGAAATGTATTAGAACAGGTGATATTGATAATGTAGGTAAAACGGATAGACATGCCACATTTTTTGAAATGTTAGGAAACTTCTCTTTTGGAGATTATTTTAAAAAAGAGGCTACAGCTTGGGCTTGGGAATTCCTTACGGAAAGAATGGAAATAGATAAAGAAGATTTATGGGTGACAATATATTTAGAGGACGATGAAGCTTTTGAAATATGGAATAAAGAGGTTGGAGTACCAAGTGAGAGAATCGTAAGGTTAGGAAAGGAAGATAACTTCTGGGAATTGGAAGTTGGACCATCAGGTCCTTGTTCAGAGATATATGTTGATAGGGGAGAAAAATATGGATGTGGATCTCCAAATTGCAAACCAGGATGTGAATGTGATAGATTTATTGAAGTTTGGAACTTGGTATTTACTCAATTTGACAAAGATGAAAATGGAGTATATCATCCACTGCCAAACCCAAATATAGATACAGGCATGGGACTTGAAAGAATCACGTGTGTAATGGAAGGAACTAAAACTATATTTGATACTGAAGCAGTTAAAGAAATCAGAAGAAAAGTAGAAGAAATCGCTAAAGTTACCTATGGTAATGATCCTAAAAAAGATATTTCTATAAGAGTAATTACCGATCATAGTAGAGCTATGACCTTTTTAGTATCTGATGGAGTGTTACCTAGTAATGAAGGAAGAGGATATGTATTAAGAAGACTAATTCGTAGAGCAGCAAGACATGGTAAACTTCTAGGTATAGAAGAAGCATTCTTGAGCCAAGTCGTTGATGTTGTAATTAATTCATGGCAAATAGAATATTCTGAGTTAAAAACAAGAGAAGATCAGATTAAAAAGGTAATAAAGGCAGAAGAGGATAAGTTCCAAGAAACTATTCATCAAGGAATATCCATTTTAGAAGAATATATAAATGAAATGAAATTAAGTAATGAGACTATTTTAAGTGGAGAAAAAGCATTTAAATTATATGATACTTATGGATTTCCTTTAGATTTAACGAAAGAAATCCTTGAGGAAAAAAGCTTAAAGGTAGATGAGGAAGAATTTAATATAAATATGGAAGAACAAAGAAATAGGGCTAGAAAAGCTAGGGATGAAGGCGATAGTGGTTGGTCTACAGGGAGTGACCAAGATATTTTTAAAGGCTTAGATACTATTTTCAGAGGATATGAAAAAACTAATATTGTAGCTGAAATAATAGGATTATTTAGTAATAATCAAAAGGTAAAGGAATTAAATGCTGAGGAAGAAGGTATTATTATATTAAATGAATCACCATTCTATGGAGAATCTGGTGGGCAGGTAGGAGATACTGGAATTATTGAAAGTCCTGATTTCAGAGCTATAGTTCTAGATACTAAGCATTCCAAAGGAGATCATTTAATTCATATAGTAAGAATTGTTGATGGAGTGGCGAAAGCTGGTGATAAAGTAATAGCTGATGTAGATGATAATAGAAGAAATTCTATTAGAAGAAATCACTCTGCAACTCATCTTCTTCATAGGGCTTTGAAAGATATATTAGGAGAGCATGTTAACCAAGCAGGATCAGTTGTTATGCCAAATAGATTAAGATTTGACTTTACTCATTTTGAAGCTGTAACGCCTGAAGAATTAAAGAAAATTGAAGAAATTGTTAATTCTAAGATTCTGGAAGCTTTAGAGGTAGTTACTATAGAGACTTCTCTTAAGAATGCACAAGAAATGGGAGTAGTAGGATTATTTGAAGATAAATATAAGGATGAAGTTAGAGTGTTAAAAATGGGTGAATACTCTAGGGAATTATGTGGTGGAACTCATGTTTTAAACACAGGAAATATCGGCTTATTTAAGATACTTTCTGAATCAAGTATTGCATCTGGAGTTAGAAGGATAGAGGCAATAACCGGTGAAGGTGTATATGAGTATATGAATCATATGGAAGAAAATATAGAGCAATTATCTAATATATTGAAGACAAACAAAAGCAATTTGTTAGAAAAAGCTAAAACTTTAGCTGAAGAAATAAAAGAGAAAGAAAGAGAAATAGAAAGCCTCAAATCAAAGATGGCATCTTCTATTGCCGATGAAATATTATCATCTAAAGTAATTATAGAAGGAGTATCCTTAATTACTTATAAGGTGGATAATTTAGATATGAATAGTTTAAGAAACTTAGGTGATGAAATAAGAAATCGTCTAGGTTCAGGTGTTGTAGTACTTGCTAGTGTAAAAGAAGATAAACTTTCTTTTGTGGGGATGGTGACTAAGGATATTGTTGAAAAGGGTATCCATGCCGGAAACATAATAAAAGAAGTAGCTATGAGAACTGGCGGTGGAGGCGGTGGAAGGCCAGATATGGCTCAAGCTGGTGGAAAGGACATCACTAAAGCAGATGAAGCTCTCTCAGTTGTTCCAGATTTAATAAAAAAACAAATAAAATAATATAATAAAGGGAATAAATATTAGCTATTAGCTAATATTTATTTCTTATAATCTATAGGAGGTAGAAAAATTCTATATTAATTTTTTTATAAGCTTTTGTTATTATACATTGCAAATATATGATATAATATTAGTATATTAGGGGGTGTTTTTGTGAATAATAAATTTAATGAAACTATGAAATTTGAACCACCAAAAGAAAATATTGATTCTGTAGAAGAAATAATATTTTCAGTGTTTTCCTCTTTAGAGGAGAAGGGTTATGATCCGATTAATCAGATAATTGGATATATACTATCGGGAGATCCAACATATATTACTAGTCACAACAATGCCAGATCTACTATATGTCGTATAGAGAGAGATGAGCTGTTAGAGGAGCTTCTTAAATCTTATTTAAAGAATAGGAAGTAGAATAAGGAGAATTAACTTGAAAGTAATAAGGATTTTATCGCTTTTTCTATTACTTATATTACTGATACCAAATTTATCTTACGGAATTGAAGATAATCCAAGGGTATATCTAATAGTCATAAATAAACTAACTCTAAAAGATATAGAATTCATGGAAAATCTAAAAAAAATAATTGAAGGTGGCAGTATCGGATTGATGAATACTAGGGGTGTATCAGGATATACTGGTGCAGAAAGCTTTCTTACAATTAACTCTTCAAGAAAGTCATCTTGTAATTATGCTAGTATTGATTTTCTACCTAGAGAACTAAATGGCTCCATAGTTAATAAATCTTTTAGTAGATTGATTAAGTTAAATAAAAATAATAAATTTTCGCCTTATATTGGTGCTATAGGAGATAACCTCCATAGTGTGGGATTAAAGACAGCGATTTATGGTAATGGCGATTTGATAAATATGCCTTTAAAGACTGCCGCATTGATTCCCATGGACTCCAGAGGGTTGGTTGATTATGGCAATATAGATAATATAACGATAGAAGACAATGATTATCCCTTTACAATAAAAACTGATTATAAAAAACTTTTAAGCGAGATAAAAAATAGTTCTGCAAATCTTATTGTAGGGGATACAGGTGATTTAGATAGGATATATAGATATAGTGACTTTTTATCAGAAGATGAGTCTAAGAACATCCGAGAGAGAATCTTATTAGATATAGATAGTTTTATTGGAGAATTAATCACCATATTGAAATACGATAAATCCTTATTGATTATTACAAGTCCCAATAGTGGAGATATAAATGTTGATGATAATAAATTATCTCCCATAATAACTTGGGGAAATGGTATTGGAAAAGGAATACTAACTTCTGCAACTACTGAAAGAGCAGGAATAGTTGCCAATATAGATATAGGGCCTACTATTATGAGTTTTTTAAAAGCACCTATGGATAACATGTCAGGTAGCCAAATTAAGTCCATTAGGAAGAATGATATAAATCTTAAGGATATAATAGAATACAGCCAACAGATAAATACTACATCTAAAGTAAGATATAATACCTTATATTATTATGGAATTTTCTCTATGATTATATTATCTTTAGCGATTATTTTTCTTATTGCAAAAATAAGGTTATCAGGAAAGACAAAAGATATTACTAAGGTATTATTTGCAATGATACTAGTTTTTCCAAATATATTTATTCTAGTTTCAATATTTAAACCAAGAAGGATCTATAGTTTTATATTGATTCTTTTTACTTTAATGTTACTATCATTGATTGTGTTATGGGTGACTAGGAAAAGTAGTAATCAAATTATTAATATTGTAAGTATTTCTATTGTTATAATAATATTAGATTTGACTTCAAGAGGCAGTATTAGTAAATTTTCAGTGTTATCCCACGATCCTACAATTGGGGCAAGATATTATGGAATAGGTAATGAAATGGTTGGGTTGTTTTTAGGCTCTATAACTATATTTTCAATAGGAATTTCCAAAAGAAATGATAAGAGCCTAATACCTTTATTTTTATTGGGAATATCAATTATATTGGTAGGACATCCTCATTATGGGGCTAATGTTGGGGGTACCATGGCATTTATAGTTGCTACGGTTTTTTATGTTGTGGAAATTTTTAACAAAGATAAAGTTCTGAATTTAAAAAGGGTATTTTTTATGGTAATATCAATTATATTACTTATTTCTATTATGGGATTTATTGATATAAAATTCAATAGAAACACTACACATTTAGGTAATACAATATTACTTACTAAAAACAATGGACTAAGTTATTTAAATAAAATAATATTTAGAAAACTACTTATGAATATTAAATTGATAGGTAACTCTTTTTGGACATATATATTATTATTACATATGATTTTACATACGTCGATATTTTATTTTAAGAAAAAGAACAATAAAATTTTAACTGCTGCCATAGCAGGATTATCAGGAGCTATAGGAGGTTTTTTACTTAATGATTCTGGATTAATCCTTGCAGCTATATGTATGAATTTAATAACCGCAGGACTATATCTAGAATTTGTAGAATAAGGTGAAAAAATGGACAGAATTAAATTAGGAAGAACAAATGTTGAGGTATCAAGACTTTGTTTTGGTTCTCTTACAATGACTCCTTTTCAAGCAGGGTTAACTGTTAAGGAAGGAGCATATCTTATAGAATATGCTTATGATAAAGGAATTAATTTCATTGATACAGCGGAGATATATGAAAATTATGAGTATATAAGAGCAGCCCTAAAGGGTATAAAAAGAGAAGATTATAACATAGCTACAAAGACTTATGCATATACGGAAGAAATGGCAAAGAATAGCCTGGAACTTGCTTTGAAGGAATTGAATACGGATTATATTGATATATTTCTATTGCATGAGCAAGAAAGTATTCATACAGTACGAGGTCATTTTGAAGCAATAGAATATTTTTTAAAGGCAAAGGAACAGGGCAAAATTAGAAGCATAGGGTTATCTACTCATCGAATTGAAGGGGCATTAGCTGCAAGGGAAGTAAAAGAAATAGAGATAATCCATCCTATAATTAATAAATATGGTATTGGTATACAAGATGGAACAGTAGAAGAGATGTTAAAGGTAATTGAAGAAATACATCAAATGGGAAAAGGTATTTATGCTATGAAACCTTTAGGAGGAGGACATTTAATAAGAGAAGTAGAAGATGCCTTTAATTTTGTAAAATCTATTTCTGCTATAGATTCTATTGCCATTGGAATGCAATCAAGAGATGAAATAGATGCTAATATTAATTTATTAGAAAAGGGATGTATGCCCGAAGATTTGAAAGATAAATTGGTAAATAAAAAAAGAAAATTGATAGTTGCAGACTACTGTTTGGGTTGCGGCAATTGCGTTAGAAGGTGTAAACAGCATGGAATAGAATTAATAAATGGAGTGGCTACCCCAAATGAAAAATGTGTTTTATGTGGATATTGCGCAAAGGTCTGCCCTGAGTTTTGCATAAAAGTAATTTAATATAGGAGTGAATAATGGAAAGAATAATGGGATTAGATGTAGGAGATAAGACAATTGGTGTTGCCATATCTGATTTATTACAGATGACGGCTCAAGGAATAACGACTATTAAAAGAGAATCCAAGGAAAAGGATTATAAAGCCTTAGAAGAAATTATCAATGAATATGGTATTAAAAAAGTAGTAGTAGGGCTGCCTAAGAATATGAATGGAACATTGGGGCCTCAAGGAGAAAAAACCATTAAATTTGCAGATAAACTTAAAAATAAATATAAAGTAGAAATTATATATGAAGACGAGAGATTGACGACTCAGGCAGCTGAAAAAATGCTTATATCAGGAGAGGTTAGAAGAGATAAGAGAAAAACAGTAATAGATAAGGTCGCTGCTACATTTATTTTACAAACATATTTAGATAGGAAAGGGAGGATATTGTAATGAATGAAAGAATTGTTTTATTAGATGAATTGGGCAAAGAACAAGAATTTGTTATTTTAGCTACTTTTGGATTAGACGATGAAGATTATGCAGCACTAATGCCAGCAAATGACATAGAAAGTCCTACTTATATTTTGAGAATGGAAAGAGATGAAGAGGGAGAATTGCTTTTGGTTGGCATAGATGATGATGAAGAGTTAGAAGATGCAATAGAAGCTTATGAAGAAATGCAAAGAGAAAATCTTCAGTAGTTGACAAATATGGAAAATAGTAGTATTGTAAACTTAGTATTATAATCGGGTGAAAAAATGGATATTAATATAATTAAAGGGAAACTTCAAAAAGAAGGATATAAACTTACAACTCAAAGAAGAGCTATATTAAAAACTATAGTAGATAACCATGAAGAGCATCTAAGCTGTGATGAGGTATATAATATTGTGAAAAAGGAATACCCAGATTTAGGTATTGCCACTGTATATAGGACCTTACAGTTGTTTGAAAAGCTCAACATAGTTTACAAATTAAATTTTGATGATGGATGCAGCAGATATGAGCTAAGCGTAGGTTCGGAAAATCATCACCATCATCATTTGATTTGTTTAAATTGTGGAAAAGTTACAGAGGTGAAGCTTGATCTATTAGAGGCCTTAGAAGAGGAAATCGAAAGTGAGGGGCAATTTACTATAGTGGATCATAATGTAAAATTCTATGGATATTGTAGTGAGTGTAAAAAATAAATCCCGATAGGGATTTATTTTTTGAGCGAATATTTATTTTAAAAGATTATAAACTGAAAAAAATGGGAAAAATAAGACGAAAAAGAGGAGTGATTCGGTGCGAAAACCAAATAAAATTAAAATTATTCCCTTAGGGGGTTTAGGGGAAGTAGGAAAAAACATTACAGTTATTGAATATAAAGACGATATTATATTGATAGACTGTGGAATGACTTTTCCTGAAGATGAAATGCTGGGAATTGATGTAGTTATTCCAGACATAACCTATTTATTAAAAAATAGAGAGAAAATAAGAGGTATAGTGTTGACTCATGGACATGAAGACCATATCGGTGCTCTTCCATATGTATTAGCAAAGTTAAACTTGCCTATTTATGGAACTAAGTTGACTTTAGGATTGGTAGAAACCAAGCTAAAAGAGCATAAATTAGAAAATGTAAAATTAAATGTTGTAAGACATGGAGAAACTATACAATTAGGAACTCTTGATATCGAATTTATTAAAACGGGCCATAGTATACCAGATAGTGCAGCTTTAGCAATTCATAGTCCAGTAGGTACTATTGTTCATACTGGTGATTTTAAGATAGACTATACGCCAATAGATGGAGACGTCATAGATTTAAATCGTTTTGCTGAGTTAGGAAATAAAGGAGTATTAGTTCTAATGGCTGACAGTACCAATGCAGAGAGACCAGGCTACACTATGAGTGAAAGGACTGTAGGAAATACTTTTAGGGATATATTTATGAATCATAAGCATAGAATAATAGTTGCAACTTTTGCTTCTAATGTTCATAGGATTCAACAAATAATAAATGCTGCGGAGCAAAATAATAGGAAAGTAGTTTTATCTGGTAGATCAATGACTAACACTATTGGAGTAGCTCTTGAATTAGGTTATCTACACATTCAGGAAGGTACTTTAATAGATATTAATGATATGAATAAATATCCAAGCAATGAGATAACGATTATTACTACTGGGAGTCAAGGAGAGCCTATGTCTGCATTATCTAGAATTGCAGCAGGAGAACACAAGAAAATACAAATTCAACCTGAGGATTTAGTAATAATATCTGCTACACCAATACCAGGTAATGAAAAAACGGTTTCAAAGGTGATAAATAATTTAGTGGAAAATGGAACAAAAGTTATATTTGAAGCATTGGCAGATGTTCACGTTTCTGGTCATGCATGTCAAGAAGAGTTGAAATTGATACACACTTTAGTTAAACCGAAATATTTTATACCTGTTCATGGCGAATATAGACATTTAAAGAAACATGCAGAAATAGCAGAATCTCTAGGACTACCAAGGGAGAATATATTCATTTTGGATAATGGAAGGGTTATAGAATTTACTAAGGACTCTGCTGAATTAAATGGATGTGTATCAGCAGGAAATATTTTAGTTGATGGATTAGGTGTTGGAGATGTTGGAAATATAGTTCTTAGGGATAGAAAGCATCTATCTGAAGATGGTCTAATAGTTATTGTAGTTACCATAAGTAAGAAAGAAGGAACTATCTTAGCGGGACCAGATATCATTTCTAGAGGTTTCGTATATGTAAGAGAATCTGAGGATCTTATGGAAGAAGCTAGAAGCATAGTAAAATCAGTACTTGAAGATTGCGAACAAAAGAAAATAACTGATTGGGCAACGTTAAAATCTAATATTAGAGATACCTTAAGAAATCATTTATATGGTAAAATAAAAAGAAATCCAATGATACTGCCAATAATTATGGAAGTATAATAAAATCCCTGGTATAGATTTATACCAGGGATTTTGGTATAATAATAAGGGCGAATTGTGCATTGTGAATTGTTTACTGTATAAAGGGGGTATATTATATGGGATTAAGATTAATTTTATATTTGGGAATACTAATATTAGGGGGGTAATTGGATATAAGGATAAAGTTAGTGAAAAATTGCAAGCTAATATAAATACAATTCAAAATCTCTGTCTACTTTTTTTATTGTTTGTAATGGGAGTTACAATTGGAATAAATAATGAAGTTATATCTAATTTGTTTTCTATAGGATTGAAAGCTGGAATAATATCTATTTTTACTATTTCTTTTAGCATAATATTTGTAAGAATGATTAGAAGGTTTATAATACTGGAGAGTGATAAGATTGAGCCTTAAAATATTTTTAGCGGTTTTATTAGGGACTGGTGTGGGATACTTTTTCTTGCCGCCTACTATCTCATCAAGTATTGGAACTATTATAGACATTGGACTTATGGTATTATTATTTTTTGTAGGCATGGATATTGGGAAACAAAAAGATGTATTCCAAAAAATAAAAAAGATGGGTTTAAGGATATTATTAGTACCAGTAGCAATAATAGCAGGAAGCATAATTGGAAGTATGTTAGCAGGTTTATTACTTAAGATGCCAATAAATGAAGCCGGTGCTGTAGGGGCAGGTTTAGGATGGTATACATTAAGTTCTACAATGCTTCTTGCAGATGGTTATGTAGAATTAAGTGCCTTAGCATTTTTATCTAATGTATTTAGAGAAATAATAGCTTTAATATTAATACCTATTATAGCTAAATATGTTGGAAAATTAGAATCTTTGTCTACGGCTGGAGCAACAGCTATGGATACGTCACTTCCAGTAATATCCGCTTCTACTGATCCTGAAACTGCAATAATTGCATTTATCACTGGGGTAATATGTACAACTGCTGTACCTATAATATTGCCAATTATATTGAAATTGTAGTTTATAATCAGTGAAGAGTGAAAAACAGGGAGGTAAATATGAAGACAAAATACTTAACTAAAGCTAGCTTAATAGCTGCAATATATATAGTCTTAGTTTTAATACAGATGTTGCCGGTTCCATTTATTAATTTAACATTTGGACCTATACAACTTAGAGTTGCAGAAGGTTTAGCTTTACTTCCATTGGTGGAATCTGCAGCTGTTCCTGGCATATTTGTAGGATGTTTATTGGCTAATTTATTATTAGCACCTTATTCTGGCTTTGGACTAGTGGATATATTAGGTGGATCTTTGGTAACACTTGTTGCAGCATATATTACGTCTAAAATGAAGAATAAGATAACAGGAATGATTCCCCCAGTAGTGCTAAATGGATTAATTGTATCTATTTGGGTATCATACTTCACAAAGGTTCCGTATCTTGTTACTGTACTTGGGATAGGTGGAGGAGAACTACTATCAGTAGCCATTTTTGGTAGTATCATTTTATCAGTTTATGATAAAGCAACAAATTTAAAAGAATATTAAAAACCAATGAATAGTGAAGAGTTAAAAGTGAATAGTTGTAAGTAAAGATTCAGGGACTTTTAGCTATTAGTTATTCATTATTAATTATTCACTATAAAAAGGAGTTGTTAAAGAATTGGAAAAGACCAAGATGAAAAAAAATAGAAGGAAAGCTAAATCAAAGAAATTTTCTGTATTAATAATATTATTATTTGCAATAATATTTGGAGCATTTTTTGCTCAAAAATATTATAAGGAAAGTTTGGGAGCAATGGCAGTTGACAACCCTTCTAATGTAAAAATCATTATCCCTCCATCGAGTTCAACTATTAAAATAGCAGATATTTTATATGAGAATGGATTGATTAAAAATCAGTTTATATTCAGGTATCAGGTGAAAGCTAAAGGTGTAGGCAGTAAACTAAAGGCAGGAGAGTACAATTTATCTACTGGCATGAATCTTGAGAATATAATAGATAGCCTTACAAAGGGTGGCAAAAGTCAAAATACAGTAAGATTTACTATTCCAGAGGGGTATGAACTTAAACAAATGGCTGAGAAGTTATCAGATGAAGGTATTGTAGATAGGGATAGATTTCTTGAATTAGTAAGTGACAAGAAAAACTTTGAAGATAAATATACTTTTTTAAAGGAATTAGATGATGAACAAGGGCTTGAAGGATTTTTATTTCCATCCACCTATGAAATCTATGTTGATTCAACAGAAGAAGAGATTATAGGTAAGATGCTGGATGAATTTGAGAAGGTTTATAGAAAAGATGTAGAGCCAAAGCTTGAGGAGCTTAATTTAACATTAAATGAGGCGATTACTTTAGCATCTATAGTAGAAAGAGAAGGTAAGGTAGATGAGGAAAGACCTTTAATGTCTGCGGTATTTCATAATAGGATTCATAAGGGAATGATGCTACAATCCTGTGCTACCGTACAGTATATTTTAGGAGAGAGAAAAGAAGTTCTAACTAATGAAGATACGAGGATAGAATCGCCATATAACACTTATATCCATGAAGGACTTCCACCAGCGCCAATAGCATCTCCAGGAGAATCTTCATTAATAGCAGCAGTAAATCCAGCAGATGTAGATTATTTATTTTTTGTATTGACAGGTAATGGTACTCACACATTTACTAAAACCTATGAAGAACATTTAAAAGCAAAACCAAAGAAATAAAAGGGATGATAAAATTTGAACCAAATAAATGAGGAATATATTGAAGATTATATAAGAAGTTTATTACCTGATAATAATACTAATTTAAAAATTATGGAGAAATATGCAGAGGAAAATCATGTTCCTATTGTACAGCCTGAAGTAGCACAGCTTTTGAAGGTTTTGTTAAAGTTAAAGAATCCCAAAAACATCTTGGAGGTAGGTACAGCAATAGGTTACTCTGCTCTCTTGATGGCCGAATATACGGGGAACTATTGTAATATAACTACCGTAGAGCGTCGTAGCGATATGATAGATTTGGCAAAAGAAAATATCTCTAAGACCATATATAAAGATAGGATTAAAATCCTACAAGGGGAAGCGGAAGAAGTACTTCTTATTTTAGATGAAAAATATGATTTTATATTTCTAGATGCTGCAAAGGGTCAATATATGGACTTTTTTAATAAATGCATTAAATTTTTAGAGCCAGGAGGAATCATAGTATCAGATAATGTACTTTATAAAGCATGGTTGCCACAGATACTTTAGTTATTAGGAGAAAGAAAACCATAGTAAAAAGATTGAGACAGTTTTTACAATATATAAATGAAATTGAAGGCTATACATCCAGTATTATACCAATAGGAGATGGGGTAGCTATAACATATAGAGAGGAGTAATATCTTGGATAAAATAGAACTATTAGCACCAGCTGGAGATTTGGAGAAATTAAAGATGGCTATAATGTATGGAGCAGATGCTGTTTACTTAGGTGGAGATAGCTTTGGACTTAGAAAAGCATCAAAGAATTTTTCTGTAGAAGAAATAGAAGAGGGTATAAGATTTGCTCATGAAAGAGGAAAGAAAGTATATATTACTTTAAATATAGTACCTCACAATGAAGATATGGAAGGTCTAGAAGAATATGTAACTAAGCTTTATGAAATAAAAGCTGATGCAGTTATAGTATCAGACCCAGGAATGTTTTCAGTAATTAGAAGAACGGTTCCAGAATTACCAATACATCTAAGCACCCAGGCATCTGTAACAAACTACGAAACAATGATGTTCTGGTATAACTTAGGAGTAAGACGAATAGTATTAGCTCGTGAGTTATCATTTAAAGAAATAGAATCTATGTCTACTAAACTTCCGAAGGATTTAGAGATAGAAGCGTTTGTTCATGGTGCAATGTGTATGTCATATTCTGGTAGATGCTTAATTAGTAATTATATGACTGGCAGAGATGCTAATAGAGGAGATTGTGCTCATCCATGTAGATATAAATATAATCTTGTAGAAGAAAAAAGGCCTGGTGAATACTTCCCAGTATTTGAAGATGAAGAAGGAACATTTATTATGAATTCTAAAGATCTTTGTATGATAGAATTTATTCCCCAGCTAATTAAATCTGGTATAAAGAGTTTTAAGATAGAAGGAAGAGTTAAGAGCTCCTATTATGTGGCAACGGTTATTAGGGCTTATCGAATGGCGATAGATAAATATTATAAAAATCCAGATAACTATAGATTTGATGAAAAATGGCTTAAGGAAATTAAAAAAGCTAGTCATAGAGATTTTACAACAGGATTTTATCTTGGAAAACCTACTAATGAGGCTCAAGTGTATAGTACATCTTCCTATGTTAGAGGATATGATTTTGTTGGACTTATATTAAATTACGATGAAGAAACTAAAATTGCTACAGTAGAGCAAAGGAATAGGATGTTTGTAGGAGAAGAGATAGAAGTCTTTGGGCCTAATAAAGAATTTTTTACCCAGATTATCGAAAAAATGTGGGATGAAGAAGGGAATGAAATAGAAGTAGCCCCACATCCACAACAGGTTGTTAAGATTCTTATGACAAGACCAGTCAATAGTATGGATATGATTAGAAAAGAGAGGGAGGAATGAAGATGAAAAGACCATTACTCATTGGGATAACAGGAGGGACAGGCTCTGGCAAATCAACTGTATCTAAAGAAATCTTTAAATCAATCCATGAAAAGAAAATTGCGGTTATAGAACAAGACTCTTATTATAAGGACCAAAGCAATCTAACATTTGAGGAAAGGGTAAAAACTAACTATGATCATCCCTTTGCATTTGACAATGAATTGTTAATACAACATCTAAAGGATTTAATGAATAATAAATCTATAGAAAAACCTATATATGATTTTGAAAGACATACAAGAAGAGAAGAAACTATAACTGTAGAACCTAAAGATATAATAATATTAGAAGGAATTTTGCTATTATTTGAAGAGGAAATAAGAAACTTATTGGATATTAAAATATTTGTAGATACTGATTCTGATGTTAGAGTTATTAGACGTATACTTAGAGATATTAAGGATAGGGGACGAACTCTCGATTCTGTTATACTACAATATATGGAAACAGTAAGACCAGCTCATCTTCAATTTATTGAACCTACTAAAAGATATGCGGATATCATAATTCCTGAAGGAGGCTATAATAAGGTAGCCATAGATATAATAGTTGCAAAGATTAATTCTATACTTAATAATTAAGTTTAATCTCCCTAAAAGTGGAAACACTATCTAGGGAGGTTTTTTTATGTCTAGATATAAGAGAAATACTATCTATTCGCGAATAAAATTTTATTACTTTATATCCATCTTACTCTTTGCAGGTTTATTAGGAAGATTATATTATCTGCAGATATATGATAATAGAGATCTTAAATTACAAGGATTAAAACAAAGAAGCACAGAAATTAATTTAAGATCTAAAAGAGGGACAATATATGACAGAAATCTAATCCCGTTAACCAATAGAGAGGTGACAAAAACTTTAGTAGCTCCAAGGGAAGCTATTATAAAAAATAAGGAGATATTAAAAAAAGTAAAAGAAAATACCGAGTTATCTACTATAGAAATAAATAAAATTTTAGATACAAATAATAAATTGGTTCAGATTCCTCTGACAAGGAAAATCGATATTGAAAATGCCAACAATATTTTTATAGTTGATATTATAAATAGATATTCAAAAACAAATCTACTTTCTCATGTTATTGGATATATTAATAAAGCTGAGAATAGAGGAGAGTCTGGTATTGAAAAAGTATATGATGAGTTTTTAAATAAATCTGATAAATCATCTTTATTCATAGAATATGATAAAAACAGATCTTTAGTTCTAGGCAGTTCTTATTATGTAGATAGCACTGTAACTTCTGAGGAGCCTGCGGGAGTAAGACTTACAATTGATTATTATATTCAGAGCTTAGTGGAAAATATTTTAGATGAGGATGATATAAAAGGATCTGTAATGGTAGCTGATGTAGAGACAGGTGAAATATTAGCATTATCCAGTAGACCTAGCTTTAATCAAGAGCATATGGAGGAATACTTTAATAGAGAAGATATGGCTTTATATAATAAAGCTGTTCAGGTCTCCTACCCACCAGGTTCTATTTTTAAAATAATAGTACTGTTAGCTGCATTAGAAGAAGAACCAGATATTATAAATCAAGAATTCTATTGCAAAGGTTATGAAAATATAAATAACGTAACTATAAATTGTAATAGTACTCATGGAGATATATCATTAAAGAATGGATTTGCCAAATCATGTAATTCTGTCTTTATACAGATCGGGAAAAAGATAGGAGCAAAAAAGGTAATTGAAATGGCCAAAAGGTTAGGGTTTGGTGAAAAGGTTAATATTGGGCTTATTGAAGAGGTAGAAGGAATTTTACCAGAAGGAAAAGAGTTACTAGGGCCAGCCATAGGAAATATTTCAATAGGTCAAGGAAAGATAGAAGCTACGCCATTGCAGATTACTAATATGCTTTTAACGATTACAAATGGAGGAGTTCAAAAAGATATGTCTATAGTACAAGGTATAACCACGAAGGATGGCAAAATTATAAAAGACTATAATAAAATGGAAGATAAAAGAATATTATCAGAAAAATTATCTAATATAGCTAAAGAATTTTTAGAAGAAGTAGTATACTCGGGAACTGCAAGGGCAATAAAATTAGATGATATAGGAGGAGCAGCTGGAAAAACCGGTTCTGCAGAAGGTCTACTTAAAAGTAAGCCAACAATACATGGTTGGTTCGCAGGATATTATCCTAGAGATAATCCAAGATATGTAATTACTGTATTAGTTGAAGAAGCTAATTCAGGATCCATATCTGCAGCACCTGTTTTCCAAAGGATTTGTAGAGAAATTTTCATGTTAAATAAATAGGACTTGCAAAGATTAACACTTCCTTACATATACTTATATATGACTAAAGGGGGGTGTAATATATGAAAAATGCGATTCTATTAATTTTTAGTATAATATTAAGGCCGTTTGTAATCCTCTGTGGATATATGATAAATTCTAATTCTTTTCCAAAGCCACTTTCTAGGGAAGATGAAGAGAAGTATTTAAAGCTTTATTCAGAAGGAAATGAAGATGCAAGAAATATACTAATAGAAAGAAACCTAAGATTAGTTGCGCATATAGTGAAAAAATATAGTAATACAGGAAAAGAAACAGAAGATTTGATTTCTATTGGCACAATAGGTTTAATCAAAGCAATATCTACTTATAATCCAGCTAAAGGTACAAGACTAGCTACATATGCTGCAAGATGTATAGAAAATGAAATTCTAATGACTATAAGATCGACTAAAAAGACTAAAGTAGAGTTATCTTTACATGAACCTATTGGTATGGATAAAGAAGGCAATGAAATAAATTTACTAGATATTTTAGGGTCAGATGTAGATGAAATATTAGATGAGGTAGATTTAAAATTACAAATAAAAAAATTATATAAGGCAATAAATCAGGTTTTAAAGGATAGAGAGAAAGTCATTATTGAGTTGAGATATGGTCTGATAGATGGAAGTTGTAAGACACAAAGAGAAATTGCTGCCATGCTAGGTATATCTAGATCTTATGTGTCAAGAATCGAAACAAGAGCACTAAACAAATTAAATAAAACTTTAATGAGTAAATAAATTAATCCAGGGAATTTAGCCCTGGATTAATTTATTTACTTATCTAACGGGAGTTGTTGTTCTATTAAGAAGGTTTTCTATATTTCTAGTAAAAGTAGATATGGAATGGCCGTTGCTTGTATTTGTACTCATAGTTCTTATTCTAGTTTAAAGAGTAAGGTCTGAAGTTACAGATATATTTTTTATGTTTCTATCAGAAGTCCTCACAACAGTTTCTACTTTTTATCTAAGATTATATTTATTTAATTAGTTGGACGACCTCTTTTACGTCATATCTAACAATAGTTGTGTTATTACTGAAAGCACACAAAGAAAAAGATAAAGGAAATAATATAGAGTTGGAATAAGATTACAATGAATATGAATTCTAAATGAGCTGGAAAATAAAGATAAGCTAAGATAGCATAGAAATACAGTAAGGAACTTAAACGGAGATATAGAACTATCCAAGAAATATGAAAAACTGGCTATGGAAGAATATAAGAAACATGAAGATAAAAAGCATAAGGATAAATACATTTATAGAGTAGAGGATATTATTCCAAGGAAGGTAAAGAAAAGACTATATGAGATTGTGAGCTAAAGGCAGGAAATGAAAATGAAAAAAATAAGATGTATTAAATGTGGTAAATTACTTCTTGAAGCAGAGGGAAAAGGGGCAACGATATGTCCTAGATGTAAAACTAAAAATAAATATGATACTGAGAAGAATAGTTAATCATTTATGTGTAATTGAACATTGAAAACTAAATAATACGGTATTGAAAAATGGAATATTACTATATATGTCCAATAAGTTTATGATGTATGCTATAATATTCGCATAGGTAATTCGTAATAGCTTATACTTGGGAACATTTGGGCAAGGGGGAATGCTAATGAAAATAAGGAAAGCAGTTGGCGCAGTTGTATTTCAGAAGAATGAATACTTATTAATTCATAAAGTTAAAAATTCCAATAATAATGAAGATATAATTGGACATTGGGACTTTCCAAAAGGTGGGATAGAAGAGCTGGACAAAGATTTAGAATCAGCAATTTTGCGAGAATTAAAAGAGGAAACAGGCTCTACTAACTATAGAATTATCAATAGGTTTGAGACAAAAATTTGTTTTTCATTCCCTAAAGCACATAAGTATGATAGACAAGAAACGGTGATGTTTTATGTAGAATATTTGGGTAACAGAGAAGAACTAAAGCCGCAAGATAAAGAAATTGATATAGTAAGGTTCTTTGATAAAGACGAATTAATGGGAGCCTTATGTCATGAAGAAACACATAAATTTTTAAATGAAGTATTCAATAAAATCTAGTATGTCATCTTCATATTAAATATCATGATTACTAAAATTAAATATTTTATGAAAATACCGTATTATTCAGAAAAGAATTCTAAGGTATTTTTATCTTATCTTTTAAATAACTATTGGAAATAAAGATATGAAGATTGAACCTTGAAAATTGAATAATACGGTATTGAAAATCAAGATTCCATTATGTCAATATAAGAAAGATGGTATAATTTGCTTATTAAATAAGTTAGATTAGATTTAATTCACGACAGAGGTTAGAAAATACTCTAATATGATTGGTATTACTGACAGGATAGGAACACAATGGTTAGACTAAATAAATTGCTTAGTAAGCCGATTTTTGAATTACAAATCAAGAATAAAGATAAAGGGAGATGGTACAAATGGAATGGTCAATATTTAGACAGGAGAATCCATTTGTGATGATTACAGAAGAAAAAGTAGATGATATCCCATACCTAAGATTTAATCTAAAAGAATATACTGGAGTACTACCAACTGTTATTTATTATCATGGATTGTATTCAAGTAAAGATTTTATAAGATTTCAAGCAATGACAATTGCCAGTTTCGGTTACCAGGTAATTGTACCTGATGCATTATACCATGGTGAAAGAGAGTCAATAGAATATGACGTAAAATATATATGGGAAATAATTTTTAAGGGTATTCAAGAATCCGATGTGCTCATTAAGAAGGCAATAGAAAAACATGACGCTGATCCAACACGGATAGCTGTAATGGGAAGTTCAATGGGGGCAATAACAGCTGGGGGAGTTTTCATTAAGCATGACGACTTAAAATGCCTAGCTGGATTTAATGGAGCCTTTGCGTGGCAAGAATGCATAAAAATGAATGTTTTGCCACTGAGTGAACTTTATAAAGACGAAATTGAGATGTATGATCCGATGACACATGAAGAAAAGATAAAAGATAGAGCTATTTCAATTTTTCATGGAGTAGAAGATACATCTATACCTATTGAAATACAGAGAAAATTTGTTGATAGAATAAGGCCTATTTACACAAATAATCAAGAGAAATTACAGATAATAGAGTTTAGTAATGTTAACCACAGGGTTACGACAAGTATGTTAGAGAATTTAATTACATGGCTAAAAGCCAATCTTTAGCATTAAGTAGAAATAATGAATAATATCAAACGGACTTTGACTTTAGGGATGCTTGGTGACTTTAGATTATCTTTTCTAGATGCAATAATTATAAAAAAACTAATAACTATTTAAAATATCGTATTATTCAGAAACGAATCATGGGGTATTTTTATTGATACCGTAATTATTAAATTATAGATAGAGGCTCTAGAAGCTCAGGGATAATAAAATAAAATCTTTGGGTTTTTGTTTTTTGGGAGAAAGGACATGCAGGATCTGCAGATAGAATTAAATAAATATAGAAGTGACTTGAATAAAACAATTACAATCATAGAAGAAAGAGGAAACCAATGATTACATAAACGATGTAGACGGTAGTTCAGTAAGATAGATATTTACATTAAGATATATAAATGGATTATAATGGAGACAAGTGGCCACAAGTATAGGAGGAAATAATACAGCTGATAGTGTATGATATTTTAAATAATAAACTAACTGTAAAGTGTATTAATGATACAGGACATTTAGAGGATTTGGTTTAATGAACAGTCTTTACTTTTTAATCATTTAATATCTCACTATGTAAATAGAAAAACTAAATATTTTGATATAGGTCCATTAGCAAAGGACCATTTATATGATCCTAAAATTAAATTATATAAAACAATTATTGCTTTAATTTCTGTTATATGTGCTTCTATTATTACAATTCTTATTATAGACAAATGCTTATAGTTAGAAATAGAAAACTTCCCTCGAGCATTGAGACTTATTAAATCAGAAACTCAATCCTGATATATTTTAATTTAAAAAATATAAAAAAGAAGGATTTTTAATTTGAATATTAAATTATATAAGTAAAATCTAATGTAAAGGGCTATAAATAATGGTAGAGAGCCTATTATTTATAGCAAGAGATTTTTAAGTTCTTTAGGGGTTATGGAATTCACAGAAGATGAAAAGGATTACATAGCTTATATAGCATCAAGAGTTATGACTGTTTTGTCAATTGAGTTGAAGAAAGGAATAATAATAGAATAGGATCTTAATGATCCTATTTCAGGCTGCCGACATTCATATGCCGATAGCCTTTTTGTATGAATCGTGTTATAATGTAGATAACATTTGTCGGATAATATGCAAGTTGTTTAAATTAATATTATATTTAAACTGTAGAAAAGAAATGTTTGGTATAATATACTAATTTTATGATGTAACAAACAAATTTTATATTATCTTGTGATGGATATTAAAGAGGAGGGTCTAAGCAAATGAAAACTATGCTGAAAATTATGCAAATGCGTAAAAATGAAATTCCTGATGATATATTGCCTTTGTTTGAGCACATTGTTCAAACATATAAGGGAGACGAATGCGATGAAAAATTTATAAAAGCGATGGAAGAACAGCTCACCAAGGAGCAACGTTTCCGACTATACGAGCAAAACGGAAGTTGTAGTGGTACTGGGTACGATAAAGAACGTAAAGCCTTCGCACTTGAACACGCTGACAAACCCCTTGCCGAAAGGCTGGAACTATTTACAAATACCTTTGGCAGAACAGCCGTTTTGAATGATGATAATACAATCACAGTCACTTTTGCCTGTAACCATGGATACTACAAGCATGCCCCAAAAGGAATGTTTCGATTTCCGGCATCAATTGAAACATATTTTGAAAGATGCGCAGGTGGGCGTTTGTATGAATACCAAAAAGCATTGGGAATAAAACTGAAGATTAAGTCAGTTGATGTGTCTCCCCTTAGCGAAAATATTGTAAACCCCGTTGTATTTACGTTTCAGATAGTGGATTAAAACACACTTACCGAATAAGCATAATACCATTTAGAGCCACTAAAGACTTTGCTTCTTGGTTATGTAGTTTTTCTGCGCTTGCGTGTTATACCATAAATATTCAGCACATACATAAGAAAAAGGTATGTGCTGTTTTTATTGGAAACCGCCGAAAATCAACAAAATATGCTGTAATGATATAAGTGATGTATGATGATGAGTAAAAAGAATGCAACATATAAATTTCAGAAGGAAATGCTCTGCCTTGAAAATCTTGTGCGAGAGGAACATTTGGTTAGGAAACTCGAAAAAGTGATTGACTTAGATTTTATAAGACCAGCCCTGAAAAATGCAAGGATTGTCCTTTTTTACAGCAATGCACGAAAAGCAAAAACCATGTGAAACTCGTTGTTCGTCATGTTGGGGAAGAGTATATTGAAAAAATAGAGGATATAAGGCATACTACTGGCAGCAAAGAACTCTATATGTTACGAAGTCAGGCTATAGAACGGGTCTTTGCTGATGTTAAAGAGTTTCATAGTATGAGATATGCAAAACATAGGGGTTCAGGAGAACCCTGCTAATCACCATAAGGAATATCTAAAGAAGGATAAAGATTTAACTTGGATATGAGGATGAGTATGTGGAAACAGTAAGTTTTATAGCTAAGATAGATGGAAAAACTATAGATTAAATTTGATCAGGATTACTTCCAAGTCACTTTTTTATTTTTTGAAAGTATTCTATAAATCCAGTAATTACAGTGAAAACAATGAGGAAGAAAGATATAAAATCGAAATTGTTATTAAGAGAAAAGAATTTAAACTACTAGAAGACATTATAGAAGAATTTGGTGTTAGCAATCCAACATTAAAAATTAAAACATTGAGTAAAGTACATGGTAAGATTACTACTACAAGAGTTAAAGAAATTTAGAAGGTAAAAAATGTTTAATCTGTATATTATGAGGAAATACTTATATATAGAAAAGGTATTAGGAGATGATTAGGTGTATCTAGAAGAAGTAAGAGCATTACCAAAAAAAGTAGTGGATAATCTGGATGGAGATATTAAGAATCTTAAGATATATTTGGTCCAAGATTATGATCTTAATATATTGAAACGGATGGTAACCTTTGGAGTAAGCATTTTTGGAGACTTGGGGATGGACGAATGGGGATTAGTTCCTCAAATTCGGCATGGAAATGTATTTTTATTAAAAGAAGAAAATAAGAAAAAGGTAATTGGTCTAGCTATTTTAATGAGAGACTGGGAAGACATAGATAAATGTTATCTGTTTGATTATGCTATAGTTGAAGAGTTTCAGGGACAAGGGTTAGGATATCATTTTTTAATAGGCGTTTGTAAAAATCTTATAGGACAGGGATTTAAGAGAATGAGTTTAACCGTAGATATAGAAAACCAATCTGCTATTCATCTATATAAGAATAAGTTAGGATTTGAGATTGATGAATTGAGTAAAGATGAATATGGAAAAGGGCATCATAGATATAAAATGGTATTAGATTTAGATAAAATTAGATAGATTATATTATTTTAATAAATTAATAGTAAAAGGCCTACAAACAAATCAAGGTATGTAGACCTTTTACTGTAACTCTACATAATTTGATAAATTCTCCTTTATGCAGAATGGACGTTCTGATACAATCTAGTAAAGGGGAAATTTATATGCTAACTGAAAGAGAATCACAAGTATTAAATATAATAATAGATTACATAAAACAAAACGAATATGCTCCTAGTGTTGGAGAGATAAGAGATATATTAGGGCTTAAGTCAACCCCTACTGTATATGGATATTTAAAAACTTTAGAAGCTAAAGGATTTATATAGAGAAAAGGGAATTCTCCTGAAGCGTTAAGAGTTATTAGATTAGAAAATTAATTCTGGTCTTTTTTATTTTTTAAAGATGCCTTATAAACTTAGTGATTGCAATGATCATACTAATTAAAATTAGAAGTAAAATCCATAAAGATATTAGTTTTAAGTACATTCCAGCCTTTTGTTAAAAAGATTAAAATATGTAGTTATTATTTAACTTGTAGATGTTGCGAATTATTTAGGGAAATTTGTTCTTTGAAAATTGAATAATGTGGTATTAGAAAATAAGAACATTTCATATGAATTATAAAATCGATTATTGACAATTTTAACTATTAAGTATAGTATATGAGTATAAACGAATATAATCATAAAAGCATATAAAATTATGAGGAGATATGAAATGGATATAGTGCAAATATTGAAAGCATTAGGTGACGAAAATAGAATTAGAATATTAAACATATTAAAAGATGGACAATTATGTGTGTGTGAAATTGAACATATATTAGGAATTACACAATCAAACGCTTCAAGACATCTCACTAAGTTAAATATG
Organism: Tissierella sp. P1; assembly: GCF_002266425.1. Classification (GTDB taxonomy): domain Bacteria; phylum Bacillota; class Clostridia; order Tissierellales; family Tissierellaceae; genus Tissierella; species Tissierella carlieri. Next base: position 72,906 of record NZ_NPMN01000008.1, read on the forward strand.
CTTAGGATTGTGGCATATGAGAAAAAAGCTCAATGGATATATTATAAATTAAATAAAGAAACTTTGGAACAATTTCCATTTATAAAAGAACTTCTAGAGAATGAACTCAATAAAATAGATATATGTAAGCAAGATATAGAAAAATTAAATGAATATAAAAATAGTGGAATGACTTGTGAAAATTTGAGAGATTATAAATGAAAACAGTTGTAAATGTAAAAATAATTAATGGAGGCAAAAAGATGAGCGATTTTAAAAAAGTAGATGTTAGAAATGCTGTTCGTAATAGTTATAGTAAAATAGCCACTGGAAATGTAAAAAGGGATGGCTGCTGTGGAGGAGATATTAAGCTTAAGAAATCTTCAATAGAGATATCACGTAAAATTGGATATTCTAATGAAGAAATATTAACTGCTCCAGAGGAAGCTAATATGGGGCTAGGTTGTGGAAATCCCCAATTAATAGCTAATCTTAAAGAAGGTGAAACTGTTATAGACCTTGGAAGTGGAGGAGGATTTGACTGTTTTTTAGCTTCAAAAAAAGTTGGAGTTAAGGGGTATATTATTGGAATTGATATGACTCCAGAGATGATTAATAAATCAAGAGTCATATCTAAAAGATATAAATATAGAAATGTAGACTTTAGACTAGGAGAAATTGAAAATCTTCCTGTAGCAGATAATACTGCAGATGTAATTATTTCAAACTGTGTTATAAATTTGTCTCCCAATAAACAAAGGGTATATAACGAGGCTTATCGTGTATTAAAAAAGGGCGGTAGAGTTGCTATTTCTGATATAGTTCTTATTAGAGAATTAACAGAGGAAATGAAACAAGATGAGAACCTTTATTGTGGATGAGTTACTGGGGCATCTTCGGTTGAAGAATTAAAATTATACTTAAAAAAGGCTGGTTTTAGTGATATTAGTATTGAAACCCAAGAAGTATCAAAGGAATATGCTGAAAAATGGGCACATAATTTAAAAGTTGGAGAATATATTATGTCCGCATCAATAAAAGCAATAAAGTTATAGGATTTATATTATTATTTTTATTTAGCATAATGATTCTGGAGCTAGTAGATAGGTTTTATGGAGACAAAGGGTTAGATAAATTATTAAAGTAGATCAGGATTAAATTTCTGGTCCTTTTTTATTTGTGAATTATGACTGAATTTGTATGAACTTACTTATGAAAATGAAAAGGAAAATCAAACCTTTATATAGAATATAAATAATATCAAACTAAAGGGGATAAGTTTATGATAAGCAGAGTTAATAAAATATTAATGGTTCTTTGTTTAAGCCTTGTTTTACTTAGTCAGGTAGGAACAACAGCTTTAGCAAGAAATTGGTGGCGGTATTGGAGGCGGCGGAAGTGGTGGTGGAGCTGACCCCATACATGTTATAAAGGAAGCGTAAGACATTTTTTATTGTTTTTGATAAAAAATATTATATTGTGTATCTTGATTTTTATAAAAATTTCCCTAGTTGGATATGCTTGTTGTTTTTCTCACATTTGAATAGTTTTTTATGAACACCTAAAATATCTCCGAATTCCTCTTGAGTTAGTTTTAATGATCTTCTTATATATTGAATTTCACCTCCGTAATTACTAGAAATAAAATTCAAGTAATCATCATATATAAGGGAAGAAATTATTTCTAATGCTATGTCAATTCTATTTATAGCATCTAATAAATGATTAACTAAATTATTTTCATACCTAAATAATTTAATATATTTTCATAGTACTGTAAATGGACATAAATTAGATAATATATTAAATAATACTAAAGTATCTTTTTGTGTAGTAGTACAAACTTGCATTCTACCTGACGAATTTAGTACAAAGTATGAGAGTGTAATTGTATTTGGAAAGACAATTGAAGTTTATGATGATGAAAAAAATATGGTTCTTTTAGAAATACTAAATAAATATTCCCCAGATTATATTGAAGAAAGAAAAGAATATATTAAAAAGGCAAGCAAAGGAACTAAAGTAATAAAAATCATTATAGAGCATGTTTCAGGAGAGGCAAATAGATAGTTAATATCAATTTTAGTAATATTCTTATTAGACGTTATGAATATTAAAGTTAAATATTTTATTAGGATACTGTAATATAAGATGCAATATTAAAATAAGTGGAATTTTGCGAAGAAAGACATATAATTGATTTAATATTAATATTATGCTAAGATTAGTTTGTAATTTTAAATTTGTAAATCATAATTTAATTATATATTTAAGTTTTCTAGGGTTCCGCAGTTTATAGCTGGCAGGTCCAAGAGAAAACGCACAGTTGACTGTGTACACGGAGGGATAAAAGCCTGGAAGATATTAAATAATATTTCTATGGCTTTTTTCATTATTTATTTTTGAGGATGTATACTTTAATGAAGAAATTTATTGTTGAAGATGACTTTTGGAACCTATTTCCCAATGTAAGGATTGGCATTGTTGTTTGTCATGGCATAGATAACTCTATAAAAGATGAAGACAAATGTAAAGATATGATTTATAACTCAGAAAAGGAAGCTTTAAAATATTTAAAGAATGAAGAATTCAGCAGCAACGAAGTTATAAAGGTATGGAGAGAGGGGTTTTAAAAATTTAAAACAAAGAAAGGTGCAAGGTCATCAATCGAGGCATTATTAAAACGGGTGCATAATGGAAACCATTTAGGGATCATTAATCCTCTAGTTGATATTTACAACTCTATTTCATTAAGATATGGATTGCCTTGCGGAGGTAAGGATATAGATACATTTGTTGGGAATATTAGATTGACTAAGGCAGTTGGAAATGAAAATTTTATTACATTAGGAACAGATGAAAATGCACCACTATATGAAGGGAAAATAGTATATAAAGATAACCAAGGAGCAATTTGTAGATGTTGGAACTGGCGTGAATCAGTAAGAACAATGCTTACTGAAGATACAAAGAATGCATTTTTATGCATTGAATTAATTGATGAAAGAAGATTAAAAGGGTTTGAGAATGCTTTAGGAGATTTAGCAAAAAAAGTACAGGATGATTTGGGTGGAACATGTAAGATTTCAATTCTTGATATTAACAGTAAAGAAGTATCAATAAAGTAATTTGAGGATAATAAGTGATGAGTGTTTTTAGTTATAAAGATGTTTATATTGAGGATGGAAGAAGGGTACTGGAAGTTAACATTCTTCCAGAAAAATATTGTAACTTTGACTGTATATTTTGTCCTATTGGAAGGTCGCAAAATAAGATAGGTACCCAACATTTGATAAAATAGATAGTTCATTAATCGAACTAGAAATCATGATAGAAAGTACAAAATCAGAATTAATATTTATTAACTCAAAGGGAGAATTCTTAGTAAATGATAAAATAGGTGATATTGTTGATCTTATAAAAGCCAAAGATTTATCTGTAAGATTACTTTCTAATGGATATTTACTAGCAGAGATGAATATATAGAAATTGCTAATAAATGTGATGAGGTTGTTGGAGAGATAAAAGTAATAACAGAAGAAGATTTTCAAAAAATCCAGAGATTAATTGAAGGATATACATTAGTAGAATATATTTCAAACATGGTTTACTTTAATAAACAATACGAGGGAAAATTTATATTTGAAGTTACTATCATTAAGGGTTATAACGATGATGAAGAATCAATTGAGAAGATACAAAACATTATTAAGGAAATATCTACTTACAAGATTAATTATTGCAAGAATGGAAGATGAAAGATTTAAGAAAAAATTTGGTATAACTGATGAAAAACTTGAGGAAATTTCAAATGCATTACTAAATATTTAGTAATCCTAATACACATTGTTTATGCCAAACCTCATAATTAATAAAACTAAATATTTCATTTCAATACCGTATTATTCAGAAATGGACTTTACGGTATTTTTATGTTGTGTTCAACTAACTAAAGCTATCTGTTCAATCATAGTTATTAGAAATTAATATGATAATTTGAATCTTCAAAAATAAATAATACGGTATTGAAAAGCAAAAATACTTATAATATAATGCAGATAAAGCTGTATTAAATATACTATGATTTTTATAATTAAGTGACAAGTGTAAAAGTTAGAATAGAGACAGTTTATATTTATAAAGGAGAATAAGTATGCATGACAAGATAATAACATATCTTAATGATAAATATAAGCCACATACAATTATGGTGTATGGATCGTTTGCAGATGGAAGTAATAATACTCATAGTGATTATGATGCGCTTTGAAATGTGCTTTAATGCATATCGAAATGAGAAATGGGAAGTCCAATTTGATTAAGAAAGGACAAAACTAGCACTTATTATTTAGTCGCATAATTTATATTAAACCTCGTGTTTATTAAAACTAAAAGTTCTATTGATACCGTACAATTCAGAAAAGAATTTTACGGTATTTTTATCTTATACTTTAAGTAACTAAGGCTATTTATATGAACTAATAATTAAAAGTTTGAACCTTGAAAACTGAATAATGGGGTATTGGAAAGTAAAATATTTACCATATAGTCTAAATAAATTCATGATATATGTTATAATTTCTATACAAGTAATTGATAACAGAAAAATAATATCTATTAAAAAATCTTTATATTAAGTTGAAGATGAAATTAATGAATTGCTTAGGGAGTGATTTAAAGTGGAAAAATCAGCACTTGGTAGTTTAGCCATCATCTTGGGGGGCTTAGTTTTATCACTAGAAATATACAGTTTAAAATTTATCCAAGGTGTTGAAATGCAAACGGGTTCATGGAAAACTTATGCTAGTGATTATGCAACAGAGATGCCTATGTTTCTTGCACTATGTATAACTCTTGCAATAATTATTTATGGAATTGTATTAGTGATAAAAGCTAAAGAAACAAAAGAATGATTCAAAAGGTAGACAAATCTTAAGTTATCATAATGATTTTTTATAGGCTTATCTAGATGTTTAATTAACATTATCTATACAATTATGTAAGACATATAGTAAGATTTTTATGGAGGTGTAAATATGCATGGTATAGTATCATTGCTGCCTCAACCTTATTATAAAGAGGTTGAAAGCATATGGAATAAGCTAGAAAAAGAAATTGGATTAACTGGAGTTAGAGTTACACCATATCCACATTTTTCATGGCAAATCGCAGAAAGCTACGATATGGACAAATTAATAAATGTATTTGAGGATATTGCAGTATGTACAAAACCATTTGAAGTAAAAACAACGGGGATAGGGTTGTTTACTGGAAAATCCCCAGTTGTTTTTATACCCGTAGTTAAAGATGTTCAACTATTGAAGTTCCATTATTCTATTTGGGAAAGATTAAAACAAGTAGGGGAAGATATAAGTGATTATTATAGCCCACAATCGTGGGTCCCTCATATTAGTTTAGCGTATGAGGATGTTACAAAAGAAAATATAGGAAAAGTATTAAAAAAACTATCATTTATGGATTTTAGTTGGAGCTTTGAGGTAGATAATATTTCATTTATTTATGAGCCAAATGGACAAATAGGGGAAGTAAAATATAGAATTGATTTCAAAAGATAGCATTAATGATTCGCTTGGGGATTTAGCATATTGGTGTGGGATATTTCACCTAACATGGTATCTGTGCAAGAGTACACTAGCATAATCTTTAGCAAGGAGGGAATTAGACTATTTAGCTGAAAAATTAGAAGAATTAGGGTTAGAGTCTGAATTATTTGAAGAGACTTTATATGCTTTAGGTTATACCTATAATCTTACATATGTACCAACTTTGACTAGATATATGAGTCATTATGATTCTACTATAAGAAAAGTCGCAAGAGAAATTCTAATAGATTTGTCAAAGTAAGTATCTTTAAATTATGTAATTATAAATCGACAGGGGTAAATATTTATTCTCTTCATGGTGCTTGTGCTGAAATTATAGCTATTGGTTCAGCAATAACTGACGGAGAAAGAGAATTTGAATGTTTAGTTGCTGTTGGGGGAGAGAATGGTGAGAAGATATTACCACCATGTGGGAATTGTAGACAATTTATTTTGGATTATGCACCAAACTGTAAAGTGATTATTAATATAGAAAATAAATTGAAAAAGATTACTGTAAAAGAGTTACTACCATTTGCTTATTCTGCTACAAATTAAGATTAATAAATAAAGATAAATATTATTTGTATCAAGTCAAATAGATAGAGACTCTAGAAGCCCAGGGAAAATAAAAGCCTTGGGTTTTTCTTTTTTGGGAATGAGGACATGCAGGATCTAAAGATAGAATTAAATAAATATGGGAATGACCTAAATACGGATATTACTATTATAAAAGAAAGAGGAGAGGCTAAAGCAATAGCTAAAAGAGATTATAGAGTAGCATTAGTAAAAGAAATATTACTTCTTAATAGATTATCACAGCTTAAATATTTAGAAAGTGAAATAGAAGTATTAAAAAGATAGATATTAGATTCGGATTATATATACAAAAGACAATGTAAAAGGATTTGATAATGAATTTCCTTATATAGAAAGAAAGCTTACAATTATAGGGTATAATCATGAAGCTCATTATAATAAATTAGATAAATTGTAGAATAAGCTCAATAGAATAGTAGAGGAAACAAACGATTATATAAATGATATAAGGGATGGCTTAGTAGGATAGATATTTACATTAAGAATATATAAGTGTGTTAATATAGTATTATTGAAATTTATTCCAGATTATGTGTCAAAAAATTAAATAAGGATTTACATTAAATCTCACCAGTTCCCCGGTGGGATTTTTATAATCTAACCAGATATATATATAAATGATAACTAAAAATGAGGTGAGAAGATGGAGCCTAAAGAGTATATAGTTTATAAATGTTTAAATTGTCATAGAAGTTTGATTTAAGTCATGATAAAGCAGACAAAATAACAGTACTGTTTATTTTAATTGTATATAGGGTATTTTAAATACAAGATAATTAAAATAAATAGTAAAGGAGTTTATATTATGGGATATCTTACATGGATAATATTAGGTGCACTATCTGGTTGGATAGCAAGTATGATAATGGGTAAAAATTCGCAGATGGGTGCTATTGCAAATATTATAGTTGGTATTATAGGTGCTTTTATAGGAGGGGTTGTATTTAGATTAATAGGAGCATCTGGTGTTACAGGATTAAATTTATGGAGTGTAATAGTGTCTGTAGTTGGAGCTTGCATATTATTATTTATAGCTAATAAGATTAAAAGGTAATTTATGTTTTAAAAGAAATCTATAATTAGGTTTCTTTTTTACATACATCACATGTTGGTTGTAATTTATCGGAAGATAAATGGAGAATTTTCTCCTTTCTTTTAGAAGTATATAAGAAGAAAGTAAAGGATGAGAGAATGAATGATGAAGAAAATATTATTGGTATAAAGCCAAGGCTAAAAAGCATAGGCCATGATACAGAAGATATTAGAAAAAACATGTAATAAATAAAAATGTTTATACCTGAAACATTAGAAAAAACTCAATATTTTTAAGTATATTTTCCATATGAATCTATCTATATATAAAACAAATGGCATAATGCCATAATTTGACGGTAAAAAATAGAAGATTTTCTCCCATTGAGCAGAGGCATTATAGAAAAATACAACATTTAAAAATTAAACTAATGACATCCTTGTATGGGTGTCTTTTTTCATACAAAGTCTGGGTGCAAAAAAATCGATGAAGCTCAAAAGCATGGATTGATGTCTTACTTTCTTGCAACAGGATTTATGGTGGTAGTAGGAGCCGTTTTCTATATATTTGCTCCATTTTTGGCAGGATTATTTAGTAAAGATTTTGAAGTAATAGACCTAGTTGTTAAAGTACTTAGAATCGTAGCATTAGTTCAACCATTCCTATGTGTAACCCTCGTAATTACTTCTGCACTACAAGGAGCAGGGGATACAAAATATCCTATGTACTCAACTTTTGTAGGAATATGGGGAGTACGGGTATTGGGAGTATATCTATTAGGAATAAGATTAAATTGGGGATTAGTTGGTGTATGGTTGGCAATTTCTATAGACATAATAGTCAGGAGAATTATTTTAATGATTCATTTCATGAAAAGTAAACGGAAAGAAATAAAAATAGAATAATGTAATTTTATACAAGGAGTGATATAAATATGAATGAACATAATCATCCTCATAGTAAACAGATTATTAATAGAATGTCAAAAATAATTGGGCATGCAGAAGCGGTAAAGAGAATGCTTGAAGAAGGAAAAGAATGTAGTGAAATACCTATACAAATAGCAGCAGTTAGAGCAGTATTTAATAATGCTGGAAAGTTAATTTTACAAGATTATATAAATCACTGTATTCTAGAAGCAATTGAAAATAATGATAATGAGCCATTAGAAAAATTAAATGCTGCTATAGATAAGTTTATTAAGTAAATTATTAGATTTAATGCTTTTGGATAGTGTTATAGTGAAAATAGGATTATACATTGTATAGAAGGAACTATAATAGTCTTTGTTCTAGTAAATTTAGTAGGAAATGAATCACTGCTGAGACTGTCAAAAAAGTGAAAAATCGTAAACTTGTGATATAATTGTTGTAAACGTATAGGGTGTGGGCAGTTCATACCTTTAGGTAGTAAAACCAACCATAAGAAGTATGATTACAACTGGATTAGTAAGCCTATACACGATTTTGTATGTATAGGCTTAAATTATTTTAAGGGAGGAATATCCGTGATTGGTTCAATCATTACATCAATTATTTCGTTTGCAAGCACTAATATTGATGATATATTTGTGTTGACGATTCTATATTCACAAGTCAATGAGAAGATGAAAAAAAGCTACATTGTGATTGGACAATATCTTGGCATTGGTATATTGGTTATGCTTAGTCTTTTGGGTGCATTTGGTCTACGCATATTATCAGAAGAATATGTTGGGATTTTGGGGGTCATACCAATAATATTAGGAGTAAAAGTATGGTTTGATTCTAAAAAAGAAATGCAAGAACCTCACGCCAAAAACCATGGCTTTATTGAAACAGATATAGACAACAATGAGACGTGCGGAAAAAGAGAACAGGAAAATCACTTTAGTAAAATCGAAAAAATAAAAAATCTTCTAAGGAAGATAATTAAGCCTGAAATATTAAGTGTTATGCTTGTTACTATCGTAAATGGAGCCGACAACATTGGTATATACATTCCTTTGTTTCGCAGCTATACTTTCGGACAGTTAATAATGACTGTAATCATCTTTGTGGTAATGATTGCATTGTGGTGCTTTATTAGCGAAAAAATTGCAAGTTTCCCCCAAGTAAAAGAAATGCTGCAAAAATATAAGCATATCATCGTTCCTATTGTTTTTATTGGACTTGGCATCTTTATAATCTTTGAAAGTAAGTTGCTCTTTTAAAAGTTTATTTTATTATACAAAACGAATAAATACCATAGATTGAGAAAAACATAAGTATGAAATGTAGTAGTAGATTATATAACGGATAAGCCTATGTGTACAGAAGAAGATGAGCATGGGAAGGTTAATTTTGAAAATAAATTGCAAAGAAAGATAGAATAATGATGCTAAGACAAGACCCTAGAGTAAACTGAGGAGTACTTTTTTTATGACTAAGTTTATTTTCACGATTTTATCAAAGGATGAGGATTTATATACAGCAGTTTGTGAAAAAACTGAATATATATGAAAATATTTTACCATCACTATTTTATGATAAAATTAGAAATAAGCTATAGATTAATATTATAACCTAGCGCGGTTAAACTTTTTAAAGTAAGTCTATGAATTTGATCATAGGCTTTTTATTTGAAAAACTTTTATAGTTTTGCATTTATAATTTCTAAAGCTTTTATAAGACGACAAAATTATTCAAACAGTGGGGTCAGAAAATCTATATCTGTACTATTTATTGAGTGATATTAAAATACATTGGTAGTATCCTTCCTCTTAGGGATTAAGATAATATTCAGGAGAAGTAAATCCATAGCCCAAAGCAAGAAGATGAACGAGTTGAGATAGAGGGTCAAATAAATTTTGTAGATGAACTAAGAATGATAAGACTTCATATAATTAGAATGGCAGTACTGGGGTAAGTGTTAGAGCATTAAGAGATTTAACAAATGTAGAAATGATAGATATAGAAGAATCGAGAGAAGGAGGACAAGCTATAACAACTAGAAAAGTAGTTAAATATATAAGCAGAAGAGAAACGTGTCTTAGGAATAATATTTTTTAATAGAAAATAAATGGAATAGATTATGAATTTGGACCGTGCTGTAAGTGCAAATTATGACAATAAGTAAGTGGTAGAATAGCAACAGTGAAAAATAGCCTAGCAGAGAATATGGCAGAAGAGAATTTTACTAGATTTAGGAAAGTATATCCTAATATAGTTACGGATTTAGTAGGCTAGGGTTTATGAATAAATATAAAAAAGAATCGGAGGTAACCCCCGACTCAATTATTATAGATTAAAAGAAATCACAGTTACAGAAGATAATTACTAATATTAAAAAGAAGAATAGTAGAGAAGTATCCATACCACATTCTCCCTCGCATCCTCTTCTGCCGAATAAGCCACCCATAAATACACCCCCTATTCAGTTCAGATTTAGCACTCTTACAATAGATTATGAATGGAAGTGGAAAAGTGTTCATTATTATTTCTAGGGGGACTATGTGTTGAATAGACAAGGATTTAAGAGGGTACTTTTTAGGAGTTAATAAATGAAAAAAGAATCGGGAATAAGCCCCGATTCAATATGGAGATTTAGCACCTTCTTCCAAAAAAACCGTCACAGTTACAGAAAAGAATTACTAAAAGTAAAAAGAAGAACAATAATGAAGTATCCATACCACAGCCACACTCTTCGTCAAAGCAATTTGTACGTATTTCATTGTCAATCATAATATATACCTCCTATGCAGTAATAAAGTTAGATTTTTTAAAAAAGCCGTACTACTAGTTACAGAAACAGAAGAACAAAAGAATTAATATTAAGAATATGAATATGATTGATTCATCAAAACAACCGCCAAAAAATCCACATTGTTTCTCAGCCATAACAGCACCTCCTTAATGTATTAGTAATTGAGAATTAAATATAAGAAAGAATTATTAGGAGAGGATTTTTTAAATCCTAATATACAATATGAAAGATGACAGTAGATTGTTAATTATTATTTTTACAGAATTGATACTTTAAATAAAGATTAAATAACAGCAGTGGCAGAACCCAACATGAAAACATTATGATTATATTAGAAAAACTAAGGAAATTATTAGTAATGACAGGATATGAATATATCTTAAAACTAGAAAGTATTTCATAGAGAGAATGCAAAGAGAGCAAATAATAGCATTAATTTATCATGAACTAATACATATTAGAGAAGATGGAGACATGGTCAAGCACGATATAGAAGATTGAAATAGCATTATAGCAACATTTGGGACTGATTGGCCAGCAATTCAAGCAAAAATAAAGAATCTTCTGGAAGAAGAAATACTTTGGAGAGAGCTAGAACCACTAGCGAAACAGAATGATATGTTCAGCCTAGAAGAATTCAATAATTCATAGATGGGAAAAGGAAAAAAATTTAGGATTCTAAATAAAAAAGTATTGAAAATATTCTTCTCAATACTTTATAAGGAGATTAATCCCAATAAATCAGCAACTCCAATACCTACTAATAATATGCCTATAGTTATATATAGTATAGAGGTAGCGGTACTGCCTATTAATTTTATAAGTCGTGTTGCTTTACGACTTTCCCAATAAAATGCTGGTTTCAAAACAGTACAAATAATTGCAAATAAACCCACTACAATAAGAAAAATAGGAATAAACATTATGACACCACCTTTATAAGAGTAAGAAATACAAATAATTATAACAGAAAAGATAAATACATTCATATAGTTCTAAAGTACTATTGGTATAAAAACTGAAATATCGCATTAGGAGGAGGGGAAATAGTGAGTATGATTTTAATAGAATTTAGGAGTTTTAAGGTAAAGATATGTACTGGCATTTGAAATTAGTCACATAATACTACTTATATGATGTAGCTATTGAACCTTGAAAACTAAATAATACGGTATTGAAAATAGAATGTTACCATAAATTCACTGGTATTATATAGTACGTATGTTATAATTGGCATATAAGTAAGTTGTAATAATAGAAAACATGATATATGAATTATTTATAAATTGGAATTTGAAAGGAGTAAAGAATGATGCTATTAGTAGTTGAATGTATTATAGCTTGTGCCATATTTACATTAATAATATTACCACCGCTCTATAAGGAGCCAATCAGTCAAATTGTATCTTTTCCACCAGAGATTCGCAGACGTGTTGAGAGTTTACCTCAGTATAAAGTAAATATTGATACTAAGAAGAAACGTCATATAGCCATCAAAATCTTTTCAATATTTATATTTGCTATTATGTTAGCATTAGTTGCCTATTATTCTGGAGCAAGAAGTTTTGTTAAGGCATTCAGACATGTGTTTATCATATTTTTTGCCGTTAACCTTTATGACTTATTTGTCTTGGATATAGGACTATTCTGCCATAGTAAAAAAACCAGGATTTCTGGGACAGAAGATATGGATGAAGCATATCGAAATCCGAAGCATCACATCAGGGGAGCAATAATTGGAACTTTTCTAGGTGTTGTAGTCGCTTTGCTTTCTGGTGGACTTATTCATTTATATAGATTTATTTACAGGATTTAAGATAGATAGTTATAAGTAATTTGTAATAGTAGATTAAGACGATAATCTTTATTTTGATAACAATCTTGTACCATCTTGAAGTAGCCGAACAATCCAGATAAATTCGTATTGTTTGTAAATAATCCTCCTTTCACATGGATATATATTACATTAATAGAATTATAGATATATAACATGATAGGTTTATATTTATGTTGGATAATTTATATTTAACGTCATGATTAGAAGATAAAATATATTATTAAAATACCGTATTATTCGGAAATGAATTTTACGGTATTTTTATGATGAAAGAAAATAATTAGTTGTAATTTATGTTATAACTTCGAAGTAAGTATTGAAAATCAAACGGTAGATATTGTATTAAAGACTGAATAATATAGCATTAGAAAGTAGAAACATTTACATTCAAAACAATATTCGTCTTACTTTAGTTTGAAATCCAAAACATTTGATAATGTATTTATTTCACCAGTAAACGGAAAGCATATCAGTCTATCTTCTGTTTCAAAAACCATGAAAAAAGGTGGATCATTTTTGGGGATTATAAGATATACTTCTTTTACAATTGTATTTAGCCATTTGTTTTGCAACTGAATGGCAGGAACAAGTGGAAATCTAATAGCATAGCCGTCATCCTTAACGGGGTCAAATTTTGCATAGATTCCATCTATTTTGTTTATCCAACCTATAACCATATTATTGATTTCTTCGTTTGTTTGAACTGTTTTAATTACTTTATTTTGTTTAGGGTCAAAGATTTCAATGTATTCGTACTCTTCAGCATGAATAACCTGTAGATGAAAAAGTATGATAACTAAAAATACTGTTGTGAGAAATTTTTTAATCATAATATATCACCCCATAGTTAGTATTCCCAGAACAATTATGAAATTTACTAGGGATAAATTGGTGTATTATATTTATATTAAATATCATAATTGTTAACACTAAATATTTCTATGTTTTACCACGGTATTTAGTGTTGTTTATATAAAATATTCCGGATAATGGTGGAGATTATATATAGTAAACATAATATATATGATATAATTTTCATACAGGTAATTCATAGAGCCAAAAAGGTACTGCGTAAAAATTATTTATATTAAAATAGGAGGTAAGATATGAGAAAATCAATATCATTATGTTTATACTTTATTTTAGCTCTGTTTATCCTTACTTCTTGTGAGGATAAACAAGATGTTGTTCATATGGGAGTAAATGCAGAAATTCTAGAAATTTCTGAACAAGAAAAAACTATGTTAGTGAAAGGTCTAGATGAAAATAGTATCTTAGGTGACAAATGCTATGTAAAATGTGAAGATGCTTATTTTATTGAAGTTGTTGATGGCAAACCTATTGATATTACATTTGATGATTTTTCCGTAAAAGATAAAATAACGGTTGATGTAATTGAGGTTTTAGAAAGCTATCCATCATCGACAACAACAGGACGTATACAGCTAATTCAAAGAAGTGATTCAAACTATGATAAAATAAGTGCGTATATGGAGGAAGAATGTAAAAATGTTTTTTCTCCATACTATGAGTTATTAGATTTTCAAATATCAAATTATCAGGAGGAAGTTGTGAATGAAAATGTTGAAGCTACTTTTTTCTATAAGGTAATACACAAAAATTATGATAAAGATCCAGATACAGTAAGATATATTAAAGAAGCGAAGGAACGTGGTGATAGCAACTATCAGCAAATGTATGATGAATACTTGCAGCCAAAGGAAATGAATTTTGAGTTAAAAGCTATTATGGATAAAAATGATTTAATAACTTTATACTCTAATATTTCTCCAAAAGGAATTGAATGGGAAGAAACGAAAATGTCTGATTTTATTCTGAGTAAATAGAAGTGATTTTAAGTATAAGGTTATTACTGAAATTAGAGTAAAGAGTTATCTAAATAAAGACATTTAAGCACTACACAATATTTATATTAGGCACATTATTAATTTTAAACGTTATGATTACTAAAGTAGATGGAAAAGCTATAACTTAAATTTGACTAGTTGTAGTGCTTAATCTTTTTCTTGGCAAGTTTTGACATGGGAAATATAATTAAATTAATGTATAATTTAGTTATATTTATTTGTAATGGTAAAAATGTATGTAATAAAGAATTGTTTGTATCTTATAATGGGGGATGAAATGAAGGGGCTGAGTTTAATTAATATTGGATTTTTAACTTTTATTATTTTGCATGTGATTAATCGATTTGTTATAAAAGTTTCAGATTCAATTTATGTGGCTATAATGATACTAGCAAATACTTTTTTGTTCGGTGTTATGTTAAAGATTAGAAAAGAAGGGAAAAGATAAGTGCAGCTTGTAATTAAGACATCTAATTCTTAGTTTGTGCAATAATCGGAATTAGATATGTTAAATAGAATTGAATATATTTGATGTTAGGACTCTAGAGCAATCTAGGGTATTATTTTATTTATACATAAAAACCTGCTAAGAAAAATCAATAGTTTTTTTCAATTATTTAAGCAAAATTTGAAATGGCAATAAAAAACATCATCCTTTTAATCAGATGATGTTTTTTGCATGCTAAATAGACTAACTTGTATATCTGAGTTAGCCTAATTCATCTTTATTCTGTTTATGGTTACTGCAGTTCCATCACTCGAGCATAATATATTCTTAGAAATTTATTAAGGGCGGCAATTTTAGCGACTTTCTTAGGTTTTCCTTCAGCTTCCTTCTTTAGCATATACAAATATACTGCTGAATCTTCTGTTGGTTTGACTGTTTTTAAACATTTCATGACTTCGTAACCTGTTTTTCGTAGTAATGAAGAACCTCTTTTGGATATCTTTCGCCTTGTACCTATAAAAGCTCCTGACTCGTATGGTGGGGAATCCAATCCTGCATAAGCTATCAATGCACTTACACTATGAAATCTTTTCACATCACCGATTTCAGCAATTAACCTTGGTGCTAATACATCTCCTACACCATTCATAGCTCTAACTGTCTCATATTCTTTTAAAGTTCTTGCTATAGATTGAAGCTGTGATAAAATATTATATAGAGTTTTATTCACTTCTTTTAGAACTCTAACAGATTCCAGAACAAGCATTTTGGTAGATGGTGTTCTGGAAGGAAGTGTTGGAATACCACTGCATGCCATCGCATAGATTTTTCTTGCCTTGGACTCACTTGCGTGGTATCCATTCTTTTTAGCCCATTTCTGATAACTTTCAACGAACTTTAATTCCGTTAGCTTTGTTATGTTATCATAATGCCAATAATGCTCTACAAAATCACTTAGCTTATCCTTCATTGGATTATCAGATCTTTTTCCTGACAACAACTTTTTTATTCCTGGCATTGTTCTATCAAGAATACTAGTAAGTGCCAACTTACTATCAATTTTTATCTTTATATAATGAGAATATTGTCTACCAAGAAATTTCAATTCTTCATATGTCTCTTCGTTCGCTTCATGCTTAGTCAAATGAAACCAATTATCTATCCCATAATTTGCAATCCGTATAGAATCAATTTTGTCTGTTTTTCCTTTTCTAATAGATGTAGAAGCATATTTCTTCATAACTAAAGGATTTATAATACTTACAAATATTTTTTTGTCTAAAAAAATACTTAATAATGGTAAATGGTATGCTCCTGTTGCTTCTAAAACTACTTTTACTTCTCCTTCTAATTCAAGTATTTTATTAGCTAATTTTGTAACCGATCCCTCTGTATGCATGATTTCAAACGGTGACTGGACTATTTCCCCGTATGGCTTTAAAATGCAAACCATGCTTTTTTCTTTTGACACATCAATTCCTACACTTATCATAGTTAACCTCCATGATTTATTTTGTAATTGCAATCCATCTGCACTTATTGCCCTTCATTTTGGTTAGTTACACGAACGTCTTTTATTAGTTCAACCTGCTTAATCGAATGCTACAATAAGAGATGGCTGACAGTTTTTATGACGGATGCTATAATCCAAAAAAGCCCACGCCAGGCCAATTACTCTCTTATTGTAAAAAAATAAGTGCAAATACTCAACATCATTTATTTGATGTCTTGCATTTACACTTTTATCGTACCAAAAGAGACCCCCTTGGAGGTCTCTGCATATATCGAATATGATTGTCTTTACTATTAGCAAAGGAGGAAGGGTAACATAGCTGAGTATAGATAAAAAAGAGATACCCAATACTATTATACTCAATTGATGAAATTATGTGAGAAAAATATTTTTAATATTAATAGATGTTAGTATAGTCTTTTTATTTTAAATTAAAATAGCAAATAGACTTTTAGTAGATCTATTTGCTATAATACATGTATTAAGGAGGGAACTAGAACTATGAATAAAATACTTAATATTATTATATTAAATTATATAAGTTTATTATAATATTTATTACAATAAACTTATATATAATTATATTTTCTTATTAAGTAATTCACTATGCTTATCTTAAAAAAATTATTATTCTTTTTTCATAACATATAGATTGAAAGCAGGAAGAATAATATTTGCTTTTTTATATCTTTTTATCAGCGATTTTTGGAAAATTAACTCTGATCTTTTTTATTTAAAAACTTTTTCCAAAAAGAAGGACTTTCAGTTTGAATATTGAAATATATAAGTAAGGTTTAATGTAAAGAGTGATAAATAATAGAGTTAGACAAGGACATAATTATGGGACCTTAAAGGCCCTATTTTTTTATAATAAAAAATATTGTGATAATATTTATGATATACTTTTATGGTAGAATATAGTAACTTAAAAAGGGGGATAATTATGTTAGGAAGAATAGGTGTTGCAGAGCTTATTTTATTTATAATTTTTATCATTGTTATATTTGCATTATTCTCTATTAAGAAGAGAAAATAATTATCATGATTAATTTTCTAGTCTTTTTTGTTTAAAAATTTTTTAAAAAAAGAAGTTATAATTTTAATATAAATTTATATAAATAAGTTTTATATAAAAGATTATAAATAATTGTAGAGGGTTTATTATTTATAATTAGAGATTTATTAAATCAATTAAAGCCTTTGAGATTCTTGCAAATTGAAAGCAATTATATAAGTAGTTTTGATAGATGGTAATTGTAAAATACAGAGAGAAATTGCTGCTATGTTGAGTATATCTAGACTTTATGTGTCAAGAATTGAAACAAGATTACTAAATAAGCTAAATAAAACTTTAATGAGTAAATAAATTAATCCAGGTAATTTAATCCTGGATTAATTTACTATACCTATCTAACGGGAGCTGTTCTAATAGGAGCAGTTATTCTTGTAAGAATATCTTCTATATCTGTAACAAATGTAGATATAGGATGACCACTGCTTATATTGGTACTTATAGTTCTTATTCTAGTGTGAAGAGTAGGGTCTGAAGTTACAGAAACATGTTTTATGTTTTTATCAGCAACTTTTACAGCAGCTTCTACTTTTTTTCTAAGATCAGAACTTACAGTATGAGTTGTAGTACCTGTAGTAGTTGTATTTCCAATGCTAGTTGTAGCTCCTTTGGTAGCTGTATTTCCCTCTAGTTCACATCCCACAAGGCTGTATTTCCATGAACTATTACGGAAGCACCTTTCACTTCTGGTAATTCAGCTACTCGTTTCGCTATAGCAGTTGCTCTAGTTGATAAATTATTGTTTGCTATATTACCATTATCAGTGGTTCCAGGGACTAAATTGTTACCTCTTAGACTATCATAAGTCATTGGAGTGTTTCTAAGCGCATTGTTGTTGAGATTAGTGTTATCTCTAACCATACCATTGTTTAGATTAGTATTTAATCTATCCCTAGTATTATAAGGTGTATTAGTCATCCAACGATTATTTAAGTTATCGTTATATAGTCTAGTTTGTGTAGACATATTTCTCATATTTGTATTCGCTGGACGACAGCCAGCCATTGCTACTAGTAAAACTATAGATAATCCTAAAATTTTGATTTTATTTTTTTTCAAATCATCCACCTCCTACAAATAGTTTTGCACGGAATAGTTTTTTTATTTAGACTAGTTTTTATCCAATTTGTATAATCTAGCCAGATTTAAATTTTTTTGTTTTTATTATTAGATATATAGACAGTCATAATATTAGCAGGCTGGCTTTTATGGTATAATAAAATTAATGACAGGAGGGAAAAAATGGAAATCACTTGGAATACAAAACTTTATTGTTTAATAGGAAAACCAATAGATAAATCTCTATCACCGATAATACATAATAATATTTTTAAAATTTTAAATAAAGACAGTCTCTATCTAGGATTTAATATAGAAGAAACTGATTTAAAGACAACAATAAATGGATTTAAGGCAATGAAAATAGAAAGCTTTAATGTAACTATTCCATATAAGAAATCTATAATTAAATATCTAGATGATATTACTCCAGAAGCCAAAGCTATGGGGGCAGTTAATACTGTAAAAAATCATAATGGAAGATTTATTGGATATAATACAGATGGTGATGGTTTTTTACAAACTTTTCACAATAATAACATAGATATAAAAGGTAAAAATATTTTGCTTATAGGCGCAGGAGGAGCTGCATACGCGATTGCAAATGCATTGGTGAAGAAAGATATATATAGTATAACTATTGCTAATAGAACCTTAGATAATAGCTTCTTATTGCAAAAAAAGATAAAAAAAGATAAAAAAGATAAATGAATAAAATTTTAATAGAGATAATGAATTTAAATTTAGATAATATAGATAAAAAAAATATAGATATTATTATTAATTCCACATCCATAGGTATGTATCCTTTAGAAAATATGACACCACTGGAATTAAGTGGATTTTCTACTAATACTATTGCTTATGATATAGTATATAAACCATATGAAACTAAATTAATAAAAGAGGCTAAAGCCAGAGGTATGAAATCATTTAATGGAATATCTATGCTCTTAAATCAAGCTATTTTTAGTCAAAATATTTGGGGGAATTTAGATAAAAAAATAAATTTGGAAATATTTAAAAAAATAAGAAGGAATTTTGACTAATTATATAGAATAATACAACGAAGGATAATAATACTTGAAGGTGATGGAATGATAAATAAAAAATTAAAGCTGGGAGAATTATTACTATATGCTGGAAAAATAACTGAAATTCAACTTAAAAATGCTTTAGATATACAGAAAAGGTCAGGGAAAAAGTTAGGAGAAGTTATTGTTGCTGAAAAATTTACTACTGAGGATGATATTATTGAGGTATTAGAATTTCAGCTAGGAATACCACATGTAGATTTAGATAAGTATCAAATAAATTCGTCTGTAGCCACAATCATTCCAGAAAATATAGTTAGGCGATATGAACTCATAGCGATAGATAAAAGAGATGATATTCTCATAGTAGCTATGGTTGATCCATTGAATATTTTTGCTTTAGACGATGTTAAAATTTTCGTTAAATCAGAGATTCAACCAGTTATTTCAACAAAGGAAAAACTGTTAAAAGCAATAGATAGATTTTATAGTGGAGAAACTACAAAAAAAGTATTAGAAGAATTTGAAGAGAATTTTTTACCTATTAATACAGATGATGTAGAGGACTCTGAGCTATTAGAAGTAACCAGTGCTCCAATAGTGAAACTCTTAAACTCTATAATCGAACAAGCTGTACGGGAAAGAGCATCTGATATACATATAGAGCCATATGCTGAAGATATAAGAGTGCGATTTCGTATAGATGGAGATTTAAGAGAGGTTATGATACTTGCTAAAGGTAGTCTTTCAGGTATAGTTACTAGGATTAAAATTATCGGAAAAATGAATATTGCAGAAAAAAGAATACCTCAAGACGGTAGAGTAGAAACTAAAATAAATGGTAAGGAAATAGATATGAGAATATCTACTTTGCCAACAGTTTATGGAGAAAAGATTGTAATAAGATTACTAGATAGGTCTAATTTTATGTTCACAAAGGAAGCATTAGGTTTCAGCAAGGATGGGTTAGAAATATTCAATAAGATTCTAGCCCAACCATATGGAATGATATTAGTTACAGGACCTACAGGGAGTGGAAAGACTACTACTTTATATACTGTTCTTCAAGAGTTAAATCAAATAGAAAAAAATATAATCACTATAGAGGATCCAGTAGAGTATAAATTAAATGGAATCAATCAAGTACAGGTAAATACAAAGGCTGGATTAACCTTTGCCTCTGGACTTAGAGCCATACTTAGACAAGACCCAGATATAGTAATGGTAGGAGAAATAAGGGATAGCGAAACTGCCGAGATAGCAATTAGGGCAGCAATTACTGGACATTTAGTTCTTTCCACTTTACATACTAATGACAGTCCTTCTACCGTTGCAAGGCTTATTGATATGGGAATAGAATCATATTTAGTATCATCAGCTATTATAGGAGTCGTATCTCAAAGATTAATAAAATTACTTTGTCCAAAATGTAAGACGTCTTATGAGGCTGGGTATTTAGAAAAAAAAATCTTGGGTATGGAAGAAAAAGATAAATTGATATTAAATAAAGCCGTAGGATGTAGTTTTTGTAACAATGGATATAAAGGGAGAAGGGCAGTACATGAATTGATGCCAATTAATGAAAGTATTAGGCAACTTATAGATAAAGGAGCTAATATAGATGAATTAAGGACACAAGCTATAAAAGATGGAATGCATACATTATTAGAATCAGCAGCAAGCTTAGCAATTAGAGGAGATACTTCCTATGATGAAGTATTAAGAGTAGGATTTACATTGGGATAGGGGGACATAAAATGAATATAATTGAACTTGTGAACATAGCTACTTCTAAAAAGGCATCTGACATTCATATAACAGTCGGAATGCCTCCTGTTTTAAGAATAAATGGTCAGCTGATAAACTTTGGCGAAGAAAAATTAAGACCAGACGATACAAAAACTTTAGTTTATGAAACTTTGAATGAGCATTTAATAAAAGAATTAGAAGAAAATGGTGAAGTAGACACTTCCTTTTCTAGTCCAGGAATAGGTAGATATAGAGTAAATGCATATAAGCAAAGAGGATCCTATGGTATGGCATTAAGAATAATTCCGTTAGAAATACCTAACATAGATGACTTGGGACTTCCGCCAGTGGTAAAAGATTTAGCTAGATTACCTCGTGGACTTATTTTGGTTACTGGCCCTACAGGAAGTGGAAAATCCACAACCTTAGCTACTATGATAAATCAAATAAATAATGAAAGAAAATGCCACATATTGACTCTTGAAGATCCTATAGAATATTTACATAAACATAATAAA
Source organism: Tissierella sp. P1 (assembly GCF_002266425.1). Taxonomy (GTDB): domain Bacteria; phylum Bacillota; class Clostridia; order Tissierellales; family Tissierellaceae; genus Tissierella; species Tissierella carlieri. Next base: position 94,942 of record NZ_NPMN01000008.1, read on the forward strand.
AGTATAGTAAATCAGAGAGAAATAGGTACGGATTCTAAATCCTTTGCATCAAGTCTTAGGGCTGCTTTAAGGCAAGATCCAGATGTTATATTAGTTGGAGAAATGAGAGACTTAGAGACGATATCTATAGCGCTTACTGCAGCTGAAACAGGTCATCTTGTGTTATCAACTTTGCACACCAATGGAGCTGCAAAGACTATAGATAGGATAATAGACGTGTTTCCACCACATCAGCAGCAGCAAGTGAGAGTACAGTTCTCATCGGCTATTCAGGCAATAATATCTCAGCAATTATTGCCAAAGACAGATGAATCTGGAAGGGTAGCTGCCTTTGAAATAATGGTAGCAACATCAGCCATAAGAAATTTAATTCGAGAAGATAAGATTCATCAAATAGATACAGCGATACAAACAGGAGCAAAATATCAGATGCAACCTATGGATTCGTCATTACTTGAGCTCTATAAAAGAGGATTAATATCTAAGGATATAGCTTTAATGCAGGCGATAAATCAAGAAAATATTAGAAAATATATTATTTAGGATGTGACCCTATGATATATAGGTATAAAGCAGTATCTCAAGATGGAGAAATGATAGAAGGGTATTTTGAAGGAAGTGAGAAGTCGGATGTATTAGCAATGCTAAAGGGAAATAACTATCTGACGGTTTCAATAGAGAAGGATATAGAGGCGGAAGCGCAGATAGATATCTTTTCTAGCAAAGTTAAAAAGAAAGATTTAGCAGTATTTTGCAGACAATTTTATACAATGTTAGATGCAGGTATAGGCATAGTAAAATGTATAGAAATATTAGAGAAACAATCTGAAAATAAAAATTTAGTTAAGGCATTAGGAGCATTATATGAAAATGTTCAGAAAGGGTTTACCTTATCTGAAGGAATGAAAAAACATCCCAAGGTATTTCCAGCACTCCTTATAAATATGATTGAAGCAGGAGAAGTCAGTGGAAACTTAGATACAATAATGGAAAGAATGGCGGTACATTTTGAGAAGGAAAACAAATTGGAAAACAAAATTAAATCAGCGTTAATATATCCAATAGCATTAGCAGTAGTTTCGATTGCAGTGGTTATATTCTTATTAGTAGCTGTTATGCCGACTTTCATAGGTATGTTTGAATCTAGCGGACAAGCATTACCAGTTCCTACACAGGTTTTACTCAATATAAGTAATTGGCTAACAAATTTCTGGTATATATTTATAGTAATAGTCGTGGGAATGATAGCAGGATTTGGCACTTTTAGGCAAACACCTATTGGCAGGAATTTTTTAGATACATTAAAGCTCAAAATCCCAATAGTAAAAGATACAAATGTAAAAATAATTACATCAAGATTTACAAGGACTTTATCAACTCTAATATCTAGTGGTATTCCTTTACTTCAATCCATAGATGTGGTAGCCAAAGTAGTAGGAAATAAAGTAGTACATGATAGATTAGCAATAGCAGCTGAAAATGTAAGAAAAGGAGTTGCTTTGTCTAGAGCAATTAACGAAATGGGAGTATTTCCGCCAATGGTAGATTCCATGATAAAAATAGGAGAAGAATCAGGTTCTCTTGATGATATATTATACAAAACAGCAGATTTCTACGATGATGAAGTAGAAGTAGCTTTACAAAGAATGACTAGCCTGATGGAACCTCTTATGTTAGTTGTTATGGCAGTGGTCATTGGGTTTATAGTTATAGCTATGGCAATGCCGATGTTTGATATGGTGAATACTATACAGTAATAAATAATTGAAAATGAACAGTTCACAATTAAAACGAATTATTCATTTACCAAATATTGACAATTAAAAGGGATTATTATAATATAAAATAAATTAAATTATCGAAAAATGAATATTTCCTCGGCAAAGTTAAGGAAACTTAGCGACGCAAAGCTTGAGTCTAAGGTTATCCAATAGGATAATGATGATCGTTCAGCTGCATAAATAGTTGTATTATTTATGCAGCTTTTTTGTACGATAAAACTATTTTGATAAATTAAACTTGTAAATTTCTTTGTTTACAAATAAACAGAGTCTGCAGATTTTAAATTGCGCATTGTGCACTGGGGATTGTGAATTGATAGAATGGTGGTGATTTAGGAAAGAGATCATTGTTGTAATTATATAATTATTTTTAAAATAAAAATTAAGGGGGAAAACAAATGTTGAAATGGATTAACAAGAAAAGAAACAGAAAAGGATTTACATTGGTGGAGTTAGTGGTAGTTATTGCAATATTAGGGATATTGGCAGCTATAGCTGTACCTAAGTTGAGTAAGTCAAGAGAAAATGCAGCAATAGCAGCCCATAATGCTAATGTTAGAACACTTGAATCAGCTGCGACATTAGCAGTATCTGAAGGTAGTGGAGCTATTGAATGGGGGAAAGAAGAAGGAGAAAATGATGATGGAACTAGAAAAGGATGGGAAAACTATCTTCAATCATGGCCCGATATTCCAAATGGGTTAGTTGGCAAAGAATACGATGGAGAAGATGGAAAAGTTACTATTGGTAAAGATGATAAATATAAAGTTGAGATTAAAGATAATGGTGAAATAAAAGTAACACCACCAAAGGCAATAACTGACAAGAAGGTAGACTAATATTTTTGAGCTAAGATACTAGGTGTCGACTGAATATTGTTGAATATTATATTAGGATATTACAAAGGAGAACATTATGCAACTAATAATTCCACTATACGAGCTATTAATAGATTTATTTTTAAATGTATGTAATGTAGGCTACTAAGAAAAAAGCGTTGCTTTTCCTTCCTGTCGTTGTCCTAATTATAGTACAAGCTTAAAATGGTGTGACTTAGTACCAGTATCTAGATTTATAGAAAATACAAATATTGTAGGGAGATTTTCTCCCTACAGTGTCAAAATACTGTGCTATGTAACAAGATGTCTAAGGACATTTGGTTAGATAGTATAGATAATATAAATTGATTAAAAGGTGATAGGATGAATTATATAAATAAGAACCTAAAAAGAGTTAAAGGTTTTGTATTGCCAGTAGTTCTAATGGTAATGGTAGTATTATCAATTTTATTTATTTCGATTATAACAATCGCCCAATCAAATACTAAGCAAGTTACAACTCAAGAAGATAATTTAAGGGCATATTATTTAGCTAGATCAGGTATAGACATAGCATATGCGGCTTTAATGGAAGAAAAAGATGGTGATTTAAAGATATATAAGTTTATAAAAGATACGAAAGATACCTTGACTCATAAGAACCTTGCTTTACCTAATGAGATAGATCCTGTTGGATATGTGGATATAGAAATTTCGAAGGAAGATGATGAAATTAAAATTCGTGCTGCTGCTAAAACAGCAAAGGGATCTGGAACTTCATCTTTATCACTTTATATTGATAAGAATAATCTTAGTAGGACTAGATGGATAAAAGAATAATATAAGGTCAAGAGGGATCTGCATGAATAAAAGAAAAGGATTTACTTTAATAGAATTGATTATAGCAATAAGTATAGGACTTATGGTAATGGTTATTGCCTATAATATCTTATTTATAGGAATAAGAGGACATTCGAGTACATTTAGATCCTTTGAAAATCAAGCCGATATCAGATATGCCATTGAAACTACTAATAATGCCATAAGATTTTCAACAGTGGGGTTTATGGTAACTGAAGATGATTTCAAACCAGTCGTTGAGAATGGTGATATAAAAGGGTTAGTTAAACCTTGGAACTATATAGGGTTAGGGCCTGATAAAAAATCAATTGTACATTATAAATATGTATCCATTGATGGTAAAACGGGTTATTATAAGATGGATGTTCTAACCCATGGATTAGAAGATTTGATATATGATTTGAAATTTACTAAACCGAGTGAAACTCAAGAAGATAAAATAATTAGATATATGCTTAAAGTCAGTAATAATAGGAAATCCGATACTATAGCTACCGAAGTTGAGGCTATTAATGCACTTCACATTATAGATTGGGGAGATGCAAAGAAGCCAGCCGTTGCATTAGCTTATAGAACAGAGGAGACACCTGAAATCTATAAAAGGCCTGTTGCTGCAATATCTATGGTACTAGATACATCAGGAAGTATGAATTGGGGCATGAATGGTGAAGGAACTACAACTACAGGGATAAATGGAAATAACCCCGTTAGGTTAAGTCTTTTAAAGAATACATTAAATGATCCAAATGGAGGCTTGTTTTCTATATTTGAGGAATCTGATGTATATGTAAGTCTAGTCCCATTTTCTTATAATGCAAATATGCCACATAGTAACTATAACAGTAAAGATGTAAACAGAATAGATCTATCTAGTTTTTATAATGTTAAAGTCAATGATGAAAAAAATAAATTACAGACTATGGTCAATGCCTTAACTGCAGATGGTGCTACTAATACTGGAGACGGTATGAGGAGAGCATATTATCAATTAAAGAAATTTAATGAAAATAAAAGTAGTTATGGATTAAATTCTAAACAGCAAGTGAAGAGCTACATGGTAGTTCTTGTAGATGGTGTAACAACTGCAGGAAGTGCAAATATTAATATTAGAAGGAATGGTTATGGATACTTTGATAACTTTCTTACTAGTATGGAGGATCTAGGCATATTTTATACGAATAATAGAAATTTAAGTGGATATGGATGGTTAGCAGGCAAACATCCCAGTGGATATACTTATTATTTAACAAATCAAAAACATTCAGTAGGGAATGGAGTGTCTTTAGACATTACATATGGTGAACCATATGTACAAAAAATTGGAGAAATGATACAAGGTTCAAAGATTATAGATCAAGCCTTTATCATTGGATATTCAAATGCTAAGGACAGATATGGGAAATTCTATGAATTAGAAAGTGTGACAAACATAGCTAGATCTTTTGGAATAACTGTAGGAGATAATGAAGCAAATGAAAAGTTTATAAACAATGATTTTGTTTTTGTGGCAACAGATAGAGAAAGTTTAAGGGAAGCGTTTGAGAATATTGGTGGATATATTAATGAGGAATTATGGCAAATAGACGGTCCAAAGTTAAAACCTTAGTAGGGGGCTCGTACAGGAATGATAAATAATAAAAGAAGTGGTCTCACACTTATTGAAGTTATTTTAGCAATGCTTATTTTATCTATACTCTTAATCACCTATATTACTGCATTTGGTCAAGGTTCTATTATTGTAAATAAGGGAAAGGATATTACAAAAGATACCTTTAGTTATCAGGAAATAATGGAAAACCTTATAATTGATGTCAAACGAAATTTCATAGAAAATGATGAAGCTGAAGATTATAAGATTGAGATATTTACAGATTATGGGGATTATAAGACAGCTGTAGATGTAAAAGAAATTAGAACAGACATAAGAGGCAATCGTCAGTATGTATCTTATGTAACTAACTATCAAATTAAAGAACCAGAATCACCTAAGATAGAGCCGTTTTCTGTAGGAGTTTACGATTCTGAGGGCAATAGAGTTTTTCCATGGTACGAGGATGATATTAGAATTAGAGCAAGTTATACGTTACAACCTACTCCATTAATATTTGAAAATCGTATAAGATGGTATCGATCAAAGGAAGGAATTTCTAATCCGGTTTTTTCAAGTGACTATGATATGGTTTTTGAGGATATGCAAAAAGAACCAAATGCTATAAATTACACAAAGGAATTAATAAAAAGCAATAATTTATTATCAAAAAGGTTTTATTATTTTGAAGCTAGACCATATACCTTAGCTGGACGATTGGAGCATTTTAGAAATGAAGACCGTATATTGATTTTAAACAGAGCTGGCAGTGAGGAATGGCAGGATTTTCTAGAAGACATTTATTTCAATAGGGAGGCTGTAAAAATATTTGATAGAAATAGCGAAGAAATATACTTAGACATTATGCAAAATCCAGAACATCCTACCCTTAATTTAGAATGGTCTGATAATAAAGATCCTCAAGGTGCATTGATAGCAATGAAGGTCCCAGATACTTATTCTAATACTAACTTTGAAACTAGAGTGAACTTCAGAATAGACCCTAAAGCATCAGCAGAAGGAAGTGACTTATTAGGAATAGGTATTGGCTTAATAAATATTAATAATAGTGGAATTATGGTGAATCTTGATATATTCAATAGCTTAATAAGCATTAACCAAATTGAAAATGGAGTGTATAAAAAAGTAATTCAAAAAAATAGTTTAACAGACAGTTTAGGATTTGAAAATTTTATAAATGAAAATACAAATAAATTTGATTGGGCTAAAGAATATACGTTGATTTTTCAATACTTAAAAAATAATAATAAAATAAAAATTAGACTAGAAGATAAAGAGGTTTCCAGTGATTTCATTGAAATAGATTTACAAGGATATAATATTTTTCCAAACTATATTGGGTTTAAGTCCTATTCCGGTATGGACTATAAGCCAAATACAAAATATGAAATAATAAATAAATATGATAGAAATTATTCATCTCATTTGTATGATGTAAGATTTAGTAAAATAAATCTTGATGATGAGTCTATTTTATTTATGTTTGGTGGAGGTTTGGATATTTCTGCTTCTAATATTATAGGGGAGAATAAAAGTATTTATTTCGATTCAAATCTCAATTTAGAAAATATAAAAAACAATGGACATATAAAAGTAAGTAACATATATGTAAAAGAAAACTTGGAATTTCCTAAAGGTTCACATGAGTTGGGATCTAGTGAAGAACCTGGAGAGATACATGTGAATGGAGATTTTATTGAGAGTGGCAATAGGAATATTTATGGTGATTTATTTATTGGTGGCAATTTCATTTCTAAGAGTTCATCGTCTTCAATATATGGTAATCTTCATGTGGGGAAAAATCTGACTTTATGGGATGGCAGTATGAATTTATATGGTGATATATTTGTTAATGGAAACTTTAAATTAAAAGATGCAAGAATTCATAGAAATGTTTACGTAAATGGCAATGTAGAATTAGGTTGGACACCTTGGTTGGGAAGTAATTCAAAAATTTACTATACAGGTACATTAACATATCCTAATAATTATAATCAAGATATTTTAAATAGACTAATAAAAGTAAATGGTGTAGAAGAACCGAAAAAACCCACTATCCCTGAACCTAAGTATCCTACATTAAAAGAAGATTCTTGGTATTTAAATAATGGATATGTATCAGGGGGGAAATTAAAAGACAATATTAAAATATATGCTAACTCTTATGTTCAAAGCAGTTGGACCCAAAGTGTAGAAGATATAATAATTGTAGCTAAAACAGGAGATATTAGAATAGAGAATTTTGGTGGAAGTACCATAAAAGGAATATTGTTTGCTCCAAATGGAAAGGTTTATCTAAATGGTGGAAGTTTTGAAGGTTTAATTATAGCAAAGAACGGAATAGATTATGTTCAAGGTGGAGGGAATATAACGATAAAAGATATTGATGAAATAATAAAAGATTCTAGCAATTATCCTTTTAAGTAATGATTTTAAATAATTATAAGTCTAGGACCAAAAAGGAGTATCATAATGCAAATAATAATTCTTATATATGGTTTAATAATAGGTTCATTTTTAAATGTATGTATATATAGGATACCAAAGGAGGAAAGCATTGTTTTTCCTTCCTCCCATTGTCCTAATTGTGGTACAAGCCTTAAATGGTGTGACTTGGTACCAGTATTTAGCTTTATAGTCCAAAGGGGGAAATGTAGATATTGCGGTGAAAAAATTTCCTTACAGTATCTTAGAATTGAACTATTAAATGCTATTATATATTTATTTATATATATACAATTTGGATTTACATTAAAGTTTTTTTTCTATACAGTTATTTTTTCTTTATTAATCGTGATTACTGCAATTGATTTAGAGCACATGATAATACCAGATATTCTTATTATATTTATTTTAGCTTTATCTATAATTTATAAAATCTTAACATTTTTATTATATAATAATTCTCTTGATTTATTAAATAGTATTGGAGGACTAGTTTTAAGTGGTCTGCTATTTATTTTAATTATTATATTATCTAAAGGTGGGATGGGAGAAGGAGATGTTACTTTAATAGCCTCACTAGGATTTATTTTAGGTATAAAAAAAATATTTCTTACAATTTTCTTATCATTTATATTTGGTGCAATTATATCAATATTTTTATTGATTATAAAAATTAAAGATAGGAAAGATCCCATACCCTTTGGCCCATTTATTATTCTAGGATTTTCAATAGTGGTTTTTTGGGGGGAACAATTGATAAGTTGGTATAAGAACATTTTTTTCATTTAATAAAATAAATACTATATTAATATTCTTATTAACATAAAAGGAGGCAATATAATTGAAATTACCATCAATTTCAAGAAAAGTCCTATCCATAGATTTTGGATCAAAAGAAATTAAATTAATAGAAGGTAGATATACAAAAAATAATGTCCAAATATTTAAAGCTATTACAATACCAGTAGAGTCTCATTTCTATAAAGATGGGGAAATTTTAGATAAAGATATATTAGTTACTCTGTTAAAAAATGCATTGAAGGAAAATAAAATTTCTACTGACTTAGCTTATGGGATTATAAATAGCTCCAGTATCATAACTAGAGAAATTACAATACCAAAGGTTTCTGAAAAGGAAATAGCATCTATAATAGAATATCAATTAAGTGATTTTCTTCCGATAAATCCTGAAAATTATGTAGTAGATTATCTTCTAATGGGAAATAAAATTGAAGGTGAAGTAGAAAAACTAAATATTCTTTTAATAGGTATACCTAAAGATATGGTTATAAGCCATCTAGAGTTAATAAAGCAATCTGGACTTGAACCACAAATTTTGGATTATCAAGGTAATACAATGGCTAAGCTATTAAAATTCAATGAATTAGTTAATGAATTCTATAATACTAGAGACTTGTCAATAGCTTCAATAGATATGGGATATAGTAGTTCAAAACTTACCATAATAAAAAATGGAATTATTGAAGTAACCAGAATAATAGACGTAGGAGCAGAAACTATATATGAAAATTTATCATCATTTTTTGATTATTCTTGGGAAGATATAGAAAATAAGGTTATAGAAATTGAAGATGTATCTATAGTTAAGGAAGAGTTTACGGATTATTATAGAATGCTTAATATTGTAAGAACGACGATAGCTGATCTAATGGAAAAAGTTGAGATGGTATTTAGATATTATTTAACTCGTGAAATTGGAAATATTATAAATTTTATTTTACTCCAAGGAAGTTTATCAAATATAAAAGGAATGGACAACCTATTTTCAAACTATTTTAATATACCTGCTGTTAAATTATCTAATTTAGATAGGGTAAAGTGGTCTGGAGATTTAAGTAAATTTTCTAATGCAATTGGTGGACTAATTCGTTCTGATGAGGTGTAGACATGAGAGATTTAAACTTTTTCCAAAATTATATAGAGAAAAACGAATTTAAAATAGATAAAAAAATTATATATTTTACAGTGATAACCTTTATCTTTTTATCTTTAATAGCTTATACAGTATATAATGAAATAATCATAAGACAAGAGAAAAGAATCGTGGTAAGCCTCAGAGAAACTGCTGAAGATCCTAAAACTTTGAAAAAGGTGGAAGAAATTAGAATTAAGGAAGTAGAGGTAAGTGAGTTTAAGGAATCTGTAGATAAAATTAAGTTGCTAGATAAAAATATTGAAGAAAGAGATATAGTAGATGAAGCTTTGTTAGATAAAATAAATGATAATATTCCCGAAGAATTATTTCTTACATCCCTAAGTATTCAAGGGGAAGAGATTCATATAGTTGGTATATCAAAAGATAAATGGGCTATTGCAGAATTTCAAAAGGGATTAGAATGTATAGATAATTATGATGAAATCTTTGTAGCAAATATATCAAAACAAGAAGATTATTATAATTTTAGTTTAAATATTACATTAAGGGGTGTGAGTGATGATACAGAGGATATGGAAGAAGGAAATTAAGATTAGAGAATTAACTAAAAATGAGAAATTTCTTTTAACCCTTTTAGGTATTATTATATTTATATGGGTAGGTTATAGGTTTATCATCACACCACAAGCTGAAAAAATGGAAAATTTAAATGAACAAAAGCTGAAATATCAGGGGAAAATAGATGAAATTAATGAAATACTTAGAAAGGAAAGTAGCATTAATAAAGAGTGGGATATATTACATAAAGAAAAAGAAGATATAGTATCTAGGTATTTCCCCAAATTAGATCAGGCACAGATAATATATCTGCTAAATAATCTTCTGGAGCAAGAGTCAGTATCTGTTGTAGATATGAACTTTAATAGACCAAGCTATGAAGATATAGGAGGTTTTCAGGTAAAGAATATGGACATATCTATACCATATAATGGCTCCTATGTTGGAGTTATAGATATTATAAAATCATTGAAAAGCAGCCCAAGAAAGATATTATTAGATAGTGTGTCTATGGATAGAAATGCTGATGGAAGGCTAAATGGAAATATGTCTCTAAAAATATATAGTTTAGAAGGTATCACTGATACTAATTCTGATGTTGTATATATAGATATTGCAAAGGAAGAAAGTAAAAATACTCCTTTTGCTTCTTTTAAGGAGTATAAGAATAACAGTGAAGATGGAGAAGAAGCTAGTGAAATAACGGAAACAAAGCCTTATATAGAGGAAATCTTATTAGATTTTGAAAATGAAAATAGTTATTTTCTACCTTCTCAAGAACTTGTGAAAGGTTCTGTTTCCCAGTCTACTAAAGCAAAATCAAAGAAATATTCCTTAAGGTTTGAATATAATATTGTGGCTATTGAAGAAGAAAATCGTGGATTTATAGATGTTTCTAAGAACAATATACTGCTAAAATATCCACCAAATACTATTGGGCTTTGGATTTATTCCTACGACTATTCCCCTGCTACTGTAGGTATTCTTTTCCGTGATCAGATGGGTGAGGAAACTTACGTTCCTCTTGCTGAAGGTATAGGATGGACTGGCTGGAAATATATTGAAACGATTCCTCCAGAGGATTTGAAAATTTATCCTCTTAAGCTGGAAAAATTATATGTAGAAATTCCTAAGGATAGAGATAATTATGGAGTACTTTTAATGGATAGGCTTGAAGCTATATATACTAGAAATATTGATGAAGATGGTAATGATATGAGTGCGGGGGATTATATATTCCATGTAGTAGAAAAGGGCGATAGTGTTGAGAGTATTAGTATTAAATATTATGGAAGTAATAAATATAAAAATGAGATATTAAAGCTTAATGAAATGAAAGCTAGCGATACACTTCCTATTGGTAAAGTTCTTGTACTAAAAAAGCGATAAGAAGGTGAAATGATGGGGAAATATAGATTAGTATTGATTGTATTGATGATTACAATGATTTTAAGCAGTATCTATGTACATGCAGATGAAATCAGCATTGATTATAAAAATGGTTATAATGATGGGATGCAAAAAGGAAAATCTGATGGAACTTCTACTGGAAATTATGATGCTCAAAACAAGACTAATACAATGAGGCAAACTCTAGAAAGTAATATTGATGATTATGAGAGGGAGCTAAATCTTAAGGGAAGATCTAAAGATTATATTGATGGTTTTAAAACGGGATATGAAACAGCTTTTAAAGAAGCATATTATGCCGCATATAGATTAGAAGATAAAGAAACCATACTTATTTATGGTGCAGAAGATTTTGGTACTATAATGGGAAGGATAGATGGCTATATTGCATATAATTCTGGAAATAAAAATAATTGGGAGAGATATGTCCCTAGCGATAGAAAATTAAGCGATATGTTTGAGTTAAATAAGGAATCTAGGGAATATAGAAATGGCTTTATAGAAGGCTTCAGAAGGTCATATAAACTATCTTTTGAAGCTGCATTTCAGGTGGCAAAATTAGGAGAAAAACATAATTCTTATGAACAAGGGTTAGAAGATGGAGATGAATATGCTAGAGATTTGGCTGAGTTAAATGGAAGGAAAGATTATTTACTAGGACTTAGCAATGATTACAGGAGAAATATACCTTCTGACAAAGAGATTATAGATATGTTCAATTTAAATAATGAATCTAATGAATATAAAGATGCGTTTTTGGCAGGATTTGAATTTGGAAAAGACGTTAAAACCACAGAAGGTAAAACGGATGGAGGATATATGCTTTACTATAATGAAGCATATAGAAGGGCAAATAAAGAAAGTATAGAGACACCTGATTTAAATGGTGAAGAAGGTGGAAGGACCATAGGGAAAATGAAGGGTGAATATGCAGCTATTATAGATATTACATTAGGCAAATCTAACTCATGGACTAGCCACAAGGTTGATGATAAAAATATTGTAGATGAATATGGCCTTCAATTTCAGTCTGAAAATTATAGAGATGCTTTTATAATCGGTTATTGGGATGAATTTATGAAGTCGTATAATGAAACCTATAAAAAACTTCAACAGGATAGCAATAGAGTTAAGACTCATACAGAAAAGATTTCAATAGATGGTAAGAATAATATTGGAATACCCGAAGATGATAAATTTTTAGTAGGTATTGAGGCTGGAACATATTACAATGATGTAATTGTAACCATAGATAGTATTCCTACATCCTATGTGAATCCTAACTCTTCAAGACATACTCAAGCTTCAGGGGTATATGGACTAAAGATCATGAACTTAGAAGGCACATTTGATAAGAATAAAAAAATTACTATTAAATTTAAATCTTATGGGAAGGATGTTAAATATGGTATATACAAGTACCATTATAATAAATGGATTTATATACATCTAAACAAGATGGAGACTATTTAGTTGCAGATATAAATTTAAATAACATAAGTTTGATGGGAAATATTTATGCTGTAAGAGTTGATAATGAGTTGCCAATTTTTCATGAATCTAGAGGACATTGGGCTAAAGATGAGATAAATACTTATGTTAAGAGAGAAATTATATATGGATATCCTGATAAATCTTTTAGACCGGATAAGGAGGTTTCAAGAGGAGAATTTGTAACTATGCTAAGTAGATTATATGATTGGTATCCTCCATATGATTCTACAAATGTGACTCAGTTTAAAGATTATAAGGAGTTTGGTTATGCAGAAAAAGCTATATCTTATGCAACTTATTACAAAATAGTAAATGGATATTCTGACAATACTTTTAGACCTCACAATCCAATTACCTATAAGGAGGTCGAGATTATAATGTCTAGGGTATTAAATGATAAGGGTATTAAATGGGATTATTTTGCTGATAGAATGCTTTATGAGAAAAAAATTCGTTCTAGTAGCAAAGATAGTATGAATAATAAAATAACTAGAGCAGAATTCACATTTCTGCTGCATCAATTAAATGAATGGCAATATTGATAATAAAAATTGTAATAGCGAATATGGCTATACTCTAGTTGAATTATTAGTTGTAATAGCACTATTTGCTATTGTTTTATCCATAGGAATACCTAGTACAAAAATTATCTTTAATACTCGTGAGAAAAAAGAATTAATGGAGTTTAAAAGAGATATAATCTTTGCTAGAAATAGTGCAGTGGTGGAGAATTGCAATTACATTTTATATGTTTATGTTGATAGGAATAGATATAAAATTGCTAAGGAAGATGGATTAATTGTTACTATTATAAAAGATATTAAATTTTGTAATGGAATAATTATCAAAGGAAATAATTTTAATAGTATTATGAAATTTTACCCAAATGGTACACCAAACAACGCAGGAAAGATTTTACTTACTAATAGTAAAAAAGAGAATATAGAAATAACCATAACACCAGCTACTGGTAAAGTTAATCTTTATATTAATAGTAAATGAAACGAGGCGTTATTATGATCAAAAAAGGATTTACTTTAGTTGAAACTATATTAGGGTTATTTTTATTAGGGTTGATAGCTGTTACTGTTTTACCTATAATTAACTCATCTTTCATTAGATTAAGAAACAACAAATTAAGAATGGAAATGATATATATTGGCGAAATGGCTGTAGAAAAAATTAAGGCTTTTGATAAAGATAAGGCTTCTTATGATTTTATATACGATACAGATATTGTAGAATTAATAGAGTTATTTAGGGCACATAATTCTGTTGAAGTTACTATACCTAAAAAAGAAAGTAATGAAAAATACTATCTAAAAATAGAAAAGAATCAAAAGTCAGACTTATTATGGATGATTTCTATTTTTGTATATCATAATATAGAGGGGAGTAGTGTTGGAGATGTGGAGTACAATACATATCTACCACAAAAATAGAGGATTCACTTTAATAGAAATAATTTTATCATTGGCTATTTGTTCATTAATTATTATACCTATTTTTAGTATTTTAGATCTTTCTATAGAAGCTTGCACCATAGGAGACGAAAAAGACCAGTTAATGATGAATGGCAGATATGCAATTGAATATATAAAAGGAGATATTAGGGCTGCAGATAAGATTATTTCTTCTGATAAGATTAAAGATCTAAAAAAGAAATTTCCTACTAATATTGGATTTATTATTATGATAATTGAAGAAGAGAAGTCTAAAAATATATACAGATATATTACATACCATAGGAAGAACGATAAGCTTGTCAGGATGGCATGTAGTAGAGTAGATGATAAATACCCGCTATATATACATTTTGATGGAAATAATGATCTTTGCGAATTTGTAGATAATATTGAAGATACAAAATTTGATGTTGAGAATTCTATAATTTATTTAGACTTAAAATTCAAACATAATTATGAGAAATTAGATTTAAAATCTGATATCTATATTAGATGTCCTATAGATTATTAATGGTTTGGAGGACTTATGAAAGCTAGAGAAGGATTTATTTCTATAATATGTTTAATTGTTATGCCTGTATTGATGATTATGATACTGTATCTTGAACATACTACTAGATTAGGGCGTTTAATATTGAGATCAACTGAAAATAATATTCAATCCTATTACTCAGCTGAAGGAAAAATTTATATGACACTCCATGAAGATAAATATTATTCTGACCAATTGTATCCAGCTTTAGTAGAATATTTTAGAGCCCTACCTTTTTCGAAGCAACCGAAAGATATAACAATAAATAGGGAAGATTTAAAGTTAGGAGATGAATTAGATAAAGTTAGAGTAATTTTAGTAGATAAAGATAATAAAAAAGAATTGCAACTTGTTGCAAAAAGTAATTTTAATGGATTAATAACTACAGTAACATCCTATATAGAACTGATTAATGAGATTTTTGAAGCAGAGAATCCGATTCTTGATGTAAGTTCTATAGAGAACAGATATAAAGAGGATTTAATAGATTTACTATTAAAGATATCAAAAGATATTAATATAAATAACTGTAATAAGCCAGAGAATATCTATGGCATGGAATCTTCGAACTTTAACCATATTATTTTGGATAAAAAAGATAATACTTATTTTGAGATAATCTCATTTAGAGAATCGATGACTTTGCCTTATATAGAAACATTCAATAATAAAGAGGTGTTTATTATTATAAGAGAATTTGGAGAAAATCCTGTCAATTTCTATATAGGCAACTTCAATACACCAAAGGAAACTATAAAGCTTTCTGGGCTAATATATATCGAAGGCAATATAACCATATCTAAGGATTTTGAATTTACTGGTATAATAATAGCTAGAAATGGAGAAATAAAAATTGATGAAAATATAAGAACCAATATCAAGGGAATAATGATTACTAATAACATAATTAATAATGATTTCATTGAAAGAGACGATATTATATATAGTAGACATTCTGTCTATAAATATGGAACGTATTTACCTGGATTTATTGAGCCAAAGCTATATTTAATAAAAAGCGACTAATATGAGGGGGATTATTATGGAACTATATAATTTAATGGAGAATGAGGTTTTAAATGCTATTGACAGCATACAAAAAGAAGTAGAAATTAAATGTCAATGTGAAAAATGTAGATTAGATATAGCGGCTATTGCGTTAAATAATTTAAATCCTAAATATGTTGTAACTGAGAAAGGTTATTTATATGCTAAAGTTAATAATATGAACTATCAATTTAACACCGATGTAATAACTGCTGTAACAAAGGCTATAAAAATGGTATCTGAAAACCCTAAACATGATTAATAGGTGTTAGATATGAAAAATATTGTTTTAATAGGAATGAGTGGAGTAGGAAAAACAACTATTGGTAAGACATTATCTAAAGTTTTAGATAGAAGATTTGTAGATACTGATGAGCTTATTGAAAGGAAAATGGAAACAGATATAGAGAAAATTTTTTCCTTATATGGAGAACTCTACTTTAGGAAACTAGAGAATCAAATTATTGATGAATTATATCAAGAAGAAAATCTAATAATATCTACAGGTGGAGGTATAGTATTAAATGATAATAATATAGTTAGTCTTAAAAAAAATGGAGTATTAATATTGTTGGAATCTTCAATAGAAAATATAGTAAATAACATTAAGAAATCTAAAACTGTTAGACCGCTGTTAAATGATGAAAGAGACCTATATATAAAGACAAAAATCATGTGTGATAGTAGAAAAGAATTATATTTATCTGCTGCTGATTTTATAGTTTGTGTAGATGGCAAGTCAATCGATGAAATTATCTATGAAATTTTGAGAAAATGTGTTAAAATTAACTCTTGAGGTAAATAATAGAGACTGATATAATAAAATGGAAAGTAGAGGATATATGATTATGAGAATACTTATTATTCATGGTCCAAACCTAAACCTTTTAGACAAAAGAGATCGTTCTATCTATGGTGAAGAGTCTCTAGAACAAATTAATAGACTTATTGAAAATAAAGCTATAGAGTTAGGTATGGAAGTTGAAATCTTTCAATCTAATCATGAAGGTCAGATTGTGGACAAAATTCAGGATATTATGAAATCTGGGTATACGGGGCTAATTATTAATCCTGCAGGATTTACGCATTATAGTATAGTTATAAGAGATGCTATAGAAATACTAGAAATACCTGTAATAGAGGTTCACTTATCTAATATTTATGGAAGAGAAGATTTTAGAAAAGAGTCTGTTATAGCTCCTGTTTGTACAGGACAAATATCAGGTTTAGGATCTATCAGCTATTTAGTAGCTATGGATGCCTTAAAATTATTGAATAAGTAGAATATAGGAGGGTAAAGATATGATATCAGCAAGTGATTTTAGAAAAGGCATAACATTTGAAATGGATGGAGATGTATATCAGATAATTGATTTCCAACATGTTAAGCCTGGAAAGGGAGCAGCATTTGTTAGAACAAAAATAAAGTCCGTAATGTCTGGGGGAACTAAAGAAGTTACTTTTAACCCAACAGAAAGATTTCCAAAGGCACAGATCGAAACTAAGGAAATGCAGTACTTATATAATGATGGTGAATTATTTTATTTCATGGATACTGAAACCTATGAGCAGTTACCTTTAGAGAAGGATGCAGTGGAAGAAGCTATGGTATATTTAAAAGAAAATGATAATGCTACTATTAGGTTTTATCATGGTAAGGCTTTTGAAGTAAATGCACCAAACTTTGTTGAATTAGAGGTTACTGAAACTGAGCCAGGCGTAAAGGGTGATACTGCTTCAGGTGCTAATAAACCAGCTACTGTAGAGACAGGTGCTGTTATAACAGTTCCTTTATTTGTAAATATAGGGGATAAAATAAAGATAGATACAAGAACTGGTGAGTATTTATCCAGAGTTTAGGTAATAATGTTTTTTAGAATACAAAATATTAGGAGGGATAAGAATGGAATATTTAATGCAAAAAGTATCTTATTTAAAAGGATTAGCTGACGGCTTGGGAGTTGATGAGAGCTCAAAAGAGGGTAAATTATTACTTCAAATAGTAGATGTACTAGAAGAATTTGCTGATGTATTAGATGAAACTATTGAAAATCAAGAGGAATTAGAGGAATATGTAAACTTCATCGATGAAGATCTAGCAGATGTAGAAGATGAAATTTATGGAACAGATGATGAAGATTATGATTATGATGAAGACTTTGATTTTGATGATTTTGATGATTACTGTGATGACGAAGACTGTTGTTGTCATTTTGATGGGGAAGATGAATAATAAATTAATAAAAAAAGTTCTAAGGTTATTTAACCTTAGAACTTTTTTTAATTAATGATTAATAGAGAAAGCTGCTTGTACAATTGTAAGTTAATAATTTAAAAATAAAAGCCTTGGCTTTTATTTTTTTGGAATATATAAATTGTAATTTCATAGAATTGATATAAGGGAGGGACAGGTTGTGTTAAAAAATTCTAGGATATATGACTATGTGGTTAAAAATCTATGTGAGGAATTAAATACAATATTAACTCGAATTCCTTCTAATTATAAGGAAAAAGCAGAGGAAATAAGGCTCCGAAATGGGGGGCCATTAACAATTTCATATGGAGCCAGGGATTATTTCATATCTGCAAATGGCAATATTAGCTGTGATCCATCTAGAGCAGTAATTATTAGAGAAGAGCATATTAAGAATACATTTCAGCTAATTAGTAATTATTCTGTATATGCTTATGAAGAGGAAATTAAGAATGGATATATAACTATAAAAGGCGGTCATAGAGTAGGAATCGGTGGCAAGGTTATATATGGCTCTAATGGAGTTGAAACTATAAAGAATATTTCTTCATTAAATATAAGAATAGGGAGAGAAGTTCTGGGGGTTTCTGATAATATGATTTCCTACTTAGTTAAAAAACCCAGAATATTTTACAATACCCTAATTATATCGCCGCCTCAATGCGGAAAAACAACATTGCTACGAGATATAGTTAGAAACTTAAGCAATGGATTTGGAGCGTTAGACTCTCAGGGATTTAAGATCAGTGTAGTTGATGAAAGATCAGAAATAGCTGGAATGTATAAGGGAATGGCCCAGAATGATATAGGAATCAGGACAGATATTTTAGACGGATGCTTAAAGTCTGATGGTATTATGATGGCGATTAGATCTTTATCACCAGATATAATAGCTGTAGATGAAATAGGTAATAAAAGGGATGTAGAGGCAATTAATGAAGCACTGAGGCAGGTATAAAGTTTATAGCTACAATTCATGGAAGTAGCTTAGAAGAGGTAATGAATAAATCTAGTATGAAGGAGTTATTTGAAGAAAATATATTTGAAAGATTTCTTATACTTGACAGATCAAAAGGAGTCGGAACAATAAAGGAAATAATAGATGGTTTTAGTTTTAAACCTATTTACAGTGGAAAGAGTGATTAAAATGATTTTATTAAAGTTAATGTCTTCACTATTGATTTTCCTAACTTCTAGTACTATAGGATATCTTTATGGAAAGACTTTTTCATCAAGATTAGAAAATCTAATATATTTTGAGCAGTGCATTAAGATGTTGGAAACAGAAATAGTATATGGAGCGACACCACTGCCAGAGGCCTTATCCAATGTATCTAAAAAAGGAAAAAGTAAGGTTTCTTATATATTTGAAGAGATAAAAAGTGATTTACTACTGAATAAGAGGGAGGGTGTATATTACAGTTTTTTATCAGTTGAGGACAAATTGTATGAAGATTTTCATTTAATAAAAGAAGATGTAGAAATATTCTTAGCTTTAGGTAGAGTTTTGGGAACGTCCGATAGAACTGATCAGCAGAAAAATTTTATACTGATTTTAAATCAGATAGCTGCTCAAATTTTAGAGGCAAGAATTGAAAGAAATAAGAATGAGAAATTATATAGAAGTCTAGGAGTCATAACTGGAGCAGGAATAATAATTTTACTGATATAGGGAGGAAAAGGGTATGGAAATAGATCTAATTTTCAAGATTGCGGGACTTGGAGTAGTTATAGCTGTCTTAAATATGATATTGGATAAGTCAGGAAAGGAAGAATATGCTTTTTTCACTACTTTATTGGGGGTAGTCATTGTCTTAGGTATTGTAATAAATCTAATTAGCAAGCTCTTTGATAATGTAAAAGTATTATTCAGATTGTAATACTATTATAAGGAGAATATGAGATGGAAATCATTAAAATAGTAGGTATTGGAATCGTGGCTACAGTATTTATCATTATTTTAAAAAGTACAAGACCAGAATTTGCTTTATATATAAGCATATTAACTGGTGTAGTTATTTTCACCATGATTTTAGGAGAATTATCCTATGTAATACAGACTTTGAATACTTTAGCTAGAAGAGTAAATATAGAATTTGCATATTTTTCTACAATTCTCAAGATAATTGGAATGGCTTATATAGTTGAATTTGGAGCACAGATATCACGAGATGCTGGAGAAGATAGTATTGCTATGAAAATTGAACTAGGTGGAAAAGTTATAATTATGGTTCTTGCAATTCCTATCCTTTTAGCTCTTATGGAGTTAATTATAAAAATACTTCCGTGAAGGTGAAACATATGAAAAAAAATTACATTGTTATTTTTATTATATATTTACTAATATTTGGAAGTACAGTTTATGCTAATGATGGTAGTTCATTTATTATGGATGAACAAATAGATATTTTAAATATCGGTGATTTAGAAAAAATTGTAGAAGATACAATGAGAGAAAATGAACTTTTACCAAAGTTTAATACCAAAGATTTTTTGCTAGGTTTAATAAAAGGTGATGTGAAATTTACTTTTAAAGATATCGTTAAAAATATTGGGTTATTATTTTTTAAGGAACTGAGAACATCATTAATTTTACTAGCTAAAATTCTTATTATTACACTAATTTCTTCAATATTGACTAATCTTCAATCAACTTTTGAGAATGCTTCTGTTGCAGAATTAGCAAATTACATTTCATATGTTTTAATTGCAATCTTGGTAATCAGTAGTTTTACTCAAGTAATGGAACTTGCAAAGGAGACAACAGACAGAATGGTTGGGTTTATGCAAGCAATTCTTCCAATTTTACTTACTCTACTCACTGCAGCATCAGGACCTAATACTAAAATGCTGTTTCATCCAATGATACTTATGACGGTAAATCTTATTGGAATTTTAATAAAAACTATAATTCTACCTTTGATTTACTTCTCATTTATTATAAGTATTATAAGCAATATATCAAATAGAGTAGAGTTTAGTAAGCTATCTGAATTAGGTAGACAAGTAATAACCTTTATAATCTCTGGTGCTCTTACTTTATTTATAGGT
The DNA here is from genome assembly GCF_002266425.1 of Tissierella sp. P1. Taxonomy (GTDB): domain Bacteria; phylum Bacillota; class Clostridia; order Tissierellales; family Tissierellaceae; genus Tissierella; species Tissierella carlieri. Next base: position 116,165 of record NZ_NPMN01000008.1, read on the forward strand.
ATAATTACTATTTATGGTCTAGGAACAAAAATAGATGGATTGACTATAAGAACAGCAAAATTTGCTGTAGATAAACTAATACCTATTGTAGGAGGCTTTTTATCTGATGCTGTTGAAGCTGTAGTAGGTTGTTCTGCAATATTAAAAAATGGCCTTGGATTTATTGGACTTCTGATCTTATTATTTATATGTATTTTACCTGTTATTAAGATTTTAGTATTGCTGTTTACTTATAAACTAATAACAGTAGTTATACAACCAGTAGGGTCTAGTAATTTAGTTGAATTTTTTAATCAAGTTGGAAAATCTTTGCTACTTATTCTAGTTAGTCTTATTTCTACTGGAACAATGTTTTTTATTACTATAACTATTATTGTTGAGGCAGGAAATAATTTACTAATGTTAAGGTAGGTGAATATATGTATGCAATATCTTTTATAAGTACATGGTTAAAGGATATAGTAGTTTTATTTATACTTATTTCAATTGCAGAGCTTATAATGCCTAAGGGGAATATGAAAAAATATATTAATATGGTAATAGGATTGTTAATCATATTTACAATTATCAGTCCATTTGCAAAACTTTTAAAATTAAATTTTAACTTTGAACAATCAGTGTTTAACTACTCTAAGCCAAATATTTTTGACAATGAGCAAAACAATGAACTTTACACCCAGCAGGAGAAGCAAATAGAAAAAATATACAAAGAAAAAATATCAAAGGAGATAACAGGATTGATTGAAGAAAAAACTGATTACAGAGTAGTAGATATCGTAGTTGGAATAATAGATAAGGAAGAAAATTATGGGGAAATAGACTATTTAAATATTCTTGTAGGGGAAAAGGAAGAGATTACAGATAAAAGTAAAATTCATGTTGGAAAAGTAAAAACGATTGAAATACAAAACAATATAAAGGATATAAAATCATTAGATGAAGATTATAAAGATTTAACAGACTTGAAAGATTTAATATCTAACAACTATTTAGTGGATAAGGATAGGATAAATATAGAAATAGATAAAAAGGGGAAAGGTGAATAAAATGAACGAAATATTAGATAAAATAAAAAAATATCTAGAAAAAATGAATAATAAAAAGTTTATTAATAATTTATTCATAATACTGCTTATATCCATCATATTTTTAATTGTAGCTAATGTTTTTCTAGGATCTAAAACTGAAGAAATTGATAACAGTAATGATCAATATCTGAAGGAGACTGATTATAACTTAGAATCAGATTATAGTGGCTATCTAGAAAGAAAATTAGTTACTATTCTTAGCAAGCTAAATGGTGTAGGGAAAGTAAGTGTCATGGTAACTTTAGAAAATAGCATAGAGAAAATAACTGCTGCTAACACCACAAAGACTACAGAAAATACTGTAGAAAATGATTCAGAGGGAGGGACTAGGGAGGTACATAGGGAAGATATAACTACTCAAGTAGTAACTAGGGGGAATGATGGTTCACTGTTAGTAGTTAAAGAAATTAAACCCACTGTACAGGGCGTTATTGTAGTTGCAGAGGGTGCAAATGACCCTGAAATAAAAGAAATGCTTTATGATGCTGTGAAAACTGTATTAGGAATAAAGGGGAATAAGGTTCAAGTATATTCAAGTAAATAAGGGGGAGAATAATTATGTTTAAAATTAAAAGACCTGCAATTATTGGGTTATTAGTTGTATTGTTAGTATTTACAGGATATTTAAATCATCAATTAACACAACAAGCTCAACGTAAATCTTCAAAAGATTATCAAAATCATGAATTAATGGAATTAGCTAAGAATGAAAAATACCAAGAAGATATAGAAACAGGTATGACTGAGTTAAATATTGACCCTGCTGAAGAAGTAGATATAATAGATTCAACAAAGACTGAGGGAAATGATGCACTTGAAGCAATGTATACAGAAGCTAGTAAAAACATTAAAAATTATTTTGTTGAGTATAGACTATCTAGGGATAAGCTGAGGGCTTCTTTAGTTGATAGATTAGATATAATCGTTAATAATAAAAACACATCTGAAGATGTAAGAAAAGAGGCTCAAATGGAAATAATGAAACTTGGAAACAACTCAGAAAAAGAACTTCAAATTGAAGGGCTGATAAAGGGTAAAGGTTTTGATGATGCAATTGTGTTTTTAACGGATAAGGATATAAAAATAGTTGTATCAAGTGCAGAACTAACAGAGCAAGATATGATAAAAATCCTGGATATAGTAAAATCAGAGACGGATTATGATAATAATAATATTAAAATAATGAAAAAGCAATAGAAATGTTTGTAAATGATATTATCCTCTGATATAATAGCCTTAAGAACTTATAGTTGTATGGAGGTGTTTAATTTTGGCTGATAATTATAATGATGAGAATATTGAACATGGTACAGTAAGAATCTCAGATGATGTTATTGCAATCATTGCTGGGGTTGCTGCTACTGAAGTTGATGGTGTAGCAGGTATGAGTGGTGGCATTACTGGCGGAATTACTGAAATGTTAGGTATGAAGAACTTATCTAAAGGTGTTAAGGTAGAAGCTGGTGAAAAAGAAGCTGTCATAGATTTATATATTATTGTGGAATATGGTTCAAAAATCTCTGAACTTGGTAAGAATGTACAGGAAAATGTTAAAAATACAGTGGAAACTATGACAGGTCTAAATGTTGTAGAAGTAAACGTAAATATTCAAGGTGTAAATATTCCAAAGGAAAGAAAAATAGAAGTAGAGCCAAGAGTAAAATAGTATATTTACCCTCTGTAGACCAGAGGGTAATTTTAAATACTGGGAGAGGGGATATACTGATGAAGATCTTAGATAGGTTAATTATTGCTTTATTTGCTTTATGTATATTAGTATTGTCTTTTTGTATTATTGTAATTCCTTTTAATATTTCTGGGCCTTTATCTATAAATAGTATTATTAATATGGTTGCTAATATGAATAGAAACTATTATTATACTTTAGCGGGGATAGTTTTACTTATTGCTAGCATAAGAATTATTTTTTCTGGTTTTTCTAGAAAAGATAATAAAACTGAAGGTTCATATTTAGTTACAACAAATGAATATGGTGAAATTATTATTTACGCTAACACAATAATTGGACTAGTACAGAATGTAGTTGATAAATTTTCAGGGATGAATAATATTAGAACTAGTGTAAATCTTTTAGAAGGACAAATTAAAATTGAGCTTATGGGAGATGTTTTACCAGAGATTAATATTCCAGAGGTTACTAAAGAGTTACAAGTTATGGTAAAAGAGTATATTGAAAATGCAACTGGAGCAAAGGTAGCAGAAGTGAAGGTAAAAGCAAACAATGTAGCGGCACCTACTAGGGTTGTAAGGTAAATGGGGTGTTGTATATGGGTAAACAAATGTTAAATGACCTTTTAGAATTAGTTAGTAATAACAAAGGAAAATTTTTTGGTGCTTTATTAGGATTCTTATTAGGTGTTGTAATTCTTATTATTGGTTTTTTTAAAACCATGTTTATTTTTATATGTACTTGTATAGGATATACTTTAGGAAGCAAATCTTATAAAAATATTAACTTTAGAGAATTGTTGGAAAAAGTACTTCCTCCAGGTGGCAGAAGTTAATATATTATTATAGTTTTAGATTTGTAGGAGGGAAAAATGGGAAGAAAGCAAGCAAGAGAAGGAACAATGAAAATACTCTATCAAATGGAAATAAATGAGGATTTTTCTGATGAAGCATTAGGACTATATTTTAATAATTTTCCTTTTGATGAATTGGAAAAGGAATATATTTTAGATGCGATGACTAAAATAAAAGAAAATTTAGAGTCAATTGATAAATATATTGAATTATATTCAGAAGGATGGAATTTAAATAGACTAGCAAAAATTGATTTAGCAGTTTTACGTATAGCTGTATATGAAATTCTATATAGAAAAGATATACCAATAGAAGTGTCTATTAATGAAGCCATTGAAATTGTAAAAAAATATAGCACAGAGGAATCTTTTAAGTTTATCAATGGAGTATTGGGTGGATTCGTTAGAAATATTGATAAAAAATAAATACTATGGAGATAAGATATGGATATACGGCCTCTAAAGGTAAGTGAAGTGAACTCTTATATCAAAAGAGTATTTCTAGGAGATATGATTTTATCTAATTTAAGTGTTGAAGGTGAGATATCAAATTTCAAACATCATTACAGCGGGCATATGTATTTTAATCTTAAAGATGAAAAGGGTAAAATCAAAGCTGTTATGTTTAAAAGTGATAATGAGAATTTAAAGTTTAATCTTGAAGATGGGATGAAAATTATAGCAACAGGTTATGTTTCTTTATATGAAAAAGAAGGAGATTATCAACTTTATATCAGACATATTAAGGAAAGTGGATTAGGGAATTTATATAAAGCTTTTGAGGAACTAAAGAAAAAATTAGAATCTGAAGGAATGTTTTCAGAATGTGACAAGAAGCCTATTCCATTTATGCCAAAGAAGATAGGAGTTGTTACTTCGTCTACTGGTGCTGCTATAAGAGATATAATTACTGTAATTAAAAGAAGATTTCCACCATGTAATATACTCATATATCCATCTTTAGTACAAGGCTCACAAGCACCTATGGAAATTTGTAAGGGACTTAATTATCTAGATAGTAGAGAAGATATAGATCTTATTATAACTGGTAGAGGTGGAGGTTCTATAGAAGAGCTTTTCGCTTTTAATGATGAAGAAGTTGCTAGAACAATTTATAGATTAAGAACTCCTGTTATATCTGCTGTAGGTCATGAAACAGATTTTACTATAGCAGATTTTGTTGCTGATTTAAGAGCGCCTACGCCATCAGCAGCGGCAGAACTTTCGGTGCCAGATATTTGCCATTTAAATAGTGAATTGGAAAGTAAATACAATAGATTAACTAAGTTAATGCTTAATCTTATAGAAGATTATAGAATAAAGATCAAACATTTAAATGCAAATCTTAAGTTCTATAATCCTATGAATCAGCTAAGAGATAAGAGACAAGAAATAGATAGTTTATTTAGAGATTTAAATTATATAGTAGAAAAAAAACTTATGGGTAAAAAATCAGAGCTATTAGACTTGAAAAATAGTCTTGATTTATTAAATCCATTTTTAGCTTTAGATAGAGGTTATGGTATTTTAATTGATAGCCAAGGGAATATAATTAAATCTATTGATGATACTACAATAGATGAAGAAATTAATATACTACTGAAAGATGGAAAAATAAGGTCCATAATAAAGAGTATTGATAAGGGGGAGCTCGTAGTTGAAAAATAAGGATTTAACTTATGAGGAAGCTATTTTAAAATTAGAGTCTATACTAAAAGAATTAGAGGAAGAGAATTGTACTCTTAATGACTCCTTAGATAAATTTAAGAAAGGTATGGACATATATAATTATTGCAATGAGTTATTATCTAAGGCAGAAGGTGAGATTAAAATTTTATTAAAAGATGATAATGGGAATATGGTAGATATTGAATTCCCTACGGAGGGATAAATGTGGAAAATGAACTAAAAAGTTTAATTTCAATTATTGATCAAGAACTTAAGAAAAGATTTAGAGATAGAAATGGTTATCAAAAGAGAATCTTTGAAACTATGGATTATAGCTTATTTACAGGAGGTAAAAGACTAAGACCTATAATGGCTATTAAATCCTATGAGATGTTTGGCAAAGATATTGAGGAAGTATTACCCTATGCAGTAGCTATTGAGATGATACATACATATTCTTTAATCCATGATGATCTTCCAGCTATGGATAATGATGACTTTAGAAGGGGAAAACCAACTAATCACAAGGTATTTGGTGAAGCTATGGCAATACTTTCTGGTGATGGCTTGCTGAATTCTGCTTTTGAAACTATTGCAGATCATATGGAAGAACTTAAAACTATAGATAACTATAAAAAACATATAAGAGCATTTAAAGAGATTAGTAGATATGCAGGTGTATATGGTATGATAGGCGGACAAGTGGTTGATTTGTTTGCCAATCATGATACGATGGCAGAAGATAAACTAATGTTTATGTATAAAACAAAAACTGCCGCTTTAATTCAATCTGCTTTGGTTACAGGTGCAATTGTTGGAGAAGCTAAAGAAGAGGAAATTGAATCCATAAGAGAATTTGGATTAAATCTTGGATTAGCTTATCAGATTAGAGATGATATTTTAGATATGAATCAGGATAAAGATATAAAAAAACTAACATATTTAACATTTCATGACATTAATAAGGTAGAATTGCCGCTCGTGAATATAGCAACAAGGCTATTGATGCCTTAATGACATTGAAAAATAGAGATATTAATTTTTTAGTTTCTCTAACAGAAGAACTGGTTAAACGTGATAATTAGTATAATCTCAATTGAATTTTAGGAAAAATTATGCTATAATATTTTTAGCTTGAGTGGTACAGTATTCTAGTCAGCACAACTATTCTAGAGGGCGGGGCTAAAAATCCGTCGAAGGGCATATCGATGAAGTTCTTTGTTTCGGCTTGCGACGCCCAGTCGTGGGTCCTTACAGGGAGTAAGAGGGATGGGGCGATCTGCAATGGCATGCAGGCGATGACCCTACTCTCGTGGAGACATGATATTCCATATTTTAAAAGACATATCATGATAAACCTGCTATGTATATATTACTAGAAGCAGAGTAGCCTGCCTTGAGTGAAGTATGGCGGATGATAAGTTCAACTTGAGATATTAAAGGGCCCGATATATCTTAAGTTCTGTTATCGAAACCTATTTTGCAAAAGAGGCTAAGGAATAGAATGGCTGCAGAGGAAAACTCCTAGACTGTTCTAAAAGAGGTAAGTTGTGGATTACAGTGCGGACTAAGTGGCAATCCAGTTTTATCTTTGGCGACAAGATGATAATAGAATTAAAGGGAAACCGCTGTTATGGCGACAGACAGTTTTTATTAGGGAAATCCTGCTGGACCTAAAGCCGTAAGATTTACACAGTTTACTACCACTCTTATAGCTGATAGCTTGTAGCTATCAGCTTTTTGTGTATATACTATTATTAGTTTTCGTATAAAGGGTCATGGAGGGAACACTAATATATGAATAAAAAAGAAGAAGAAGGAATTTTTACTAGATATAATTTAAAATGGGTGTTTTTTATAAGTATATGGACTTTTATTATGTCTATTATTGTTTCGGTTATTACTGAGAATTTAGTTACAAATTTAGATATTGCAGCGGCATTCATCGTTTTAATTGTTATTATTTTAATAGGAATTATTTTTGATATTATAGGAATAGCTGTAACTACAGCAGAAGAAAAACCTTTTCATGCTATGGCAGCTAATAAAGTTGAAGAAGCAAAATTTGCAATAAAACTTGTTAGAAATGCAGGGCAGGTATCGAACTTTTGTAATGATGTTATAGGAGATATTAGTGGTATCTTATCTGGTGCAGCAGGTACTACAATAATATATAAATTGATGGATAGATATAGTTTAGTAGATGGCACGATGCTTACAATAATAATTACTTCTTTAATAGCTGCATTTACAGTAGGAGGCAAGGCTTTTGGTAAATCAATAGCACTATTTAACTATGAAAGAATTATTTATAGTATTGCTAAAATATTGAATCTAATAGAGAAAAGGCTTGGGATTGATATATTCCCTAATAAGAAAAAAAATAAAAAGTAATTTATTTGGAGAGATGATAAGTGAAAAAAAGAGCGGATGTAATTTTATATGAAAAAGGTCTAGTGGATTCTAGAGAGAAGGGAAAGAGAGTAATAATGGAAGGTTCAGTCTTTATTGGTAACCTTAGAATTGACAAACCTGGAGAAAAATTAGATGAAGATGTGGAAATTATTATTAAAGAGAATCCCAATATATATGTGAGTCGTGGTGGTTTAAAGCTTGAAAAAGCTATTGATAGTTTTGATTTATCCTTACAAGATAAAGTAACCATGGATATTGGATCTTCTACGGGAGGTTTTACAGATTGTATGTTGAAAAATGGAGCCTCAAGGGTTTTTGCTGTTGATGTAGGTTACGGTCAGCTGGATTGGAAGCTACGAAATGATTCTAGAGTGGTAGTTATGGAGAGAACCAATATAAGAAATGTAACAAATGAAGATATCGGAGAAAAAATAAATTTCATCTCTATTGATGTATCTTTTATCTCTTTACGTTTAGTTCTACCTGTGGCAAAAAATTTATTAGATGAAAATGGAGGAGTAGTTGCCCTAATTAAGCCACAGTTCGAAGCTGGAAAAGATAAAGTTGGAAAAAAAGGTGTTATTAGAGACAAAAAAATACACTTTGATGTAATAAAATCTGTAATGCAATTTTGTCTTGAGATTGATTTGGGTATTTATGGATTAACATACTCACCTATAACTGGTGCAACGGGAAATATTGAGTTTTTAATTTACTTAAAAAACAATATAAATAATATAATAGATGATGAATCAATTTTTGCAGTTATTGAAGAAGCTCATAGTACTCTTAGTTAAATGTAATTTTATTAATTTGGGGGTTTTTACATGCTAGTTGAGTTAAGTATTAAAAATTTTGCAATTATTGAGGACTTGAAGGTAAATTTTACTAAGGGATTAAATATTATTACGGGAGAAACTGGATCTGGTAAATCTATATTAATAGAGGCTATTGGTATTATTTTAGGATCTAGATGTAATAGAGAATTTATACAATCTGGCCATGAAAAGGCTATACTAGAAGGGGTTTTTTATATAGAGAACCCATCTATTATAATGCCTATTTTAGAGGAATATTCTATAGATATGGATGATGATAATCTTATAATTATTTCTAGAGAAATTTACTTAAATAGTCCTAGTTTATCTAGGATTAATGGAAGAAATATTACTTCCAGTATGCTTAAAAATATAACAACAAAATTAGTTGATATATTTGGACAGCATGAGCATCAGTCATTGTTAGATTCATCTAATCATGAAATTTTAGTAGATTCTTTTGGAGATCGTGATCTAATAGAATTAAAAGAAAAAATTAAAATGTATTATGACGAATGGATAAATGAGAAAAAAAGATAAAAAAATTATCTATAGATAGTAGTGAAAGAGATAGAGAGATAGATATACTAAAATTTCAGCTTCAAGAAATTGATGATGCAAAACTTAATAATGATGATGAATTAAATATTGAAAATGAATATAGACGATTAACTAATATAAATGAAATATCTTGTTCTATTGAAGAATCATTGGCTTATTTAAACAATGAAAGTTTCGGATCATCTGGAATATTAGATTTAATGAATAAAAGTATTTCGCTTATTGCTAATGTAAAAAAATTTGATGAAAAATTTGTAAATTTACATAAGCAGTTTGAAGGTATTAATTACGAATTGCAAGATTTATACAGAGAGTTAAGGAATTATTTAGATAATATAGAGGTGGATTCAGAAAGGCTAAATTTTTTAACTGATAGGATTAATCTTGTAAATAAATTAAAAAAGAAATATGGGAATACTATAGAAAAGATTTTAGATTTTAGAAATAAATCGGAAGAAAGATTAGATGAATTGCTTAATTTTGAGAAAGAGTTTGAAGAAACAAATAAAAAGATATTAGAATTAGAAAAGAATCTTGAGATATATTCTGAAAAACTATCAGTTAAAAGAAAGAAGATTTCAAATATTTTAGAAGAAAATATAAAAAGAGAATTAGCTGACTTAAATATGACGAAGGTTGATTTTAAGGTTGATTTCCAAAAAAAATCTCAATTTACTTCAGAAGGTAATGATAAGATAGAATTTCTTATATCGACAAACTTAGGTGAAGAATTGAAACCTTTATCTAAGATTGTATCTGGTGGAGAAATGTCAAGAATAATGTTAGCATTCAAGAGCATATTAGCATTTTTTGATCAGATACCTACTATGATATTTGATGAAATTGATACAGGAATCTCTGGAAGAACAGCTCAAATTGTGGGTGAAAAAATACATAATATTTCAAGAAATCATCAAGTTTTGTGTATTTCTCATTTACCCCAGATTGCAGCTTTAGCAGATAGTCATTTTGTTATAAATAAAGTGATATTAGAAGATAAAACCAATACTGTAATCTCTAAATTGTCGGATAAGGATCGTATTGAAGAAATGGCAAGACTATTGGGAGGTGTTGATTTAACTGATACAACCCTTAGACATGCTTCGGAAATGATTGATATGTCTAAAAAAATTAAAGAAAGAGCGTAAGTGTTTTGACATGAAGTCAAAGCACTTTTTTATTGGTAAAACTTAAATCAGTTGTCATTTAAAAATTTTTTAATAGAGAATAATTAATTTAAAAAAAGGCTAAATTATATATGAAATTGAAAATAGGAGGTGAGTTTGACAAAGCCAGTTAGGAGAGTGATAATGTTTGGGTAAATTAAAATTTAGCCGTAAAATTATAGTTTCTATTTTAATATTAGTTGTATTAGGTTTAAGTATACAGACCAACAAAATTTTATTTTATCCTTCAAGTATCAATATTGTTAAAGGAGAAAATAAGAATCTAGATATATCATTTCCTTTTTTCTTGGATATTAGCCAAGAAAAAGAGAATGTAGTAGAGGCCAGTTATAGCGAAGCTGAAAGTATTAGGTTTAAAAAATCTTATCAATTAAATGGAATAGATGCAGGAGAAGCAGAGTTACAGCTAAAACTCTTAGGATTTATTCCTGTTAAAAATTATAATGTAAATGTCATCAATAGACCTGAGTTGGTTCCAGGTGGAAATGCTATTGGTGTTAGATTAAATACCAAAGGTGTTTTAGTTGTAGCTGTGACAGATGTTATTGATATTAAGGGACATAGATCTAGCCCAGCTAAGGAGGCAGGTTTAAAAGTAGGAGACAGTATTATTGAAATAAACGGTACAAAAGTGCAAGATGCTGAACATGTGGTTAGTATTTTAAATAATATTAAAGACTCAAATGTGAAAATAGTAGTACAAAGAAATAAAGTAGAATTTGTTACTGAGGCTAAACCTATACAGAGCATACAAGATAATTGCTATAGGCTTGGTATTTGGGTAAGAGATAAGACCTCTGGAATTGGAACCTTAACCTACTACAATAAAGATACCAATGAATTTGGCGCTTTAGGTCATGGGATTGTTGATATGGATACAGGAGGACTGCTATCAGTAGAAAAAGGTAAAATAATGAATGCCAAAATATCAAAGATAGAGCAAGGAAAGAAAGGTACTCCCGGAGAAATCAGAGGTGTATTCTATGAAACAAATAATCTACTTGGAGATATAAGTATTAATAGTGCATATGGTATATATGGAACTATTAATCAAAACAATATAAAACCTATACAGAACAAACCTATACCAATTGGATTTAAAGAGGAAGTAAAAGAAGGAAAAGCGCATATTTTAACTACTATTGAAGATAATAAGGTAGAAAAGTTTGAAATTGAAATAATAAAGGTACAACCACAACTGAAAGCAGATCAAAAAAGTATGATAATAAAAATCACAGATCAAAAACTTTTAGAAAAAACTGGTGGGATAGTACAGGGGATGAGTGGTAGTCCTATAATTCAAAATGACAAATTAGTTGGCGCTATCACTCATGTTTTTGTAAATGATCCTACTAAAGGTTATGGTATATATATTGAGTGGATGTTAGAACAGATAAATAAGCCCTAGGGGCTTATTTTTTTCAAAAAATTTATAAAAAAAGAAGGAGTTTTAATACATTTGTCGAATTAATATATATGTATTATAATAAATTATACAAAAACAGGGGGATTAAGAATGAAAAAAACAAAAGTTATGATTGCAGATGATAATAGAGAATTTAGTGAAATATTAACTCGATTTATATCATCTTATGAAGAGTTTCAAGTTGTTGGGGTGGCTAAAGATGGCATTGAAGCATTAGAGGTTATAGATAGAGAGAAACCAGATGTTTTAATTTTAGATATTATTATGCCCCATTTAGACGGATTAGAGGTATTGGAAAGGCTAAATAGTTTTGGAGATAGTAATTTTCCTAAGGTAATAGTACTATCAGCTGTTGGGCAAGATAAAATTACTCAAAGAGCTATTGAACTTGGAGCTCATTACTATGTTGTCAAACCATTTGATTTCCAAGTTTTTATGAAAAGATTAAGACAAATAGCTGGCATGGAAGAAAGTATAATTAGGGTTAAAGAGAGCTCAGAAGTATTTTCATCAAATAGACCTGTTTTTGCAGAAAAGAATTTAGAAGCTCAAATAACTAGAATTATTCATGAAATTGGAATTCCAGCTCATATTAAAGGTTATTTATATTTAAGAGAGGCTATAGCTATGGTTATTGAAGATATGGATTTTTTAGGTGCAATAACTAAAGAGTTATATCCCACCATAGCAGCTAGATTTAACACAACTCCATCTAGAGTGGAAAGAGCAATTAGGCATGCAATTGAAGTAGCCTGGACAAGAGGAAAGATAGATACTATAAATAGATTGTTTGGATATACTATAAGTAATAATAAAGGGAAACCAACGAACAGTGAATTTATAGCACTTATTGCTGATAAATTGAGGCTAGAACAAAATGAATTAATGGCAAGTTTTTGATAAAACATCCTCCTAATTATTTAGGGGGGTGTTTTTAAGAGTATCGGCTACAAATCTTTTATGATATAATATATTTTATTTTGTCAATAATAGTTATATATATTTTATGGAGGTTATTATGTACATAAAAGGAATTGTGAAAAGGGATAGAAAAACTAAAAATTTAGTTAATAGACTAGAATACAAAGATATTGCTATTATCTCTCATAGAGATTTAGATGAAATAGCCGCAAATTCTTTAGCAGATAAAAAAGTTTCTTGTATAATAAATACAGAAAAAACAATAAGTGGAAAGTATCCTAATCGAGGACCGGCTATTTTAATGGAAAAAAATATACCTATTTTTGAAGTAGAAGATATTGAAATCTTTGATTCAATTAAAGAAGGTGATGAAATTGAAATTAATGATAATGATATAGTATTCATGGGAAAAAAAATCGGAAAATGTACTTATATTGATCATAGTATGATTGAAGAATTGACAAAATTGGGTTATGATAATATTGAAAGTGAATTAGATTCTTTTATCGAAAATACATTGGAATATGCAAAGAGAGAAAAGGGACTAGTTACTGGAAATATAGAAATTCCGAAGATAAATACAAATATAGGAGAAAGACATGCTCTTGTTGTTGTAAGAGGGATAGATTATAAAAGAGATCTAATAACTATTAAATCATATATCAATGAAGTAAAGCCTATACTAATAGGAGTAGATGGTGGCGGGGATGCTTTATTGGAGTTTGGATTTATACCAGATATAATAATTGGAGATATGGATAGTGTATCTGATGATTGCTTATTAATGGCCAAGGATGTTATAGTACATGCATATACTGATGGAAGGGCTCCAGGATTAGAAAGAGTTAAAAGTCTTGGAATAGAACCTAAGTTATTTATAGCGCCTGGTACTAGTGAAGATATTGCTCTTTTGTTGGCTTATGAGAATAATGCAGATTTAATTGTAGCTGTTGGAACCCATACAAATATGATTGATTTCCTAGAAAAGGGAAGAAAAGGAATGTCCAGTACATTTCTTGTAAGATTGAAGGTAGGAGGCAAATTAGTAGATGCTAGAGGCGTAAATAAACTTTATAGCTCTACATTTAAAACTAAATATCTAGTGTTAATCTTGATAGCTGCTCTTATTCCAATATTTATTTTGATTCTTATTAATCCTATAACTAAATCATTTTTAACATTATTAAAAATTAGGCTTAGATTATTATTTGGCCTTTAAGGAGTGATAGTGTGTTACCCAGTATGAGATTTTATATAATTTCTATTGTTTCTATTTTTGTGGCTCTGGGCATAGGAATATTTATTGGCTTTACCATGGATACTCAAGAATTTGTTATTGAACAACAAGAAATTATTAATGAAATAATAGAATCACAATTTGAAACTTTAATTAATGAAAATAAGGAACTTAAAGCTAATGTAAATACATTAGAATCAGAGAATGAATATAAAGATGAATATATAAATCTAAGTTATGAATCTATTATAAAAGGAAAATTAGAAGGACTTAAGGTAGGAATAATTGAAACTAGTGAAGACTATGTCACATCAGGAATAGGTAGAGATTTGGAGATGTCAGGGGCTAAAGTAATAAACGTTACCACTTTAAATAATAATATAATAGATAAGGAAAAATTAAGTAATTTATATAAAAGATTAAATATAAACGTATCTAAAAATCCTGCAGAAACTACCATTACGACTATAACTGAGTCTATAATATCTGGTGTATCATCTCCGATGTTTGAGGATTTAGAGAAGGAAGGTTTTATTGAAACTATAGGTAATTATGAAGAAGATATTGACTATTTGATTATTTGTGGAGGAAGTTATGATGATAACTCTAAAAGAATTAATCAAGTTGATAGGATTATTGTTGGAATAGCTAAGAAATATAATATACCTATAATAGGTGTGGAGAAGTCTAATGTTAATTATTCTTATATATCAGGATATAAGGACTTAGATATTTCTACTGTTGACAATGTTGATATGACTATAGGCAAGGTTGCTATGATATTAGCTATGGAGGGTATAGGAGGACATTATGGTATTAAAAATACTGCAGACGGTGTAATTCCTTACTTCAATAAAGAATGATTTTAGGAGAGATAGTATGGAAAAAAGTGGAAGACTTGTATGTGTAGTTCCAGTTTATAATGAGGCAGATCTAATAGTGGATACTGTAGAAGGGCTAAAAAAGGTAGAATTGATTGATGAAATTGTTGTAGTAAATGATGGTTCAAAGGATAATACATTAGATGTGATTAAAACATTGAATATATCTATTATTGATCTAGATAAAAATTATGGTAAAGGCCATGCAATGAAAAAGGCAATAGATACTTTAGAATATGATTATATTACATTTATTGATGGTGATTTAGGTGAAACTAGTATACAAGTAGAGAGCCTTATATTGCCAGTTATTAATGGAGAAGCTGATGTATCTATTGCTAAATTTCCTAAAAGAAGTGATATGACTCATACTAAGGGTGGATTTGGGGGAGTAAGAGCATTAGCTAAAAAAGGAGTCTATTTCTTTACTAAGAAAGAAATAGATACCTCTTTATCTGGTCAGAGAGTATATAAAAAAGAAGTTATAGATAAAATAGACTATATACCTGATAGATATGGTATAGAAGTTGCCATGACTATTCAGACAATCAATAATGGATTTTCAATAATAGAAGTACCAGTTACTATGAATCATAGATACAGTCAAAGAAATTTAAAAGGATTTATACACAGAGGAAAACAGTTTAGAGATATTTTAAAAACATTTATAACTATGTATTTTAGAAGGTGAGTTTATGAATTACTATTATCTAATTAGCTTGATATTATCTTTTCTTTTAACTTATGTTGCATTGCCGAAGGTTATGGATATGTTATTGAGGTCTAATATTGTATGCGAAAATTTTAAATCTGATTTAATACCCACATCTATGGGTATAGTATTTGTTTTTATTCAAGTGATTACTCTAGGTACTCTACAAATATTGTTTGACTTTAATAATAATTTTAATTTAGTATATCTTGTGGGATTTATTTTTATAGGCTTACTAGGTTTATTTGATGATTTAACTGGAGAAAAGAAAATAAAAGGATTGAGAGGACATATAAAGGCTTTTTTTAAAGGCACTCTTACAACGGGAGCTATAAAAGCATTTCTAGGTTTCTTTATTTCATTAGTTGTTAGTTCATATATTTCTAATTCATTTAAGGATTTTATTATTAATTCCTTATTAATTGGTCTATTCACTAACTTTGTAAATCTTTTTGATCTGAGACCTGGTAGGGCAGCTAAGTTGTTTGTTGCTATTTCTTTAGTATTTATAATAACTAATTTTACTAAAGATAATAATTATATTTTATTTTCTTTTTTCGGAATACTTATTCCATATATAATTTTAGACTTAAAGTCTAAAGTGATGATGGGAGATGTAGGTTCTAATACTTTGGGATTTACCTTAGGTATATATGCTGCAACAAGTTTAAACCCTATGGTTAAATATACGATTTTAATATTACTGATAATTTTTCATATTATAGCTGAGAAGGTTTCCTTTTCTAAGATAATTGATAATAATAAATTTTTAAGATTTCTAGATAATATTGGAAGGTAGTGAGATATTTTGATTGGTTATAAAAATGGAATTGTAATATCCATAATTAGCGAAAATGAACATTTGGCTATAATTAGTGTTAATGTTGAAGATTATACTTATAATGCTGTAAATTACAAGGATTTTACTGGTGATGTTAAAGTAGGAGATGAAGTTGTACTAAATACTACTGCTGTTGATTTATCATTAGGAACAGGTGGGCATCATTTTGTTATGTATAATTATAGAAATAAATCTATGAATCTTAAGGGACCTGGACATATTATGAAACTGAGATATACTCCATATCAGATGAAATGCTTGGCTGCAGAAGAAGAGGCCAGTCCCTATCATGATTTATTTAATGAATTTAAATCGTTAGATAATCATATATTTGTTGTAGCAACTTTACATAGCATGATTGCTCCAATTATGGCTATGATTAAATATCTTAATAAAGAGATAAAAATTAATTATATTATGACAGATGGAGGTGCATTACCTTTACATTTTAGTAATACAGTGGTTGAATTAAAGAATAAAAAAATTTTAGATAATACTATCACTGTAGGACATGCATTTGGAGGTGACTTAGAATGTATTAATATATATACAGGATTAATTGCTGCTAAAGAAATACTTAAAGGTGATGTTACTATAATATCTATGGGGCCAGGGATTGTAGGCAGTGGAACAAAATATGGTTTTACTGGTATGGAGCAAGGATATATAATTGATGCCATAAATAATCTTGGAGGATTAGCAATTTCTGTACCAAGAATTAGTTTCAAAGATAAGAGAGAGAGGCATTGTGGTATAAGTCATCATACAATTACTACATTGTCTCAAATTACGAATACTAAATCTAATTTGATTTTACCTTATTTAGGAAAGGATAAGAAAAACTATATTATAAAGCAGATAGAAGAGTCAGGAATTAACAAAAAACATAATATTATATTTGAGGATGGAGAACAAATTATTAAGGCAATGAATGAATTCAATTTAAAAACAACTTCTATGGGTAGAACCATAGAAGATGATATAGATTATTTTACTAGTTTAGGTGCTGTAGGAAAATATATAGCAAACTTATTTTAAGAAAGGAGGATGTTAAATGGTATTTGAAGAAAAAACCATGAAATCTGATAAGTTATATGAAGGAAAATTACTTAATTTAAGAGTGGATACAGTAGAAATACCTGATAAAAAGTATTCTAAAAGAGAGATAGTTGAACATCCAGGAGGAGTAGCAGTCATACCTGTGACTGATGATAATTCAATTATATTAGTTAGACAATATAGAAAAGCTGTTGAAAGGTTTTTACTAGAAGTTCCAGCAGGTAAATTAGAATTAAATGAGGAGCCAAGAGAAACAGCTGTAAGAGAGTTAAAAGAAGAAACAGGATATGAAGCTAAAAAACTAGAATATTTATTAGAGTTCTATACTTCTCCAGGATTTTCTAATGAAAAAATATATTTATTTTTAGCTACTGATTTAGTGGAGGGAGAACCTACTCCCGATGTTGGAGAGTTTATTGAAACTGTGAAATATAATATTGAAGACCTCATTAAAATGGTTGAAAGAGGCGAAATCACTGATAGCAAAACTATTATAGGTATAAATTTTGCAAAAAAATATATAGACAAAAAACAATAAGTGATAATATCCTCCTTTTTAGCATAATATTTCTATAAGGCTTGTATACAAAAGGGGGAAAATATATTGATATCTACAAGAACTAGAAATTTAAGTAAAAGACATTTTCAAAATAATTTTATTGTATATTTTATACTAGTTATTTTCTTTGTGATTGGCATAATTATTGGTGCAATACTTATAAATAGATTAAGTGCTGAAGAAAAGTTAAAGATTGCCAATTATTTTAGTTGGATTTTTAAGTATATTGGAGAAAAGAACTATAGATCCATAGATATATTTAAATTATCTTTATTTTCCAATGTGAAGATAGTATTGGTTATTTGGATCGTAGGGCTTATTGGATTAGGTATACTAATTATACCTCTAATTCTTTGCTGTAAGGGTGTAGCAATTGGATTTACCGTTGGATTTTTAGTAAAGGAATTTGGAATAAAGGGTTTTATGTTTGCGTTATCAGGGCTTTTGCCACATTATTTGATAATTATTCCTGGATTTTTGGCTATAGGAGCAGTGGGATTATCTTATTCTATGTATAGAGTAAAAAGTAAGCGAAACAGAATATACTCTAAAGATATAGCAGATTATTCAATTTTAATTTTATTATTTTTTATAGTTGTTATAGTTGGATCTTTTGTAGAAGGATTCATTACACCTTATTTTTTAAATTTAATTAGATTTAGTTTATAATATTTTTAAAATCGTTATTACAAAGGAGAAGTAAGATGTCGGACAGGATTATGGTAGATTATTTAGAATATATTAAAAACGAAAAAAAAACTAAGAAATAATACATTAGAGGCATATATTAGAGATGTCTTGCAGTTTAAAGAGTATTTATCAGAGCATGATATTGATGAGTATAAAGAAACAAATAAAACTATTATAATTACATATTTAATGAACTTGCAGAAAAATGGAAAAGCGACTTCAACAATATCTAGAAACTTAGCTTCCATTAGATGTTTTTTTCAATATCTATTAAATAACAATATGATTGATGAAGATCCTACATTAAATTTAAAGTCTCCAAAATCAGAAAAAAAGATACCATCTATTTTGACTACAGAAGAAGTTAATCTTTTACTATCACAGCCGAAATCAAGTAACTTCAAAGGAGCTAGAGATAAGGCTATGCTTGAACTGTTATATGCAGCAGGACTTAGGGTATCAGAAATAATATCTCTTAATATTAATGATATAGATTTAGAACTAGGCTTAATCAGTGTTAAGGAGAATGATAATAATCAGAGAGTTATACCTATTGGAACTTTAGCATTAGATGCATTGACTCATTACATAGCTACATATAGACCAGAAGATCCTGAGAGTGGAAATGAGCCTCTTTTTATAAATTATAGTGGAAGCAGACTTACAAGACAAGGATTCTGGAAAATAATTAAGCATTATACAAAGAAATCTAATATAGATAAGATTATAACTCCTCATACTTTGAGGCATTCATTTGCTGTTCATTTAATAGAAAATGGTGCAGATATTAAGACGGTGCAGGAAATGTTAGGGCATTCTGATGTATCTACTACTCATATATATTCATTTGCATCAGATGATAAAGAATTAAGAGAAGTATATAGAAAATCACATCCAAGAGCTTAGGGGGAAAAAAGATGGATTATATGAAAAAAATTAAAGATGCTGTTGATTTTATAATTTCACAAACTACCTATTTACCTAAAATTGGTTTAGTATTGGGGTCAGGATTAGGAAGTTTAGCAGATAAAATTGAAAATCCTACTATAATAAAATATGAAGATATACCTGGATTTCCAAGATCAACTGTAGAAGGACATGCTGGTCAATTAGTTATAGGAGAATTATCTGGAAAAACTGTTGTTGCAATGCAAGGTAGGTTTCATTTCTATGAAGGTTATCCTTTAAGGGATGTTACATTTCCTATTAGAGTGATGATAGGAATAGGTATAGAAAGTCTAATAGTAACTAATGCTGCTGGAGGAGCTAATACTGATTTTACTCCTGGAGATTTAATGATTATTCGTGACCATATAAACTTTACGGGGCAAAACCCTTTAATTGGTGAGAATTTAAGTCAATTAGGACCTAGATTTGTTGATATGTCAAGACCTTATAATATAGAATATATTAGCTTGGCTCAAAAAATAGGTAAAAAATTAGGACTAGATCTTAAAGAAGGAGTATATATGTGGTTTACTGGACCTACATATGAAACACCAGCAGAAGTAAAATTAGCTAGAATTTTAGGTGCTGATGCTGTTGGTATGTCTACAGTCCCAGAAGTAATAGTTGCTAATCATCAAGGAATAAAGGTCCTAGGCATATCATGTATAACTAATATGGCATCAGGTATTTTAGATCAGCCTTTAAATCATGAAGAAGTTGTGGAGACATCTATGAAAGTAAAAGATAATTTTGAAAAGTTGTTAATTGATATAATTTACAATATATAATTGGAGTGATATCTATGAGAATGTATGATATTATCAAGAAAAAGAGGGATGGATATTCTCTTACAACAGAAGAAATAAATTATTTTGTAGAAAATTATACTAATGGAAATATTCCAGACTATCAGGCTTCGGCTTTGCTAATGGCTATTTATTTTAATAAAATGAATAAAAGAGAAACTTTAGATTTAACTAAAGCTATGATTAACTCAGGAGATACTTTTGATCTATCTAGTATAAATGGAATAAAGGTTGATAAACATTCAACTGGCGGGGTAGGGGATAGCGTTACTTTAATTTTAGGTCCTATGGTTGCGGCTTGCGGAGTCCCCTTCGTTAAGATGTCTGGCAGGGGATTGGGTCATACAGGAGGCACTCTGGATAAATTAGAATCGATCAAAGGTTTTAAAGTTGCTTTAAGCAATGAAGAATTTGTGAGAAATACTAATGATATAAATATTTCTATTTGTAGCCAAACGGGAAATATTACACCCGCAGATAAAAAACTTTATGCTTTAAGAGATGTTACAGCTACTGTTGAAAATCTATCACTGATTGCAGGGAGCATTATGAGCAAGAAACTTGCCATTGCATCAGATGCAATAATTTTAGATGTGAAGGTTGGATCAGGAGCTTTTATGAAAAATATAGATGATGCTATTGGTTTGGCTGAAGAAATGGTTACCATTGGAAACTCATATGGTAGAAAAACAATTGCCGTAGTCACAAATATGGATGAACCCTTGGGAAAAGCTGTTGGAAATGCTTTAGAGGTAAGGGAAGCCATTGAGACTTTGAGAGGCCAAGGGCCAGATGATTTATTTGAATTATGTTTAGTTCTAGGTTCTAAACTACTAGTTCTTGCTAAAAAGGTAAAGGATGAGGTAGAGGGACGAGCACTGCTAATAGATACTATAGATTCAGGAAGAGCATATGAAAAGCTGATTGAATTAGTGGAGCATCAAAATGGAGATATTTCATATGTAAAAATCCAGATTTATTACCTAAGGCTAAATATATTTTAGAGGTAAAGAGTCTTAAGGAAGGATATGTCAAAGCTATTAATGCTGAAGAAGTAGGAAAAACTGCATTAGCATTAGGTGCAGGTAGAGAAACTATAGAATCTCAATTAGACTTAGGAGTTGGAATTTTATTAAATAAAAAGGTAGACGATAAGGTTCAAAAGGGTGAAGTATTAGCTTATATTCATGCAAATGATTTAGAGAAGGCTAAAGAAGTTGAAGAAAAATTATTAGACATATTTATCTTAGGTGATAAAAATATAGAAAAGAAAAAGTTAATATATAAAGAGATAGGTCATATTTAAAATTATAACCAATTATTGTAAATTATTAATACTCAGTATAACTAAGGAATTTTGTGGATAATATAAAAGCAAATATATGAAATGGAGGTAATAGGTTGAGAAGAAGACTTGTATCCATTATATTATTGCTTTTAATATTAATCGTTTCTATTCCATTAGGAGTATATGCTGATATGGATTTAAATGTGAATGCCAAATCTGCATTGCTAATGGATGTTAATACAGGAGCTATAATTTACAAGTTAAATGAAAATGATAGATTAGCTCCTGCTAGCATAACTAAGGTAATGACTTTACTATTAGGAATGGAAGCAATAGATTCAGGTAGAATTAAATTAACTGACAAAGTAATGGTCAGTGAACATGCTTCTAAAATGGGAGGATCTACAGTTTTTCTGGAAGCAGGAGAAACTCAAACTGTAGAAGATTTGTTTAGAGCTATTGCTATTAGGTCTGCTAATGACGCTTCTGTTGCATTAGCAGAGCATATTGCAGGTTCAGAAGATATTTTTATAAAGATGATGAATGAAAAAGCTAAATCATTAGGTATGGAAAATACTAAGTTTTATAATTGCAGTGGATTACCTAATGAAAATCACTATGTTTCTGCCTATGATGTAGCATTGATGTCTAAAGAACTATTAAAATACGATAGAGTTCATGAGTGGTTAACTACTTATATGACTGATATGCAAGTAGGTAAAACTAAATCTAGCACACAGACTATGGTAAACACCAACAGATTGATTAAAGAATATGAGGGTGCTAATGGAATTAAAACAGGTTCAACTAATGAGGCAGGATTTTGTTTATCTGCATCAGCTAAACGAGGGAATTTACAATTAATAGCAGTAATTATGGGAGCGAACAATTCTAAGCTAAGATTTGATGAAGCTAAAAGAATGTTAGATTACGGTTTTGCAAATTATGATTCCATCTCTATAGGAAAGAAGGGAGATATCATTGCTACGTTGCCTGTAGAGAAAGGAAAGGCTCAAGAGGTAGAACTGATGCTTGCTAAAGATTCTTATATATTATTACCAAAGGGAGAGAAAGGTAATATTAGCAAAGAGCTTGTTTTACCAGATATGATTGATGCGCCAATAATATCTGGGGATGAATTTGGTGAACTGGTAGTTAGTATAGATGGTAAAGAAGTTGATAAAATTAAATTAGTTTCTAAAACGAATATAGATAAGGCTAATTTATTCAATATGCTAAATAGAACCATAAAGAGTTATTTAAGAGGAAGATAAAATTAGAATAAAGATTTCTTTATAACCTCGACTTTAATAGGTCGAGGTTGTATAATGTTATAGTATAGGTTATTAGAAAGAAGGTTATAAAGATGGATATTATTTATAATTTACCAGGGCTTTTTACGGCTATTATATTTCATGAGTTAGCTCATGGTTTCACAGCATACTTGCTAGGTGATAATACAGCAAAAGATTCAGGAAGGTTGACCTTAAATCCTTTTAAACATATGGATTTGACAGGATTTCTTTTCTTACTTATATTTAAATTTGGTTGGGCCAAGCCTGTTCCAATAAATCCATTTAATTTTAAAAATAGAAAAAGAGATACTATTTTAGTATCTTTAGCTGGACCATTATCAAATTTTATAATTGCTATTATTATCGGATTCCTTTTATCTTTGAATATAATAACTAATTCTATACTTTTTAAAATTTTATTTATAACTTTATGGTATAATATCATGCTAGGAGTATTTAATTTACTTCCTTTTCCACCCTTAGACGGCTCTAAGATTATTGCATCTTTACTTCCCAAGAAGTTAGAATACTATTTCTATAAATATGAGAAGTATCTGTATGTAATTCTTATTATTCTTATAGCTACTAATACTGTAGACCGAATAATGGGACCTATCATAGATGCTGCACTGAATATTTTAATTTTAATAATAGGATAGGAGTATTATAAATGGACTATAAGATAACAATAGATGCATTTGAAGGACCTATGGATTTGTTGCTGCATCTCATTGATAAGGCAGAAATAGACATATATGATATACCAATTAATCTCATAGCTGAACAATTTATTGAATATATTGCGCAAATGGAAGAATTAAATTTAGATGTAGCTAGTGATTTTTTAGTGATGGCTGCTACATTATTAGAGATTAAATCTAAATTACTTCTTCCAAGTAGAAACAACTCTATGGATACTCAGCTAGAAATGGAAGAAGTAGACCCTAGAGCAGAGCTTGTTAGAAGATTAGTTGAGTATAAGAAGTATAAAAATGTAGTGGAAGATTTACGATCATTAGAGATTATTCAGTCCCAAGTTTATTATAAACCTAAAGAGGATTTATCAGATTTTGAAGATGAAAAATTTGAACTGGAAGGATTAAATATAGATTTATTACTAAAATCTCTTAATAATATTATAAAGAAAAGAAATAAAGAAAATTTAAGTTTGGATATTAATGAAATACAAAGAGACGAATACACATTAGAAGAATGTATAAAGGATATAAAACAAAAGCTTGATGCAGCTAATATTTTAAGATTTAGCTCTTTAATTCAGAAAGACAGCACTAAAAAAGAAATTATAACATATTTTTTGTCAATTTTAGAATTGATTAGAATGAAATATATATACGCAAATCAAGGAGAAGATTTTTCTGATTTAATTATTAGTAGAAGATTAGAAGAGGAGCAGTAATTTATGGATATTAGAGAACTTAAATCTATAATTGAGTCATTATTATTTACTTGGGGAGATCCTCTAGAGATTAAGGATATAGCATCTATTGTGGAGGTAGATGAGGAAGAATTATCTAAGATTATACAGGAAATGATAGATGAATTTGATTATAATATGCGTGGAATTAGAATAATAAAAGTAAATGATACCTATCAGTTTGGAACAAGACCGGAAAATTTTGAATGGATTAAGAAATTATCAAGTCCTAAAATAGCAAAGAATTTATCAAATGCTGCGTTAGAAACGCTATCCATTATTGCCTATAGACAGCCTATTATTAAATCAGATATAGAGGCAATAAGAGGTGTAAAATGTGATAAGGCAATAGAAACATTAGTTGAAAGAGGATTAATCACAGAACTCGGACGTTTGGATAAGGTAGGTAGGCCGATACTATATGGAACTACTGATGTTTTTTTAAGATGCTTTGGATTAGAAAATTTGGAAAGCCTGCCACCTTTAAAAGATATTATTGATGATATAGATAACATAGATAACATGAAGATAGATGAATAATACTAAATTTAGTATTATTTTTCTTTTTTTTGGAAATATATAGATAATGATTCCAAAAGGAAGTGATGTCATGTTTTATTTTTTTATTTTTTTGTTGTTTATATTTTCAATCTTATTTTTAATACCATTTAAATTTATGATTTATTATGAATTCACTAATCAGTCTAAATATAGAATAATCATTACATATTTATTTGGTCTTATAAAAAAAGAAGTAGATTCTACAAGTAAGGATATTGAGCAAAATAAAAATGGTGAAGATAATAGCTCAAAAGTAAATTCCATTGATTTTATTCGGTATATTATTGATAAAGGAGATATTAGAAAACTATATTTTAGAATTAATATTGGATTCAAAGATCCTAGTTTATTGGGTATAGCAGTAGGTATTATTTGGGCTATAGTCAATGGTATATTTGCATATTTTATTAATTCCTATGATATAGATGATATTGGTGATAGGGATATACAAGTAATTCCAATATTTGATGATGATATCTTTCAATTATTTTTTTTATGTATAATTAAAGTAAATTTGGTTTATATTATTACTGCGTACATTAGGAGTTTAAAGATTAAAAAAGGTGGTGATAGTATTGCCGGAACATCCAATAGAAGGATTAATGAAAACTACAATGAATAGCTTAAAAGAGATGGTAGATGTAAATACTATTGTAGGTGATGCTGTACATGCGGCAGATGGATCTGTAATAATACCAGTGTCTAAGATATCTTTTGGATTTGCATCAGGAGGTAGTGAATTTAATAGAGATAAAGATAGAAGAGACACTTTAACAGAAGAAAAATTTCCATTTGGTGGAGGAAGTGGAGCAGGTGTATCTGTTTCACCAGTAGGTTTTATTGTAGTAGGTAATGAACAAATAAAATTATTGACGGTAGATGAAGGTAACAGTGCCTTAACAAATTTATTTGGATTTGTTGAAAAAATGGCGGATAATCTACAGCAATCCTTTGCTAGCAAAAACAATAATACTCAAGCAAATACGAATTATAATGAGATGCAGTAGAATTTTATAAATTGTTTGTGTACTAGGAGCAGGATAGATATCTTGCTTCTTTTAAATTACACTATTACAGGGGAGGTTTGCTTAATGAAAATATATAGATATATAAGTTTAATACTGATAATTATTTTAAGCTCTAGTATTATTGCTCATGGTGAAAATTTAGGCTTAAGTGCAGAATCTTATATTTTAATAGATGGCAATACAGGGAGAGTACTTTATGAAAGAGATGCTCATAGAAAAATGCCAATGGCAAGTACCACAAAAATAATGACAGCACTAGTTGCATTGGAAGAAGGTAGTATTGAGGATAAAGTAACTATTAAAAAGGAATGTGTAGGTGTTGAGGGTTCTAGTATATATTTAAGAGATGAAGAAATTATTACTTTAAAGGATATGCTTTATGGCCTAATGTTAAGATCAGGCAATGATGCTGCAGAAGCTATTGCCTTGCACATTGGAGGAAGCATAGAGAACTTCGTCTCTTTAATGAATAAGAAAGCTCAATCAATAGGTGCATTAAATACAAATTTTGCTAATCCACACGGCTTACATGATGATCTACATTATTCCACTGCTTATGATCTAGCTTTAATAACAAAGGCAGCATTTTCTTATGATGAATTTGCAAATATTGTAAAATCTAAATCTTATATTGCCGATAGAGAGGAAAATAATTATTTTTATAATAAGAATAAAACTCTATGGCAATATGAAGGTGGAGATGGGGTAAAGACAGGATATACAACTAGATCTGGTAGATGCTTAGTCTCATCAGCAAGTAAAAATGGGATGCGTCTCATAGCAGTATCTCTTAGAGCTGGAGACTGGTTTAATGATAATTATAAGTTGCTAGATTATGGATTTAATAACTATAAACAATCTTTTATATATGACAAGGGTCAGTTTGTGAAAAAAATAAACGTAACTAAAGGGAACAAAGAACATGTTAATTTAGTTGCTGAAGAAAGCTTTTTTTATCCATTAAAAGAAGGGGAAAGGGAAAAAATAAAAATTAGTATAGATGTACCTAGTGATATTGAAGCGCCTATAGAAAAAGGAGATAAAATAGGATATATTAATACATATCTTGACGGTCAGTTAATAAATAAAGGTAACTTATTAGCTAAAGCTTCAATAAAAAAGACTAATGCTTTTGAGAGATTTTTTAGCAAGATTAGGTTTAAATAGAATATATATACAATATGAATTTACTTTCTAATAAAAAAAAGGTAATATAGTAATACAAGATGGTGAAAGGGGCTTTAAAATGAGACTACAAAAATATATTGCATTATGTGGTGTAACTTCAAGAAGAAAAGCAGAAGAGCTAATATTAGAAGGTAAAGTAAAAGTAAATAATAAAATAATAGAAGAATTAGGCACTACTATAGATCCAAATAAAGATATAGTCAAAGTTAATGACAAGCGTATCCAAATGGAAGGAAGAAAGGTTTATATCATGTTAAATAAGCCTATAGGATTCGTAACAACTTTGAAAGATGAGAAGGATAGAAAAATAGTAACAGATTTAATTGAGGGAGTAAAAGAAAGAATTTATCCTGTAGGAAGATTGGATGCTGATACTACTGGTCTATTAATTTTAACTAACGATGGAGATTTAGCATATAAGCTACTCATCCAAGTAAAGAAATATTAAAAAGATATATTGCCATTGTAGAGGGTGTACCAAATAAATGGGAATTAGAGAAGTTTAGGCGTGGACTTATAATAGATGGACGCCCTACGGCTGAAGCTTATATTAAGATAGCTAAGAGATATGAAGATGAGTCTATTCTAGATATCTCTATACATGAGGGAAGGAATAGACAAGTAAAAAAAATGTGTGAGGCAATAAATCATCCTGTTAAAAAATTGAAGAGGATTTCCATAGGTGAATTAGAAATTGGAGGTTTAGATATAGGCAATTGGAGATATTTAGAGAGTGATGAAATAGAATATTTGAAAAAACTGTAATAGTAATGGAGGAAAATATGTTATTGTTACGAGAATATACCATAGATGAAATTGATAAAATTATAAGCATTTTAAAAAAAGAAGGTGTTGAGAATTTAGATTTAGATGGGATTGTATATGTAGTCTTAGATGATAATGATCTAGTTGGTGTAGGAAAGGTGAAGCCAAGAGGTGAAACGTGGACATTAGAATATTTGATAATTAGAGAGGATAAAAGAAACCAAAACTTAGGTGATGCTCTCCTCAGGGCAATACTTAACAAGCTTTTCAATCAAGGTGTTAAAAATGTCTACTATAGAACAAACAATACTTATTTAATCAAAAAAGGATTTATTTTAGTTGATAATAGTCAGTTAGAATTAAATATACCTGAATTTTTCAAAAAAGGTTGCGATGGTTGTGGAGGACATAATGAATTACAATGAAATAGTAAATACTCTTAAGATATCTAGGGATATAATTTATGAATATGTAAAAGAGGGACAAACTGTAGTTGATTGCACTGTAGGAAATGGAAACGATACAGTATTATTAGCAAGACAAGTGGGTTCAACAGGAAAAGTTTATGGATTCGATATACAAAAAGAAGCTTTGGAAGCAACACTTAAAAATTTGACTTGTGAAGATCTAGACAATAGGGTAAGATTAATAAAGGATGGTCATGAGAATATTGATTTATATATTGAGGAAAAAATAGATTTTATTATTTATAATTTAGGGTATTTACCTAAGGGGAATAAGAATATTAAAACTAATAAAAACACAACTTCAGTATCTTTAAAAAAATCACTTGATTTATTAAATGATAATGGTATAATCCTTATCACTTGTTACATAGGCCATGAGGGTGGAATTGAAGAAAAAGATGCAGTAGAAGAGCTTTTAAAGGGATTGGATCAAAAAAAATATAATGTAATAAAATATGATTTTATAAATCAAAAAAATTTCCCACCTATTTTATATGGGGTGGAGAAATCTAAAACTAGGAGGGAGTAAAATGGCAGGTGTAAAAATTACTGACACAATTTTAAGGGATGCTCATCAGTCTTTGATAGCAACAAGGATGAGATTAGAGGAAATGCTACCCATAGCAGAAAAGCTAGATAATGTTGGATTTTATGCATTGGAAGTATGGGGAGGGGCTACATTTGATTCTTGTCTAAGATTCTTAAATGAAGATCCATGGGAAAGACTTAGAGCACTTAGAAAAGTTTTTAAAAAGACAAAGTTACAAATGCTATTAAGAGGACAAAACCTTTTAGGTTATAGACATTATCCAGATGATGTAGTAGAAGAATTTGTAAAAAAGTCTCTAGAAAATGGAATAGATATTATCAGAGTATTTGATGCATTAAATGATATTAGAAATATAAAGACATCTATTGAAGCTACAAAGAAATATGGCGGACATGCCCAAGCTGCTATTTCATATACTACTAGTCCTATACACAATACTAAATACTATGTAGATTTAGCTAAAGAAATGGAAAAAATGGGTGTAGATTCAATATGTATTAAAGATATGTCAGGAATTCTTTTGCCATATCCCGCAGAAGAACTAGTTAAAGAGATGAAAAAGGTAGTAAAGGTACCAATAGAAATACATTCACATTTTACTAGCGGAATTGCAAATCAAACTTATATGAAATGTATAGAAGCAGGAGCGGATATAATAGATACCGCAATATCACCTTTAGGAAATGGTACATCTCAACCTGCAACGGAGCCAATGATTGCATCCTTAGAGGGTTCACCTTATTATCCTAATGATATTAATATGGAATTACTACTAGAAGTATCAGATTACTTTAAGAAATTAAGAGATAAATATTTGGAGGAAGGGCTGTTAAATACTAAAGTATTAAATGTTGATGTAAATACATTAGTATATCAAGTTCCTGGTGGTATGCTTTCTAACCTAGTATCACAACTAAAGAGTCAAGGTAAAGAGGATGAATTTGATGAAGTTCTAAAAGAGGTTCCTAAAGTAAGAGAAGACTTTGGGTATCCGCCTTTAGTTACACCAATGAGTCAAATGGTAGGAACTCAAGCAGTATTTAATGTTATACTTGGTGAGAGATACAAAATGGTACCAACAGAAGCAAAAAATTATGTAAAAGGTCTATATGGTAAACCAACTTTACCTATATCTGAAGAAATAAAGAGGAAGATTATAGGAGATGAAGAGGTATTTACGGGAAGACCAGCTGATTTAATGGAGCCGCAGTTGCAGCAGTTTAAGGAAGAAATAAAACAGTATATCGAGCAAGATGAAGATGTTTTGACATATGCCTTATTCCCACAAATAGCATTAGAATTCTTTAAACAAAGACAAGCAGAAAAATATAAGATAGATACTGAGTTATTAAATGAAGAATTTCAAACATATCCAGTTTAAAACAAGCCTTAAAAGGCTTGTTTTTTGTTAGATGATTATATAAAAATTATCAATATGAAGTTAAACTTGCAAAATAAATATTAATTGGATAAAAAATGAAATAAATCTTGCAATAGATATTTCCTTTTGATATTATTGTATTAAGAAGAAATAATTACATAAGGGGGAAATTAAAGTGTCAACAAAGACAGAAAAGTCTCTTACGGTGGATAAGAATTGGTGTAAAGGATGCGGCATCTGCGTTGCATTTTGTCCTAAAAATGTGCTTGAGATAAAAGATGGTAAAGTTAATATTAAAGACTTAGAATCATGTATACAGTGTGGACAGTGTGAACTTAGATGTCCAGATTTTGCTATTTATTTAGGAGGTAAATAAGATGGCTGAAAAAACAATTAAATTGATGCAGGGGAATGAAGCTTGTGTAGAAGGTGCTATTGCTGCTGGTATGAAATTTTATGCGGGATATCCTATTACACCATCTACTGAAATTGCGGAGCTTTCAGCTGAAAAGCTACCAAAGATTGGTGGGAAATTTATTCAAATGGAAGACGAAATAGCAAGTATTTCTGCTACCATAGGTGCAGCTATATCTGGTGCGAAGGCGATGACGGCTACTAGTGGACCTGGATTTTCTCTTAAGCAAGAAGGAATAGGGTATGGGGTAATAACTGAAACTCCATGTGTAATTGTAAATGTTCAAAGAGGTGGTCCAAGTACAGGATTGCCAACTGCTCCAGCTCAAGGTGAAATTATGCAAGCTAGATGGGGGACTCATGGGGATCATTCTATTATAGCTTTATATCCATGGTCAGTAAAAGAAATTTATGACACAACTATTAGAGCCTTTAATCTGTCTGAAAAATATAGGACACCTGTAATTCTTCTAATGGATGAAGTAATTGGACATATGAGAGAAAAAATTGAGATATCTGATAAAAATGAAATTGAAATTTATAATAGAAAAAAACCTAATTGTCCGCCAGAAGAGTATAAGCCTTATAAAGTACAAGAGGGAGATATAGTTCCTGAAATGGCTGGCTTCGGTGAAGGATATAGATTCCATGTCACAGGACTAGTACATAGTGAATCAGGTTTTCCATCTGGAAATGAAAAAGTAGCGGAATCATTGATTAATAGATTAATAGATAAAATAGAAGATAATGTAGATGATATTGTAGATGTACAGGAATACTTATTAGATGATGCCGATGTTGCTATAGTTGCTTTTGGTTCAACAGCTCGTTCCGCTAAATCTGCTGTAGATGCTTTAAGAGAAGAAGGTATAAAGGCTGGATTATTTAGACCTATTACTATTTGGCCACTAGCAGAAAAACAATTAATTAATTTAGCAAATAAGATTAATCGTATAGTGGTAGTAGAAATGAATATGGGTCAATATTTCTTAGAAGTAGATAGGGTTGCCGGAAAACATGCTAAGGTAGAGAAATATGGTCGACTTAATGGAGAACTTATAACTCCAGAAGAAATTATTTCTTTTATTAAGGAGGTTTAAAATGCCTAGTCAATTAGTTAATGAATATTTCAGAACTGAAAATTTGCCACATATTTGGTGTCCTGGATGTGGTAATGGTATAGTTACAAGATCTATAGTTAAGGCTATTGATAATTTAGGACTAAATAAAGATAATATTTGTATAGTATCTGGTATTGGATGTTCTTCTAGAGCATCTGGGTACTTAGACTTCAACACAATACACACTACTCACGGAAGAGCTCTTGCTTTTGCTACAGGTATTAAGTTAGCTAACCCAGAATTACATGTAATTGTTATAACTGGTGACGGTGATTGTTCTGCCATTGGTGGAAATCATTTAATTCATTCTGCTAGAAGAAATATAGATATTACTACTATTGTATTTAACAATAATACTTATGGAATGACAGGTGGACAATATTCACCTACTACTCCTACGGGTGATAAAGGTACCACCGCTCCTTATGGAAATATTGATGCTAACTTTGATTTGTGCGAACTTGCCAAGGCAGCAGGTGCAACTTATGTAAGTAGAGGTACTATATTTACTGCTAATATGTTGATTAAGCAGGTAGAGGAAGGAATAAAAAACAAGGGATTTTCTTTTATTGAGGCTGTAACAACTTGTCCGACTTATTACGGAAGGAAAAATAAAAAAGGCGAAGCAATAGATATGATGAAATATCTAAAAGAAAATGCTATAAATATTGCAGCTTATGATAAGTTAACCGATGAGCAGAAAATAGGTAAATTTGTTATTGGAGAATTGTATAAGAATACTAGACCAGAATATGTAGAAGAATACCAAAAAATAATTGAATCTTTTTCAAAGGAGAGATAAGTATGCTACGTCAAGAATTAAGATTAACGGGTTCTGGAGGTCAAGGGCTTATATTAGCTGGAATTATATTAGCCGAAGCTGCTTTATATGATGGTATGAATGTAGTTCAATCTCAGTCCTATGGACCAGAAGCTAGAGGTGGTGCTAGTAAGGCTGAAGTAATAATTAGTAAAGATGAAATTAATTATCCTAAGGTGAATGAATGTGATATAATGCTTACACTTACACAAGCTGCGTGTGATAAGTACATAAAATCATTGAAACCAGGGGGAACATTAATAATTGACAAATCTTTGGATAATAAACCTGAAAGAGATGATATAACCATATATACAGTTCCTATATTAGAGACTGCAACTGATAAACTAGGTAAACCCATGGTAGCTAATATTATAGCTTTAGGTAGTATATATGAATTAACAAAGATAGTGAGTAAAGATTCTCTTGAGAGAGCAGTATGTGATAGAGTGCCAAGGGGAACAGAGGAGTTGAATAAAAAGGCTCTAGAGGAAGGCTTTAATCTAATAAAAGAACATAAGGAAGAGTGCTATGGAGACGTATGTTGATCTTATTAAAAATATCCAAAATAATTTTAACAACCTAAGTAAAGGGCAAAAACTCATAGCAGAGTTCATTATAAACAATTATGATAAAGCAGCTTTTATGACTGCAGCTGCTCTTGGTGATACTGTTAATGTGAGTGAATCTACTGTTGTAAGATTTGCTAACACCTTAGGTTATGCTGGATATAGGGAACTTCAAAAAGAATTGCATGAGCTAATAAAAAATAAACTTACTACTGTTCAAAGACTTACAATGACAGATGAATATTCCAATAAGGAAAATGCCTTAAAAAAGGCCATGGAAAAAGATAAGGAAAATATTGATAAAACAATAAATGAAACGGGTTATAAAGCTTTTCAAGATGCCATAGATTTAATACTTAATGCTGAAAATGTATATATTCTCGGACTAAGATCATCTTCCTTTTTAGCAGGTTATTTAGGATTTTATCTTAACTTCTTGATAAAAGATGTAAAAGTTATTACTTCAGGTCCTAATGATGTATTTGAGCAATTATTAAAGGCAGATTCTAAGGATCTAATCATTGGAATTAGTTATCCTAGATATTCTAAAAGAACTCTTGAAGCATTAGATTTTTGTAAGGAAAAGAGATGTAAAATTATTAGTATAACTGATAGTTTAATTTCACCAGCAGCTAAATATTCCGATATATCTCTTATTGCGAGTTCTGACATGCTTTCCTTCGTAGACTCATTAGTTGCTCCAATGAGTTTAATAAATGCTTTAATAGTATCTATAGGTATGGAGAAAAAGAATGATATTAGGTCTTCATTTGAAGATTTGGAAAATATCTGGAAAAGATATAATGTTTATGATGTAAATAATAAGGATAAATAAAAACTATATTAGTAATACCATTTTAAAGCCATAGGGAAAGGAATAAGAACTTACCTACGGGCTTTAAAAATGGTTTCTTTAATCTATCTATTTTATAGAGAAGCTTTTTTATTTATGACAATGTATCAAAACAAATGTTATCATAAATGATACATTTTATTATCTAATATATTTGTTATAATATATAAATAAGTATAAATTTAATTACTATTATTGAGGGGTGTTATTGTTGGTAAAATTATTTTTGATAAGACATGGGCAATCCGAATGGAATAAGCTTAATATGATTCAAGGACAAAAGAATACTATATTAACTGACCTGGGTAAAGAACAAGCTCTTAGCTTAGGAAATAGGTTAATAAATGAAGATATAGATATAATATATACTAGTGATTTGTCGAGAGCATATACTACGGCTAAAATCATATCTGATATAATCCATAAGCCTTTGGTAGCTAGCGAATTACTTAGAGAAATAAATTTTGGCCCATGGGAAGGTTTGAGTATAGGGGAAATACAGAAAAAATATTATTTTGAGTATTCAATCTGGCTTAAAGAACCTCAAAGCTTAAATATGAAAGGTGCCGAAACTCTTCAAATATTGCAAAAGAGGGTTATGAAATATATAAATTATATTATTGATGAAAATAAAGGTAAAAATATTGCTGTGGTGTCACATGGTGCAACATTGAAGGCGCTTATTTTAGGGCTATTAGATATTGATATTTCCCACTATAAGAACATTTCATTAAAAAATGTTTCATTGAGTATAATTGAATTTAGAGATTACAATAGGGTGCTAACATCCTTAAATGATATATCCCATTTGAAGGAGTTGTCTAGATGAAAGAAAAAATTTGTATAGTAGGGGCTGGACCAGCTGGTATTATTGCTGCTGGCATCGCAGGTTCTAGAGGTAAAGACGTGACTTTAATTGAGAAAAATGAAAGGATAGGTAAGAAACTTTTCATTACTGGAAAGGGAAGATGTAATATAACTAATAATGCTCCTATTGAAGATTTTTTCGATAATGTAATGAAAAATAGAAACTTTCTTTATAGTAGCTTTTATAGTTTTACAAATAGAGATATAGTAAATTTACTTGAATCGTATGGATTAAAAACAAAAATTGAGAGAGGGAATAGAGTATTTCCATTAAGTGATAAATCCTCAGATGTTATTAAAGCTTTTCAAAAATTTTTAGCAGCTAATAATGTCAAATTATTGCTAGATACTAAAGTGAATTCTATTGATATAAAAAATCAAAAGTTTATTGTAAGAACTAATAAAGATGAAACAATTTTTGATAAACTAGTTATTGCTACAGGAGGTAAATCATATCCTGCTACTGGATCTACAGGCGATGGATATATTTTTGCTGAAGGGCTAGGTCATAGTATTACTAAAATAAGACCATCTTTAGTTCCTGTGGAAGTTAGGGAAAATTGGATTAAAGATTTACAGGGATTATCTCTTAAAAACATAACACTATCAGCCTATGCTAAGAAAAAAAACATATATGAAGAATTTGGAGAAATGATTTTTACTCATTATGGAATCTCAGGACCTATAGTTCTTTCTATGAGCAATCATTTGTATAGATATATTAATGATGGAATTCGTCTATCAATCGATTTAAAGCCTGCTTTAGATAATAAAAAATTAGATGATAGAATTCTAAGGGATTTTGAATTAAATAATAATAAAAAAATGAAAAATGCTTTAGATGATCTATTACCTCAAAAATTGATACCAATTATATTATTTTTATCAGACTTGGACCCTGAAAAAATAATAAACCAAATTACAAAAGAGGAAAGACTAAAATTATTAAACTCTATTAAAGAATTTCCTCTTACTTTTAAATCCTTTAGACCAATAGAGGAAGCTATAGTTACATCAGGAGGGGTATCTACTAAGGAAATAAATCCATCCACAATGGAATCAAAGCAAGTCTCTGGGTTATATTTTGCGGGAGAAGTTATTGATGTAGATGCCTTAACTGGAGGATATAATTTGCAAATTGCTTATTCTACTGGATATTTAGCAGGAAGTAATGTATAGCTTGACTTATCTTTCTCTTTTAATTAAGCTAATAAGTCATTAAAATATTGTTCCTAATTAAACCAAAATAGCTTGTTTACCACAAGAATTTAATATATAATTATTAAGGGAGTGATGCTATGAATATTGTAACTATTAGAGGAGCTATCACTGTTCCTGAAAATTCAGTTTCTAGTATATTAGAGGGTACTAGAGAGTTATTAATTGAAATTGAAAAAGAGAATAATATAGATCGGGATAAGGTTATTAGCATAATATTTTCTTGTACTAATGATTTAGATAAAGTCTATCCTGCTAAGGCAGCTAGAGGGCTGGGTTACATAAATGCTGGGTTGATGTGTTTTAATGAGATGTATGTTAAAGGAAGTCTTGATAAATGCATTAGGCTAATGGTGCTTTATAACTCGATAATAAATCAAAAAGAAGTTAAACATATTTATTTGAGAGATGCGAAAATTTTAAGGCCTGATTTGTCAAATAATGCCTAAGCCACCCAGAGGTGGTTATTATTTTGTAATTGGAAACGAGGGATACTATGTTAGGTAAAAATATCACTATTGCCATAGATGGACCAGCAGGTGCTGGTAAGAGTACTATTGCAAAAAAGGTAGCAGAGGATTTATTTATTGAATATATAGATACAGGTGCGATGTATAGAGCCTTAACTCTAAAGGTATTAAAGCTGGGGTTAAATCCAGAATCAATAGATGATGTTATTGATACTATGAAAAATACTTCTATTGATTTTAGAAACAATCATATTTATCTTGATGATATTCAAGTGGATAAAGAGATAAGAGAAAATATAATTAATAAGAATGTTTCTTTTATTGCACAGATCAAAGAGGTAAGAGAAGGTATGGTTAAAATCCAACAGGAATTAGCTAGAACAAAGTCAATCATTATGGACGGTAGGGATATAGGTACTGTAGTTTTGCCAGATGCAGATTTTAAGTTTTTTCTTACAGCAAGTGTTGAAGAGAGAGCATGTAGAAGGTATAAAGAATTACTAGAAAAAGGAGAAGGTGGAATATCCTATGAACAGATAAAGAAAGAAATAGAAAATAGAGATAGGATAGATAGTACTAGAGAAATTGCTCCTTTAACGGAAACTAAAGATGCTTATAGACTTGATACCACCAACAAAACTATAGATGAGTGTGTAGAGGAAATTATATCTATAGTTAAAAGGGGGTAGTAATATGTATCTTTATAATGTAGTAAAATTAATAGCAAGTGTAGTTTTTAGATTAGTATATAGAATAGAGGTGCATGGGAAAGAGAATATAACTAAAGAAGGAAGACTAGTATTGTGTTCTAATCATATAAATAATTTAGATCCCATTCTTATATCTATTGTATTTCCAAGACAAGTCTGCTGGATGGCAAAAAAGCAAATTTTCAAGAGTAAGATACTATCTTATATATTAAATAAAATTGGAACATTTCCTGTAGATCGTGAAGAATCAGATTTATCTGCAATAAAAAACTCATTAAAGGTTCTTAAAAAAGAGGGAGTATTAGGAATTTTTCCAGAAGGAACTAGGGTTAAAGAAGCTAATATAGAAAATGCAAAACCCGGAATTGCATTGATAAGCATAAAAGCTCGGTCACCAGTTTTACCTGTCTACATTGAGGGGAGTTTTAAGCTTTTTAGTAAGATAAAAATTAGCTTTGGTAAACCTATTGACTTCTCCCATAGCTATGATAAAAAATTAACCACTGAAGATTATCGTTTACTTAGTAAAGACATTCTGCAATCAATATATTCAATTAAGAATAAAGAGGAGGGAATATAGTGGAAATAATTATAGCTGATAATGCTGGATTTTGTTTTGGTGTGAAGAGAGCAGTGGATATCACAACTGATGAACTTTCAAGTTCTAATAAGGACATTTATTCACTTGGACCCTTAATTCATAATTCTCAGGCGGTAAAAAAACTTGAAGAAAAGGGCTTAAAAACAATTGATAATATAGAGGGAATTGGAGATAGTAGGATTATTATTAGATCTCATGGTGTAAGTAAATCCGTTATTGATAAGATCAATGAGATGAATTTAGATATTATTGATAGTACCTGTCCCTATGTAAAATCTGTGCATAAGAGGGTTGAAGAATATCAAAATCAAGGATATAATATAGTAATAATTGGAGATCCAGACCATCCAGAGGTAATAGGGATAAATGGATGGTGCAATGATAAGGCATTTATTGTAAATTCTTTAGAAGAGGCAACAAATTTGCCTAAGATGGATAAAATATGTATAGTTTCTCAAACTACAAATACACAGGAAAAATTTGAAACTATATCAAAGCTAATCAATGAAAAAGGTAATGAAGTAAAAATATTTAATACAATTTGCAATGCTACTAATCTTCGGCAGGAATCTTGTAAAGAAGTAGCAAGCAAGGTAGATGCTATGATTGTAATAGGTGGATATCATAGTTCAAATACAAATAAGCTGGTAGAAATTAGTAAAAAGTATTGCAATAATGTATATCATATTGAAACTTCAAAAGAATTACCTTTACAAATGCTATCAAAATTTAATAAAATAGGAATAACAGCAGGTGCTTCTACACCTGATTGGATAATTAAGGAGGTAGTTGAAATAATGGACAATATTAACAACAATGAAATGATGGAGGCAATTGAAAATTCTTTTACTAGGATTCATAGGGGAGATGTGCTGAAGGGTGAAGTAATTTATGTTACCAATAATGAGGTTATGGTCAATATAAATTATAAGTCTGACGGTATTGTTAATAGAGAAGAGTTGTCTAATGATCCAGATGTAAAACCAAAGGACTTATATAAAGTTGGAGATGAAATAGATGTTTATGTGGTAAAGCTGGATGATGGTGAAGGAAATGTCGTACTTTCTGCAAAGAGAGTAAATGATTTTAAAAATTGGGATATTATTGAAAAACTATTTAATGATAAAGAAAGAGTTGAATGTAAGGTTTTAAATAGCATTAAAGGTGGACTTTCTGTACTAGTACATGGAGTTAGTGGATTTATGCCTGCTTCTCAAGTTTCTACTAATTTTGTATCTGATTTAGGTGTATATAAAGGCAAGACTTTAGTGGCTAAGATTATTGATTTTGATAAAGAGAAGAAGAGAGTTATATTATCTAGAAAAGAGGTAGAAAGAGAAGAATTAAATAATAGAAGAAAAGAATTATGGGCAAACCTTGAAGTGGATCAAATAGTAGAAGGTGTTGTGCAAAGATTAACTGATTTTGGAGCATTCGTAGATCTAGGGGGAGTTGATGGGTTAATTCATATATCAGACTTATCTTGGAATAGAGTAAAACATCCATCAAATGTTGTTAAAGAATGAAGAAGATAGGAAAATTAGCCTAAGTTTAAAAGATGCTATAGAAACAAATGATGTTGTTGAAGAAAATATTATCTTAAATGAAGAACCAGAAGTAACTATTGGAGATATTGTAGATAAAAATTAATAAATTGAAAAATATTAAGGGTTTTGATGTAATATAATTACATTGAGGCCCTATATTGCATTTTTGCTTAAACAATTTTGGGAGGTAAAAATGGACAAGTATGAAATATTCAAGAAAAATGTGAATGAACTAATAAATATAGACTTGAACTATTATAAAGAAAAACAAATGAAGAGAAGAATATCATCTCTTCTAACTAGAAATAGTTTTAAAGATTTTGATGATTATTTTATTGGATTAAAAAATAATAGGGATCTTCTAGAACAGTTTATTAACTATTTAACAATAAATGTTTCTGAATTTTATCGCAATCCATCTCAATGGGATGTGCTAGAAAAAGATATCATTCATTCTTTAATGGCAAAGAATAAAAGAGGATTAAAAATTTGGAGTGCAGCTTGCTCAACTGGAGAAGAGCCTTATTCTTTAGTTATGATGTTATCTAATTTTTTTCCTTTAAAGGATATAAAGGTATTAGCAACAGATATTGATGAAGAAGCCATGAGTAAAGCAAAGTTGGGACTTTATAGTGAAAAGTCACTAGCAAATTTACCACGAGGTTTTAAAGAAAAATATTTTAGTAAAATTGAAGGTTCATATAGAATATCAGAAGATATTAAAAAATGTGTTGAATATAAGAAAATGGATTTATTAAAAGATAGATTTCCTTCAAATATAGATTTAATAACTTGTCGTAATGTAATGATTTATTTTACTGAGGACGCAAAAGAACTTCTATATTCTAAATTTTATAATTCTTTGAATGATAATGGAATATTGTTCGTGGGAAGTACAGAACAAATAATTATGCCTGAAAAACATAAGTTAAAGGCAGCAAGAACTTTTTTCTATGAAAAAATAATTTAATTATTAAATAAAATTATCAAATAAAGGAGGGCATAAATTTGGATAACAAAATATTTTTAGAACTGTTGTGTAATAATAAAGGTGTTTCAGGATATGAGCATACTTTAAAAGATACAAT
>NZ_NPMN01000009.1 GCF_002266425.1 Tissierella sp. P1
GTTCCCTTGCTTTTTACTCTTTAGGAAGCGTATTATTCCTCTTTCTTATAAACTTCCATACTACATAAGCTACAACTCCTATGATTATTCCATATGGAAGGAAATATATAAAGGATATAATTAAGTTTTCAATATTGTAGGTAAAGAAATATAAAGAATCTTTAAATGCATTTCCTACTTTAGTCCAGAAAGGAGTTTTTATATTTTCACCGGGAGTTAGTTTTGCCACTTCTTCAAGATAGAAATTAACAGTACTATAATTTACCTTATCATCCATATCCATTATATTAGCAGTTAAATTTTCCTTTTCATAAATAATATTGGTAAGTTGATTTTCAAGAGCTATTATATCTTCCATTTTCTCTGCTTTCTTTAGCAGATCAAGTATTCTTCCTTCCTTAACTTCTAAAACCTTTAGTCTAGATTCTGTATCTCGATACTGCTTAGTAATATCTACTTTAGAAGTGTTTTCAGAGATTATATTTCCAATTTCCTTTAATTCATTTTTAAAAGTATCTAGATTTTCCCTTGGAATTCTAATTGAATACTGAGAATGCTTTAAACTAGTAGAATAAACATAATTATTGTAGGAGATATCTGAATTCTCAATATAACCCTTATATTTACCTATGAGAGAATTTAACTTTTCAACAGTAGCCATAAATTCTTTTGTTTGCATAGAAATTGATACTGTGGTAATTATCTTATCAGGCTCGATTAGATCATATTCGGATTTTTTATCTTCACCTACACTATCCATGCCTCTTTCTTCATTTTCGGCTGATGGTTCAGCAGGAGCCCTATCCTGAACAGACATATCATAGGATTCAGATTTTTTTGCACTACATCCTGAAACTATCAAAGCAAAAACTAAAACCATTATAAAGATTGATTTTCTATTCCTCATTTTATTCATCTCCTTTAGCTAAATTATACAATAATTTGGTAAAGGAGGGGTTACAAAAACCTTACAATATCATATATTTTAAGGAAGTTTAATTAATTTTTTAAAGAGGTTTTTAGGTATTGCTTTAGTCAAGAATAGAACAAAAATATAAGCTAGACTGCCAGCTAATAAGCTAGATACAAACCCTAAGGTGCTAATGTTTTGAAGGTTTCCTATATCATGGATAGATAAATAGATAAACCCAATCATAAATATAGAAGCAACTAAAGGTTTTCCTATAATATCTATATAGTCAATATCAAATTTTACTACAGACCGTATTGCAATAAGATTCAAGATTAAAATCACTGTATTAGAACCATAAAAAGAAATAAAAATTCCATTTACTCCGAATCTGGGGTTTCCCACGAAAATATATATAAGAATTATTCGGAGAATCATACCTATTATACTATTGACAGTAGCACTGGTTTGCTTATTAAGACCCAATAGTATGCCCGAGAAGGTATGTTGTAGTGCCAACAAAACAGTACCATAAGCCATTACATGTATAAAACTAGCCACTAGAGGGTCATTGTATAAAAGGATAGCTAATGGTTTAGAGAGTCCTACATATAAAGACATCAGAGGAAGTGCTACTAACAAAGTAACTTTGATAGATAAATGTATATCTCTTTTTATATCTTTATATCTCTTCAAAGCTATCTGCTCTGATAAGCTAGGTATTAGATTGATAACTAAAGCAGATGTAACTATAAAGGATAATCCAATCAAGGGCATGGTCATTCCCATAATTCTCCCAAATATTGAGATAGACTCACTACTAGTATATCCTGCAGCCATAAGTCTGTTAGGTATAAGGATTGTGTTGATAAATCTTAGGATAACACCAAATGATCCTGAGATAGTTAAAGGTATAGACATATATAAAACCTTAATTAAGCAAGATTTTTCATTTTTTTTATCAATTGGGTAATTGCTCTTAGTTTTATATAGCCGTCTTTTAGAGAATAGTGACCACATAAGGTCGAAGAATTCCCCAATGCTGATTCCTAGAATAGCTATGGTGGCTCCATGTA
This sequence comes from Tissierella sp. P1, assembly GCF_002266425.1. Classification (GTDB taxonomy): domain Bacteria; phylum Bacillota; class Clostridia; order Tissierellales; family Tissierellaceae; genus Tissierella; species Tissierella carlieri. Next base: position 1,987 of record NZ_NPMN01000009.1, read on the forward strand.
TAGGTTCCACAGGGCATATATAATAAAGAATGCCCACAATAATGATGAATCTGGTCAAATGCTCGATTATCTGTGCAATACTGGGAGTTATCATATCCTTCATACCATAGAAATATGATCTCAATATTGAGCTTGCAGAAAGAATAATAATAGCTGGAATCATGAAATATACGCCAAGCACCATATCTTTATTTTTAAGCATCTTAATAGAAATGAGTTCAGAAAATGATAATAGGATTATACTAATTATAATAGAAGCAAAAAGGTTAAAAGTAAGGGTTGAATTAAATATGCTTTCTACATTATTAGAATTCTTTTTAGAATTTTCTTGAGCTACTAGCTTTGTTACAGACGTAGGAATTCCAGAAGTAGTTATAATTAAGAAAGTCATAAGGGTGGACATGGAAATTTGAAATAATCCCATGGCTTCTGCTCCTAGAAATTTTGATAAAGCAACTTCATAAGCAAACCCAATGATTTTCATAAGAAAGTTCATAAAAACCATAATAATTGATCCGTAAATAAATCTATTTTTATTCAAAAAATCACCTCTTGAAAATAGTCAGATATTTATTTATATGTTTTATAAAAGAGAAAATTCTAAGGAGATTTTTTAATACTATGATTATGCTATCTTTGTTGTAGGTAGGATTTTTCAATGATATAATATTGTAGTACAAAATAATGACTTTACAAGGGGGCTAATATGGAGAAGGATATAAACACAAAAAAATATAAAGTATTATGGGCAGCTACATTAACTAATGTCATAGCAGGTTTAGTGTACATATGGAGTGTAATTAGCAAAGCATTAATTGAAGACCTTAATTGGACCAGTAAAGAAGCATCACTTCCTTATACAATGATTACAGTATTTTTTGTAATTGCTATGGTTATATTTGGGAAAATACAAGATGAAAAAGGTCCAAAATTGACAGTTACGATTGGGGGTATATTAATGGGGGCAGGTCTCATATTCTCAGGGATATTTACAGATCCGAAGATTATGATACTGACCATGGGAGTAATAGCTGGAACTGGAATAGGTACTGTAAATGCATCTACAGTACCGCCAGCAGTAAAATGGTTTCCCTATGAAAAGAAGGGAATGATAACTGGAATAGTAGTAGCTGGTGTCGGTTTATCTTCCGTATTCTATTCGCCATTAGCAAATTATTTGATAAGTAAAGTAGGAATATCTAAGACTTTTATCTACATAGGAGTTGGAGCCTTAATTCTCACATTGATATTGGCACAGTTATTGGAAAATCCGCCTGAAGGTTTCTTGTCTCAGAAAACCACTTCTACTGAAAAGAAAAAAGATAAAGCATCTAATGATTTCACATGGAAGGAAATGATAAAGACACTGAATTTCTATAAACTTTGGCTTATGTTGACCTTTTCATCTTCTGCGGGTCTAATGATTATAGGACATGTATCCAGTATCGCTAAAAGCCAAGTAAATTGGCAAGCAGGATTTATATTAGTAATTTTGCTTTCTATATTTAATGCTCTTGGGAGAATATTGGGAGGCACTCTATCAGATAAAATAGGAAGAGTAAGTCTTATGAAAATGGTATTTATTCTACAAGGAGTAAATATGTTTCTATTTGCCAAATATTCAAATATAGGTCTTCTAGCAATAGGGGTGGCCATAGCAGGCTTATGCTATGGTGCGGGGTTTTCAGTTTTTCCTGCAACTGTAACAGATTTATATGGAATAAAGAATTTTGGAATAAATTATGGTCTTACCTATACGGGATGGGGAGTTGGAGGGATTATAGGTCCTATGACAGCAGCAGCGATTTTTGACTCCACCCATAACTATAATACTGCATATATAGTAGCAGGAATACTTCTTGTAATATCAACTATAATTGCATTTACATTTAAGTCTGAAAGGCAAGAAGGTTAGATATATTATGGTTAAAGATAAAAAAGCTAGAGGCAACCTCTAGCTTTTAATGATTACATCCTTCTCCTTTACATCCCTTAGCTAAATGATATAAAGTCTTTACAGGAACTCCCGTAGCTCCCTTAGGTAAATATCCTCTTTCAGATGATAGAAAAGCAGTTCCAGCTATATCTAAATGAACCCAAGGAGTATTGTTTACAAACTCTTCTAAGAAAAGTCCAGCAGTTATTGTGCCTGCTCCCCTTCCGCCGGTATTTTTTAAATCACCAACAGTTCCTTTTATTAAATCTCTATATTCATCATTTGAAGGCATTTGCCATACTGGCTCACCTGCTAATTCTGCAGCATCTTTGACTTTATTCATTAAACTTTCATCATTAGTTACAGCTCCAGTATTTATGCTGCCTAAAGCAACAACACATGCTCCAGTAAGAGTAGCTATATCGATTATTTGATTTGCTTTTTCCACTGTTGCAGCATACCATAATGCATCTGCCAAAGTTAATCTACCTTCTGCATCAGTACTTGATACCTCTATAGTTTTTCCAGCCATGGATCCAACTATATCTCCAGGTTTATATGCTTCTCCAGAGATTAAGTTTTCACAAGCTGCCACAATTGCAACAACATTCTTCTTTAGCTTAGATCTAGCGATTGATTTCATTGTACCAATTACAGAAGCAGATCCGGCCATATCGTTATACATATTTATCATGCTATCTCCAGGTTTTATAGAATATCCACCTGAATCATAGGTAAGTCCTTTACCAACGAGAGCAAGTTTTTCCTCTGATGCACTATCTCCATTCCATTTCATTACTATAAATTGAGGTGGAATAGCAGAGCCTTTAGATACAGCTAGAAATGCTTTCATTTCCATTTCTTCTATTTTATCTTTGCCATAAACTTCTACTTCAACTCCTAAGCCTGTTAATTCTTCTTTAGCTCTTTTAGCAAGCTCTACAGGAGTCATTGCCATTGCAGGCTCATTAACTAGATCTCTTGCTAGGAATATACCTTCAATAATATTGTTAATTTCTTCAATTCCTTCTTCAACCTTATCTTTTCTATCTTCTAATACATTTAAGAAAAACTCTTTAACTGTAGGTTTTGTTTTCTTTTTTGATAGATATTTTTCAAATGCATATTCTGATTGTAAAAGACCCTCTGCTATGGCCATACTAGTCTTTCTATAGCAAAGATTTTCAAATTTAGGTACTTCTACTTCTGCTGATTCTACCTTATATTTCATCAATTCTTTACCTAGTTTATAAAAAGTTTTTCTAAGAGACTCAAGGGTTAATTTTTCTTCTTCTCCTAGTCCCAATAGAATTACATTATTTCCCTTAGGAGAAATGTCTGAATAAATTTCACCACAAGTACCCTTAAAAATTTCTCTTTCCTTCAAATAGCTATATAATTCAGGTGAGCTATCTAAATTATCTTGTCCCTTAAATACTAGAAGAACTTTTATTTCTCCGCCTTTACCAACTAATATCTTCAATCAAAACACCCCTTTTAATTTATTTAGACACTCTAATTATATCAGATATAATTAGAAAAAAATAGACAAAAAAAGAATAGTAGATTTACTATCCTTTTAATTACTTAAATTTTTAATTGTGCATTGTGCATTGTGAATTGTTAATTGAATATTGGTGGGCGGTATAGGACTCGAACCTACGACTTTCACCACGTCAAGATGACACTCTACCAGCTGAGTTAACCGCCCTTAAATAGTTCTATAATATATTATCATAAAATTAAAGAATTTACAATATATTAGACTGGAATCCTGTATATAATTAGAGTATAATTTATATAGTTGGAGGTGTACTATGAATAGATCAAAAATGACCAAAATTATAATATATTTACTTATAGCATCTTTTATAATATCTATTATTGTACCAATTATAACAGTAGCAATGAGTTAGGATATTGCCAAGGGAAGGGGTTCTCTTGGCAATATATTTTTTATTCTTTTATCATAGTTCAATATGATATAATATTCTATAATACATAGGAAAGCCATATTTTTAAGGTGAATTTTTTCTAGATGGGTTTCAAAAAGGCTTCCTTAATATATTAATTCTTTAGGTAGAAGCCTTTTTTACAAAAGATCATAAGGGAGGTAATTATGAAAAAAGTAATATCAATTATTATATTATTATTGATTTTGGTTAATTCCATGGTATTGGCAGAAGATATGCAATCAGTGGTGGAAAAGGCTGTGGTCCTTGAAGCTGGAGATGCAGAAGAGAGTGAAGATTTATATGAGGGCATCAGGTTACAAAGAGTAAAATTAAAGATTACTAGTGGAAATCATAAAGGAGAAATAATTGACATAGAAAACCATCTCTCTGATAATGAGGCCTATAACTTCTTTGTGAAGAAGGGGGACAAGATATTAGTAGTGATGGAAGAGCTTCAGGATGGAGATTATGAAGTATATATTGCAGATTACGAGAGAGCTAATTATATTATATATCTAGCTATTTTATTCGCTATATTGATTCTTATAATTGGAAGGACTAAAGGATTAAAAGCAATTATATCACTAGCTCTAACAATAGGATCAGTATTTTATATACTATTACCTCAGATACTTAAAGGGGTAAACCCTATACCTATATCTGTGCTAATTTCAATAGGAGTTACGATTATAACTATATTTTTAGTATCTGGTGTCAATACTAAGAGTATAGCAGCAATAGCAGGTACTTCGGCAGGTGTTATTATAGCAGGTTTAATATCATATTATGTGGGATTAAAAATACATCTTACAGGATTAAGTGCTGATGAGGCAACAATGTTAATGTATATTCCTCAGGAAATAGAATTCAATTTTAAAAATCTACTTTTTGCAGGGATAATATTAGGGTCATTAGGGGCAGTCATGGATGTTGGGATGTCCATAGCATCAGCTATAGAGGAAGTTAATAATGTAAATAATAATCTTTCAAGAAAAGAATTATTTATATCAGGTATGAATGTGGGTAAAGATGTAATGGGAACTATGACCAATACCTTAATACTTGCATATACTGGGTCATCTATTCCTCTTCTATTATTATTTATGGCGTATGAAGCACAATTAATAGAGATTATGAATTCGGATATAATAGCTACGGAAGTAGTTAGATCCTTAGCAGGCAGTATTGGGCTAGTGCTTACTATTCCAATTACAGCACTAATAGCCAGTTTTTTAGCAAAAAAGCAAAAGCTAAGAGAGGATGTGAAAAATGAGTAAAGAAGTAGTATTATCGTTGGGGCTTACAACCATAGTGGGTTTATCTATGGGACTTGGTAGTATATTATCTTTTTTTATAAAAGAAACAAATAAAAGATTTTTAGCTATCGCTTTAAGTTTTTCAGCTGGAATAATGATATATGTATCTTTTATGGCTATCTTACCAGAAGGTATGGAATTGATAGAATCATATTTTGGGGAACAAGGAGGTCATCTAGTGGCCTTAGCAGGTTTCTTTGGCGGAATGCTAATTACTGCAATTGTAGAGAAACTAGTCCATAAATTTGGAGGACATTATCATGGACATGATGACCATCATCATGAACATGGTCATGATCATGATCAAAATGGTGAACACTTATCAAAACTAGGAATTATGTCAGCTGTTGCAATAGCTATACATAATTTGCCTGAAGGATTAGCAATCTTTACCGCTGGATTAAAAGATATATCTGTAGCGGTTCCAATAGCAGCAGCAGTAATCCTTCATAACATACCATTGAGTATTGCTATATCGGTACCAATTTATTATTCAACGGGAAGTAAAAGGAAAGCATTTCTATATTCCTTATTTGTAGGTCTTTGTCAGCCCTTCGGTGCAATTATTGGATATTTAATCCTCTCAAGATTTTTTAATGATTTAGTCTTTGGAATTCTTTTTTCCATAGTGGCAGGAATTATGATATTTGTGTCATTAGACGAATTATTACCATCATCTCAAAGATATGAGGATCATCATATATCAGTATATGGAGCTATAGCGGGTATGATCGTCATGGCATTATCTATGAGTATATTTCACCATCATCATTAAAATAACATGAATTATATTTTATAACAGATCGAAAAGTTCTACTCTTTGTTTTTTACTTTAAGAAATTAACCTTGATGAGTTTAAAGAAAAGCTACTTCTAATTTTTTATTAGAAGTAGCTTTTCTTATATTTTATTATTACAGCAGACTAAAGATCATTAGATTTTTCTATATTGGAGACTTGAATTATTAAATCCTTTAATAGTTCTTTAATTAAGAATAAAATTTTGATACCTTTAGAGTTAGCTTGTAGACATTGAACTAATCATACATATAAAGCTTGTAAGGATTTAATAAGGTAAGATGAAGGAGAGAGATATCTAATGGAAAAAAAGAAGAGGGTACTTTCGCTTGGAACGGTGGCTATGGATGTCATATTAGAAACAAGAGAACTACCAAAGGAGGATGGATTTGGTTTTATAGATTCTGAAAAACTTTTACCGGGAGGGAGTGCTGCTAATCTTTCAGTAGCATTGGCTAGCTATGGTGTAGAGGCTTATCAGGCAGGAAAAATTGGTGATGATAAATATGGAGATGAATTCCGAAGGACCTTAGTAGAAGATGGTGTTTGTGATAGATTTCTAGTTACTAAGCCGGGTGGTTCAACTCTGCATACATTCATTATAACTGCTCCAGGTGGGAAGCACTGTATTATTGCGAATTTAGGAGATTCGGTATTAGACCTGCAGCCGGAAGAGCTTCCGGAGGATATACTGGATGAGATTGATGTATTTTATACTGATATGTTTTCATCTCGTGCATCTATTTATCTTGGGAGATTAGCTAAGAAAAAAGGAATTCCCGTTGTGTATAATATGCAGTGTATCCCAAGCTTTATGAATGCATGTGGTGTTACCATGGAAGAGATAGAGGAAATGATTAGTCTTTCTACTATAGTTTCCGGTGGACGAGAGGGTTATTTTGAAATCACAGGCGAGGTAGATTATCATAAGGGAGTAGAAAAATTCTTGAAAAAATATTCTGTTCCTCAAGGGGTAATATGTACTGCTGGCGATGAAGGGGCATTGTGGTATGATGCTGAGGAATCCATTTATAGGGATGCATATACTGTAGAAGCTATTGATACTACGGGAGCCGGAGATTGTTTCTTGGCAGGATTCATTTATGCTTATTTCTGCAAAGGAATGGATAGATATGGAGCCATTGAATTTGCCTCTGCATCGGCTGCTCTAAAATGTATGCAAAAAGGCCCTAGAACAAGAGCTACTGTAGAAGATGTATTACAGTTCATTCATTCTAATAAATAAATTATGCAGCAAATTATTGGGTTATTTATAAAATATTGTAGCTATAACTGTAAAAATAAACGTTATAGAAAAAACATATAGATAAAATATTAGGATAGATATATTTAATTGTACTATCTAGAATTAATATGCTATGATGAAAAATATTAAGTGGATGTCGATATATGTCGAATCCATGAAGTTTACTGACAGACCATATTTAAGAGCAGAAATATTATATTAATAGGTATAGGAAAGGAGCAGATATTATGCCATTAATCATATTGAAGATGAAAGAGGGAGTTTTGAAGGATAGTAATATGAAACAAGATGCAATAGAGAAAGTTAGCCGTGCTTTAGCAGAAGCCATAGGTAATGAAGATTATTATGCTAAGACTACTGTAATCATTGAAGAACATCCAAGTGAGAATTGGGGATGTGGAGGAAAATCGGTTTGCTCCAAATAGTAATTTCCTAAGTATTTTGATAAAGATTTCTATAATTTAAATTGTTAAAAATATAACCTCGACAAAATGTTGAGGGTTATTTTTATAAAAAATAAGAAAATCTTTGTATAAAGGAGATGCAGATAAAGTGTGATTAATAATTAAACCAGATAATTATAATTTGATTATATTTTATCCGAAAAACCTGTTCAAAGATGAACTATAAAATTAAAAGAAAGGGAGATACAAGTGAAAAGATTACTTAGTTTAGTTATGGCTATTATGCTAGTAGTGACAATGACAGCATGTACAAAGAAAGAGGCAGATCCAGCAAATGCAGATCAAGGAAAACCAGAAGTTACAGGAGAAGAAAATGGTAAAGAAAGTAAAGATGAAATTGCTAAAAAAGCATGTTTAATAACAACAACACCATTGGGAAATGATTTTACAGATTTAATTTGGAGCGGTTTCCAAGAATTAGAGAAAAAAGGCTGGGAAGTTAAAGCAATTGAAGTATCAGAAGCATCAGAGTATCCGGAACAAATTAGAGCAATGGCAGCTCAAGGATATACAGCTATGTTTACTATGTTTGATGAATTAAGCAATGTAGCTTTAGAGCTTTCCGATGAATTGGCAGAAAGTTATCCGGATCTTCATATATTTATGTTAGATACTTATATGGAACATGATAAGAAGAATGCAACAAGTGTATCTGTTGACCCATTTGAATCATCATTTGTAGCTGGTTATGTAGCTGCAAATATGACTGAAAAGGATATAGTAGGTTGGATTGGACATAAAGATATACTAAAGGTTCAAAGATTCCGTGATGGATATACAGCAGGCGTTAACTATGCTAACAATGGTAAATCAGTAATCTCTGCCTTTACAGGAGACCCATTTGATCCGGTTAAGGGACAAGAAACAGCTAAGACAATGATTCAAAACAATGATGTAGATATTATATATCAAAGTGCATATTTAGGAGGACCTGGAGTAATATCAGCCTGTGCAGAAGCAGGTATCAAAGTTATTGGCGTTGATGATTGGCAAGGAGATATAGACCCAGCTGTATTTTGGTCAGCAGTTAAGTCGATGGATATTGCAATTATATCCTTAGCTGAAGATCATACAGCAGGAAAAGAATTTGGAACATCAGTTGACTTTGACTTAAGCTCAGGCGGTGCTGTTTATGATGAAAGAGATGAAAAAAATATTCCGAAAGATTTATTAGTAAAGGTTAAACAATTAATTGAGGATATTAAAAGTGGGAAAGTAGATGTTTATGAAGGATTTGAACAATATAGACTAAATTATTAATAATATTTTTTAAATATAGGAACGTTTAATCGTTCCTATATTTGCATATCAAGGAGATAGAGATATGGGTAAAGATAAATTTGTATTGGAAATGCATAATATTAATAAGAAATTTAAGGACCTGCTGGCCAATGATAATATTACGTTTAAAGTCAGACAAGGTACAGTACATGCACTAATTGGAGAAAATGGTGCGGGCAAAAGTACTTTGATGAATATACTAACTAATATTCAAAGCCCTGATAGTGGAAAGATATATGTTCATGGGGAGCTGGTAAATTTTAAGAACCCCTTAGATGCAGTTCGGCATGGAATAGGAATGGTATATCAGGAATTTATGGTTTTTCCTGAGATGACAGTTTTGGATAATATAATAATGGGGTTTGAGCAGAAAAAAGGAATCTTTATAGATTATAAGAAATCCAGAAGAAAAGTGGAAGAAATATGTAAAAAGTATAAATTCAATATTCCAATTGATGCAAAGGTAGATGAATTACCTGTTGCTGCTTTGCAGCAAGTGGAGATTATAAAGGTTTTATATAGAAATGCAGATATTATAATATTGGACGAGCCAACTTCTGTATTGACTCCTCAAGGAGTAGAGGGTTTATTTAATGCCATAAGATTTTTAGTGGCTCAAGGGAAAACAATAATACTTATAACTCATAAATTGAAAGAAGTATTGGAAATTGCTGATGATATTACAGTATTAAAAAATGGCAGAGTAACAGGAAACTTGTGGGCTAAGGACACAAACGAATTAGAATTAGCTAGACTTATGGTTGGAAGAGAAGTCATATTGCAAGTTGATAAACCGGAACCTAGAATAGGAGATACTGTACTGGAGGTTGAGAACCTATCAGTTAAGGATTCATCAGGAATAACAAGAGTTAAAAATGCCAATTTTAGTGTACATGCCGGAGAGATAGTAGGTATATCGGGAATAGCAGGTTCAGGTCAGGCAGAGCTGGTAGAGGCATTAGTAGGTCTGTCAAACTGTAATAATGATGGGGAAATACTGTTCTCAGGAGAAAATGTAATAGATGAGACAATAGCTAAAAGGCGAAAAATGGGAATGGGATATATTGCTCAAGATAGATCATCTGTAGGTACTAATAAAGAAGGGACTATATGGGAAAATGCAATAATGGGTTACCATAGGGCCAAAGGTTTTAAAACCAAACATCTACTTGATTATAAAGATATAAATATATTTACAAATAAAATAGTTGAGGATTATGCAGTAAAGATACAGGGAATAGAAGATAAGGTAAAGACTCTGTCAGGAGGTAATGTACAGAAACTTCTAGTAGGACGTGAATTTTTACAAGAGCAAAGGCTATTGATTATTGAAGACCCGACTAGAGGGATTGATGTTGGCTCAGTTGAATTTATATGGAAGAGAATAATTGAAATGGCAGAAGAAGGAGTAGGGATACTGTTAATCAGCCATGAGCTCAATGAAGTGATGCAGCTTTCTGATAGGATATTGGTAATGTATAATGGCTCAATAATTGAGCATAAAGACAGCAGATCATTAACAGAAGAGCAGATAGGTCTTATGATGTTAGGTGGTGAAATCCATGAAGCTTAAGATGAGTCATGAGGTTAAGGGAACTATATTAAGATATAGTATATCAATTATATTAACTCTTTTATTTGGATGTATTCTGATTGCTGTTCAAGGGGAGAGCCCTTTGCAAGCTGTAGGGTATATCGTTGAAGGTGCCTTTGGAAGCAAGATAAATATTGGAAATACAATTCGATGGGTTATATCCAGCTTAATGGTAGGAGGAGCAGCTATAGTTGCCTTTAAATCAGGAGTTTCTAACCTAGGTATTGAAGGGCAGCTATATATGGGAGCATTATCAGCAGCAATAATCGGATATTCCATAGAATTACCCCATGGATTGCATGTAATAGCATGTTTATTAGCTGCATCTGTAGTTGGAATGTTATATGCATTAATACCGGCATTACTTAGGATGTATTTTAAAATCAACGAGCTTATAACAACTCTAATACTTAATTTCATAGCAAAGTATCTAACAGAATATATAACCATGTGGGTGATAATGGGAGGGCAGCAGTCTGCTAACGGCTCTGCATCTATAACAACTCCCCAGATACTTAAGACTGCCAGGCTTTCTACAATCATCAAAGGTACTACTGCCAATACTGGGATTTTTATAGCATTAGGAATTCTGCTATTCATAGCGTTTATCTATAAATATACCTTAGAAGGCTATGAATTTACTCAGATAGGACAGAATATGAATTTTGCCAGAATGGGTGGAATAAATATCAAAAAATCCTTTATAATGGTCTTTCTAATGTCAGGGCTAATATCGGGAATGGGCGGAGGTATAGAGGTAACGGGTTCATATTATAGATTTACACCTAATTTCAGCAATAATTTAGGTTGGGATGGGATTATGATAACTCGTATAGCAAATAACAATCCAATTGCAGTAATAATCGTTTCTCTTATATGGGGAGCTCTTAAACAAGGGGCATTGCATATGGAACGTATGACTACGTTAAATAGACTTGTAGTCATCATAATTCAAATGTTATTTGTATTATTTGTTTCTATTGACTATGATAACTTATTTAACAAATGGAAAGAGAAAATAAAGTTAAAGAAAATTAATTATAAAGGAGGATCTTCAATATGTTGACTATAATGGAAATCTTATTTGGAACTGTAACATGGTCAGCTGCCTTTAGATTGAGTACTCCAATTATATTGACGAGCATAGGTGGTTCCTTCAGTAAACAAACAGGAACATTTTGTATTGCCTTTGAATGTTTTATGCTTTCAGCAGCATTCTTCGCTGCATGGGGAAGCTATTTATCAGGAAGTCCCTATATAGGTACTTTACTTGCTATTCTTGCAGGAATAATCCTTGCTGCAGTTTTTGGTATATTTGTACTTCATTTTAATGCAAATCCAATGATTGTAAGTATAGCACTTAATTTTGGGTCATGGGCAATGACTACCTTGTTATTAACTAAGATATTTAAAGTAAGGGGTTTCTTCCATAGTCCTCAAATTGTGAATTTTCAACCTATAGATATGCCTGTTTTAAGGTCAATTCCATATATCAATAGGATATTAAACAATCAAATTATACTTGTATATATAGCCTATATCTCTATATTAGTAGGAACTATAATTATGTATAAGACTCCCTTTGGACTAAGGCTTAGGGGTATTGGAATTAATGAAGTAGGAGCTCAGACCTCAGGAGTAAATATATTAAAATATAGGTGGATAGCATTGATTATTATGGGAATGATGTCAGGCTTAGGTGGTGCCTATATGCCCTTATCAGGACTAAGTATGTTTTCTGAAAATATGACAGCAGGGCGTGGATTTTTAGCCTTTGCAGCTATACTTGTGGGAAAGGGAAATCCTTTAAAGGCAGCTCTTATAGGTATATTATTTGCTTATACCAATGCGATAACACTTACCTTAACATCATTTGGAGTCCCTACTCAATTATTGCAGATGCTGCCATTTGTAGTGGTTATTTTAGTATTGATAATTAGTAATTTAAAGAATTTTAGCAGGAAACCTATAATAGATAATCAATAGATGGAGGTGGATATATTGATATATAGAAATATAGATGAAACAAAGGCAGATGTTTTAAAGGAGATAAAAAATCCCAGTTTAACCTATGACCAAATAGTATCAAGATTAGCAAAAATAGCAGAAAATCAGCTTCCATATCCGGAGGGAGTTGGTGAAGAATACTTTGAATTATTTGAGAAGGATATAGTATCAGACCTTGGTGAAGGACATGCCACATTTACTCCCCGATATATACTGCCAAATTATGAAAAACTTTTAAAGGAAGGTTGTGATTTTCTAAGGTTAAAACCTGCCAAGACATTGATGGAAGTAATTAATTCGCTATTAATATTTTATCATCATGTACCATCCTTTAGTAATTATCCGGTCTTTGTCGGAAGAATTGATAAATTGTTAGATCCGTATATTGAGAATGAAGAAATGGCAAGGGAACAGATTAAATGGTTTTTAATTCATTTAGATAGAACAATAAATGATAGTTTTTGTCATGCAAATATAGGCCCGGAAGAAACATTGGCAGGTAATATAATCATTGACTTAGAAAAGGAATTACAAAATACCATTCCCAATATGACATTATTATATGATAAAGAAAAAACTCCAGATGGCTTTGCTGTTAAATGTATAGAATCCTCTCTTATATGTGCTAATCCCGCCTTTGCCAACGACAGAATGTTTAAGGCGGATTTCGGAGACGAATACGGTATAGCAAGCTGTTTTAATGGACTTCCATCTAATGGAGGAGCTTTTACCTTGTCAAAGATTAAATTAAATAAAGTAGCTTTTGATTCAGAATCCATAGAAGAATTTTTTGAGAAGAATTTACCCTATACCATAGATATATTATGTAATTTTATGGAAAGTAAAATAAGATTTCTAGTGGAGGAAAGCACTTTTTTCAAGACTAATTTCTTAGTAACAGAAGGCTTTATTGAGCTTGATAGGTTTGTTGGTATGTTTGGCATAGTTGGCATGCATGAATGTGTTACCTATTTGATGAAAATTCAGGGAAAATCATTTGTATATGGAAAGGATGATGAAGCGAATAAATTAGGGTTAGAAATAATGGAATTCATAGATAATAGGGTGAAGAGTTTCAAAAGTAAATACGGAAAAGCAATGAATAACCGTTTTTTACTTCATGCTCAAATAGAATCAACAGCGGAAACAACAGCAGGAGTTAGAATAGCCAATGGACAGGAGCTTCCCATATATGCACATTTAAGACATTCAGGCTTATTTCATAAATACTTTCCTTCAGGAGTCAGTGACCATTTTCCATTTGACAGTACGGCAATAAATAATCCAGATGCTATTTTGGATATATTTAAAGGTGGCTTTGAAGTTGGTGCAAGGTATCTTTCGTCCTATAGACAAGACGGAGATCTAGTCAGAGTAAGTGGGTATTTAGTTAAAAAATCTGATCTTGAAAGACTTAAAAATGGTTTCCATGTGAATTATGGCAATATTAGATATGGAAAAGAACAGATTCTAAATCATAATATATTAGATAGAATGGTAAGGACTACAGATGAATAAGGCGAAAATCAATAAAATCATAGATATGAGCGTAGTAGATGGACCTGGGAATAGGACTGCAATATTTTTTCAAGGATGTAATTTTAACTGCTTTTACTGCCATAATCCGGAAACTATAAATCATTGTATAAACTGTTTGGAATGTATAGAGAAATGTCCTGAAAAAGCCTTAGATTCTGTAAATAATAAAGTAATATGGGATAGTGTTAAATGTGTAGATTGTGATAATTGTATAAAAACATGTAAATATGATGCATCACCTAAAATATATAATATGACAGTAGAAGATGTTCTCAAGAGAATAGAGTATAATAGACCATTTATCAAAGGGATTACAGCCAGTGGAGGAGAATGTACTTTGCAATCTAAGTTCTTAGTAGAGCTGTTTAAAGAAACCACTAAAATAGGTCTAACTAATTTTGTAGACACAAACGGAGGAGTAGATTTATTAGAGGAAAGAGAAATAGTAGAAATAGCTGATAAATTTATTCTGGATATAAAGGCTATGGATAGGGATGAACATTTTTCTATTACAAGAAAATATAATGATATGGTTATTAAGAATGCTGAGTATTTAGCTGGTTTAGGTAAGCTGTATGAAATTAGGACAGTGGTAATTAAAGGCATTAATAATTATGAAACCATAGATAGTATAACAAAGCTTTTGCAGCCATATTTAGAAAACCAAGATATTAAATATAAGATAACAAGATATAGACCCTTTGGAGTACGTCAAGAGTTTTCAAACCACGAGCCTCCTGATGATGAGGAGATGGAGAAACTAAAAGCAATTGCAGTTAACAACGGATTTAAATCAATAATATTAGTTTAAGGAAGTGAAGAATTAATGAATATAGAAACTAAATTTCTTGTAGAGACAGCTTTATTGACCCATGGGCTAAAATCCATTGATAATGAAACCCTTGTTAAATTATGGCCATGGGAGCATAAATGTATAGCTTGGGTTGATAGGGGAGAAATAATAATAGGTAATATAAACGAATTTATTAGCTTTAGAAATAGAGCTAAGGAATTGATACGCATAGATAAGGATATCTTTATAGAGTCCTGTAATAATGGTATAAGCGGTGCTTTAACTGCATCAGGGACTATGATGGCAGCAAAGGAAAGAGGAATCCATATTGCAGTAACTGCTGGAATGGGTGGCATTGGAGATATTATAGGAGAAGAGCTATGTGCAGATTTACCTGCCATAGCAACTATGGATGTAACATTGATAGCTACTTCGCCAAAGGATGTTATAGATATAGAGGGAACTATTAAATGGTTATTGAACCATGATGTCAGTATATGGGGGAAAGATACAGATACTGTAGATGGTTTTATGGTAACTGATAAGCCAGTTAAACTTACAGGTAAATACAATGGACAACCATTAAAAGGAAAAACATTGTTATTAAATCCTGTACCAAATGAAATGAGATTAAAAGATTTAACCATAATAGAAAAGGCTAAAAATGCGGGTAAAGAAGCGGAAGAAAGAGGACAATACTATCATCCAGCAGCAAATGCTATGATAGATACACTTTCATTTGGAAGGTCTTCTGAATTGCAATTAAAGTCATTAATTGAAAATAGTATTTGGGCAAATGAATTAACCAGATAACAGGAATTTATTGAATAATACTAGCTATTTTAACCTTTCTAGTAAATTCACGCATAATTAAATTAATAATATTAATTTTAGTAAGTATAAAAGAATTTTTAGCGATGATTTTACCATAAATTGCAGCTATAGATTGCACTGTTGGTATTTGGAAAAATGATTAGATTAGTTTTTAAAATTAATATACACTGATAAAAGATGTTAAAAGGTTAACTAATGAGAGCTTTACCAATTAAGGAAAAAAAGTGGATTATGGGAAGGAAAGGAAGTCAGTGAAAATATGATAGAAATTAAAAACCTTAGGAAATTCTATGGTAATCTGGAAGTATTAAAAGGTATAGATTTACAAATAGAAGAAGGCAAAATATTTGGATTAGTGGGAAGAAGCGGAACTGGAAAATCAACCTTGCTTAGATGCATAAATGGCTTGGAGAAATATAATGAAGGAAGTTTATATGTAGGTGATATTGATGTGAAAAATCTTTCAGAAAAGGAACTAAGAAGTTTTCGAAAGGATGTAGGTATGATATTTCAACATTTCTCATTGCTGGAGAGGCTGACGGTCTATGAAAATATAGCTTTACCTTTGAGATGCTGGAATTATGACAAATCCTTTATAGACAAAAGGGTACGAGAATTGCTGGAGGTAATAGATATACCAGATAAAATCAACTCAAAACCTAGAGAATTATCAGGAGGACAAAAGCAAAGGGTTGCAATAGCAAGGGCATTAGCCATGGAACCTAAAATACTTTTATGTGATGAAGCAACATCCGCATTAGATCCTAAAAGCACTAAATCTATAATCTCATTATTAAATAAGATCAATAAGGATTTAGGAATAACAATGGTGATTGTTACTCATGAAATGCATGTTTTGAGAAGTATATGCGAAGAAATAGCAATTATTGAAGATGGAAGAATTGAGCAGTCGGACCAGTGGAGAAAGTGTTCCTAAATCAGCCGCCAGCCTTAAAGAACCTTATAGGACAGAAGGAAATAGCTTTACCTGAAACAGGAATAAATATTGAGATATTCTATTCTCAAGATAATGCTTCTCAGCCTATTATTACAAAGATGGCGAGGGAACTTAATATAGACTGCATAATATTAGGCGGAGAGATGGAAAGTTATAAAAATAGTCCATTAGGTTCAATAATAATAAATATACCCAATGATGAATTTAATAATGTAAGGAAGTATCTTGATGACAAAAATGTTATTTGGAAGTGCTTTGAATTAGATGAAGAATTCTTAGGAAGGGGGGAAATATGTTGAATGGTGAGTTTTGGACATTATGGATGAAATATTTTAAAAAGATAATTGGACCATCTATTTTTGCCACATTGAGGATGGTTATAGCTACAGTAACTATTGGATTTGCCTTGGGGTTTGGTCTTGCAATATTGCTCACAATCTATGGACCAGATGGTTTGAATCCTAAAAAGAAGATATATAAGCTACTTGATTTCCTTGTTAATACCATAAGGTCATTTCCAATATTGATACTTATTGTTGCCATATCTCCTTTAACTAGAATGATTGTAGGCACTACTGTAGGCGAAAAGGCGGCCATATTGCCTTTATCTATTGCTGCGACTGCATTTATTGCAAGAATGCTGGAAAATAGCTTTAGAGAAGTGGACAAGCAACTTATAGAGGCAGCTAGATCCTTTGGTGCAACAGATATGCAGATTATATTTAAAATTATTGTTAAAGAATCTGTGCCCTCTATAATATCTATTGCTACCATGTCTACAATTACTTATATTGCAAGTACAACTATAGCAGGAGCAGTAGGCGGAGGAGGATTAGGTGCTGTAGCTTTAAACTATGGATATCAAAGCTTTAATAATTCTATACTTTATACCTCCGTATTTATACTATTTATAATGGTAATAATTACTCAGGCAATTGGATCCTGGTTATATAAAAAATTCTTATAGATTCAGGAGGTGAAAATCAAATATGTCAGATATTAATACTAGTTCAATTTTATTGGAATCTTTATTGGAATTAGAGAGAAAAGCAGTAGGCATAAAATTTATATTTGAAAAAGAAGAATATGATGAATTTAAAGCCAGCACAATGGATAATATGATGGCGTATTGTACCATGGTAAGAAATGCATCACAGGGTAAATCCTATAAGGTTTGCTTAAAAAACTTTGCATGTCTTGGTGCAGCTATGGCATTAGGTTTATTAAAACCAAATAATGGAACTATATCAGGGAAAAGACGTTCAGAAAATGGGTCATATAAAGATTTATGTATTAGCAGAAGCTTATCAAGGGATATGGTATATTGCCAGCATGATATTTATGGAGTTGCAATAATGCCCTTAGAACAATATAAAGAAAATCCAGACGTAGTCATAATAATAACCGATCCATATAATGCCATGAGAATTATACAGGGGAATGCCTATCATAGTGGACAGGCTAAAGGAATAAAAATTGCGGGAATGCAGGCATTATGTCAGGAATGTACTTCCTTTCCATTTGAAACTAACGAGATTAATATATCAATGATGTGTTCCGGCACAAGGCTTTTAGCACAGTGGAACAGAGATGAGCTGGCTATAGGAATTCCATTTAATAAATTCGCAACTATACTAGATGGAATAAAGCAAACTGTAAATCCTTTGGAACGAAATCCTCAAAAGAAAATAATTCAGAAAAAGCTTAAAGAAAATAACTTAGAGGATACTTTAAATATTGAATATAACAAAAACTATGATGATGGAGCATACATAGGTATAAAAGGACTAGACAACTATAAGTAGAAGTAAAAACATTAAATGGAGGCGAAGATAATGAAAAAGAGAAAAAGGATACTAATTTTTATGATGAGTTTGATAATCTTATCTACAATATTGACAGCTTGTGGAAAAGATGATAAAAAGCAGGATATTATAATTAATTCAGGCGATGAACTAGATGATAAGACTAAGATAGAAGAAAAGAGAAAATTTACAGTCGGATGTATGCCTCTAAATGAACCAGCAGTTCAAATAATGAAGGAGTTGCTTGAGCCAAAGGGCTACGACCTAGAGATAACTGTATTTGATGGTAATCATCTTCCAGCTGTAGCTCTTAAGGAAGGTAATATCGATAGTTTGATTCTCAATCACTTACCTTGGATAAATACCTTCAATGAAGAAAATAATACTAATCTTACTATGGTAGAGCCTTATGTTTACTATTCTTATTTTGCAATATATTCATCTAAATATAAGAGTATAGATGAATTGCCACAAAATGCTCAAATAGCAATAGCTGGTGATCCTACTAATATGGATAGAAGTTTGAGGGTACTTAGAGATACAGGCCTTATTACTTTAGGTGAGAAAACAGGAAATTTTTATTCCTTATTAGATATCGAGGATAATCCTAAAAATATAAAATTAATTGAAACGGAAACTACTGCAACAGTTAGAAGTATTGAAGATGTAGATGCAATAATAACTTTCTCCAGTACAATGAAGATGGCTGGATTTGATCCTAAAGTGTATCTCTATGAAGATGAGAGTTCTACTCAATTTCCAACAGGTTTAGTTGTGCAACCAGAAAATGTTGATGAAGAGTGGGTAAAGGCTATAATTGAAGTCACACAAACAGATGAGTTTAAGGATAAATTTAATGAATTTTATGGCGGTGCATATAAATTATTTAATGACTAGATTAGCAAGGTAAATAGTAAATAAGATGTATTTTTGATGATTATTACTTAAATTAATAATAGTTAACCAAAGAACCAGAGAAGAAATTTCACTGGTTCTTTGTGAATTGTTAATTATCGACTAGATAGGATAAAAGATTATATGTAGAAAAAATAAAGTACATAAATAAAACTATGAGAAGGCTTGCTAATTTCAAAACATATTATTTTATTCTATAGCAATCATAACATTAATAGATAATACCTATTAGAATACTATTGTCAATTAATATACAATATAAATTAGAAAGTTAAGTATAAGGGAGGAATATATAGTGAAGGAAGAAAGTTTATTTCAAGAAATAAGCGATGCAGTAGTAGAGATGGAGGACGAATTAGTAGAGGAACTTTGCAATAAATCCTTGGAACTTTCTATACCGGCCGATGAAACAATTACTAAAGGCTTAGTTGCAGGAATGGATAAAGTAGGACAACTATACGAGGAACAGGAATACTTTTTACCAGAGGTACTTACCTGCTCAGATACATTAAATATAGGATTGGATATATTGAAACCACATATAAAGACGGAAACATCAGACAATGCTATTAAGGTGGTAATAGGAGTTGTGGAAGGGGATACCCATGATATAGGAAAGAATTTAGTCAAGATAATGACGGAATCGGCAGGTATTGAGGTATACGACTTAGGCAGAGATGTTCCATTAAAAAATTTTATCATAGTAGCGGAAGAGGTAGGAGCAAATTTTATATGTATGTCAACTTTGATGACAACTACTATGATGGGAATGAAGACTGTAATTGATATGTTGAAGGAAAGAAATATAAGAGATAAGTATAAGGTTATGATCGGTGGTGGACCTATTTCTCAAAGATTTGCAGATGAGATTGGTGCAGATGCTTATACTGCTGATGCAGGTGAAGCTGTAAAGAGAATAAAAACAATGGCGGCAGTTAATTAGATCGGAGGGATAAAGTTGAATAAGGATCAGATGACTCCAAAGGAAAGGATGACGGCATTTGCACAGGGACTTGAAGTAGACAGAATCCCATGCAATCCTCATATGGGAGTAACTATGGCTCCCTTTATAGGAATCGCTTTAAAAGAGTACTATCATTCAGCGGAGAGGATGGCAGAACTGGAAATAGCGTTGTTTAAAAGATTAAGACATGATGGTGTAAGCGTTTCAGCTACCTTAAGGGGAGTTGCTGAGGCCATGGGCTCTAAGATGTACTATCCCGATAATAATATTTCACTTATGGATACTCCTGCTGTAAAGCATGTTGATGAAATAGAAAATTTAAAGCCTTGTGATCCTGAAAAGGACGGAAAGCTGCCATTAGTTCTCAAGGCTGTAAAGATTATAAAGGATAAGATAGGACATGAAGTAAATATTGGAACAGGATTAGCCGGACCTTTTAGTACTGCTGCCTCAGTAGTTGGTACCGAAAATCTATTGAAATGGATGCTAAAGTATCCTGACAAGGTACATACATTAATGGAGATAGTAACAGAATCTAATAATAGATTTATAGAGAAAGCTGCAGAATTAGGTGTTGGGATGGGATTATCAGATCCTGTTTCATCTACAAGTTTAATAAGTGTTAAACAATTCAATGAATTTTCCGCACCTTATATTAAGAAAAATGTGGATAAGATGAAATCTTTAACAGGACGTAGTATTTCAATTCATATTTGTGGTAAAAGCAAGGGTATTTGGGAATCTGTAATGGATACTGGAATATCAAGCTTTAGTATAGACAACGTAGAAGACCTTCAAGATGCTAAGGAGATAATGGGAAATAGAATTACAATATCAGGAAATGTTCCACCAGTTGATATAATGCAAAAGGGTACAAGGGAAGATGTACTTAGAGCAGCTAAAGAATGTATTAGAAAAACTTATGGAACTAAAAAGGGATATATACTTAGTTCTGGATGTCAAATCCCTATGAATACTCCAATGGAAAATATAGATGCATTAATGGATGCGGCCAGAATATATGGCAGCTATCCTATTGATGAAGAACTATTATTTAGTGAAGATTAGGAGAATAAAATATGAATGAAAAAGAAAGATTGTTAAGAGCCTTAAAGGGCGAAGAAACAGACAGACCTCCTGTTATATGTCCGGGGGGGATGATGAATGCCGCGGTTACAGAACTTTTAGGAGAAATAAATGCTAATCATAATACGGATTTAGATGCCATGGTAGCTGCTGCCATTAAGGTGAGAGAAGTTATAGGATTTGAGAATTATGGAGTACCATTTTGCATGACGTGCGAATCAGAGCCCTTTGGTGTAATTATTAGTGAAGGAGATAAGATTAATGAGCCAAGGATACTGGAATATAATCAATCTAAATTGGAAGATATCATGAAATCCTCTGATCCAAAGATATCCAATAATTTAAGAAGTGAAACTGTAATCAAAGCAATTGGAAGATTGAAGAATGACGAGATTCCAGTAATTGGGAATATCACTGGTCCTATAAGTACGGCTACTTCAATTGTGGATCCTATTAAGTTGTTTAAAATGATAAGAAAAGAACCTGATGAAGCCCACACTTTTATTGAATATATAAATAACTATCTTATAGAGTATGCTAAAGGAATGGTAAGGGCAGGTGCTGATATCATTGCAATTTCAGATCCTACAGCAACAGGTGAAATATTAGGCAAGAAAAATTTTGATAAATTTGCAATGCCTATGTATACTGAGTTTTTAAAATCAATGAGAGAAATAAATACACCCGTGATAATTCATATATGCGGAGATGCAAAAACTATAATCGATAGCTTAAACTCTTTAGAGGTACAAGCACTTAGCTTCGATTCCATAGTAAATATGAGATTTGCTAAATCTAAGCTGAATACAAGACTGATGGGTAATGTGAGTACACTTCTGTTGCAAAATGGTCCTAAGGATAAGATTATTTCAATTACAAAGAACGCAATAGGTTCGGGAGTAGATATTGTGTCTCCGGCATGCGGTTTAGGTATGTCTACTCCACTAGGAAATCTTAGAGTTATGACAGACTACGTGAAAGGAAGTATATAATGCCTATAGTTAAATTCATTAATGAAAATATAAATATTCAAGTAGAGAAAGGTACAATTTTATTAGATGCCATTAGAGAAGCGAAATTAAAGATTGAAACCCCATGCAATGGTATGGGGTTTTGTGGTAAATGTAAGGTAATAGCAGGGGGACAGCTATCTGAGCCTAGTGATAGAGAACGAAAAATCATTGATGAAAAGAAATCCGAAAGGCTGTCCTGCATGGCAATAATACTTGGAGATGTAGAAGTAGAGTTGATTGAAAAGGAAAGGGTGTTGAAGACTATAAATAAGGGGTTTAGTATCAATGTTCCAATAGACAGCCCTATTAAAATTAGAAAGCTTCCAGAGATTAATGAAGATAGCTATGTTCCATATGTTGATTATCTAGGATATGATTTTAATTCACTAGAATTATATAGAAAAATTACTATACTAGAAGAAAGGAATTCTAGAGAAATATGGGGTGTAGTATTTGAGGATACGTTGTTAGATATCAGTAGCCATAAAAAGAATATTCTAGGAATAGCAATAGACATTGGTACTACAGGTATTTCTTACTATTTAATGGATTTATCCAGTGGAGAAATAATAGAAAAGCTGTCATCCCTAAATCCTCAAACTCAATATGGGGGAGATGTCCTAACCAGAATTACATATTGTATGGAAAATCCAGCAGGGGCTGTTAAGCTTCAGGAATTGATAGTAGATGAAATAAATAATTCAATAAAAAATCTAACAGGGACTCTCTATAATAGAGATGATATTTATTATATTATCATTTCTGCCAATACTACTATGCTGCATCTTTTGTTGGGCATTAATCCAAATTCATTGGCTAAAGCCCCCTATAGATCAGTATTTTTAAGTCCAAAGGCTTTTAAGGCAAGAGATATATCCATTGAAGTTAATGATGAGGCTATACTTAGCTTAATTCCATCTGCTTCATCCTATGTAGGAGGAGATATAGTATCGGGTATTATGGCATCAGATTTTAAAAACAATGAGGAAGCCGTATTTATAGATATTGGAACCAATGGTGAAATGGCAGTCTTAAAGAATGGAAAGATAATAGCTACATCTACTGCGGCAGGTCCTGCCTTAGAGGGTATGAATATTGAATGTGGCTGTCGTGCACAAAGGGGTGCTATAGAAACCTTTAGTATAGATGAAGAGTTTAATATTAGCTATACTACCATAGGAAATGAAAAACCCCTGGGAATCTGCGGAAGCGGACTTATAGATATAGCCGGAGCATTGGTTAAGAGAAATATTCTTTTGGAATCGGGGAGATGGAATAAAAATTTAGATTCTAAACTCGAAAATAGATTAGTAGATAAAAAATTTTATATAACAGAGGATATATATATTTCCCAAAAGGATATAAGGCAGATTCAACTGGCAAAGGGAGCCATAGCTGCCGGTGTAATTTTAATGCTGGAGGAAATAGGGCTAAAGATAGAAGAAATATCAAAGGTATATATTGCTGGTGCATTTGGCTACCATGTTAACCCTGATAATATAAAGATAATAGGGCTTATTCCTAAGGGATTTAAAGGAGAGATAAGCTTTTTAGGGAATACTTCATTGGAAGGAGCTAGGCTAGCACTAATTAATAAAGAATGCTTTGAAGAGATATATAATATTAGGAATAATATAGAGGTATTGGAATTATCCCTTAAAGAGAACTTTCAAGATATTTTTGTGTCTCAATTAAATTTTTAGAAAAGGTGATAAGATGGCAGCTACAAATATTTTTAAATGTGTAGGAAAGGAAATCGAAATAGTACCTGACAGTATTTTGGAAGAGTTAAATATATCATATGAAGAATCAAATAAAAATGCTTCTGAGATGGTTATATTGGCAAAGGCTTTAAAAGAATATAAAAATAAAAAATATTGTAAAGTACCTTTCTGCCATACTGTAGAAGCTGAGGCATTTGGTTCGACAGTGATTTTTGATCAAAAAGTAGGAAATAGGATTGGAGAGTATAAAGTTAATGATATAAATTTAGCTGAGGACATATTAGAAATAGATTTAAATAACGGGAGAATTGCTGAAGTTTTAAAGGCAATAAGTATTTTAAAGGAAAATGAAGAGAATGTAATACTGGATATAACAGGTCCATTTAGTATTGCTACATCTATTATGGACAGTCAATTGTTTTACAGGGCTATAAGAAAAGATAGAGAAAAAATTAATAGATTATTAGAAAAAGTTGAGAATAGTTTAGTAAAACTTATTCTAGAGGGAGTTAAACAGAATGTAGATGTGATTTCCTTTGCAGACCCTACAGGTACTATAGACATAGTTGGACCTAAAATATATAAGGAAGTAGCGGGAAATTCTACATATAATATACTGAAAAGAGTTGAAGAACGGCTGGGAAAAAGTGTAATTCATCTCTGTGGGAAGACGTCAACATCCCTGGAGGTCATAGGATTGTTAGAGAGTGAAAAGATAAAGGTAGAAGACTGTAATTATTTTGATATGGTTAAAAAGATAAAAGAAGAAAGAAAAGATGTAAATTTTATAGGGCATTGGTGTCTGAAATTGGATAAATTTAATAACGAAATTATTAATTGTAAAATTAAATAAATTAGAAGAATAGAGGGGATTTTTGAAAATCATCTCTATTTTTCTATATTTTTACACGTAACACCTTACATACTTCGGCATATACACCTACTCCGGCTATTGTTGAGAAAGAAATGTCTAGTATATTATTTATAAGTAAATCATTTAACAGAGTTGAAATTGTACCGTGGGCTAGGAACATACTTTCAGTCATAACCACAGTTGCTACACCAATCTTAAGTACGGTATCCTTCAAACCATCATCTCTTACAATGTCCAGCTTTCTATTCAAATCAAATATTCCATATATTAAAGCTAATATAATAGAAATACTAGTACCTAATGCAATTCCACTGCTTCCCATCAATGGTGCCAGTGATAAGTCTAAAATTGTATTTATTCCTAAGGCAGCTAGACTAATGACTATAGGAGTTTTCATATCTTGAATTGAATAATAAGCTCTTGTAATTAATGGAATAAGTGCCATGGCGACTAAGCCAAATGCATAATGTGCCAGTACTTTTGATGTCAGCAAGGATGCTTTAGCATCAAATGCACCTCTTTGGAATATTATCTTAACTATGGCTCTGCCATAGTTATCAATATAATAGATACAGGTATGGCTATAATTAGGACCACATTCATTCCATGCTTTATTTCATTTTTCAAATGGTCTTCATCATGTTTATTATAATCTTCAGATAGCACTGGAAATATAACTGTAACTATTGCTGCAATAAATACTCCCAAAAATAAATCTATGATTTCATTTGCATAGCTTAATTCTGCAATACTACCTGCGCTAAGGGTTGAGGCCACAGCATTATCGATAGAAACATTTAACTCATTGATTCCGACACCTGCAATTATTGGTATTAGATAACCTCTTAGTTTTTTAATATACTTGTCCTTCAAGTCAAAATTCCAACTATATTTAAATTCATTTCTCTTGAGTCCTTTTCTAAATATATATATTTGACCAATAGCAGATATAATACCTGTTACCATAAGACCTTTAAGGGCACAGGTCTTTGCAAAGAATAATAAATAGATTATGTACAGAATTCCACTTGCAACCTTTCCTTTAGGTCCTCCCTTAAAAGAGTGGACTGATTGCAAAAAACCAGAAAATATTGCATTAATCCAGGAGAGTGAGATAATTGGCAGCCCTATTCTGAATAATAGGATGGTCTTGTCCAATTCTTTTCCTTTAAATCCAGGACCAAAGATTTTAATTATTGCAGGTGCTTCGATAAATCCTATCAAGATTAGAATAAAGGAAAATACAGCAGTAATATTTATTAAATTGTTGGTATAACTTATTTTTCTTTCTATCCCATGCCTTTCTTGTATCTCCTGTAATAAAGGGATAACTGCAATAATTATTCCATCACTTATTAAACTTGTAAGAAGCATAATGGTACTGAAAGCCAATAGATAGGAGTCCATTTTATAGCTTACTCCTATTTTGGATGCAGTAAGAATTCCTTTTATAAAGGATAAAACTTTAGCAGCGATTCCAAAATAAATAATATAAAGAGTTGCTTCCTTCATTGCTTTTTTTCTTTTCATTTTTATATAATACGCCTCACATTGATCAAATATTAACGTAGCTAATTATAGCATAAAAGTGAAATTATAGTAACAAAAATTATAAAAAATTACCAAGGAAGAATTAGGAGATAGAATTTTTGGCCACTGCATAAGCAACTTGCATCAAATCAAAGATTTTGGCAATTTGCTTAAGATTCAATTAGGTCAAATTGTCTTAAGGAATAAGAATCAAACGAGAAATTTCTTATGGGTTATAAGACATAAAATTTGAAATGAATATATTGATATTTTTATATCCTAGAATTAGATAAAAATAGGAGGACTAAATACCCAAATTATGATATAATTCAAAATAGATATTATTATCTAATATATTTAAAGGTAGTGAGTGGGTTGGCGGAAGAATTGAGTTTAAAAAAGTATGATAATATTAAATTCTATTTTAAAATTCTTATAGCCTTATGGTTCGTTGTATTCCTAAGTGTGATTATCTATTCTAATTATGAAATAAATTTCTACGTAAAGGATGAAGTAGCAGTAATGCCATAATCTTAGCCACATATATTGCCAATAGTTTAAAGATAAGCAATGAAGATTACTTATTTTTAAAATCACTTACATTTAAAGAGTTACTGGAAAGTGAGATAAACAAAGACTTTGAAGAAATGGCTAGGGCAGTAATGGATGTTTCAAATTATAAGTATATCTATATAGTATCAAGACTAGAGGGTAGTGAAAAAAAGTATAATAATGATGTTATTTATCTATTGGATGCAGTAGATAGTGTTAAAACTAGAAGAGAAGACGCAGAGGATAAAAATTATTATGATGATGAAATTAGATATGGTATAGCAGATGAGTTATTTAAAGAGGTAGAAAAGACAAAAATCCCTTCATATAAAGTCGACAAATATAAAGGTGCAGAGCGAGTATATGCTTATGTACCATTTTATACTGTTGAAGGCAATTATATCGGGTTACTAGGTGTTGATACAGATGTATATGAGCTGGGAAGAATAAGAGAAAGATATGTTCCCCTAATAACAGTTTATATAGTAATAAATCTAATGATTGGCTGATTGCCTTTGCTTTATATAGATATATGAGAAAAGTACATAATGATCTTAAAAAGGAGAGACATCTTTCGGGAATAGATGAACTGACCCATGTATTTAATAGAAGAAAATTCAATGAATTATTTATAGAATTATGGAATCAGGCAAAAGAAGAAAAACAGAATATATCAATAATGCTTATAGATTTAGATTATTTCAAAGAATTTAATGATAATTATGGTCATTCTGCAGGGGACGTTATGTTAAAAAACATAGGAGAGATTCTGGAAAAAGAGTCATCTAAATATGGAGGTTATGTATTTAGATATGGTGGGGATGAATTTGTAATTTTATTTCCTGATACAAATATCATTCAAGGAGAAGAAGTTGGCAATACTATTTTGAAAGCCATAAATGATGCAAAGCTAGAACATCCATATTCACCAATAGGAAAGGTTCAAACTGTAAGTATTGGTGTTACAAGTACAATCCCAAAGGATGAAATAAATATAAAAGAATTTTTCAACTATGCAGATACAGCTCTTTATTTATCAAAGAGATATGGAAGAAACAGGGTATCTGTTTGGAAGATTTAATAGGAGAAAAATGAGGCTGGAAGATAAATTCCAGTCTTCATTCTTTCTTGACCTTAAAGTTAACTTTAAGGTTTATAATGACAATAAGAGGGAATTATATTGGGAAACTTAAAATGAGTGAAGGAGTTGGACATAGATGGAAGAAAAATGCCCTATATGCCATCAAATAGGAGAAAAAGTAAAGAATATAACTGTAAAGCATTTAGTATTAGATGATATTGCCGAAGAAATCAATAGTGAAGATATTCATTATTTATGTATGAATGAAAATTGTAATATAGTGTATTACAACTTAAATAATGAAAGTCTTATTGACAAGAAAAAAGTAAAGGTTCCAATATGGTTTAAAAAAGATGCAAATCCTAAATATGTATGTTATTGCAGTAAAGTAACTGAAGAACAGATCATAAATGCTGTGATAGTTCAAGGGGCTAAGAATATGAAAGATATAGTTAATTTAACAGGAGCTATGAAGAATGGAAGATGTATATTAAACAATCCATTGGGTAAATGCTGTGGTCCGATTATAGTGGAAACTATAAAGAAGGCACTTGGAACTATCGGTTAATATACATATGATAATGAAAAAAGCTAGAACTTGATTTCTAGCTTTTTCAATATTATAATATCTCCATAAATGCAGCAATTCTGGTCTTTATTTGACCGATATTGGAATCTGAATAATCTGTTTCTATGGACATATATGGTGTAGTCATATCTGACATTAATTTCTTGACTGCTCTTGTTTCAACACTATAAGGGTGGCATGTTTGCAGTATTACTTCAATAACACCATCAACTTTGAACTCTTCTATTAGTTCGGGTAATAATTCCATACGCTTATGGTTAGGTGACATAATTGAGCAACCGATATCCAAGTATCTATCAGCTATAGCCTTTACGATATCACCGGTACTTTCATCAACATTATTTCTAATAGGTTTTATGCCACCACAATTTTCAAAACAAACAACTACGCCGCCGTTATTTTCAATTGTATTAACAATCTTATCTAAAACTCCACCTAATGGACAGCCTGTAATAAGAATTCGCTTAGCCTTATTATCTATAGGTCTTTTGTCTCCATTATATTCTTTTTTAATTTTATGAATTAGTTCTTCTAGTTGTCTATATTCATCATTTAGATCAAAATTAAATCTGTAGCCTTCAAGTATTTTATATGCATTAAAACCTGTAATAGCAGGTGGTTCTAACTTGCTTAGTTCAAATAATTCACCATATAAAGATCTAAATTTATTTCTAAATGAAGCTGCTTCTTTTAGTTTTTCCTCTGTAATTTCTATATCAAATTTTTCTTTTAGAACTTTAATCAATAGTCTAACTTCTTTTTCCCACATAAGAGGTGAATAGCTTCTATCAGCTCCTTGAGGCAATTGCATGATATGTATATCCTTTAACTCACTCAGTAATTCATACATTTTTTTCTTACCATCACAGGTCGTTTCTCCAATAACTATATCAGAAAAGTGGGTATAACCACATTTGTCTGAAATAGCAGCACCATAGCTTGATTTGATCAAAGGGCAGAGATTTTTTGGAAGATCTGCTTCTGAACCTATAGTTGTTTTATTGCTTGTACCACATAGGTTTACTATATGGATGCCCGCGGCATCTAGTATTTCCACTGGTACAAAACTACAGAAAGTACCTGCAATTATACCACCTTTTTCCTTAACTTCCTTTGCCTTCAGAATACCATTTCTTTTTGCTTCTAAATATTCTTCAAATTGATTTGATAAATTTAAGTCACGCACTATATATCCCTCCAAATGTATTTCAGTCCTTTGATATTATATAAATTGTAGGCTCCTTCTATCTATAAAATCAATTATATACGAATTGTAGAGAGTTTGTGATTATGTTTTTCTATATTAGTATATATTACCATCAAATATTTCTATATTTATTTAATCATATTGAAAGGTTTGATATAGTATTTCTGATATAAAACTAGTACATTTTTAGTCTATATGGTTAAAAAACTGACAAATTAAGACATAGAGTGATGATTATATGAACACAACTAAAAGGATATTTCTTTTCTTTCTATTGCTATTGATTTTAGGATTAGGGTTTTCTAAATTCATGCCTAGGGAGGAGAAAGTAAAAAATACGATCATAGGATTAAGAATCGGCTCTGGAGATGATATAACAGGATTGCTTCTAGAGAAGATTATTAGAACGAGTAAAAATATTGGTATAGATAGCATTGGTATTACAGAAGGAAAAGAAGAAGTTTTATCTGATTTTACATTTAAGGACTGCTGAAGTAATACAGCGCAATGGGCCTTGAGCTCAGATGAAATCGATATGGCATTTTATTGTAATCATATGGCTTTGCATTTAGTACAAGCTAATGATGATTTTGAAATATATGGTCCAGTTATCATGAATGCAGAGGTTATTGGTTATAAGGAAGATGTAGAAAGCATTCACAGACTTGGAATTGGTCATAAAAGGGAACATTTACATAAACTTGCCACAGAAAGCTACAAACAGGTTAAAGAAGTTATTGAGATGTCACCTATTTCCTTGCCCTATTCTCTAGAAGGAGGGCAAGTAGATGGAGTGGTCTTAGATATAACAAAGGCAGCATTATTAAAAGACATTAATTTTGTTCCACTTTCCAAAGATGATTATATTTCTTATAGTCTAATTGTTAAGAAAGATATTATAGGCACAAAGGTTTTTGAAGATTTTATAACAGCTTATAATAATACAGTTCAAGAGCTAAATCAAACTGAGATACTTAAGGAATATATTAGCATGAGAGAGGAATTTTGGCAGAATAAAAATATTAAATTTTTAAGTTTAGAATAGGAAAGGTGAAGACATGTCAATATCAGTACAAGGAATTACTAAAGTTTTTTCAAACAGAAGAGATAAAAGATCAATGAATACTGTATTAGAAGAGATCTCTTTTGATGTAAATGAAGGGGAATTTGTTTCCTTATTAGGGCCATCAGGATGCGGAAAGACAACTACTCTGAATATTATTGCAGGTTTTTTGAAGCATGAAGGTGGAAATATTTATATAAACGGAGAGAAAGTAAATAAACCGGGACCGGATAGAGCTTTTGTATTTCAAAATTATGCACTTTTTCCATGGATGAAAGTTTCAGAGAATATTATGTATCCAATGAAAATGCAAGGAGTACCAAAAAAAGAACGAGAAGATAGACTTAGAAATCTTCTAGAGATGGCACATCTGGAGGAATATGCAAATTACTACATTCATGAGATATCAGGCGGCATGAAACAAAGGGTTGCTTTGCTTAGAGCTCTTGCATGTGATCCAAAGGTTTTATTGATGGACGAACCCTTAGGTGCAGTTGATTTTCAAATGAGGCAAATGCTTCAAGCACAGCTGGAAGCAATGTTGCAAGAGAATCAGAAAACAGCTCTTATGGTAACTCATGATGTTGATGAAGCTATTTATCTAAGCGATAGAGTTATAGTTATGTCTAGGGATAGAGGAAGAATATTAGCTGATATAAAAATTGAACTTCCTAGACCTAGAGATAGAAAAAATGAAAAATATCATCAATATACAAATGAATTATCTGATATTCTAAGGACTGCTTTAAATGGAGAAGTCAAAAATCAAGGTGATGAGGAGTTGTTGGAGTTTATTCAAAAAACAGATAAAAAGAGCAATAAGAGAGTAGTCTTCGCTGAAAAGGCAATTTGTAACAGCAATAAATAATTTAATTATAATATTTTTATAAAAGGAGAATATTTATGACAACTTTACCAGAACGCTTTGAAGAATTTGCTGATGCTAGAAGACAAGGTTTTATTAGGATGAAAGAACTAAAGGATAATGGTGGAAAGTTATGTGGGACATTTTGTCAATTTGCTCCTTCTGAAATGATTGATGCAGCAGGTCTTTATCGTGTAGGATTATGTGGTCAGAGTCCTGAACCTATCCCTGCAGCAGAAGCAGAACTACCAGCAAATCTTTGTCCTTTAATTAAATCAAGTTACGGATTTGCACTAACGGAAACATGTCCTTACGCTTATTTTTCTGATCTTATTGTAGGTGAAACGACTTGTGATGGAAAGAAAAAAATGTATGAAATGCTTGGGGAATTAAAGGATGTTCATATAATACATTTGCCAAATAATCCTGACCCTGAAAGATCTCTGGAATCTTGGATTATGGAATTATGCCACTTTAAGGAAGTATTAGAAAAGAAATTTGATATTACTATTACAGATGAAATGCTAAGGGAAGCCATTAAATGGGGGAATAAGGAACGTCTTCAAATGGCTCGGCTATATGAGCTTGGACGTTATGATCCGCCTGCTATTACAGGTTTACATATGCGTAGTGTAATGGAGGGAGTCCAATACATATTTGATCGTAAGGAACGTTATGAGAAAGTGCAAGAGGTTTTAGATAAGTGTGAAGAGGATTGGAGAAATGGAAAAGGACCTATTCCTAAAGGTAGTAAGAGGCCTAGAATCTTAGTATCAGGAGGACCAAGTGGAGGAGTATTTGAGAAAACCATTAAGGTCATTGAAGAACTTGGTGGTGTCATAGTTTGTTATGAGGGCTGCAGTGGAATTGTTTCTAGAAGAAGGCTCATTGAGGAATCTGAAACAAAGGATCCTATTAAATGTATTGCAGAAAAATATTTAGAGGTACCTTGTGCAGTCATGTCACCTAATCAAAAGAGACTCGAACAGGTGGCTCTTACTATTGATGAATGGAAGGTTGATGGAGTTGTTGGAATTATTCTTCACTCATGTAACCCATTTGGAATTGAGTCCACAAATATCAAAAACATCGCAAACCAATGCGGTAAGCCTTATTTGCATTTAGAGACAAATTATGGACAGGGCGATGAAGGACAACTACGAACAAGAATAGAAGCATTCTTGGAAATGCTTTAGGAGGAGGTGAAGAAAAGAATTGAATACACAAGAAAAAGACATAAAAAGAATGGTACATGCAAGTAAGATGAAAGACAGGAACGCTTGGAGAAAGCTTAATGGTAAAGATTTTAATATTTATACTCCAATTGCACTAATAATCATTGGCATAATATGGTCAATTGCAGCAGAAATTGTAGATAAACCATTTCTTTTTCCTTCATTAAAAAGTGTAGTTGAAGCCTTTTTTAAGGCTGTAACGGATCTATATGTACTTAGAAACATTAGTATTACTATGAGACGTGTTTTAACGGGTGCTTTTTATGCACTTATTATTGGGTTGCCCATTGGTATGATTATGGGTTATTCAAAAACAATGCTAAGGGCCATGGCTCCATTTATAAACTCATTAAGGCAAGTTCCTATTATGGCATGGGTGCCACTATCTATTATTTGGTTTGGTCTTGGTGATGGGCCTACAATTTTTATGATTGCATTTTCAGGAATTTTTACCATTATTCTAAATACTATAGCAGGTGTTCAGGATATCAACAGGGATTTTTATAATGCGGCTCGAAGTATGGGGGCAAGTACAATTGATATAATAAAAGATATTGTTCTTCCGGGATCGCTTCCTGGAGTTATAACTGGAATAAGATTAGCCATTGGTATGGGCTGGATGTCAGTTATCTGAGCGGAGTTCATTGCGACCAGTGCCGGGTTCGGCTACTGTATGGTAGAGGCTCAATCTAGAATGCAAACTCATACAATTATAGCGTATATGTTTATAGCTGCTTTGATAGGGTTTGGTATTGATAAATTGATGCTCTTAATTGAAAGTATATTACTTAGATGGAAAGCTGATTAGGACATCTATCAGATTATTTGATGGATGTTTTTTATAAGAAATAGGAGAGTTTTGTCTTTAGATTTATAAATAAAAGAACTTGACTTAATTTAGTTTTTAGAAAGGCTCTAATGCTTCGCTAGAAACCTTTTTTACAAGAAATATTTATTGATAATTTTTATACAATTTCTATTTTTTTCCCTTGACCTTAAAGTCGGCTTTAAGGTTTATAATAGGAGGTAGGAGGAAGCCATGTTATTTATAAAAGATGTTTGCAGGATTACTGGACTTAATAGTTCTGCTGTCAGATACTATGATAGCCAAGGTTTATTAGGGGAAGTAGAAAGACGTTCTAATAACTATAGAGTATTTGATGAAAGAGATATAGAAAAATTATTATTTATAAAAAAGGCTAGGGCCTTGGGATTTGAATTGGAAGAAATAAAAAAGATACTGGTATTAAAAAACAATGGGATACCTCCCTGTAATTATGTAAGCCATAAGATACAAGAAAAAATATCCTTTATAAAAGCAGAAATAGTAAGATTAGAAAAAGAAAAGAACAAACTAGAGAAACATTTATCAGATGCAAGAAAGGTAAGTGGGTGTAAAGGCTCTATATGCCATTATATCGAAGGAAATGAAAATGAAAAGGTATCTGAGGAAACAGGCATGAAAAATGCCCAATGAGCAGCAAAGTATATTAAAGCCGTCTATGATATGTAAGACATATTATATAATATATAATCTAGGGAGGAAAAATATATGACAAAAAGAATAATTGCTATGGTTTTAGTCCTAGCAATGGGAATTACTTTTTTATCAGGTTGTACTGATAGTAGTAAAGAAACTGCAATTCAAGAAGTAGATTATGACCCAGTTGCAGAGGTAGCTAAATACAAGCTAGGTGAATTGACAGAAGCGGATAAAAATTTCGTTGTGCAAATGGGATATAGGGACTGTGACCATATGGTTCCGTCAATTATAGGAGAAAAGGCAGGTATCTATAAGGCACTAGGACTTAATGTTGTTGTTACAAAGACTGGTAAAATTATGGAGGCTATGTCTTCAGGAGAAATGCATGTTGGATATCAAGGGATTGAAGGTGCCATTAAATCAGTTAATCAAGGAGCCCCATTATTTATGGCTGCAGCCAATCATATAGGAGGTTCTAGGTATCTAGTCGTTAGTAACGACATAAAAGAACCAAAGGATTTAATTGGAAAGACTTTAGCTATAGGTTCAGGTGCAGAGGTAAAACCAGAATGGCGTAAATGGTCTGAAGAATTAGATATTCCTATGGAACTAAAAAATTATGAAGTAGTTGATATGGGAGATAAGGATAAATTATTTGCATTAAAGGCTGGTCAGCTTGATGGATTTTCCTGCTGTGACCCTTATGCTTCTCAAGCAGAATTTGAGGGAATTGGTAAAATTATGGCAACAGGATGGGGTGCTCATATTTCAGATGACCTTGAGACTGGCTGGGGAATGTGTTGTATCTACTGTATGAACAATGATTTCCTAGAAGAACATCCAGAATTAGCTAAAAGATTGGTGCTTGCACATGCTCTTGCAATAAAGTACTTATATGAACATCCATATAATGCAGGTATGATGTTTGCTGAAGGATTTGGAGTTCAGCCAGAAGTAGGGCTAAAAACTGTTTATATGAAAACTGTGTCAGAGGGAAGAACTATCACATGGCAATTCTCACAAGAAAATTTAGACAATTATATACAATATTATTATGATTTTGATATTCCAGAAGAAGAAATTCCTAATATAGCTGACATCGAAAAATTTATGTCTACAAATCTATTAGAGACATGCGGTATTGAAGATTTCAATACATTTATAGAAGAGAAGATTAACAAAGAGTTTCCAATAGGGCTTTCCTATGAAGAATGGATGACTAAGGCGAAAACAATAGATGGCATTACTGAGCAATAGAATATATAAATAAGATATAAAAATGTGGCTATTTTAAAATAGCCACATTTTTATATCTTATCTAACAGCAATCCTCCATACCTTCACCAAATAAATCTTTTATTTCTTTATCATCTATCAATCTAAATATTGCATAGCCGTATTTGCCATCCTTTGAACCAGATACAATAAATTCTATGGGACCGGTTTTGTCGATATCTTTAAATTCGATTTTTTGATTCTGTATTGGAGCATGAGTATGGTCAGATAATTTAAATCCTTCTCCTGTATCTATAACTACGACCATTGCATTTTTCCTATATTCTTCTGCATAAATTACCAATAGGTCCTTACGACCATCGTCATTTAAATCCTCATATCCACATAATATTGCGTCATTATCAGGATGAGTTTCTTGAAAATATAAGAGAAGCTCATTATCTGATTCCACCCCTAAATAATTTACAGTAATATTCTTTTTAATGGAAAAGGAATAGAGCCCTAATCCAAAGATAACTAAAAATATTAATATAGATTTTATGTTTTTTTTCATCTAGTTACCTCGCTTGTTCTGCAAGTTTTCCGAACAAATCTCT
This sequence comes from Tissierella sp. P1, assembly GCF_002266425.1. Lineage (GTDB taxonomy): Bacteria > Bacillota > Clostridia > Tissierellales > Tissierellaceae > Tissierella > Tissierella carlieri. The sequence continues at coordinate 38,545 of NZ_NPMN01000009.1, forward strand.
TACCTTAGGATACATAGACTTTAGAAAAAATAGAAAAACAATGAATGAGCATATATATTTAAGTGGCTCTGGTATTGTAAAAAGCAATTTATTGGCACTTTCAATAGTACTATCGATTCTATTGTAGTTAATTGCTGGTTCAAATCCAGGCATAAGCCATAAATTTGTTAAATATCCAACAGTTAGTGCAAAGACAGATATTACTGTTCCATAAATGATAGCAGTTTTTTTACCAATCATCTTATAAATACTCAATAGTTCAGGGAAGTTAGTAGCTGCTCCTGCCATCAAGAAAGTAATTGCTGCACCAGGTGAAGCCCCACTGGCAATTAAAGCAGCTATAAATGGTATGTGACCAACTGCACAAACGTACATAAATGCACCAAGGACTGCCACATTCCAAAGTGACAGCATACTGGGATTTCCTAGGTATTTTTGTATGAATGAGTCTGGAAATGCTGTTAGAATAAACCCTCCAAATAACATTCCTAGAACTACATATTTACTTAATACCACAGCTAAATCTCCTATTACCCATTGCATACCTGATTTGAATTTTTCTAGTAAAGTAGTTTTTTCCATCGGATCTAAAGACATAGTGGATATTTCATTTTCTAAGTCAGGTTTACATACTTCATTGCCTCCTAACTTATTACCAATTATTCCTATAATAAAAGGAAGTAAAAATCCTGCAACTATATTTATTATTGTTAGTTCTTTTCCTAGGAGTCCATAGCTAAGTATTAACGCTATAGGATTTAATGCAGGAGTAGATGCCATAAATGCTAATGTAGGTCCTACATAAGCCCCTGAGTAGTATAAACTAATGCCAAGGGGTATTGTTCCGCAGCTACAAATAGGTAAACACATGCCTGAAATTGTTACTTTTAGAATAGAGCTAATTTTAGTATTTCCTAAATGCTTATGGAATCTTACTGGAGATATAACATCATGAAGAAGTCCAGCTATTATGTAACTGAAAACAAGCCAACCAGAGGTTCCATTGAGTAAACTAATAGAAGTTAATAATATATTCTTTAAAAAATCTAATAATAACAATTATAAATCACCGTCCATTTTCTAATTCTTGAATAGCCAAAGCTATTTCTTTCTCAATAATATCTTTAGATATTCGCTGAATTTTCTTTTTCTCGTTAATAATTAAAGTTCCTCTAAAAATAACTCCATATTTTCTGACATAATCCATATTCTTGCCAGCGTAGTAGATTTTCACCTCTAACTTGTCCTTATATTTAGCTGCAGCAGCCTCTACAGCACGGGTATAACCGTCGCAGCCAGATCAGGTATTGATAAATTCAACTAAAACTTTGTTCAAATCATTTCCCCTCCATAAAAAAATAAAAAAGTCCGTATTAACGGACCTTGTGGCTCTAGAATGTAATTACTTGGTCAAGATCTACTGAACCAAGGGCTCCATATAATACAGGGAAGCAACCAATAGCAGCACCTTGTACAAGATTGTTTTCTATTTGTCTTTCAATAGCACATTGATCACAGGCTAAAAGTATCATGCCAGTTTCTTCGTGTAATTTTTGAAGTCTTTCACCAATATCAGTATCTTTTAATAATAAGAAAGTATTATCAAATACGAAAAACATACCAACTACTTCAGCTCCATGATTTCCTTCCTCTAATTGTGGGATTACCATATCTCTTAAGATAGTTCTGGCGTTATCAGAACTGATAACATATGCAACTTTCACTAAAATTCCCCCTTATATCTTGAAATCCTCTAAATAATATCATAATTGTGCAAAAAATAACAATTAAAATATATTATAGTAAATGAGGTAATTATTAATATTTTCTATTTAACAATTGTTAAAAAAGATGATATCTTTATGAAATGATATTAGTTAGAAAGAGTTGATTTTTTTATGGAACAATATGATTATAGGTATTATTCTGATGAGCAGCTGAAAATAGCCAGTATAGATAGTAAATTATCTATAGAAGAGAAAAGAATAAGAAGATATTTGATGAATTATGTTATTGATAATGGACAAGCATTTAATATAAATAACTCATCTCAGGTTGCTAAGAATTTAGGAATAACAGGTGAAGAAGTAAATATTATATTGGATAGTTTGATTCAGAAAAATGGAATAGTGGCAGATGAAGAAGGAAATATCAATTTTATATATCCGGTATCGGCAATTCCTACGAATCATAGAATTAGACTTGCTGATGGAAGAGAATTTACGGCTATGTGTGCTATTGATGCCATGGGAGCGGCATTTACCTTCAAACAGGATATAGATGTAGTATCAAAGTGCAGCAATTGTGGATCTGATATCAAGGTAAGTATCAGAGATGGAAGATTACATAGCTATGAACCTAGTGATTTACATATACTTCATGTGGATTTAAATAAAAATTCAAATTGGTCAGGTAGCTGCTGAAATATTATGAACTTCTTCTGTAAGGAGAAAGAATATAATATCTGGATCGAAGAAATGGAGTTAGATAAGTCTGAGATATTTTGTCTAAATGTTAATGAAGCTATTAAAGTTTCAAAAATGTTATTTAGTGTAACGGATATTTAAGTATATACCCCTTAGTTTTTGTCAATGATAAAAAGTAGGGGGTGTTTTTATGATGAGTTTTAAGAAAAAGGAAAAAGACTACTCAAGGGATGATATGTTAGAAAATTTGAGACTGGCTCATAAGGAGTGGAGAGATAAGGAGAGTTTTTTTGAAACAGCTACAGATCCTGATTTAATTGATTATGCCATATATGATATGGAGGCATCTAAATTAAAATATATATATCTATTGAAGAAAATGAAGGAATGGGATAGGGAAGCAGGAGCTGTCTTACAGCAAGAGCTGGAAGAAGAAAACAATAAAAACATTTCTACTCATGGCTAGTACAAATAATTGTAATATTTTCTTAAGTCCTCCTATAATTATAGTATAATAAGATTTAGGAGGGAGAATAATGGAATTAGGCACAATTTTTTATTATATTATTGGACTCTTTTTGCTATATATTATAGGTCTTATACTTGTATGGCCAATTAAAAAGATAATTAAATTAATAGGTAATGGAATTTTAGGAGGATTAACACTATTACTTTTCAACTTCATAGGAAAGTTCTTTGGACTAAGTATAGCAATCAATCCATTAAATGCTATAATAGTTGGTTTTTTAGGAGTTCCCGGAGTAATATTATTGTTAATACTTCAAGTGATTTTATAGCTTGTAGGGGCATAGCATCTGTTATTTGCATGAAGAGCCAAAATGTGATATTCTATTAGAGTATACTATAAAAAGGATAGGGGGTATATTACATGACAGCTATAAAAATGCAGATACAGAAAAGGACAGAATCTGGAAAAAATTTAGTAAAGAAAATTAGAAAAGATAATGTTATACCTGCAGTTGTATATAGCAGGGGTGGCGAAACAGCGAGCGTTTCAGTAGATTCAGCCGAATTTTTAAGAGTATATAAATCAGCAGGAAGTTCTTCTTTATTAAGCTTAGAATTAGAAGGAGAGACTATACCAGCTATTATAAAAGAAATCCAAAGACATCCTGTGAAAAATCAAATACTTCATGTTGATTTTCAGAAACTAAACATGGATGAGAAGGTAAGAATGACTGTACCAATAGTACTAGTTAATAGGGATAGTATAAAACTTCAGCCTTCAATATTGATGCAACTATTGGATCAAATTGAAATTGAATGTTTACCTACGGATATTCCAAATGGTGCAGAAGTTGATGTGGAAAATATGGACTTTACAACTCCAATGTTAGTGAAGGATTTAGATATAGCTAACAATGAGAACATTACAATATTAAGAGAATTAGAAGATGCAGTTTGTACATTGACTCAACCATCTATAAATAGAGAAGATGAAGATGAGGAAACATCCATACCAGAAGCAACAGAAGCGGCACCAGATGTAATTGAATCAGAAGAATAATATGATTTATAAACTATGACCCATAAAGAATTTTCTTTATGGGTTTTTTATTTTTTAAGTAAAGGATTATTTTGTCTTATTTTGTCAAATATTATATAATACTTATGAATTTATAGTTATTGAAATGCACCTAACAACAAATATATTGGAGGTGTAGCTAAGGTGATAGATAATATTATGGATTTAAGTCCAGAGATTACAAAACTTATCATAGATCATTTAGATGGTGTTGTTATAACTGACCCACAGGGCCGATATGTATATGTAAATGAAGCTTGGTCTGAAATGATGGGTGGAATTAAGCTTGAAGATATAAAAGGAAAATTTGTTCATGATATTATACCAGATACAAAGATTGACTTTGTTCTTAAATCTAAAAAAGCAGTTACAGGCCATGTTATTATTTCAAAAGGTCCTTCTAAGACAGAGGCATTTTCAACTTATATTCCTATTCTAAAGGATGGTGAATTGGTAGCGGGATTTATACATGTATTTATTAGGGGAATGAAAAGTGCAGTAGATTTTTCATCGAAAGTAAATAGTATGCTAAATCAAATCGAGTACTATCAAGAGGAATTAAGGAAGATTAGAGGAGCAAAATACTCTATAGATAATATTGTTGGAAATAGTCTAGAGATTAGAAAAATGAAAGATATCATAATTAATGCTGCAAGATCAAACTCTACTGTACTAATTGAAGGAGAGACAGGAACTGGAAAAGAGTTAGTAGCTCATTCCATACATGATCTGAGTATGAGATCCTCAGCTCCTTTTATAAAGGTAAACTGTGCTGCAATACCAAGTAATCTGCTAGAATCTGAATTCTTTGGATATGAAGAAGGAGCCTTTACTGGAGCTAAGAAAGGTGGTAAAGAGGGCAGATTCGAAATGGCTAAAGGAGGAAGTTTATTTTTTGATGAAATAAATCAGATGCCATTGGTATTACAGCCAAAACTCTTGAGGGCTCTGCAAGAAAAAGAAATCGAAAGAGTAGGTGGAAAAGAGAGTATTCCTATTGATGTTAGAATTATTGTAGCTTCTAATGCTTCACTAGAAAAAATGGTAAAAGAGAATAAATTTAGAAGTGATTTATTCTATAGGCTCAATGTAATAAAGATAGTTATTCCACCATTAAGAAAACGAAAAGAAGATATTCCGCTTATAGTTGGCAATTTGTTAGATAAATTAAACTTTCAGCTGGGAATGAGTGTACCTAGTATATCTCATGAGGCTAAGATGAAACTCAAGGAATATGATTGGCCAGGAAATATAAGAGAGCTACAAAATGTGGTGGAAAGAGCCATGAATATGTCCTGGGGAGAGGTTTTAGAATGGAAACATTTTAGTCCTTACTTTGAGAATAAGAGACTTCGAAAGAATCATAAAATAAATATAAATAATGAATTATCAACTAATGAAAATGAATTTTTAATTAAAGATATGAAGGATAGACTAGAAAAAGAAACTATAATACAAGCTCTCTCTAAATGTAATAATAATAAGACTCAGGCAGCAAATATGCTTGGGATATCCAGAACATTGCTATACAAAAAGATGGAAAAATACTTCATAGATAAAAACTAAAGTGTAAACTATAGTTTACGTAAACTTATATTTACAAATACTGCTGCATTACAATAAACTACAAGATTAAATCTAAAGGATGTAAACAATTGTTTACACATAAATGAAAAGAAGTTTGAAATCATATGGCTAGAAGCCTGTAATTTCAAACTTCTTTTTTATTTTAAATTTGGCATGGTATTTGCATTATTTATATTTGAAAAATAATTATATAAAGGAGGAAAATATGAAAAATGCAGTTATAGTTTCTGCTGTACGAACTCCTGTAGGTAAATGCAGAGGAATACTATCGTCAGTAGAGCCATATAAAATGGGTGCAGCAGTTGTCAAAGAATCAGTAAATAGAGCAGGCATAGATATGGATTTAATAGATGAAGTAATTTTTGGAAATCTAATGGGACACGATATAAACAATATTGCAAGAATGGTAGCACTTGAAGCTGGCATACCAATGGAAAAACCTGCACTTACAGTTGATAGACAATGTGGGACTTCTCTCAATGCAATTGCACTAGGTGCAATGATGATTCAACTAGGAGAAGCTAAGGTGATTGTAGCAGGCGGAGTTGAAAGTGATTCTCGTAGACCATATGTGATGTTAAAACCTGAAACAGCATATTCTGTAACTCCACCAAGATTTTCTGAAGGATTGAGACTTGCTCCAGATCATATTGGAAACCCAAATATGGGTATTACAGCAGAGAATCTTGCAGAAAAATATAATTTGAAAAGGGAAGAACTGGACCTATATTCAGTAAATAGTCATAGAAAAGCTACAGAAGCATTGAAAGCAGGGAAATTTAAGGAGCAAATATTACCTATTGAAGTTGATTTAGGTAAAGGAAAGACTATTACAGTATCTGAAGATGAACCGATTAGAATAGATGCTAATGTAGAATCTATGTCTAAATTAAAGCCGGTCTTTAAAAAAGATGGAGTAGTTACTGCAGGGAATAGTTCCCCTATGAGTGATGGAGCAGGAGCTGTAGTTATTATGGAGGAAGAATTAGCAAAATCACTTGGTTTAGAGATTTTGGCAAGATACAAGACCTTTGCATCTGTAGGTTGTGATCCAAATATTATGGGGATTGGACCAGTACCTGCTACTAAAAAGATTCTTGAGAAAACCAATCTTAAGTTAGAGGATATTGATTTAATTGAATTAAATGAAGCTTTTGCCGCACAGACTTTGGCTTGCGTAAAGGAACTAGGTATTGATGAAGAAAAGCTGAATGTTAATGGAGGAGCTATTGCTTTAGGTCATCCTCTAGCAGGAACGGGAGCTATATTAGTAACTAAAATGGTTTATGAGATGAAAGATAGAGATGCAAAATTAGGGTTAGTAACATTTTGCTGTGGTGGTGGACAAGGAGTAGCTATGCTGCTTGAAAGATATTAAATAATAAAGAGGAGGATAAAAATGGGAAAAACAATTATTACAGTAGCACCAACAGGTGCGTGGCCAACAAAGAAGGATAATCCAAATGTACCTTTGACACCTAAAGAGATTGCAGAAGATGTTTTTGAATGTTATAAAGCAGGAGCTGCAATTGCTCATCTTCATATGAGAGATGATGAAGGTTTAGGAACTATGGATAAATTAAAATTTGAAGAAACAGTAAGACTTATTAAAGAAAAATGTGATATTGTAATTAACTGCACAACTTCCGGAGATTTAAATGCTACAGATGAGACAAGACAAGCTCACCTAAAAACCATTAGACCTGAAATGGCATCATACGATTGTGGCTCTATGAACTGGCAACATAGTACTGTGTTTCTAAATACACCTTCCTTCTTGGAGGAACTAGGCAAAACAATGCAAGAATATGGAGTTAAGCCAGAAATTGAAATTTTCGATGCAGGTATGATTTACAATGCAGAATATTACGTGAAAAAAGGTATATTAAAGGCACCTTTACATTATCAGTTTGTTTTAGGAGCAGCGGGAGGAACAGCTGCAACTGTAGAAAATTTAGTTTATTTGAAGAGCTTGATACCTCAAGGCTCTACTTGGTCTGCCTTGGGCATTGGTAGAGGGCATATACCAATTATGTTAGCTACCATAGCTATGGGTGGTCATATAAGAGTAGGCATGGAGGATAATGTAATGTTTGCTAAGGGGCAACTAGCAGAATCAAATAATCAATTTGTTGAAAGAGCAGCTAATATAATAATACAAAGTGGTAATGAAGTAGCTACACCAGATGAAGCTAGAGAAATTTTAGGATTGAAAAAGTAAAACTACAAAAGGAGAATTAAAGATGAGAAAGATTATTGACTTAAGTATTTCAGTTGAAAATAATTTACCTAGTGACCCACCAAAACAAATTCCACAGATAGTATATAATAACCATAAGGATACAGCAGAAGAAATGGCAAAGTTCTTTGGAAATGCAACTGTAGATGATTTACCAGGAGGGAATGGATGGGCAATAGAATATGTAACATTATCGACCCATACAGGAACTCATATTGATGCTCCATATCACTTTTATCCAACTATGAATAGGGGAGAAAGAGCATGGACTATTGATGAAGTGCCTTTAGACTGGTTTTTCGGTCATGGAGTAATAGTAGATTTTAGAGATAAGCCAGATGGATATAAAGTTATGAGCAAAGATTTTATTGAGTATTTTGAGAAGATTGATTATAAAATTAAAAAAAGGCGATATTGTTTTAATAATGACTGGTGCACCTAAGTATTGGGGAACAGAAAGATTTTTAACTGCTGGATGTGGAATGGGTAAGGAGGCTACTTTATGGCTAATAGAACAAGGAGTAAGGGTCATGGGAACAGACGGATGGAGCTGGGATATACCGCTGCCATTAACTGGAGAAGAGTTTAATCGTACAGGAGATGGTTCCATTATCTGGGAGGGACATAGAGCTGGCATGGAAGAAGCTTATCTTCATATAGAAAAACTTACTAACCTTGATCAACTTCCAATAACTGGCTCTGAAATAATTTGTCTTCCAATTAAAATCAAGGATGCAAGTGCAGGATGGATTAGAGCTGTTGGAATAATAGAAGAATAGAAACTGATAATTAAACATTAAGGATATAACTACAAATAAAATATAAAGGTGGTAGAAAAAATGAATGTGCAAGTTATCTTCAGTATTTTCTTTATTGTATTTGCAGCAATAATGGTCGGCGCTGGAGTATATAGCAAGAAGTGGGTATCTGACACTTCTGACTATATCCTAGCAGGAAGAGAAGTAAGTTTATTAATAAATATTATGGGGGTAGCGGCTATAGGCTTTGCTGGTACAACAGTATCCTTAGCTCCAGGATATTCTATTCTATATGGAATCAAAGGATCTCTTATATGGGGAATTATATATTCTGCATTAGGTCTTATATTTTATGGACTAGTATTCTCAAAATTTATTAGAATAAATGGAGCTCAAACACTTCCAGAATACCTAGAAATGAGATATAGCGGCAAAGTAAGAAATGTAGTTGCTGCAGGTACTATTATAGGGTTATGCGGTATATTAGCTAATAATATAATGTCTGTAGTTGGAATAGTTTCCGGATTTGTAGGCTGGCCACAAGGAGTTGTCCTTGCAATAGTTTTCGCTATAATTTTAATATTTACCTATATTAGTGGATTGTGGGCGGCTACAATAACAGATTTTTTCCAAGTGTCTGTTGGTATTATAGCGATTCCTTTATTTTTGACAATGGCTATTCAAAAATATGGAGGAATTGATTTTCTACAATCAAGCTGGGGAGGTGCAAATGTATTTACAGAAGGAATTACAGGTGGAAGTATGGGAATTACTTCATTTAAATACCCAAGTGCACTAACCTTTGTTTTACTCTTCGGTGCTGCCTTAGTTTGGGGAAATAATTATTATTGGATGAAAATTGCTTCCTGTAGAAGTGAAAAAGTAGCAAAGAAATCATTTGCCATAGCTGGAGTATTATTAATAGTAGTATTTATGATTCCTCTTGCATTCATAGGTGCATATGCTGGAGCGGTAACGCCAGAATCATTTACACTTGGTGGTGGGACAAGTCTGCCCACTGCAGCATATGGAGTATTTGCTAGTTTATTCCCCCCAATTGTATCATCTTTCTTTATTATAGGTTCTGTAGCTGCATCTATCTCTACAGCATCTACAGCTGCAATAGGAGCATCATCAACCGCTACTAGAGATATTTATCAAAGAATGATTAATCCTAAAGCAGATGCTAAAACAACATTAAAAGCAAGTAAGATAATAATGCTATTAGTAGGAATATTAACATGGGCATTATGTTACTTTCCAGGAGGACCAACTTATTTATTCGCTTTTGCCAATGCTTGGTTAGTACCACCTGCAGTATTACTTTGTTTTGGAGCTGTTTGGCCTAAATTTAATTCAAATGGAGCATTATGGGGAGTTTTAGCAGGAATGATATCAATGGCAGTTTTAACATTGACTGAATTACTAGGAATATTTACCGTTGGAAAATGGACTCATTTGGCAATTGTTGGATTTGCAGTAACTGTTATAGTAGGTCTTTTAGCTAATGGATCTAAATCTTCTAAATACTATGCTCAATCAGATTGGAAAGTTAAAGCAAATGAAGGTAAAAGAGAAAAAGTTACATTAGATAAAATTGACATACAAGTATTAGAACTAATAAGAAACGGACATATATATATGGCAGATATAACTGATGCATTAGGTGTAGACTCTAAGACATCAAATATGTCGATTGAAAAGTTAGATCGTGGAGGTTATATTGAGAGAGCTGGTTTAATAGGTAGTAAGTTTTATGAGTTCTATGTAACGGAAAAAGCAAATCAAGTATTATCAGCCTTGGTGGGGAAAGAAGCAGAAATGAATCGGGAAGGGTTGAATTCGACTTATGTTGGATTGCTAAAAATTGCAAAGGAAGCTCCTCAAAATGTAAATAAATATGTGAAAGATCAACAATGGAAATCATTAAAGGTATCAAGCGTAACCAGCCATTTAACAAGACAAGGATATATATTAGAAAAAGGTTTATTTAAGAGAAAAATTTATGTAACACAAAAAGGTATAGAAGCAGTTAAGAAATATTCCTAATAAAACAAAAAAGGCTTCTATTGAGATATTAACACATCAGGGAAGCCTCTTTGAAATCCATATAGATTAAGTTGCAATTAAATAAAATTAGGAAAAAAGAGCTTTCTTCTGGGATTAGAAAAAAAAGAAACCTATATAGAGTTTTCTATATAGGTTTTTCTATTTTTTGGGTAAGATATAAATGAGAGTGAATAGTGAAGAGTGAAGAGTTTTAAGTAAATATTTAGGGTCTTTTTAACTATTCACTATTAGTTAATAGTTATTCACTGCATTTAGAAAGGATTGATCTAATGGGTAAAATTTTAGGGGCTTATTTATTTCCACATCCACCTATTATTATTCCAGAAATAGGAAAAGGAGAAGAGAAGAAGATACAAAAAACAATGGAAGGTGTTAAAACCTTAAGTATAGATATAAAAGAAAAATCTCCATCTACTATAATAATTATTACGCCTCACGGACCATTATTTAGTGATGCAATATCAATATCCATAGAAAAAGATTTATCTGGGGATTTTGGAAATTTTGGTAATAGTGAATTAAAGTTTAAATTTGAAAATAATCTATCCTTAGTAAAGAAAATAATCAACAATAGTTTAGAAGCGGAGATAATGGTAGCAGGAGTAGATGAAAGCTTTGCTAAAAGGTATAAAGTGGAGAGAGAACTAGATCATGGGGCCTTAGTACCTTTATATTTTGTGGATAAAGAATATAAGAATTATAAACTTATCCACATTACCTATGGAATTTTATCTCCAAAGGAATTATATAAGTTTGGAAGGGCAATACAATCTGCAATAATGGATTCAGATGAAGAAGTTGTGATAATCGCATCTGGAGATTTATCTCATAGACTTTCAAATGATGGTCCCTACACTTATTCACCAAAGGGAAAAATATTTGATGAGAAAATTATAGATATATTAAAAGAAAACAGATTAGAAGATATTGTTACATTTGACTTAGAATTAGCTGAAGCAGCAGGAGAATGTGGATTAAGGTCATTGATGATAGCCACTGGAATTGTAGATGGATATAAATTAAAGTCAGAGGTTATGTCCTATGAAGGTCCTTTTGGTGTAGGATATTGCACAGCAAAAGCTGATATATTAGGAGAGATTTTTGGTAATCCCTTGGAAGGAAAAAATCTCCTAGATATAATAGAAGAAAAGAAAAGGGCTAAAATTATGGAGGCTAGAGAAAATGAAAGTTTATATGTTAAATTAGCTAGAAAAAGCTTAGAGCATTATGTAAAGTACAGGCAATATATAGATGTTCCAGATGGACTGCCTGAAGAGTTTTTAAATATACGAAAAGCAGTGTTTGTATCTTTAAAAAAAGATGATATGCTAAGAGGCTGTATAGGCACTACTGAGCCAACAGAACCAAATATAGCATTGGAGATAATAAAAAATGCAGTATCAGCAGGAATGAAGGATCAGAGGTTTGATAGGGTAACAGAATATGAATTAGAAGATATAATATATTCTGTAGATGTATTGTCGGAGCCAGAGCCTATTAAAACTAAGGAGGAACTAGATGCAAAGAAATATGGAGTAATAGTTTCTCATGGATATAAAAAAGGTCTTTTACTTCCTAATTTAGAAGGTGTAGATACTGTAGATGAACAGCTAGACATAGCTCTAAGAAAAGCTAATATTATGCCAGATGAGAATTATACCATGGAGAGGTTTGAAGTGACGAGATATTATTAGTGAATAGTGAATAGTGAATAGTGAATAGTGAAAAGTTTTGGGTAATGTTCTAGGGTTTTTAAATCTTTTTAACTATTAGTTATTCACCATTAGTTATTCACTGAATTTTCGAGGTGAAGATCATGAAGGAAGCTAAGCACTATAAAAAAGGCGACAACAAGGATGTATATTGTGTCCTCTGTCCCCATTATTGTAAGATTAGAGACGGAAATGCAGGTAAATGTAAAGTAAGAAAGAATATAGATGGAACTCTATATACTTTAAATTATGGAAAGGTAACTTCTTATTCTTATGATCCAATAGAGAAAAAGCCGTTATATCATTTTTACCCTGGAACTAGTATATTTTCAGTTGGCAGTTTCGGATGTAATTTAGGATGTGATTTTTGTCAAAATTGGGAGATAGTGTACGAGGAATCTTTGATGATGGACATATCTGAGGATGACATAATTACACTGTCTAAGGCAAAGGATTCCATTGGTATAGCTTATACTTATAATGAACCCAGTATCTGGTTTGAATACGTTTTAGACATATCTAAGAAAATAAAAGAAGAAAGCTTCAAAAATGTAATGGTCACAAATGGATATATAAATGAAGAACCTTTAAGGGAGCTTCTGCCTTATGTGGATGCCATGAACATAGACTTAAAGTCTATAGAAGATTCTTTTTATAAATCTATATGTAAAGGAAGTATAGACCCTGTTATAAGGACAATTGAGATAGCTTCTAAAGACGTTCATGTTGAAGTGACTACCATGTTAATTGATGGAGAAAATGCTTCTTTTGATGAAATAAGGAGATTAGCCCAAAGAATTGCAGAGGTAGATCCTTCTATACCTCTCCATCTAAGTAGATATTTCCCAGCATATAAAATGAAACTTCCATCAACTAATATTGAAACCTTGATTCAAGCTAAAAATATAGCTAAGAAATTTTTAGATTATGTATATATAGGTAATGTTTGGGGTGTCGATAATAATAGCTATTGCCCCAAATGTTACAACAAATTAGTAGATAGACATTTAAATGGGGAGATAGTTGGAGTAGAAAATGGAAAATGCAAAAAATGCCAGTACACATTAAATTTTAAATATTAATACTTACCCCTTGCCAAGCACGAAATAAATTATTAAGAATAAAATATAGTATTAGGGCAATAATCGTAATGGGAAATAAAGGTAAGGGGTGAGATATATGTATTGCAAAATATGTGGTAACGATAGAGTAATAACAAATTTACTTGGGCAAAGCATTTGCAAAGAATGTATAGATGAAATTACAAGGACATCTGTATTTGATGAAACATATGATTTGTATAAAAATCTCATTAGAATCTTATTAGGATATTACATATCTGAAAAGCACCAACTAAACCCTGTAAATTAATACAGGGTTTTTTAAATTTATGGTTTATATATTTGTAAAAGTGATATATAATAAGTAAGAAAATTTATTTTGATTAGGAGGATGATGGTTGGGAATGAAAACTCCCGTATTTGATGCGCTAAAAAGATTGATGGAAGAGGATAGTGTTTTTTTTCATATGCCTGGACATAAAGGCAAAAATACACTAATTAATTGGGGTGACTATATACCTTTTATAGACACAACAGAAACAGAAGGCATGGACAATTTGCTAGACCCAAGGGGCATCATCCAAGAGAGCCAAGAACTAGCAGCTAAGGTCTTCGGTGCAAAATATACCCAATATGCAGTAAATGGTTCAACTGGAAGTATATATATAGCATTAGCTACAATAACGAAGCCAGGAGATAAAATACTAGTTCAAAGAAACTGTCATAAGGCAGTATATAATGCAATGATACTCAACAGACTAAATCCAATCTACATGTATCCAAACTATAATGAGGAATACCATGTAATGACGGGTTTAGATCCAAAGGATATAGATGATATTTTAACTGAAGATGATGAGATCAAAGCAGTAGTCATAACATATCCAAATTATTATGGGGTATGTTCTGATTTAGAAACAATAGCAAAGATAGTTCATAAGCATAATAGAATATTAATGGTGGACGAGGCACATGGACCTCATATGACCTTCTCAGAGAGACTTCCTAAGCCAGCCTTAGAATGTGGTGCAGATATAGTAATTCATAGCACACATAAAACTATGGCCAGCTTTACTCAGACATCAATGATTCACGTAGGTACTGATAGAGTGGATTTAAATAAGCTTAGGGATAGATTTCAACTGTATACAACCACTTCACCTTCATATTTATTCACTGCATCAAATGAAATAGCAACAGCTTATATGGACTCAATGGAGGCAAGGAAAAAATTAGAATGGAATATAGATAAATGTGAAGAAACTATAAAAAGACTTAATGCTATAGATAGGGTATTCGTATTTACTGGAGATGAAAATGACAAAACCATATTTGCAAAGGATAATACAAAGATATTGTTTAGAATAGATGGGATGAAAGGTTCTCAAGTAAAGAAGCAATTATATGCAAAATACAATATAAGATTAGAAATGACAGATTATTACTATGCTTTAGCTCTTACATCTTTTATGAATGAAGAAGAGGATTATGAAAGATTAATAGCTGCTGTGGAAGATCTGGCAAAGACAGCCCCATATGATGATATAACACCAGTTAGTATCAAATTACCAACACCAGAAGTTATAATGCCTATATATGAGGCTTATCACGGCAACAAAAAACAAAGAGAGCTAAAATATAGTATAGGTAAAATATCTGCCACTGCTATTATTCCGTATCCACCAGGAGTACCGTTAGTAGTACCTGGGGAAGAAATAACTCAAGAACTGTATGAGCAAATTACTTTCTTAATGGAAAACGGTATAGAAATAGTAGGATTAATGGGCTATAATAAAGATAGACTAGTTGTAGTGGAATAAGAAAGGAAGATATTTGGTGAGAGGACTTTTTATAGCTTTAGAGGGACCGGATGGTTCAGGGAAATCAACGATAATAAAACTAATAGGGAATTATTTAAAAGATAAAGGCATAGAATTTGTAATGACTAGAGAACCCGGAGGGACTTTAATAGGCGAAGAAATCCGCCATATTGTCTTAGATGAAAAAAACACTGGTATAAGTGATGAAACAGAAGCACTGCTTTATGCAGCAGCAAGAGGACAGCATGTCCACGAGAAAATATTGCCTTCTTTAAAAGAAGGAAAATTGGTTTTATGTGAGAGATTTGTTTTATCCAGTTTAGCCTATCAAGGAGTAGGAAGAGGGTTAGGCATAGAAAAGGTTAAAGCTATAAATGATTTTGCAATTAGAGGAGTGTATCCAGATTTAATCCTTTTCTTTCATGTTGATCCAGAAGTTACTTTAGAGAGAAAAACTGGGAATCAAGGTGGAGATAGGCTGGAACAGGAAGGCAATGATTTTCACAAGACCGTTTATGAAGGTTACATGGAGCTTTTAAAATTGTACCCAAAGAATATAAAAGTTATAGATGCTACAAAATCAATAGAAGAAGTTCTTGAGCAAAGTATTAAAGAAGTGGAAGACTTACTAACTAAGAAGAGGGAGTGATTGTATGAAACTTATAATATGTATAGTTCAGGATCAAGATGCTGGAGCTTTAATTGATGATTTAACAGAAAAGGAATTTAGAATCACAAAATTATCATCAACAGGAGATTTTTAAAATCCGGAAATACTACGCTTTTAATTGGAGTAGAGGAGGAGGAGGTACCTTCTGTAATAAAGGTAATAGAGGAAAATTGTAAAACGAGAGAGCTTACCACATCTCTTCTTACAGTGACTATGCCGGGAGATACCTATATACCATTCCCATTGGAAGTAAAAGTTGGGGGCGCAACATTATTTATACTTGATGTAGAAAAACATATTAAAATATAAGGAGTGAGTTCTTTGAAACTTATTATCGCTATAATTCAAGATGAATATATTACAAAGGTTATAAAAGCTTTAATGGAAAATAAAATAAGAACCACAAAGCTTTCCTCAACAGGTGGTTTTCTCAAATCTGGAAATACTACACTTTTCATAGGTGTGGAAGATAATAAAGTAGATGAGGTAGTAGAATTAATAAGGAAAGAATGTGTTAGCAAAAAAGTAAAATCAGGAAATGATGAAATAACTGTTGGAGGCGCTAATCTATTTGTAATGGATATAGATAAATATATGAAGATATAGAGTTGAGGGATATAAATGGATTTTAATAAGATTCTAGGACATGAAAAGCAAATAGAGGCTTTAAAAAACTCCATAAGGAATAAAAGTATTAGCCATTGCTATTTATTTAAAGGGGAAAAAGGCTTAGGGAAAAGAAATTTGGCCCTAGCCTTTTCTAAAACACTTCTTTGTAGAGAAGGACAGGCTGAACCATGTAATAAATGTAGTTCTTGTATTAAATTTGATAGTGAAAATCATCCGGATTTTAAAATTTTGTCTCCTGAAAAGGGAATAATAAAAAAATCTGAAATAGAGAAACTAATTAATTCCATGGCAACGTCCCCATTTGAGAGTAAAAGAAAAGTATTCATTATTGATGATTGTGATATGATGAGACTAGAGAGTCAAAATGCTTTACTTAAAACATTAGAAGAACCCCCAGAATATATTAATATAATTTTAGTTACTTCCAGTAGTAGTAAATTACTTCCAACAATATTATCTAGATGTCAAATAGTCAAATTTTATCCACTGGATATTTCTAAGATAATAGATTTGTTAATGAGAGACTATGGAATTGATGAGAATAGGGCTAAATTTATTGCAGGTATTACAAAGGGGTCTGTGGAGAAATCTATAGAATTAGCTGAATCAAATAGCTTTTTTGATAAAAGAGAGGAAATCATAAAGATAATAGATGGTCTGTTAAAGGGTGATAAAACAAAAGCTCTTACTTCTATGGACTTTTTTAATGAAAATAAGGAAAATATTGAGGAAATATTAGATATTATTCTTTATTGGTTTAGGGATTTGCTTATTTATAAAGAAATAGGAAACACTGGCCTTTTAATAAATAAAGATAAGATTGAGATATTATCCAAGGAATCCTTTATAGATTTAAATAGAATTAATGATATAATATATAAAGTAGAAGATACTAAGATAAATATTAAAAGGAATGTGAACTTTAGTTTATCCATAGAAACTATGCTTCTCAGTATATAGGAGGAATTAATTATAATGGTAACAGTAGTGGGAGTGAGATTTAAGAAAGCAGGAAAAATTTATTATTTCGACCCTGATGATATAGATGTAAAATTTAATGATTTTGTCGTAGTTGAAACAGCTAGAGGAATAGAATTTGGCCATGTAGTAGTGGGACCAAAGGAAGTTACAGAGAGTGAAATAGTAGCTCCCCTAAAAAAAGTTATTAGGGTAGCTTTAGATGAAGACTTTGATATTCATAGAGAAAATAAAAGAAAAGCCAATGAAGCAATATCCATATGTCAACAAAAGGTAGAAGAACATGGATTATCTATGAAATTAGTCGATGTGGAATATACCTTTGACAATAATAAAGTAATATTTTATTTTACTGCTGATGGCCGGGTGGATTTTAGAGAGTTAGTAAAGGATTTAGCTGCTATATTTAAAACCAGAATTGAGCTTAGACAAATAGGAGTAAGAGATGAAGCTAAGATGGTAGGTGGCATAGGACCTTGTGGAAAGGTAGTATGCTGTGGGCAATTCTTAGGTGAATTTGAGCCAGTATCTATAAAAATGGCTAAGGAGCAATCTTTATCTTTAAATCCAACTAAAATATCTGGACTTTGTGGAAGACTCATGTGTTGTCTAAAATATGAACATGATGTATACGAGGAATTATTGCTAAAATGCCACAAGTAGGAGCTATAGTTATTACCCCAGAGGGAAGAGGAACTGTTGTTGAGACATTTACTCTGCTTGAAAAGGTAAAAGTAAAGGTAAGATTAAAAGATAATACAGATGACTTATTATACTTCCAAGTTAAGGAGATAGAAGATACGGGAGAAGTAGATTCAGCATATGAGAAGGTAATGGAGCTAGTACAGGAAGTTATAGACGTGGAGGAAATAGATATTAAAAGTTTAGAAGATTAGGTAAAAGTTAAATAAATTTAAAATCTCTTTTAATATTGAGCGAAATCTGTTAAAATTAAATCGTATTAACATACAAGCATAACAAGGGGGTGAAACAATTGGCATATAAGATTCATGATGATTGTATTGCATGTGGCGCTTGCCAAGCGGAATGTCCAGTTGACGCTATATCTGCAGGAGATATCTATGTTATAGACCCTGAAAAATGTATTGACTGTGGTGCATGTGCTAACGTTTGTCCAGTAGACGCACCTAAGCCAGAATAGTACTTAGAAAAAAGACCCTTAAGGGTCTTTTTTATTAAAAGAGATATAAAATTATATGTTTATATAACTTTATGTTCCATTAGAGGAAATTAAAGGAGAATTCTATGTTAAGAGATGATGAGAGAATAGATATAATTCCGGGGTCTGATTTTAAAATAATACAAAATAAAAATAAATTTTCTTACGGTACTGATGCTATATTCCTATCCCACTTTGCAAAATCTAAGGGAAAAGTAGTAGATTTAGGAACTGGTACGGGAATTATACCTTTGAGGCTATATGCAAAGGACAAAGTGGATATAATCTATGGTGTAGAAATTCAAGAAGAAGTAGCAGATATGGCAAAAAGATCCATAGAATTAAATAATTTAGAAGAAAAGATTAATATCCTAAATATGGATTTAAAGGAGCTACCAGCAAAATTTGGCAGGAATTCAATAGATACTATTACAACAAATCCCCCATATATGAAAGCAGGAGGAGCATTAGTAAATCCTGAGGAGAATTTTGCCATATCCCGCCACGAAATAGCTTGTACTCTTGAGGATATAATTAAAGTTAGCGAATATCTATTAAAGCCATTAGGAAAATTTTATATGGTTCATAGGCCAGATAGATTGGTAGATATAATTTATAGCCTTAGAAAATATAAATTGGAGCCAAAATACATAAGATTTGTTCAGCCAAAATTAACTAAAAAACCTAATTTAGTATTAATTGAAGCAGTAAAGACAGGTAAACCTGATTTGAAATTTTATGATCCATTGATAGTGTATAATGAAGATGGATCTTATACAGATGAAATAAGTATAATTTATGGTGACCTTTATAGGTAGCTTATCAAGGATTGGAGATGCACTAAAATCATACTTATTGGAAGGAGAAATAAGATGGAAAGAGGAGTTCTATATATATGTCCTACTCCCATTGGAAATCTTGAGGATATTACCCTTAGGACCATAAGGATATTAGGAGAAGTAGATTTGGTTGCCGCTGAGGACACTAGACATACTATTAAGCTGTTGAATCATTATGATATTAAAAAGCCTTTAACATCATATCATGAGCATAATATAAAGGAAAAAGGAACTGAGTTAATAGAAAAATTAAGTTCTGGCCAAAACATTGCATTAGTATCGGATGCTGGAATGCCAGGTATATCTGATCCCGGGCAAGAACTTATAAGACAAGCAATCGATGAAGGAATAGAAGTAATTGCATTACCAGGAGCTACAGCCTCTATTACTGCTCTAGTTATTTCAGGATTATCAACGGAGAAGTTTATTTTTGAAGGTTTTTTATCTTCTAAAAAGGGAGAAAGAAAAAAGGAACTTGCTAAGATTAAAGAATATACGAAAACAACGATTATTTATGAAGCACCTCATAGATTAATGAACTTACTAGAGGATATGGAAGATATATTAGGAGATAGACAAATTTCTATTTCTAGAGAATTGACAAAAAAATATGAAGAAACCTTTCGTGGTACAGCGCCACAAGCATTAGAGAAATTTAAAGATTCTGGAGTAAAAGGTGAATTCGTTATAATAGTTGATGGAAATCATGAAGAAAAAGAGGTACAAGAAATAGATATAGGCTTATTACTAGAAAAATATATAGATGAAGGCTTGACTAAAAAGGAAGCAGTAAAAAAAGTATCAGAAGAATACAATATACCGAAAAATTTGGTGTATAAAGAAAGCATTAGAATCAGTGAATAGTGAAAAGTGAATAGTTTGTAGTAAGGCTTTTGGGTCTTTTAATCTTTTCAACTATTAGTTATTCACTATTAACTATTCACTAAACAAAGGGGTGATTGCCATTTATACTATACATAATGAATTAAAAGAAAAGATATCTAATTTAAACAGTTTAATACAAGACAAATATAAGGAAGTATTGTCTTTAGATAAAAATATATTAAGAGAATTTATAAAGGAGCATGTAGGTTCTATTAAATCAATGAAAAAATTAGAAAACAATCATTTAGCTCTATATGAAGCCAAAGGTGGTATTGTTGGAGTGGATGGTTCTACAAATAGGATGGGTGGAGCTTATCCTCATTTTGTAGATGTCTTTCAAGGTTTAGCCAAATCAACTATAATTAAAGACAAGCCTATATTTAAATCAGATATATATACTCCATTATTTTCTGAAAGAGAAGAAAATATATTGGAAGAAGATGAAAAAATAATAGTAGATAAGAGGAATAAGCTGTTAGCTAGTATAGAGGTAGAAGTTGCTCTTGAAGCTGCTAAGAGATTTAAGCCCTATGCAATTCTTATGGATGGTTCACTTATTAGATATAATATAGATTCCTATGATTTGTGGGTAGAATTAAGGGAAGAATGTGAAAGACAGGGTATCCTTTTAGTTGGGGTTATCAAAGACATAAAAACTTCTATCATAGGAGATAAGCTAGGAGAAGTATATCCTAAAATGAACATAAATGCCTATGATAGGGAGTTATTATTTGGGCAATTAGAGTATGGTGAGATGATAATTATAGATGACGAAGCTAACAAGAAGAAGGAAGCGGGATATTCTTCTGTATTTATGAGGTCCTCATTAGCCCCTACGGTTATAGGAATGGATATTATAGATAGTCAGAAAGACTATTTAGAGGAGATGGGAAGGCTAGTTTTCACTTTAACTCCAGAAAATAGCAGAGGAGTACCTCTATGGCTGGATATAGTAGATAAAGAGGTCAAAATATCTGATGCTATGATAAAGGGACTTATGGAAAGGTATATGGACAGAGATTTGTATGAAAGGTTTTTTATATCAGAAAGAGCTAAAAGACAGTGAAAAGTGAATAGTGAATAACTAATAGTTAAAACCTTAAAGACCCAAAAGCCTTACTCAAAACTATTCACTATTCACTATTCACTATTAACTATTAACTAAATAGAAGGGGTGATTAGATGAAGGTAGTGGGTATTACAACTCAACAGGAAGTATTTATAGGTTCCAAAACCAGAAATTTTAGAATAAATGAGTTTTTAATAATAGAAGATCCATATCAAGGAGATTTAATGGGAGAAGTTGTAGAGGCAAAGACTTTCAACAGATATATACCTCTAAATATAGCAGGAGATTTTGTAGACTCTTCTGTATTAGAGTCCCTAAGAACATTAGGCTATAATATTGATGAAGAAACCATTTATATAGCCAAAGTAAGACTTTTAAATGAAGCTTTATATCCAGTACAAACTGGGTCAGATATTAGATTGCCGGAATTTTATGAAGTAAAGGATTTAATGATAAAGACTAAAAAAGAAGAGGGATTAGTTTTAGGAGTTATTAGAAATACAGATGATATGGCTTTAGGTATGGATGAGGAATTTAAAAATCTTCTATATACCTTTGAAGAAAAAGGGCTATGTCCTCAAAGAGAAATTCCATATATATTAGATATAAAATCTATGCATCATTATCCCCATATCGGTGTGTTCGGAGGTTCAGGTTCAGGTAAATCCTTCGGTCTTAGGGTATTATTAGAAGAATTGATGAAACAAAATATTCCTACTATAGTATTAGATCCTCATTTTGAAATGGATTTTAGCCATGTAGCCCCTTATTTAGAAGGAAATACAATAAGTTTTGAAGATAAGTTCAAATGTCTACAAGTAGGCTATCATGTGGGAGTAAAATTTGAAGATTTAGCAGTCTCAGATTTAAAGAATTTACTAGATGCTGCTTCAAACCTTACGGATGCTATGAATAATGTAGTAGATGTATTATTTAAAAAGAGAGATTCTTATCATAGTTTTTACACTAGGTTACAAATGCTGACAGAGGCCCAAGAGGAAGGTTCCATTGACAGAATAGATAATAGAATTAATTATGCAGATTCAGAAGAAGAGAGAAAGGCATGGGAAAGAAGAAAGGAAACCTATCTTAAATACGATAAAAATTGTCCATATAATTCCGTAAAGGGAATAATGTGGAGATTAAAGAGGTTAGATAATGAAGGAGTATTCTCAAAGGATATACGAGAAATAGAAGAAGGGCTTCAAAGAGGAAAACTAATGGTTATTCAGGGAAATACTAGGATACTTCAGGTATTTAGTACCTATCTATTAAACAATCTTTATCACAAGAGAAGAGACTATAAAGATGCCTTGTATAAAAAGACTCATGCTGAGTATTTTCCACCATTTATAGTAGTTACAGATGAAGCTCATAACTTTGCGCCAAAGGGTTATGATTCTCCATCTAAATCCATACTAAAGGAAATATCTCAGGAAGGTAGAAAATACGGTGCATTTCTAGTTTTAGCAACTCAGAGACCTACATTATTAGATGAAACCATTACAGCACAGTTAAATACCAAATTTATATTTAGAACTGTTAGAGCATCAGATATACAAACTATAAAGGAAGAAACTGACCTTACAATGGAAGAAACTAGGAGATTACCATACCTAAGGACAGGTGATGTATTTATTTCATCTGCTTCTATGGGGAGAACTATATTCGCAAGAATAAGAGCTGCTATAAGTTCTAGCCCTCATACAGAGAATCCATTTGATGAATTAAAAGGCAAAGAAAAAGAAGATGATGATAAATTTATGAAAATTATATCTGGAAAATTTCCTATAAATGATACTGAACTAATTCATATCATTGGAGAAATAGAAAAAGAAGCGGGCATTACAATGACTATAGAATCATTAGAAGGCAGATTGAAGCAAATGGTGGAAAAGGGGCATCTAAAAAGAGAAGAAACCATATTTGGATATAGATATAAAGAAATATAGGGATTACTGATAAATTTAAAATATAGTATTATAAAAAAGCTTCTATTAAAGTATAAAGACATTAATGAAGCTTTTTTGCCACTGCATAAGCAACTCGGACGAAATCAAAGATTTCGCAAATCTGCTTAAAACTCATAAAGATCAATTTCCTTATATAAGAATATTGAAGTAGGATTTTCCTGTTCGTTATAAAAATATTGTTTGTCTTACAAACAATATTTTTTAATATTTAGAAAAAACTGTCTATTAAGGAGAGTAATGGCAAATTATGGGTATAGATATATTATGTCAAAATAAACATATGTCTATAATAAACTGTCGAGGTGGGGGATATGAAAATTATACAAAGGAAATTTTATTTGTTTGGTATATTGCTGACCTTCATTGTTGCTATAGGATTGGTAATTCAATATGGATATCTGAATAATGTTATAACTAAGGATAAAGAATTAAATATGGAAAAATCTATAGAACATCTAGGTTATCAGATAAATAGTAATTTAAAATATCATAGCCAATATACCGTTGCAGCTTCGGAGTTTATAGCTATAGGAGAATGGTCAGATAAGGAAGTGGTAGAATATTTTAAAAGACTTGTAGAAAATAATACTACCATAAGATCTATTTACCTAGGTGATATAAATAATAAATTAATAAATAGTGATAATTGGAAACCGCCAAAAGCCTACGACATAAAAATAAGACCATGGTACATAAAAGCAATTGAAGAAAATAAACTTGTGATTTCTGATGTGTATATAGATGCACTTGAGAATAAACTTATAACCACCATATCAAGACCTATATATAATAGAAATGGAGAATTATTAGGCGTTGTAGCCTCTGATATCAGTATGGAAGAGATTATAAAGATAGTGGAAGATACGAAAGTCAAAGATCTAGGCTATTCTTTTCTAATTGATAATGCAGGAAATATACTAGCCCATCCTAAATATAAATACGAAGTTGATTCTGAATTAATAAATATTAATTCAATAAGCCGTGGAATTCATGAAAAACTTAAAGAAACTAAGACTGGAAAAATAGAAGTAGAATTAGACGGTGTTCTAGGATATTTATCATATCAACCTGTAGAAAAGACGGACTGGATTATTGGAAATTTTATGTCCCTAGAAGAATTTAGAGGCAATAATAGTGATATCTGGAGAATACTTTTGATTGCTCTAGCAATATCTATGATTATTTTTATCTCTTTTACTTATTTGCAAAAGGTAAATTTTCTAATGCCTGTATATAAATTAGATAAGGATATTAGAAATATCAATATTGAAGGAAATATTGGATATAGAATACCAATGGAGAAAAATGACCCCTTTATTGATTTAAGAAAATCAATTAATTTTATATTAAATAAGACCCACGAATTCTTACAGCAACATGAGCAGGACACTGAGGAAATAGTAGCTCAGAATGAAGAGTTAGAAGCTTCCTATGGGCAGCTAGCAGCAATGGAGGAAGAGATAAGAGATCAGTATGAAAAGCTTGTTAAATCTGAAAAAGATTTAAAGCAAGCATTGGAAAAAAATAAAGCAATTATAGAAGTCTTACCAGATATATTATTTATAATCAATAGAGAAGGAAGATTTGTTGAAGTTGAAGTAGCAGATAGTCAGGAATTATATATAGAAAAAGAAGATTTTCTAGGGAAAAAGATTAAAGACCTATTTTCAACTGAAATAGCAGAGATTGCTATGAAAAAAATAAAAAATGTATTAGAAAATGATATCATGGAAACCTTTGAATATAGCCTGGAAGTTCCAAAAGGCATGGAAAATTATGAAATTAGAATAGTAAAACTTAATGGAGATGAAGTAGTATCAGTAACTAGAAATATAACAGATAAGAAGAAAATGGAAGATAAACTAATAAGATTATCTTATAAGGATCAATTAACAGGATTATATAATAGAAGATTTTTTGAAGAAGAGCTTAAGAGGTTAGACGTTCCTAGAAATTTACCTATTACAATTGTAATGGCAGATGTAAATGGATTAAAGCTTATAAATGACTCCTTTGGACATAAGGCAGGAGACGAGCTATTGAAAGATATTGCAAATATAATGAAAAAAGGTTGTAGAGAAGATGATATAATCGCAAGAATAAGTGGGGATGAGTTCGTTATTATTCTACCTCAGACCAATGAAAGAGAAGCAGAAGCTATTATAGGAAGATTAAAGGCATTAAGTGCAGATGAAAAGTTCTCAAATGACAAATTATCAAATATGGAATTATCTGTATCTTTTGGCTTGGGAACTAAATGTACTGTAGATACTGACATGTCAGAGATATTAAAAAAGGCTGAAGATAATATGTATACTCACAAATTATTTGAAGGCCCTAGTATGAGAAGTAAGACCATAGATACTATAATGACAGCATTATACGAAAAAAACAAAAGAGAAGAAGAACATTCCAAAAGAGTAGCAATGATTTCTCAACAATTAGGTAGTATTCTAGGTATGAAGGAAGAAAAATTAAAAGAACTTGAAAATGTTGGACTGCTTCATGATATAGGGAAGATTGCTATTAATGAAGCTATTCTAGACAAGCCAGGATATCTTTCTGACGAAGAATGGGAAGATATGAAGAAACACCCTGAGATTGGATATAGAATACTTAGTACAGTAAATGAGATGTCTCAAATAGCTGAGTATACATTGGCTCATCATGAAAGATATGATGGTAGAGGTTATCCTAGAGGATTAAAAGGAGAAGAAATTCCCTTAGTATCAAGAATCATAGCTATAGCTGACTCATATGATGCAATGGCAAGTGATAGATCTTATAGAAAAGCTTTATCAAATGAGGAAATAATAAAAGAGTTTATAAGAAATGCTGGAACACAATTTGATCCTCAGCTGGCAAGGATATTCGTAGAGCAAGTTCTGAAATCTAAATGGATAGAAGATTAAAAAGATTAGATTCCAAAAAGGAATCTAATCTTTTATAAGAAACTTTTTTTATTTTAATACATATACTTTAACTTTTCTTCTTCCAAACCTATTAACTTCACTAGAAGTTTCGAAGAACAAATCAATTTTATTTCCTTTGATTGCCCCTCCAGTGTCCTCTGCTATAGCGAAACCATAATCTTTAGATCCATCAAGGCTTTGAACATAGAGTTTCGTGCCTAATGGGATTACCCTAGGGTCAACAGCAACTACGCCAGGTCTAGCCTTTGTACCTAAGGCTGTAAGACCATAATATTTATCTCCTGGATTTTTACCAGTACTTTCAAATGATGCGTCATAGGCAGTGGCTGTCATAGTTATAGCTTTTCTATAGCTAGTATTACCTCTAGATGTAACAATTAAATCCTTAGTCCCTTTTTCTACAACTTCAGAAATAGGTTCGGTAACTATCTCTTCCTTTACCAACTCTATTGAATGTAGTTTACCATTGATAAATTCCTTTTTAAAATGAGACTTTTTAAGCCCATCCTTACCATTTTGAACAACCTTCGATGTTCCAATATCCATTTTGTTATTTTTATTTACCATCTTATCAAAAGGAATAATATCCTCAACGGTTTCAACCACCTCCTCGACTTTAAATAGTTCGATATTTCCTCCATCTGAAACTGTAGAATCTAACTTGGGAGAAGTAAAGTCCTTATCCCCTAATACAATTCCTTGTTCATCTAATACTTCACTTACTGTTCTGTAAAAAGATTTTACCTCGTATTCTCCTCCAGCAAATGAAATAGTATATGACTTAGGATTTTTTATAATGATATTCATATTATCTTCAAGTTCTGTGTCTAAGTCCATATTAATATAAGCATCTTTATTGAATGGAATGGATTCTTTTTCAAGTAATTCTTCCAAAGTTCTAGCAGTTGAAGCTATTTCTATAACTTCATTTTCTAGTTGTAAGGTAATATTATTAATACTACCCTGGTACATATAAAACCCTAAAGATACAGTTACTGCTATAGCGAGGGCAGCCAAGACTATAAACTTCCAAGTCTTATTGACTGTATGATTTTCCATAATATACCTCCTATAATTTAACTATTCTTGTATTGTAATCAAAAACTTATTGTTTGTCAAATTTTTGATATAATACACATAATATTCTGGTGGTTGTACAATGTTTCTTTATATATGGATATCATATACAAAAACTGGAAAATTATTCATAAAAAATGAGAATTGTTATTTTATAGTGGAGAAAAAGGTTAATTATATTAATAAAATTTATATAAGAGTGAGGCTTATTTATACCTATTATTGTAGTTTTATGTTGTAACTAAGATATATTAATGGTAGAATCAAATTATAATTTAGGGGATTTACCAATATTATGATGAATTTCAAAAAAATATGCATCCGGGGGGATAATATTGAATATAGAAATAATAGAACAAACAATTGAGAAATTAGATTCCGTAGTTTCTTGTAAAATTATTTCAGAGGATAATAATTTTGAAGAAATTCATATAGTTTCAAATAGGAATAGATCTGCCAAACAGCTAGTTAGGGATATCCAATCTATTCTAATAGCTACATATAATATTCAAGTAGATCATAAGAAAATAAGTATAGCAGAAATACAAGATGATAGTCTTAAGAAAATTGAAAACAGGCTTAAGATAATGTCAATATCCCATGATAATAATGGGCAAAAGGCCATGGTAAAAGTAACCTTGGACAACCATAAGGATATTTTTGAGAATTCAAGGATAGGAATAAATACTAGTACAAATATTGATAGAATGTTAGTAGATGTTACATTAAAGACTGTGGAAGATGCTTATGGTTATGAGGAAACCTTTATATTAGAAGATATAAAAACTGTTAACATCTCCACGGATGAAGTAGTGATAGTTGTTATTACTTGTATCAGTGAAGGTTTGGAGCAAAAATTTTGTGGTTCCTGTTTAATAAAAAATGATTATAAGGAGGCAGTTGTAAAAGCTACTTTAGATGCTCTAAATCGTTTTACATCAAGGTAGGTATCAATGCCGGCTAATAAATTTCTCATTAACAAAAATAGCGAAGCGAATATGGCGTGTTGTAATAGCGAATCAACATAGTATCCTAAAAAGGAGGCTATATTCGATGAAAAGAATATTAATGGTTTTACTTAGCATTTTAGCTTTAGTTTTATCAGCTGGAGCAAATTATACTTGGATTAGATAATATTTTAATTTATTAGCCGGAATGAGATATATTAGGAGATGAGTGATTTGAAACCAAATAAAACAACATATATATACATAGGAATACTTTTCTTGATATCGATCATAGCTTATGGTTTCTTAATTCGAAGTTTTACAATTACAGATATAAAAATGCTATTGTTTTGGACAATTCTTACAATTATAGTTGAGTCTTTACTAATACCCCTAACAAATAATTCAATAGGAGTTTCTGTAGGATCTGCTATAAATCTAGCATCTATCGTAGTAGGCGGACCATTATTAGGTACTACATCATCTTTTTTAGGACTATTATTCAGATGCCCTAATGTGCCGGAATATGGATGTACTCATTTATTCAATACTCCTTATTATGTTACAGTATTTAATGTATCCCAGAGCATTATTGTAACATCTGTCATGGGAATTATATATATAGGCACTGGAGGTAAGATAGGAGAATTTTTTCTACCGCAAACAATTTTAATAGTAATTTTAGGGACAATTTTTAATACTATAATAATATCTGGTTTAATGTCATTATTAAATAAACAACAATTTATAAAAGTTTGGTATTCTAACATTAAAGGAACCTTTGCAAGTTCATTAGCTGTAGGTATTATAGGTATAATTATAGCCTTGGCTTTTATAGGATATGGCTATTGGGCTGTTTTATTATTTTTCGGACCATTATTACTAGCAAGATATTCCTTTAAATTATATATAGAGACAAGAAATCTATATCTATCTACTATACAAGCTTTTAACTCTGCTATGGAGGCAAAAGACCCTTATACATCTGGACATGCCTCTAGGGTGGAAAGTTATGCTGTCAAATTAGCAGAGGCATATGGATTGTCATACGAGAAGATTCAAAATATTAAAAATGCGGCTATTTTACATGATATTGGTAAAATAGGTATCAATGATAATATATTAAATAAGGCTACAGCATTGACTCAAAAGGAATATGAAGATATTCGAAGGCATCCGAGTATTGGTGCAGAAATAATTAGCAAGGTTGATTTTTTAAAGAAAATTTCTGGAATTGTAAGATATCATCATGAAAGATATGATGGTAAAGGATATCCTGATGGATTATCTGGAGATGACATACCTATGGAAGCCTATATATTATCCATAGCAGATTCTTACGATGCAATGACTTCAGACAGACCATATCGAGATGCTCTGACTAAGGAAGAGGCTTTACAGGAGATTATAAATAATGCTGGAACACAATTTCATCCAGATCTTGCAGAAAAGTTTGCAGATATCTTAAGAGAAAGGGAGTGATATCATTGTTTATTGAAGCTATGGTTCTTGGATTTATTGTAGCCATATTCAGAAAAGGAAGAATAAGAAATATAGGAAATATACGTATAAAGGGCTGGTATTTGTTTCTTATAGCAGGACTTATTCAGGGATGTATATCTTGGTTGAAGGGCAGAAATCTTATATTAGGACCAGAGTTTTTTGATAAATATTTTGTTTATGTTCTTTTGTTTACATACTTAATCATGATAGCAGGAGTTATTCTCAATATTAAGAAGAAATTCATGAAATTTATTCTTATAGGAATTATGTTAAACTTTA
Organism: Tissierella sp. P1; assembly: GCF_002266425.1. Classification (GTDB taxonomy): domain Bacteria; phylum Bacillota; class Clostridia; order Tissierellales; family Tissierellaceae; genus Tissierella; species Tissierella carlieri. Next base: position 68,727 of record NZ_NPMN01000009.1, read on the forward strand.
TAGTCATATTTTCTAACGGTGGTAAAATGCCAGTATCCTTTAAGGGATTTACAGGATATGAGCATTATACAGAAAATATGCCAGAGAAATCCTTTGATATAAAACATTCTTTAGTCACGGAAGATACTAAGCTTGTTTATCTAGCAGATGTTATTGTAATACCGAAACCCTATCCTTTAGCCAGGATAATAAGCGTTGGAGATATTTTTTTGATGATAGGAGTTTTTTTGTTTTTTCAAGAGGCCATGGTCAGAGGAAGATGGAGTTTTCAATTATTTAGTTAAAGTGCAAATATATATTTTTTGAAAATGTGATTTTATAAAATTAAAAGATAATAACATATAATAAAATTAATAGTTGACAAAAATGTTTTTAAATACTATAATTTTGGAAAAGTTAAAAAATTCAATTGATTGGAAAAAGTAAGCAATACTTGAAGGTCTAGAGAGTCGGGGATGGTGGAAACCTGATACGGATGGTCTGCTGAATGGTTCCATGAGAAGCGGTGTGAAATCTTAGGAGAGTATCATTAGCCGAGTGTCTTACGTTATAAAGACGGGGTATCGAAATATTATTATTTCCGTACCTTTAGAGTGAGATAGTCAACTATCTATATTAGGTGGCATAACGAAATTTAACATTTCGTCCTAGGTACTAGGATTGAAATGTTTTTTTGTTTTATCATATAGGGTATATGATTATCTAAAAAAGGTGGCAACACGGAGTGCTGAGCATTTCGTCCTTATATTAGGGACGGAGTGCTTTTTTTGTACTAAAAAAAGGGGGGATATACTATGTATCCAGATTATGAAGAATTTAAAAGATTAAGTAAAGAAAGAAAAATAATTTCCATTTCATTGGAAATAGATGGTGATATGGAAACACCTATTTCTTTATTTAGTAAGTTATGCAAATGTAAAAAGACCTTTCTATTAGAAAGTGTTGAAGGAGGAATTAAGTGGGGCAGATATTCTTATATGGGAAGAAATCCTTTTATGGAGATTATGGCTTATGGCAATGAAATTACAATAATTAAAGGGAATGAGACAATAAATAAAGAGGGAGACGCCCTTAAAATTGTGCAAGAAATTATGGATGAATATAAGATGGCTTCATTAGAAAGTCTAGAAGACTTTACAGCTGGAGCTGTAGGTTTTATAGGTTATGATTTAATAAAGAATACCTATGGAGTAGAGAATACAAATAAAGATAGCATAAAAACTCCAGATTTACATCTTTTATTACCTAAAGATATTATTATCTATGATCATATAACACAAAGGATAAGGATAGTTGTAAATCTAGAAGCAGATGACTCCTTAAAAAAAATATATGAAGAAGGAGTATTGAAGCTAGAAAAAATAAAAGAAGAAATACTGGAAAATAAACTTTATATAGAGAAAGAAACAAAGTCATATATGGAAGAAGTTAATTATACCAGCAATGAAACAAAGGAAAGTTTTATGAAAAAGGTTTTAGAAACTAAGGATTATATAAGAAATGGAGAAGTATCACAAGTGGTTTTATCTCAAAGATTTGATTTTCATACAAAAATTGATCCTTTTAGGATTTATAGAAAACTAAGAAAATTAAATCCTTCTCCATATATGTATTATATAGATTTTGGATTTTATCATATAGTTGGGTCTTCACCCGAAATGTTGGTGAAAATAAATCAAGATAGGGTAGAAACCTGTCCTATTGCGGGGACAAGACCGAGGGGTAAAAATTTAGAGGAAGATAAATTTTATATAAATAGTTTATTAGGAGATGAAAAGGAACGAAGTGAGCATTTGATGCTAGTAGATTTATCTAAAGAAGATTTAGAAAAAATATCAGAGAATGGAAGCGTTGAAGTGAAGCAGTTCATGGAGGTACAAAAATATTCTCATGTAATGCATATAGTATCCCATGTAATAGGAAAAATGAAAAAGGGTTTAAATCATTATGATGTTATAAAGACTTGTGCACCAGCAGGAACTGTGTCTGGAGCAGCAAAATTAAGAGCATTAGAAATTATAGAGAAACTGGAAAATGAGAAAAGAGGAATATATGCAGGGGCTATAGGATATCTGGGATTTGATGGGAATATGGATATTTGCATCGCCATAAGGACTATAGTATTCAAGGATAATATGGCATATATACAAGCCGGTGCTGGAATTGTTGCAGATTCAAATCCCGAAAGTGAATATGAAGAAACCTTAAGGAAAGCAAAGGCTCTTATGGAGTGTGTTAGAAATGAGGTGTAAATCATGCAATTAGCAATAGATAAGGTTATAAATTATGAGGATCTGACAGAAGATGAGATGCTTGAGGTGATGAATACCATTATGGAGGGAAAAGCTACTCCCTCCCAGATAGGAGGAATCCTTGCTGGTCTCCGTATGAAGGGTGAGACCATAGAAGAAATCCTCGGTGCTGCTAAGGTTATGAGAGAAAAGGCTGCAAAAATTCAAACAAATAGTAGCTACACAGTAGATACCTGTGGAACTGGCGGTGATAAAAGAAATACATTTAATATTTCAACAGCATCGGCCTTTATAGCAGCTGCTGCATCAGTGACCATTGTAAAACATGGAAATAGATCTGTTTCCAGCAAATGTGGAAGTGCAGATGTATTGGAAAGGTTAGGAGTCAATATAGATCTTTATCCCATAGCTGTTAAAAAGTGCATAGATGAACTGCAAATAGGATTTATATTTGCTCCAAATTTTCATCAGACTATGAAATACGCTATAAATCCTCGTAGGGAGTTAGGGATAAGAACTATATTTAATGTTCTAGGGCCTTTAACTAATCCTGCAAATCCTAAAGGGCAAGTCCTCGGTGTGTTTAATGAAAATCTTACATCTATTTTGGCAAACGTTCTAAGGAAATTAGGTTTGAAGAGGGCTATGGTAGTCTATGGCATGGATGGATTAGATGAGATTACTATTACTGCAAAGACTAAGGTATCTGAACTGAAAGATAATAAAATTCACGAATATTATTTAGATCCTAACGATTATGGTATCTCCTTCGCTAAAATTGAAGAAGTTGAAGGAGGAGACCCAGAAGAAAACGCAAAGATCTTGTTAAATATATTAAAGGGTGAGAAGGGACCTAAACGTGACATGGTTTTATTAAATGCAGGTGCAGCTATGTATGTAGGAAATGTAGTGAATTCTCTGGGAGAAGGAATAGACAAATCTAAGGAGATGATAGATAAAGGACTTGCATTGGAGAAATTAAATCAACTGATTAAACTTAGTCAGGAGTTGAGGAAATGATATTAGAGGAAATTATCTCTTTAAAGAGAATAAGATTAGAGATAGAGAAGGAGATTGTGCCTCTTGAAAAGCTGAAAAGCCAAATTAAAAACATGGATATCAGAGACTTCAAGAAAGCCATAGAGAACATAGGAAAATTAAATATAATAGGGGAAGTAAAGAAGGCTTCCCCTTCAAAGGGAATTATAAGAGAAGATTTTGACCCTATATTCGTGAGTAGAATCTATGACAAAAATCAGATAGATGCAATTTCTGTATTGACTGAAGAAAGCTTCTTTTTAGGAAAAGGTGAATATTTATCGATGATAAAACAAGAAACAAAAGTACCTATACTTAGAAAAGATTTTATAATCGATTCATATCAGATATATCAGTCCAGATTATTAGGAGCAGATGCCATTTTGCTTATTGCATCCCTCCTAACTAAAAAGCAATTAGATGAATTTCAAAAAATAGCCAAGGACATTAATCTTCAGTGCCTAGTCGAAATCCATAATTTAAAAGAGCTAGAAAAGGTATTAGATGCAGGGGCAGATATAATCGGGATTAACAATAGAAACTTAGAGACCTTTGAAGTAAAGCTTGAAACTACAGAAAAATTAATAGGCTATATACCAAAGGATAAAGTAATTGTTAGTGAAAGTGGTATTTCTAATAAAAGGGATATGGAGTATCTAGAATCCATAGGTGTAGATGGTGTTCTAATTGGGGAGAGCTTTATGAAATCTAAATCTATTGAGGATAAGATAAAAGAACTAAGAGGTGAATAATTTGGTAGAGATAAAGATCTGTGGATTGAGAAGATATGAGGATATAGATTATGTAAATAAATTAAGACCAGAATATATAGGATTTGTATTTGCAAAAAGTAAGAGACAAATTGACCCTTATATGGCAAGGAGATTAGTAGATAGATTAAATAAAGATATAAAAAAAGTTGGTGTATTTCTAAATCATTCTCTAGAAGAAGTAAAAGAAATAGAAAAACTTTGTCACCTTGATGTACTTCAATTCCATGGAGATGAAAGTTCTAGTTATTGTAGTTGTTTTGAGAATGAAGTATGGAAATCCTTTCTTATAAGAGATGAAAATAGCCTAGAATTATTAGAAAAATATAGGGTTGATAAGTATCTTTTGGATACTTGGATAGAAGGGGAAGCTGGGGGGACAGGAAAAAGGTTTAATTGGGAATTAGCTACAGAGATTGGTAAAACTAAATCCATAGTTTTAGCAGGGGGATTATGTTCGGAAAACATCAGAAATGCTATAGGGATAGTTAGACCTGCAGTAGTAGATGTAAGCTCTGGGGTGGAGATAGAAGGACATAAGGATTATGGAAAGATAAAAGATTTTATAGAGAGAGTAAGGGGATGATTTATATGAATAAGAGGTTTGGACAATTTGGTGGGCAGTTCGTACCTGAAACTTTAATGAATCCATTGATCGAGCTGGAAAAATCATTTATTAGTATAAAAGATGATGAGAATTTTAAAAAGGAATATATGTATTATTGTCAAGAGTATTCTGGAAGACCTACTCCATTATATTATGCGGAGAATCTAACAAAAAAACTAGGTGGAGGTAAGATTTATCTAAAGAGAGAGGACTTAAACCATACTGGAGCTCACAAGATAAATAATGTAATTGGTCAAGTACTACTTGCTAGAAGAATGGGAAAAAAGAAAATAATAGCAGAAACAGGTGCAGGACAGCATGGAGTGGCTACGGCTACTATTTGTGCAATGTTTGATATTCCCTGTGAAGTTTTTATGGGGGAGGAAGATATAAAAAGGCAAGGGTTAAATGTTTTGAAGATGAAGATGTTGGGGGCTAAAATAAACTCTGTAGCTTCTGGTACAAGAACCTTGAAGGATGCTACTAATGAGGCTATTAGACATTGGGTTACTAATCCAGAAGATACTTTTTATGTAATTGGATCAGTAGTAGGGCCCCATCCTTATCCTACAATGGTGAGAGATTTTCAAAGGATTATAGGAGATGAAGTGAAGGAACAAATTATGGAAAAGGAAGGTAGATTACCAGATTATTTAATAGCTTGTGTAGGTGGAGGAAGTAATGCAATGGGTTTATTCTATCCTTTTATTGAAGAAAAAGTAGAGATGTATGGTGTTGAAGCAGGAGGAAAGGGAATAGATACAGAATATCATGCAGCTAGTATTTCCAAAGGTAGATTAGGAATCATACATGGAATGATGACTTATTTGTTGCAGGATGAAAATGGACAGATTAAACCAGTACATTCAATATCAGCAGGCCTTGATTATCCAGGGATTGGTCCAGAACATGCATATTTTTACTCTATAAGAAGAATTAAATATGTAGCCATCAATGATAATGAGGCAATAGAAGCTTTTCGATATTTAACTAAGACAGAAGGAATTATACCTGCTTTGGAAAGTGCTCATGCTATAGCATATTTAATGAAGTTAGCTAGACAAATAGATAAAGAAGATATTATTGTAGTGAATTTGTCAGGAAGAGGAGACAAGGACATGGATACATTGCTTAATGTATTGGGGGAATTGAAAGATGGACAGTAGGATAAAGAAAAAATTTGATGAAATTAAAGAGGAAAAAAGAAAAGCCCTAATTACTTATATTACATCAGGAGATCCTGCATTGGATAAAACCATAGAATTAGTTTTGGCAATGGAAAAAGCAGGAGCCGACATTATTGAATTAGGGATTCCATATTCAGATCCTTTAGCAGACGGGCCTGTTATACAGAGAGCTTCATCAAGGGCTTTAAGCCAAGGTACTAATGTGGAAACTATTTTTTCAATGGTGTCAGCACTAAGATGTAAAACGGAAATTCCTCTGATCTTCTTGGTGTATTATAATACGATTTTTTCTTATGGAGTAAAAAGATTTTTAAATGGATGTAAAAAATGTGGAATAGATGGTTTGATTATCCCAGACATTCCTTTAGAGGAGAGAAAAATATTAAGCGAAATGATGAGGGATTATTCTATTGATTTAATAGTCCTAGTTGCTCCAACTTCTCATAGTCGTATAGAAGCAATAGTTAAAGAAGGAAAAGGATTTATTTATTGCATTTCTTCAAAGGGCATTACAGGAATGAGAGAATCCTTTGATGAAGGACTGGTAGATCTCTTGGAAGAAATAAAAAAACATTCAAACATTCCTACAGTCGTTGGTTTTGGTATATCTGATGTAAAGAGCGTAAAGAAATTAAAGGATTTAGCTGATGGACTAATAGTTGGAAGTGCAATTGTCAAAGAAATAGAGAAGGAAATAGAATCGGATAATATTGAGGGAAGAGTTTTTGAGTTTGTAAAAAGTTTAAAAGAAGCAATTGATGAGTAAGGGGGGAGGTTCATGGAGATAGGTCTTAATAAGGTGAATAGAATTTTGCAGCCAATAAACTCAATTATAAATGTCGGTAGAAATACCATAGGCGGTAAGGAAGTAGCAATAATAGCTGGACCCTGTTCAGTAGAAAGTGAGGAACAAATATTAAGCATAGCTGAAAAAGTAAAAACATCAGGGGCTGCTTTCTTAAGAGGGGGTATTTTTAAGCCAAGGACTTCCCCTTATAGCTTTCAGGGGTTAGGTGAAACTGGACTAGAGATGCTAAAGATAGCCAGAGAGAAAACAGGACTTCCTATTGTAACAGAGCTTATGTCATTAGATTATCTAGATAAATTTATAGAGGATGTGGATGTTATTCAGATTGGAGCAAGAAATATGCAAAACTATCCTCTTTTAAAAGAACTAGGTAAGACGAAGAAACCCGTACTTTTAAAAAGAGGAATGTCAGCTACCATAGAAGAGTTTTTGATGGCTGCTGAATATATTATGCTGGAAGGAAATGAAAATGTAGTTTTATGTGAAAGAGGGATTAGGACTTTTGAAAGATATACAAGGAATACTTTGGATTTAAGTGCAGTTCCTATAATTAAGAAATTAAGTCATCTTCCAGTAATAGTAGACCCTAGTCATGCTTCTGGTTTGTGGTGGTTGGTAGAGCCGCTTTCAAAGGCTGCCATAGCAGCAGGGGCAGATGGACTCATCATTGAAGTTCATAATGACCCTATAAATGCAAAATGTGATGGAGAGCAATCTATAACTCCAGATAGATTTCAAAAACTTATGAAGGATTTAAGGGCTATTGCAAAACTGGAAAATAAACTGTTATAGAAAAGATTATTTCTGTGTTTAGACCATTAACCTATATAGTAGGAGGATATTTAAATGATTAGATTTTTAACATCAGGAGAATCTCATGGAGATAGTTTGCAGGGAATAATAGATGGGCTTCCAGCAAATTTATATTTTGATATAGAATATATGAACCATGAGCTTGAAAGAAGGCAAAAAGGATATGGCAGAAGTGAAAGGATGACTATAGAAGAAGATGAAATAAAAGTTTTATCTGGAATCAATAATTCTTATACCACGGGAAATCCAATATCCATTATAATTAAAAATAGAGGAACTGATGTAGAATTAAGAGAAATAACAAGACCTAGACCAGGTCATGGAGACTTAGCAGGTGCCTTAAAGTACAATCAAAAAGGCGGTAGAAATACTTTAGAAAGAGCTAGTGCTAGAGAAACAGCTATGAGAGTTGCATTGGGGAGCATATGTAAGTTGTTATTAAAGGAATTCAATATATGCATATATAGTCATGTAGTTAAAATTGGAGATATTGAAACTTCAAAGGGCAATTATAATAATATTAGTAAAGAGGAATTATTAAAAGCAGATGAATCTATTGTGAGAGTCTTAGATAAAGAAGCTGAAAAGCTTATGATAGAAAAAATAGATAATATAAAAAAAGAAGGAGATACTTTAGGAGGAATTATAGAAGTAATAGGGATGAATATTCCTGTAGGATTAGGAAGTTATATCAGCTGGGATAGAAGGTTAGATGGAAAGATTGCCTATAGTATAATGAGTATTCCCGGAATAAAAGGAATTGAATTTGGGTTAGGATTTAATACATCTAATAAGGTTGGCTCAAAAGTACATGATCAGATATACTATGATATAAATGGATACTATAGGAAAACCAATAATGCAGGGGGAATTGAAGGGGGAGTTTCTAATGGAGAAGATATAGTATTCAGAGCAATTATGAAACCTATTCCCACCCTGAAGAAGCCTTTGAATACTGTAGATATGGAAACAAAAGAGCATATTCATGCTCAGGTTGAAAGGACGGATGTTTGTTCTGTACCTTCAGCTAGTATTGTTGCAGAGAATATGTTGGCATATGTATTAGCTAATGAGATGATGATAAAGTTTGGTGGAGATAGTATAGAAGAACTTAAATATAATTTTGAAAACTATATGACTAGAGTAAAAGCGCAGTAATATTATGAAGAGTAATAGAGAGTAGATATAAGATAAGACTAATTCTACTATGATTCTGAATTTGGTCTGAAATTTCATATTGATCTTTAAAAATAATTAAGAAAAAGTATTAAATTTAATACTTTTTCTTAATTATTTTCAATTTTATTGAATAAATACATCAATATCACTAGAGTGTATTAAAGCGATAAAATGGCATGAAGATTGCATTGTAAATTGTTAGATATGAATATTACTTTTGACTATAAGAAATTATAACAAAAGTCAAATATAAGAATATCACGTATGTTAAAGTATTTGTTGCAATATAAGTTTTTAAATTAAGATTTTTTCATTTCAAATTATATCTTTCAGACTCAGTTCCTTAGCGTATAGTTTAAAAAATGTAAATTAAAGATTGTTAAAACATGATCTCTAATAACACTGTAATATAACTATTGTAATCTCTATTATTTAATATCACCTATTATTGAATTAATTGACATATCCTTATTATTTTCAAGATTATAAAAAACAGAGTGATTATTTAGAAGTTGTTTTGAAAGTACGAAGAAAATATTCGGAATATTCAAAAAATAGGAAGAGTAATAGCTTTATATTTATGAAAGTTAAATGGTATTGACATTATCTATAAATCTATTAGGTAAAGAAACTATAGAAAAATCATGAACATTATCTCATGAAATCAGTGAGAAAGAAAATATAGCAATTGAATTTTAACTATATTATTCAAGGAGGTGACTATTGAATTTTCATTAAGGGTTATTTATAAAATAAAATTATTTTAAAGGAGAGGATTCTATTATGGAAAAAACAACTGGTAAAGACCAAAAAAAAGGCAGGCATAAATTATATAAAGTTATATGCTTGTCCTGTATTATTGCTTTATTGTTAAGCAATGTTTTCAGTGACTTAGTTCTAGCAATAAATGATAATCCTAATGGTTCATCAGTATCAAATCAACTACCTATAGGAAAAATAGGGAATAGAGAAAAAATAGAGAGTAGTATATTTTCAAGAGAAATTACAGATGATTTATTATCAATCAAATCACCTGAACCACCAGAGTCGGAATCTATTGACCAAAGTTCCCATGATGTAAGATCATTTGCCGCAAGGGAAAGCACCTACTCAATGTCTTATCTAAAGACATTAAATTATACTGATTTAGTGAATTTGCTAGTTACTCTTAAATACAGTGATATTACAGACTTATTTCAATATAGCCAAGATGCATATGAATTTTATTCTAATCAAAGTCGTATGGAAGCGCTTATTGATGCAATAAACCTTCGTGGGAGACAATATACAAGTACAGATAACAAAGGTATACCTACACTTTGTGAAGTAGTTAGAGCAGGTTTTTATTTAGGATTTTATAATAGCCAATTAAGTGAGCTTAATAGTAGAAACTATCATGATAAATGTTTACCTTCAATAGTTTCAGTTATGAATAATGCTAACTTCAAATTAGGTACAGCACAGCAGGATGATTTAGTATCTTCCATAGGTCTTCTTATGTGGAACGGCTCAACCAATGTAGATATAATCAACCGTACTATTTCTATATTTCAACAATTTCAATCAAATATAAATACCTATATAAATGATAATGCAAAAGGAACAGCTATTTATAATTTAGGTGGTGGTATAGAATATGACATTAATGAAGAACTTTATAATGGAGTTATACCATCAAAAACTATTTGGTATGGCAAAATTGATGATTTTATAACACAAGTATCTAATATAGCACTATTAGGAAACTTTAATTCAGATAATGGATGGCTTATAAATAATGGGCTATACTGGATGGGAACATTAGGTAAGGTTCATAGTAATCCAAGTGAAGGAAATAGAGTCCTCACACAGGCAATGAGCTCCTATCCGTATTTAGGGGAACCGTATTTTCAAGCTGCTTCATCTATAGTAGATAATTATGATGGATTAGATTATTATGGCAGAAGAATAGATATTAAAAAAATCACACAAGATGGAATAAATAAATACCTGCCTAAAAAATATACTTTTGATGATGATAAATTAATCATATATGCAGGAGATGATGTTACAATTGATAAAGTTAAAAGGTTATATTGGGCCTCACATGAAGTTAGAGCACAATTTTATAGAGCCATAGGAAGTGATACTCCACTTGAAGCCAATAATACTGATGAAGTGTTGATATGCTATATTTATAATAGTCCTTATGAGTATGGTATGAATAGATATTTGTTTGGACTAGATACTAATAATGGTGGCATGTATATAGAGAGCTGGGGGTCCTTTTACACCTATGAAAGAACTCCTCAAGACAGCATATATACATTAGAAGAGTTATTCCGCCATGAATTTACTCACTATTTACAAGGCAGGTATTTGGTTCCTGGTATGTGGGGAGAATCAGAGATTTATGATAATGAAAGATTAACATGGTTTGAAGAAGGTGGAGCTGAATGGTTTGCTGGTTCTACTCGTACTGATGGGATTGTTCCAAGAAAAACTATGGTATCCAATATTGGAAGAGTGGAAGACAGATATTCCTTATTTAAAACTTTACATTCATCATATGATAGTGGCTTTACTTTTTATACCTATGGTTTTGTTGTTTATAATTATATGCATGAAAAGAATAGGGATATGTTGAACAGTTTGAATAATGCTGTAAAGACAAATAATGTAAGGGAATATGATAACTTAATAAGCCAATATAGTAATGATAATCGATTAAATGCAGAATATCAAAATCAAATGCAATATTTAGTAGATAATATAAATATTTACTATGTTCCCCTTGTAGCTGATGACTACTTAGAAACCCATACAAGAAAAGATCTAGAGTCAATATACTCAGATATAACTTCAGCTGCGGATCTGACAAATGTAACAATAACCCAATCACAATCAGAATTTTTTAAGACCTTTACATTACGTGGGACATATACAAAAGCAGAAACTCAAGGACCTATAGCAGATTGGAAATACATGGATTTAATGGCGAATGAATCTTTAAATACACTTGCATCTTATCCATGGAGTGGGTATGAAACAGTAGTATGCTATTTTACAAATTATAAAGTAAATTCATCAAATGAAGCAGAATTTGATGTAGTATTTCATGGAATATTCACAGGTGATGAGACAACACAGGTAAACAATCCTCCAGTAGCAGAAGCAAATGGACCATATATTGCGATGAAAGGTGAGGAGATAAGCTTTAGTAGTATGAGCTCTAAAGATAGTGATGGGACTATAATATCATATCTATGGGATTTTGGAGATGGCAGTACAAGCGTAGAAGCAAATCCAAAATATACCTACTCGACAGCAGGTATATTTACAGCAACTCTGACAGTAGTAGATGATAAAGGAGAAAGAAATACAGATGAAGCACAGGTAATAATTAATGAACCTGAAACTAATCCTAGTAATGGTATTACATCTGAGGCTGAACCAAATGATATATTTGATAATGCAAATGGACCTATAATGACTGAACTTGCGGTTTCAGCGAGGTTTCAAGATGATGACAATGTAGATATATACTATTTTGATGTAATCTCCAATGGACAGGTTGATATCAATGTAACACCAGATAGGGATTTAGGAATTAGCTGGATGCTTTATGAAGCATCAGATATCATAAATTATGTAACGTATCCTACTTCAACGACAGGTGGAAGATTAACAGGTTCTTATGATGCAGCAGCAGGTAGATATTATCTTTATATATATAAATATTCGGGAACAGGTTCATATACAATAGATGTTAACGGACCTCTTAAATAGACTATAGACTAAATGTCTCTTTATGCAATCAAAAAATAAGGATTATAAAAAATTACTCAACTAATACTGTAATATCAATTATTTAGTTGACTAAATATTTGAGTTAGAGTATAATATATTATCAAATAAGAAAAGATATACTAAAAGGAAATTAGACTAATTAGATATTAAGTTTGACTGTTGAGTAAAATCATGTTAAAGGTGTGGAAGGGAAGAGTAGGACTAAGATTATTCTACAGAGAGCTGGGTTGGGTGAAAGCCAGTGATTAAGATTATTCCGAAGATGACCCCAGAACTTTACAGCCGAAGATTTTAGGCTGTAACGGAAGCAGCCGTTACACTGCAAGGTTTTATTATAACCTAGTGAGATTTAAATCGTAAGATTTAGATAAATTAGAGTGGTACCGCGAAGATAACCTTCGTCTCTATACAGAGATGAGGGTTTTTTTATGACCTAACACAACGAACGATAGGTCCTAACGGACACCACTGAATAATACCCTACGGGGTAGATAGAGGTAGCGAGTAAATAGATTTGAGTTGCGAGACTGCGGGAATTAAACAAATAAAAAACAATGTACAATTCACAGTTCACAATTGTTAGGGTCTAGCTGTTGGGTCTTTTTTTGCGACCTGCGGTCGCTGGCTTAATTATGCACTGTGCATCGTGAATTGTGCATTGAATAAACGGGAGGTAATAAAGATGAAAAAATATTATTTAACTACACCAATCTATTATCCATCTGATAATCTGCATATAGGTCATACTTATACTACAGTGGCAGCAGATGCGATAAAGAAGTTTAAAAAAATGCAAGGTTATGATGTATACTTTGTAACAGGTTCAGATGAACATGGTCAAAAGATTCAGGAAAAGGCTAAAGAAAGTGGAGTTACACCAAAAGCTTATGTAGATAAAATAGTAGCAGATATAAAATCACTATGGAAGACTTTGGAGATAGACTACGATACTTTCATAAGAACTACAGACCCTCATCATGAAAAAGCAGTTCAAGAAATATTTACAAAACTATATGAAAAAGGTGAAATATATAAATCAAAGTATGAAGGACATTATTGTACTCCATGTGAGGCATTTTGGTCAGAATCTCAGTTAGTAGATGGAAAGTGTCCAGATTGTGGTAGAGAGGTTCATCTTGCAGAGGAGGAAGCATATTTCTTTAAACTTTCAGAATATAGGGATAAACTATTAGCGTTTTACGATGAAAATCCTGAATTCATTCAACCTGAATCAAGGAAAAATGAGATGGTGAACAATTTCTTAAAAGATGGTTTGGAAGATTTATGTGTATCCAGAACTAGCTTTGATTGGGGGATTAAGGTTCCATTTGACCCATCTCATGTAGTGTATGTATGGATAGATGCGTTATCATGTTATATTACAGCTTTAGGGTATGGCAGTGATGACAATAAGAACTTTAAAGACTTCTGGCCTGCAAATGTACATTTAGTAGGTAAGGAGATAGTGAGATTCCATACTATAATTTGGCCAGCACTTTTAATGGCAATGGAGTTAGAATTACCAAAAAAGGTATTTGGTCATGGTTGGATATTATTTGAAGACGATAAGATGTCTAAATCAAAGGGAAATGTAATATATCCAGAGCCAATAATTGAATTATATGGCATAGATGCCTTCAAATACTTTCTTCTTCGAGAATTTTCATTTGGTCAAGACGGCTCTTTCCATAGAGATAAATTCTTACAAAGACTAAATTCAGATTTGGCAAATGATTTAGGAAATCTAGTTAGTAGGACAGTTACTATGATTGAAAAATATAATGAAGGGATAATTCCTTCTCCAGTTAAGGAAGGAGAATTTGATAATTCTCTAAAAGAAACCGGAATAAATGCAGCTGCTAAAGTAGAAGAATATATGGAGAAATTAAACTTCTCTAATGCTTTAGAAGAAATATGGAAGTTGATTAGAAGAACCAATAAATATGTAGATGAAACTGCCCCATGGATATTAGCAAAGGAAGAAGATAAAGAAAGATTAGATACAGTATTATATAATTTAGCAGAAAGTTTAAGAATAGTATCTATACTGATTAAACCATTTATGGAAAAAACTTCAGTAGAGATAAGAAAGCAACTTGGATTAAAGAATGAAGTATCATGGGATGATACGAAGGTCTGGGGAATACTAGAAGTAGGTACAACAGTGGAAAGAGGAAATATTATATTCCCAAGACTTGAAATAGAAAAGGAATTAGTTAAGCTAAATGATGCAAACCAAAAGCTCATAGATTCAAGAAACAAAGGAAAGAAGGCTGATAAAGTGGAAGAAGTAAAAGAAAAAGTAGAAGAAATTACAATAGATGATTTTGATAAAGTAAAATTAAAAGTAGCAGAAGTTATATCTTGTGAAGATCACCCTAAGGCTGATAAACTCTATGTATTGCAATTAAAATTAGGTGAGGAACAACGTCAAGTAGTATCAGGTATAAAAGAATATTATTCACCTGAAGATTTAGTGGGTAAAAAGGTAGTAGTAGTCACAAACTTAAAACCTGTGAAATTAAGAGGTGTAGAATCTAAAGGAATGATATTAGCTGCAGAGGATAGTACTGGTAAACTTAGCTTAGTATCAACTTTAGAAGATCTACAATCAGGTGCTACAATATCATAAGGAGAAATAATTATGCTTATAGATAGTCATGCACATCTCGATGATAGAAGATTTGATAATGATAGAGATATGCTAATTAAAAACTTAAAAAACAATGGAATAGAAATGGTTATAAACATAGGGGCAGATTTACAATCTAGTATTGCCTCGGTGTCTTTAACTGAAAAGTATGATAATATATATGCGGCAGTTGGTATACATCCTCACTCTGCAAAAGAAATGGATAACTCGACTATTGAGATATTAAGAGCCTTTGCTAAAAGAGATAAAGTAGTAGCTATAGGGGAAATAGGATTAGATTTTTACTATGATAATTCTCCTAGAGATATACAAAGAAAGTGGTTTAAGGAACAAATTAATCTTGCAAAGGAAGTAGGCTTGCCAGTAGTTATTCATACTAGAGATGCTGCGGAGGAAACCTTTAATATATTAAAGGAAGCTCAGGACGGAACTTTAAGGGGAGTATTACATTGCTATTCTGGCAGTGCTGAAATGGCAGCAGAATATATAAAAATGGGATTTTATATATCCCTAGCTGGGCCGGTTACATTTAAAAACGCTAGGGTAAGTAGGGAAGTAGCTAAAGTAGTTCCATTAGATAAACTCCTTGTAGAAACAGACTGCCCATATTTAACTCCTGAGCCTTATAGAGGGAAAAGAAACGAACCAATATTTGTAAAATATGTAGCAGGAACCATAGCAGAAGCCAAAGGAATATCATTTGAAGAGTTGGCAAAGGCTACAAATAGAAACACTAAGGAATTATTTAAAATTCGTTGAATCTTAAATAATTCAAATGCACAATTCACAGTTCACAATGCACAATTGTTGGGGAATGTTTTTGGGGTTTTTTGACCATAGTTTACTACTTTCATAATTGTGAACCGTGAATTGTTAATTGTGAACTGATTAAAGGGGTTGTTATATTGATAAAGGAAGTAATAGTAGTAGAGGGAAAAGATGATATTACTGTTGTCAAAGCAGCATTAGATGCAGAAGTTATCGCAACAGGTGGTTTTGGATATAAGAAAGAATTTATTAAGACTCTTAAAAACATAGCAGAAAAAAGAGGAGTTATTATCTTAACAGATCCAGATTATGCTGGAGAACAAATTAGAAGGGACTTATCCAAACATATTAAAAATTGTAAACACGCATTTTTGCCTCAAGGAAAAGCTTTGAAAAAGGGAGATATAGGAGTAGAAAATGCAAATAAGGAAGATATTATTGAGGCAATCCTAAAAGCAAGGCCAAGTAGTATAGAAAGAAAAGAGGAGTTTACAAAGGAAGAGATAACGGCCCTTGGATTAGCGGGTGGACCAAAGTCAAGGGAGAAAAGAGAAAAATTGGGAGAGATATTAGGTATTGGATATGCAAATTCTAAACAATTTCTTAATAGGTTAAATAACTTTGGAGTAACTAGGGAAGAGTTTGGGAAAGCTTTGGAAAGGATTGAAGAAAAATATGGAAGATAAAAGGCTTTATTCTCCTAAGTATGTAAAGGAAATTCTAGAAAGATATGGATTTAAATTTTCAAAATCTCTAGGGCAAAACTTTCTAATAGATGGTAATATTGTGCGAAAAATAGTAGATGAGGGAGATATTACATCAGAAGATTATATAATAGAGATAGGTCCTGGCATGGGGACGTTAACTGAGGAATTAGCCCTAAGGGCAAAGAAGGTTGTAGCCATTGAGATAGATGATACTTTATTGCCGATATTAGATGAAACTCTTGGAAAATATGATAATGTAGAAGTAATACATGGAGATGTATTAAAAATTGATATAGAAAAGTTAATAGAAGAAAATCTAAGTGGTGGTCCTGTAAAAGTAGTAGCAAATTTACCTTATTATGTGACTACGCCAATAATAGCAAAGCTAATAGAAGATAATTTAAATCTCGAGTCAATTATAGTCATGGTTCAAAAGGAAGTAGCCGAAAGGATGGAGGCTGGTCCGGGAGGAAAAGAATATGGAAGTCTTTCTGTATTTGTCAATTTTTATAGTAAACCAGAAATAGTTGTAAAAGTACCAAAGACCGTTTTTATGCCTCAGCCTAAGATAGATTCAGCCGTTATAAAGCTTGAAATAAAAAAGGAACTACCAGATGTGGATAAGGACAAATTTTTTAAAATAGTTAAAGCTGCTTTCTCAAAAAGAAGAAAAACCATATTAAATTCATTATCTACCTATGGATTTAATATTGAAAAGGAAACTATAAAAGAAGCTCTAGAGAAGCTAAATATCAATGTTGATACAAGAGCAGAAAACTTATCTGTAGAAGATTTTATAAAGATTAGTAAAACATTGCCCCCATTAGACATATAATTAAATAAAGTGTAAAAAGGGGGTAAAATTATGCCGTCATCATTAGCATATACAAGGAAGTTTATAATACTGAAGAAAGAACTTTCTACCATGGCTGGAAGAAACCCAAAGGGGCATTGCAAACTAGAGATAAAGGGTCCTAGAGGAATTGTCACAGTAAATATTGAAAATGCAGAAGTAGATAATTTCTATAATGTTGTATTTATCTCTAAGGATAAATCACATTCAGTTTGGGAATTAGGAAAGATATTTACAGATGATATAGGAAGAGGAAAAGGAGAATATACCTTTATACAGAGAGAATTAGAATCTAAGAACTTTCAAACAGATAAAATATCTGGTATTCTAGTAATGCGAGAGGGGGAGGTACTTCTTGGAGGGTATTTGGATAAAGAAGATGGCACAATTGAGAGATACATAGAATCCGTACCTTTTAAATCTCATATTCAATCTATATCTGAGCCAGCAACAGAGATAGAACAACATATAAAAGGATTAGCAATAGAAGAATTAGCTAAAGAAGTAATCGAGCCAGAAGAAGTACAAGAAATAAGCATACAAGAAGAAGTACAAGAAAGAATAAAAGAAGAAGAAACTAAAGAAGTAGAAAGTCCAGAGGAAATACAAGATGTGAAGATCCAAGAAGTTGAAAAGCCAGAGGAATTACAAGAGGCAGAGATCCAAGAAGTTGAAAAACTAGAGGAAGTGCAAGAAATAGAAATGCAGGAAATTAAACCAGTTGAAGAACCTATAAAGATAGGATCTACACATGAGTCTATATATAATGTACCTGCATACGAGCAAGCGTATGAGGTACCAGTATATAATCCAGCATATGATATACCAGCTACTGAGCCTATAATAGAGAAACAAGATGTTGAGGTCGTACAACATGAATTATCAGAGGATATACCTTTAGAAGAAAACATAGAAGTAAAAAATGAAGATTATATTCAAGAGAATTCCGATGTTAAGTTTGATTTAGAAGATTTAGATGAAGAATCAATGGAACCAGATTATAAGACATTAGACTATATAAGAAAATTAAACCAAAAAAATCAAACAACTAATTATGTATTGAGTATTTTAAGGTTTTTCCCTTATATTGATCCTTTTAAATATAACCTAAAAGGATATAATTGGTGGATAGTAGAATTAGATAAAGAAAATGAATATAGAGCTTTTCTTCCATATTTTTCATACATTATTGGAGGAAATAATAAAGAACCCTATAACAATACTACTACTACTACTACTACTACTTGCAATCAACTGATGAGTAAGTATGGACATTATTTATTTGGACTATATAATGAAGGAGAAACTGTTAAATACTTCGTATATGGGATACCAGGTGAGTTTACTACAGATGAGCATCCATACAGAGGAGCTAATGGATTCAATACTTGGTACCAAGGATTACATGTAGAAGGATATTGGATTATATATATAGATCCAATGACTGGAAGACCCGTGCATCCTGTAACTCCAATGATGCCAACGGATTAAAATTAAGATAATGGGAGGCTAAAATGATGAAAGAAACAAAAGATAAGCTAGTATGTGTAGGTCATCTATCAGATGAAATATCGCTTAAAAATCTAAAGAAAAATTTAAATAGTGAGGAAGAAATATATCTTTTATCTAATATGTTTAAGGCATTATCAGATCCTACCAGATTAAAAATCATTTATGTCTTATCCAAGTCATCTTTATGTGTATGTGATATTGCTAATATACTTGAAATGACCCAATCAGCTATATCTCATCAGTTGAGGATTTTAAGAGATATGAAATTGGTCAAGTTTAAAAAGGAAGGTAAACTTGTTATCTATTCATTAGATGATGAACATGTGTTGGAGCTGTTTGAACAAGGATTAAATCACGTGAAACATAAATAACGCCCACGGGGCCCTCTTAGGAGGGAATCTGTGGGTTCAATTTCCTTTTCTATAACATTTTGAGCATACAATGTCTGCTGCTTCAGCAACTTTTGCTAATACAGATATTCTCCGTTGACGTTCTAATAAGAAAGCTTTTTTATCTGCTTCTGTTGTATCATATTTAAAATAATGGGTTGGTAGATTATTTAAAGCAATGGATTTAATATCATGTATACATTTTTCCTCATTGCAGATTTTATAACTGTTTTTTATTTCATTGAAAATCTCATCAACTAACAATTCCATATAGTTTTTTATCATTAGTACCATCCTTAAAATTTAATTTGACATACGAAATATTATATTATTTATAAATATTATTGTCAATTTACATACAGCTAATAAGTATTAATTCTCATATCTATGATTATTTTAAATAACTATGGGTAAAATATTATCGTAAAAGCTATTGACTTTTATACCCCCGTAGGGTATAATTGAATTAGTAGTATATTAAAGGAGGAATTAAAATGGCTAATGTAACAGTTTATACAAGTAATACTTGCCCATATTGCGTTTCTGCTAAAGATTATCTAAAGGAAAAAGGTATAGATTATACTGAAAAAAATGTTCAAACAGATAAAGATGCTAGAAAAGAATTAATGGCTATGGGACATATGGGTGTACCCGTATTAGTTATAGACGGTGAAGAAGTAGTAGGTTTTGATAAGGAAAAAATAGATACCTTATTAGCAAAATAAACTATAAAAAGGAAGAGCTACATTTGTAAGCTCTTCTTTTTTGTCAGTCGGCAATTATGCATTTAATGCAGCCATTAATTTATCTAAATCTAAGCCGTGTACCATAGCAGCTTCTTCTAAGCTTTCCATTTGGCTTGATGGACAACCTACACAGCCCATACCAAATCTCATAAGAATTTCTATCGCTTCTGGTTTTTTTCTAATTAATTCACCAATTAGCATATCTTTAGTAACTTCCATACTCTCAACCTCCTTTTTAATTCTTACTAATATAGTAGCATATCTTTTATTTCCTTTCTAGTATATTTATATGATTTCACAAAATATAAAAATTATTTAATAATTTGCTGTATAAAAAAATCTATTATTGGAGATTATTATATCAGGAGGTGAAGTTATGGATAATGACGATAGAAACAGAGATCAACATAGGGACAGGGACAGAGATAGGGACAATGACTTTAATATTGGGGAAATGCTTATAAGAGTTTTGGTGACAGCAATAGTGGTGGCTATAGCAGCATATTTTACTCCAGGCTTTACAATAGATAGTATATGGAGTCTATTGTTAGCAGCAGTAGTAATAGGAGTACTGGATCATTTAGTCCAAAGGTTTACTGGTGTAAATGCCTCACCATTTGGAAGAGGAATAACAGGATTTCTAGTTGCTGCAATTATTCTTTATGTTACCAAATTTATAGTTCCTGGATTTAATATATCTGTATGGGGAGCTATAATAGGTGCTCTAGTAATAGGTATAGTAGATGCAATAATACCAGGAAGAGCAATGTAATATAACTGACAATTAAAACCGTAAGAAAAATAAAAAAATAATGAACAAATGATTAATGATTAAGATTAAAAACCGAGATTCATTTCTATCTTTGAAGTGGTGATGCATAATTACTTATAAGGGTAGAGGATGGGTCTCGGTTTTTATTTTGATTAAAAATTTAGTGATTAGGATAATCTATAATGACTTAAAGTTTTATAGATAAAAATAATATTTAATGTTTACAAATACCCTATATGGTATATAATATATAAAGAAGAATATAAAGAAGGAGGATATAATAATGATTATAGATTTAACACCTAAGGCTACAGAAGAATTAACAAAGATTGTTGAAACTAAAAAGACCGAAAAACCTTTGAGAATTTATATTGCAGGTTATGGTTGAGGCGGTCCATCATTTGGATTAGCTCTGGATGAGCATAAAGAAGGAGATATTGAAACTAAGATAGATAGATTTACATTTTTAGTAGAAGAAGGTTTGGAAGAAAGTTTTGGAAAATTTACAGTAGACTATAGTGACAATTGGATAAAAAGAGGATTTACAGTAATACCAGATAGAGCCGGTGGCGGATGCTAAAATCAAAAAGATAGGGAGACCTATCTTTTTTATTTAAGGAAATGAAGAAAATGTGATATAATAAAAAAGACAATGCACGATGCACAATGCACAATTAGGAAAGCGGCCACAGGTCGCAAAAAAAGACCCCATAGCCGGGACCTAATAATTGTGAATTGTGAATTGTAAATTGTGAATTGATGAAAGGAAGGGTTGGTGATGAAAATGGATTCGGGTCCTGTGCCCAGTAGTATTAAAAATAGAATTTTAAAAATAATAAATAGAGAACCATTTTTATCACAGAACATGGTTCTCTAAATTGGAGGGAGAACATGGATGAAAGAAGACTCTTAGAATTATTTGAGCAAAAAAAGTATATAGAAATTAAAAGAGAATTATCAGAAATGAATGAGGTTGACGTAGCAGAGCTTTTAGACCCATTAGATGCACATATGACGCTATTAATATTTAGAATGTTACCTAAGGATTTGGCAGTAGAAGTATTTGCCCATTTTTCTATGGAGCAACAATTAGGTATCATAAATTCTGTAACAGATAAAGAATTAGAGTATATTATGGATGAACTTTTCTTTGATGATATGATTGACTTAATAGAAGAAATGCCGGCAAATATTGTAAAGAAGGTCCTAAAGTCTACTAAGGAAGATGAGAGAAAGCTAATAAATCAATTTTTAAGGTACCCCGCAGATTCTGCTGGAAGTATAATGACAATAGAGTACGTAGACTTAAGAAAAGGCATTACAGTAAAGGAAGCACTAGCTCATATAAAAGAAACTGGTCTAAACAAGGAAACTGTATATACTTGCTATGTAACTGATAGAAAGAGAACTTTAGAAGGATTTGTTTCCTTAAGAACTTTAGTTACATCTGATGAAAACTTGCTTATAGATGATATCATGGAAAATGAGGTAATTCGTGTAAATACTCACGATGATCAAGAAAGCGTAGCAAATGTGTTTAGAAAATATGGATTTTTGGCATTACCAGTGGTAGACAATGAAAATAGACTTACAGGAATTATTACAGTAGATGATATTATGGATATTATGGAACAAGAGGCTACAGAAGACTTCCAAAGGATGGCTGCTATGGCACCATCAGAGGAAGCATATTTAGATACAGGAGTATTGACTTTGGCAAAACATAGATTACCTTGGCTTCTTATACTAATGGTTTCGGCTACATTTACTGGAAGAATAATGGGAAAGTTTGAAAATGTATTAGCATCTGTAGTAGTGCTTAGTACATTTATTCCAATGCTTATGGATACTGGAGGAAACTCAGGGAGTCAGTCTTCAACTTTGATAATAAGAGGATTAGCTACTGGTGAAATAACTACTCATGATTGGTGGAAAGTACTATGGAAAGAGTTAAGGATTAGCTTTGTAGTTGGAGTGGCCCTTGCTGGTATCAATTTCATGAGACTTATATTATTAGAAAGGGTGGATATCCTTATAGCTATAACAGTTTCCATAACTATAGTAGTAACGGTCATGGCTTCAAAAATTGTAGGTGGTATTTTACCATTGATAGCTAAAAGGTTAAGAATGGATCCAGCTATAATGGCAGGCCCATTAATTACAACTATAGTAGATGCATTAGCTTTGATGGTATACTTTGGTATAGCTACAGTATTATTAGGACTGTAAGGATTTATAATTAACAATTCGCAATGAACAATTAAAAGAATAAGATAAAAATAGTAAGAGTCTAGGAAACTAGACTCTTATTATTTTTTGAATATGGACAGGTTATTGAGAATAGGATAGTAATGAAATAAATTCACAATGCACAATGCACAATTTAAAGCGACCGCAGTCGCCAAAAAAGACTTAGAAGCCAGACCGAAATAATTGTGAATTGCGTAAGTGGCCTTTGGCTATGAACTGTGCATTGTGCATTGAAGAAGGGTTGTGAGAGAATGATCAATATTATTTGGGCAGCTCTAATTATTATAGGATTTGGAGTTGGGATTATAACAGGAGAATTAGATGCTGTAACAAATGCGGCAATAGAGAACGCTAAATCAGCTGTAGAACTGGCAATTGGGTTAATAGGTGTTATGTCGTTATGGTTAGGAATAATGAAAATAGCAGAGGATTCTGGACTTATAAGAGGAATATCAAGGATACTCAAGCCAGTTATGGTGATTTTATTTCCAGATGTGCCAGCTGAACATCCTGCAATGGGAGCTATGATAATGAATATTTCAGCTAATATACTAGGGTTAGGAAATGCTGCAACACCTTTTGGACTAAAAGCTATGGAAGAGTTACAGAATTTAAATAGGCATAAGGACACAGCAACTAATGCAATGGTTACTTTCCTTGCAATAAATACCTCATCGGTGACTCTGATACCTGCCTCAACCATTGCTATATTATCAGCAGCAGGATCAACTAATCCCACAGAAATAATAGGACCAACTATAATTGCTACTACTATATCTACTGCTGCAGCTATAATAGCAGCAAAGTTTTTACAGGGACTTCCTAGATATGAAATAAAAAGGGTTAATGGAAGACAGGGGAGGGATATCAGATGTTCCTTGAAATAATGCAACTTTTATCTAAGTTTGCAATTCCTTTTATGATAGTTGGCATTATATCCTATGGAATGAGTAAAAATGTTAAAGTTTATGAATCATTTGTAGAAGGAGCAAAGGATGGATTTTCTACGGCAATAAGAATAATACCTTCTTTCGTAGCCATGCTTGTAGCCATTGGAGTTTTTAGGGAATCAGGAGCTATGGATATTTTAATTAAATTAATAACACCTGTTATTGAAATCTTTAATATACCAGGAGAAGTAGTCCCCATGATATTAATGAGACCTTTATCAGGATCTGGTGCTCAAGGAATAATGAGTGAATTAGCTGGAAACTATGGACCAGAGTCTTTAATAGCTAGAACAGTGGCAGTAATGATGGGATCTAGTGAGACTACATTCTATGTGCTAGCAGTATATTTTGGGTCAGTATCTATAAAGAAGCAACGACATGCATTAGCAGCTGGATTAATAGCAGATTTGGCAGGAGTGATTTCAGCGATATACATAACGAGGATGTTTTTCAATTAACAATTATCAAAGAACAAATAACAATTAAAACCAAATAAAACCTGGATTTTTCGTTATAATAGAAAAATCTAGGTTTTATCTTTCAACATTTCTAATTGTTTTTAATGATTTTACATTGTTAATCGTTAATTGTTAACTGTCAATTGCATAAAAGCTTCCCTTTTATACAATGTATTTTTCCAAGTCTTTGCTAAATTCCATGCTGACTTTTTTAAACTCATGTATACTTTCGGTCATCTTTCTAATCTCTTCAGTATATGCTTGTACATTAGCAGATACTTCTTGAGATGAGGCAGAGTTTTCTTCGGCGATGGCTGCTAAGGATTCTATACCCTGAGATATATTATTTATATTATTAGTCTCGTTTGTAAGTTCATTTGTTAATTCAATAATTAAATCAGATACTTGTGATATGGAATTTACAGATGCTTGATTTTCTTCTGCAACTGAATTTAGTTTAACGTTTTCCCTTTCGAGTATATTAAACTGATCTGATATATCAAATACAAATCCATCTATATCTTTGATGAAGGATTCTAAATTATCATTGATAGTTTGAACCGCCTCTTTAGATCCCTCTGCAAGCTTTCTGATCTCTATTGCAACAACAGTAAATCCTCTTCCATACTCTCCGGCTCTGGATGCTTCTATACTGGCATTTAAAGCCAATAAATTGGTCTGCTCAGCAATTTTTTCAACGGTCTCAACAATATTGCGAACTTCAGTAGCCCTATTTTGTAAGTCTTGGCCCTTAGATTTTACTTTAGAGAACTGTAACAGTACATGGTTTAAGCTATCAGAGGTAGATTTTAAATCTTCAAAACCCATATTTATTTGTTCAACAGCTGACTCCAGTTCATCTTTACCTAGATTTTCTTTTCTAACAACATCATTTAAAGAAACAATTGAGTTGTTTAATTGATATGCTACTTGCTCAGTTTCTTCAGCTTGATTTATAGCTCCTCCTGCCACTTGTTCTACTACATTTGATATTTCAGATGAAGTAAAGCTCATGTTACTAGAAATTTCGGCGAATTTATCGGCAAAAACATTTAGCTCATCGGTAGTACCCTTATATCCTACAAAGTCTGTTTTTAGAGATTCTTTTAAATCCTTCAACTTATTATTGATATCTTCAAAGAAATCATTAGTAGATATGTCTTCCACTATAGACAAGTCTTTATTCATGATTTCATCTAAAGAACTATAAATGGATTTAAGAGGTTTAAACAGTCCTTTACTAACTAAAAATGGAACAAGAGTAGAAAGAACTAAAATTCCAGGAAAGGCTATTGACGGAACTACAAATTTAGATAACAAAACTCCAGGAATACCTACTAATAGAAGGGAAGACAAGGCGATTTTTCCCTCCATATTCTTCATAAATCCAAAAGATAATGCTTTATTAAATCTAAATTTCTTTTGGTAATAAATCTCCTCAGGAAAAGTGATAGATATTTTTGTAAAATCCTCTGTTTTCTCTAAAGTTTCAATATTAATGTCCTCTTTAAAATATTTAGCAGCACCTTCTAACATACCGTGGAAATAAGGAAACATTCCTCTAGAAGAATTATAAGTCATATGTGCAGTATATTTATCTATAGGTTTTATCCCTAAAATAGGAGGTTTTGCACCAGTTATTCTCTTAGTAACTACAACATGAATATCATACATTGCTTGAAGAAAAGAATATAAATTCTTGTATCTAAAGAATGCAGGATAAACCTTAGAATAAGTAATGACATTGTGATTACCCATGGTTCTCCATACCTCATCAGAGGTTTTTCCTAGTTTTTTAGCAATATAGTCAAGAATTCCTCTAGCCACTCTATCTTCAATATCTTCCGTAGGTGTAAAAATTTTATTTGGACTAATATTAAAATGATCTAATGCCTCGTTGGTTATATTTTCTCCATACAGTTTCCTACAAGTTTGTACCCATGCAGAAACAATAGTACCCTTCAAAATTATTTCCCCCTTGTTATACAATTAACTGTATTATATCATAGTATTTGTCAAAAATCCCAATATTTTCAGTCATATAGCTTTTATAATATCTAATCTTATTCACCTTTCATAAAATCTATCAGGGAGCTTTACAGCGGAGATGATGAATATTTAAATATGTATTACTTTGTGTAACAACATAGAAATATAATCAATGCAATAAAAGACAGAAATCCAGAAAAGGCGGCTAATGCAATGATAGAGCATATAAAACTGACTGAAGAGGATATACTTAAACTAAATTCTGGAGAAAAATAAAAAAATTAATAAAAAATAATTGATAATTATAATTGACAAAATAACTCAATAATAGTATAATAATTTATTTGTTTGACAAAATAGGAATTCTATGATATAATGCATACATGAGTGTCCCAAACACTTCTTCTGCCTCGACTGCCGGGGAGCAATTAATGGAAGGTGGTTTGCTATATTGGAAAAAGATATATTGATTAGGATTCGTAAGGACATCGAGAAATGTATTGACAAAACTGTAATACTAAGAGCAAATAAGGGTAGAAAAAAGACTATAGTTAGAGAAGGAATATTGGAAGCAGCATACCCTAATTTATTTGTTGTGAGGATTAATAACGAATATGATAGTAGTAGAAAAGTATCATATACCTACACAGACATATTGACGGGAACCGTAGAAGTAACTGTTTGCTCACAAACCCAACCACAGGTAAAAATATCTTAAAAAATAACTGTACATTGATTGTACAGTTATTTTTATGTCTTTATTCATTATTTAGCACATTTACGCATATATATCTTCATAGGATAGTTATATGAAATAATTAGGGGGGATATTATGTCGATTGAGTTAATAAAAGATGTCTTACGGATTGAAGAACTAAGAGGAAAAGAAGACACCCAAGCCTTAGTAGAAACGGAAATTTACTTAAATCCATCAAAAGCAGATCTAGGGAAGGTACTTTGGACAGACGGTCTAGTAGAAATACTTAGTACTAAAGTAATAAGAGATAGGCTAGTAATATCAGGAGTAGTAAAATTTAAAGTAGTCTATAAATCACAAGAAGAGGAAAATAATATATATACAATAGATGCTAACGCAGATTTTAGAGAGGAAATAGAAATATCAGGGATTACGGAAGATATGTCAGCAACTATAAAATCTAATATTGAATACATAGAGGAAGAGATATTAGATGAGAGAAAATTATCTCTAAAGGCCCTAGTAAGTCTTGAAGGGAAAGTAGAGCAGGTCAATAATATAGAGATAATTAAGGATATAGGAGAAAAGCAAAACCTACAGACATTAAAAGAAACCATTAAGTATAAGGAGATTTATGGTAGAGAAACATCCTATGCTATTGTAAAGGAAGCTTTTGAAATAGGGGAAGAAAAGCCAGCAATGGAAGAAATACTTAAGATGACTATACAGGCTTACGAGCAGGAAGCCACAGTGGTAGAAGATAGAATAATAGTTTCGGGTATGGTAAACGCTAGGATAGTTTATTATGGAGAAAATAGAATTGCCACAGTGGAAGAGGAAATACCTTTCAATCATTTTTTAGAAATGCCCGGAGCATTAGCTGGAGCTCAGGAAGAACTTATGATAGAAGTGGTGGAAGGAAGCTATGAGGTATTGGAGAATGATGAAGGAGAACTTAAAATATTAGACATAGAAGCAAAACTAAGAATATCAGGTCTAGCTTATTCAGAAAATGAAAAAAATCTAATAGTAGATGCATATTCAACTAAGGAAAAAATTAAAATAGGAATAGGAGAAATTAATTTAATTGAAAACATAAAAAGCACAATTCACAGAGAAAATATATTGAAAGATTTGTCTGAGTATAGAATAAAGGAAATATATAATATATCAGGGCACCCAACTATTATAGACAGCAGAATTATAGATGATGAGCTAGTAGTAGAAGGAATTCTTTCATTACATGGAATTTATCTGGACTCTGATACTGATGAAATCAATACTTTGAGAGAGGAGATTCCATATAAATATTATTTGCCTATGGAAGAAAAAGTTATAGATCCACTGATAGATATAAGTTTAGATTTAGAATCTATTAAATCAAATATGTCTAAAGATATATTTGTTATAGAAGGAGCTATAAAACATAAAATAAAAATCAATAGAAATAGATTATTATCTGTAATAAATTCATTGGAAGAAACAGGAGAGATAATAGATAAGAAAAATCGTCCTAGCATAACAATTTATATAGTACAAAGAAATGATATATTATGGGATATAGCTAAAAGATATAATACAACAATAGAAGAAATATTACAGGCGAATGAGAATTTAAGTCCAAACAATATACTGCCAGGAGAGAAAATAATCATTGAAAAAACAATAGATATATCTTTTTAAATTTGCATCTTTATAGTATCGTAGGAACTATGATATAATGGAAAGGTAAATTTTCACAAGGGAGAAGTTTAAATGAGAGAAATCGTATTAGAGTCCTACGGTAAAATCAATCTAGGTCTCGATGTATTATATAAAAGAGAAGACGGTTATCACGAAATAAGTACTATAATGCAGCAAATAAATCTTAGTGACACATTGATTATGAGAGAAATCGAAGAAGATATAGAATTAGATTGCAATAATAAAGAGCTTCCGCTAGATTCTACAAATTTAGTATATTGTGCATGGAAAAAGATGCAGGAAAAAATTGGCATAAATAAGGGTATTCAAATAAATATACACAAAAAGATTCCTATAGCAGCTGGATTGGCAGGAGGTAGTGCGAATGCAGCTGCTGTTTTAAAGGGACTAAATCAACTTTGGGGACTAAACTTAAGTGAAGAAGAATTAAGAGAAATAGGAATCGAAATTGGTGCAGATGTTCCATATTGTATTATGGGAGGAACCGCCTTAGCGGAGGGCATAGGTGAAAGATTAACGAAAATTAAGTCATTTAAAGATAAGGATATACTATTAGTTAACCCAGGTATAGGTGTTTCAACTACTGAGGTATATGGAAGTCTTAGACTAAATAAAGAAGCGAGAATGGATGTACAAAAAATAATATCTTCTATAGAAAGAGATGATATTAAATCTGTGGCAGATAATATAACTAATGTCATGGAAAAGGTAGTTATAGAAAAGAATCCTATTATATCTGAAATTAAGAGAGATATGGTGAGTTATGGTGCCTTAGGTGCTCTTATGAGTGGTAGTGGTCCAACAGTCTTTGGGCTATTCGATGATATGGATAAACTTAAATTTTGCAGGAGAATCTTAACAGAAAAATATTCTAAAGGGATAGTTCTTTTGGCAAAGACAATTTAATACTAAGATGTATATATTACCCATCTTTTGTAAAGTATATAAATTACAGGAGGTGGGTTTTTTGTTTTCTAAATTACTTCAAGCATTAAAAGGAATCATTAGTAATTATACTATTTTGATGATAATTGCTGTGGGAATCTTTACTCTAGTAGTTGATGGAAGAAGATATAAACAAAAAGGATATATGAGAGAACTAAAGATAGTTAAGATTATATCTTATTCCTATATGGTCATAGGTGGTTTGATGTTTATTCTATTATTAATGATGTAGGAGGGTAATGTATGCAAAAAATATTACTCAAAGATCTAGAGAAAAATGAAGAAGTATTTAAGACGTTATTTACTGATTGCGATGATATAATATTTAGAAAAATAGAGATAGGCGATGTTTACAGGGTAAAGATGACTTTAATATATATAGATGGATTAGTAAATAAGGAATATATTGCAGAGCATGCTATTTATTCGTTATTTATAGAAGAAGAGATAAAAACTTTCTCCCTCAAGGGCTTTAAGACCCCTTTAATAGATATAATTTCAAAAGAGACTTTGACGACCATAGATGTAAAAGAAGAATTTCATATAGATAATATAGTAAATTCAGTACTTTCTGGTGATACAGTAATCTTAATTGACAAAGTGGATAAATGTTTGGTATTTGATTCTAAGGGTTGGGCTTCTAGAAGTATTAGCGAGCCACAGACGGAAACAGTAATAAGAGGACCAAGGGATGGATTTACTGAATCAGTAAAGGTAAATATGACCTTAGTCAGAAGAAGAATAAAGGACACAAACTTAAAAATTAAGATGCAAACAGTAGGTAGAAGATCTCAGACTAGTTTAGCAATAATGTATATGGAAGATATAGTAGATAAAACCTTAGTACGAGAAGTGAATGAAAGATTAAAGTCTGTTGATATTGATGCCGTATTAGATAGTTCTATGCTGGAAAATTTAATAGAGGATAATTATATGTCTGCATTTCCTCAAATAGAGAATACAGAAAGACCAGATTCAGCGGCGGCAGCTCTCTATGAGGGCCGTGTAGTTATTATAGTAGATAATTCACCTTTTGCACTAATAGTACCTGCCACAGTAGGTACACTGCTACAATCATCAGAGGATTATTATACTAGATGGCAAGAAGCTCAGGGAGTTAGGATTTTAAGACTGATAGCAGTGGCCCTGTCCCTTCTATCTCCTGCTCTCTATATAGCTATTATCTCGTATCATCCAGGGCTGCTTCCTACAAAATTAACATATTATTTAGCAGCCAGTAGAATCAATGTACCCTTTCCAGCAGTCGTAGAAACTTTTTTAATGGAAGTTACCATCGAACTTATAAGAGAAGCTGGCACAAGGATTTCTGGCCCTATAGGTACTACCATAGGGATAGTAGGTGGGCTTATAATCGGTCAAGCAGCAGTAGAAGCAGGGATAGTAAGTGCTATTTTAATAATTATAGTAGCTATAACTACCATAGCTTCATTTGCCATACCTAGCTATGAATTTGCAGCAGGTTTAAGAGTCTGGAGATTTATACTTATTTTAGGTGCAGCTATCTTTGGGCTATACGGCATAATGCTTGGAGTTATTCTCTTAGGGACACATCTGATTAAATTAAATAGTTTTGGTGTACCATTTACATCACCATATTCAGGTTTAGGAGTAAGGACTGGTGAGCTAAAGGATACTTTAACTAAGGCACCAATTCAAGAACTTAAGGAGAGACCTACCTTCACACGACCAAGGAATAAGATAAGGATGAGGAGATCTTGGAAAGATGAGAGAAAGTAATAAAATATCAACTAAACAAATAAGGGCATTAGTAGTTTCCACCATAGTAGGAGTAGGTGTATTATCACTTCCTAATGAAGTAGCGGTACTTCTCGGTAAAGATGGATGGATAGCCATAATAATCGGTGGATTACTTATGGCTGCTGGGATTGTAATTATCAACAAATTATTTGATCTCTATCCAGATAAAGATTTCTTTGAGATAGGTGAGGAAGTGTTAGGGAAGTGGATATTTAATATATTCCTTATTTTTGTATTTTCTTATCTTGTAGCCTTGATGTCTTCTGTTGCCAGAAATCTAGATGAAATATTGAAGGCATTTCTTTTAGAGACTACACCAACTGAGATAATGATAGTGACTTTTGTACTTACTACATCCTATATAGCTAGATCTGAAATTCAAATAATTGGTAGGGCAGCATATCTTATATATCCAGTTATATTAGGATTCATAATATTTTTGATATTTGTATCATTGCCAAATTCAGATTTTACTAATATACTTCCTGTATTTCAGTCTAGTATGAAAGGCTTACCCAAGAGTATAGAGGTTAGCTTTTTTAGTTATCTTGGATTTGAAATATTATTATTTTCAATACCCTTTACTGAAGAAAGGAAAAAAACTCTTAAGGCTAGTCTTACAGGAATTGGAATTGTAATGGCTATGTATGTCATCATATTTATACTTTGTTTGTCCCAATATGGAATACATCACTTACAAAGGCAAACTTTTCCTACATTATCTATTATAAAGGAGATTGATTTGCCAGGATATTTTATAGAAAACTTAGATGAACTAGTGATGGCTATCTGGGTTTTAATTGTATTTGCAACTATGGCTTCGACCTATTACTCTGCGGGAAAGGTTCTATCAAAGTTATTTATTACAAGAGACCATAGTTTGTTTATTATACCTCTACTGCCAATTGTATATATAGTATCATTAATTCCTCAGAACATTATAGATGTAAAAAAACAATTAGGAACATTTATAAATTACTCTGGATTAGTATCAATATTTATATTACCTATATTAATTTATTGTATTGGATATATAAAGTTAAGGTGGAAAAGAAGATGAAGAAATTCAAACTAATATTAATTATAATAATTTTAACCTTTTTAACTACAGGGTGTTGGGATATGGTAGAAATAAACCAAAGATTATTTCCCTATTCCATAGGAGTAGATTTAAATGATGGAGAAGGAGAAAAATATATTATAACCATATCATATCCAAATATAAATACCATAGGAAAGAATGCAACCCAGCAGGAAAGGGTCCATGTAATATCAACTATAGCACCATCTGTTTTTCAGGGAAGCTCTCAATTACATACAAGGTTGCAATATCCATTTTATTTTAAGCATCTGAGACTGCTAGTATTAGGGCATGAAGTTGCTAGAGATGAAGAAGCAATTAGAGAAATATTAGATGGACTTAATAGAGATTTTGTTATAAATAAAAAAACACGACTTGTAATGGCAGAAGAAAAAGCCAGAGATTTACTTCTAGCTGTACCAGAAGCTAAAAGACAAGAAGTCATAGAAGGAACTCTCTTTAGTATGCTCAGACGAACAAGGACTACATCGAGATATACACCTCAAACTCTAACTGGATTCATTAAAAACACAGATATTGGAGGTGTGGCGTTGATGCCTAGGACTGCAGCTCATGGTGAAGATATAAAAGTATTTGGGGCATGTATATTTAAAAATTATGAATTCATAGGTCATTTAGGAGAACTGGAAAATAGAGCGATATCATTAATAAGAGGTAGTGTCAAGTCAGATATAATAGATGCTAAACTTGGAGATGCTGCTATATCATATTCATTAACTGATGCAAGCGCCAAAAAGAAATTAGTAAGAGAGGGAGAAAATTTAAAAGTAAGAATAGATGTGGAGTTAGAGGGAGCATTACAAGAATATATCTTAAGAGATAATCCTTTAATCGACAGTGCTAGCACACTAAAAGATATGGAAAAAGCAATAGAGACAAAATTAAAAGAAGAAATAAATAAGACTCTGAA
The DNA here is from genome assembly GCF_002266425.1 of Tissierella sp. P1. Lineage (GTDB taxonomy): Bacteria > Bacillota > Clostridia > Tissierellales > Tissierellaceae > Tissierella > Tissierella carlieri. Next base: position 102,354 of record NZ_NPMN01000009.1, read on the forward strand.
GTTGCTGCAGAAAGAATATAAGGCAGATGCCATAGGGGTGGGAGAGTATATATCTAAATTTCATCCAAAGGTATGGAAAGAAGTATCAAAAGATTGGGATGAGATTTTTTCTCAAATGGATATAGAAGTAGCATTAACTGTTGAGATAAGAAGAAGAGGATTGGTGCAGTGACAATTGAGAGATAATTGAGAAACAGTAACTATAAAAAATGTAGAGCCTTCTGATGAACTTATATACTGAGATATAAGGCTGCACAATTTTTTATAGTTATTTTTATTGGAAAATATGTATAAAGAAACTATATTTGGCAAGAATTATAATACAAATCTAGGACAAGCAAATAGGAGGTCAAGTATATGAAATACAAAAAATTAATACTGCTATTATCCTTATTTATTATTAGTTTTACCTATATAATACACCCATTGATAGAAAATAAAGCAAAAGAAGGTTTCAAGGATGAAATTATTAGATTTCATATAAGAGCTAATAGTGATAAAGAAGAAGATCAAGCTTTAAAACTTAAAATTAGAGATGAAATATTAAAAGAAATGAATGATAAGTTCAGAGATACCAAATCTATAGGAGAAAGTAGAAGAATAATAAAAGATAATATGGAAGAGATGAAGTACATAACAGAGAGAGTAATAGAGGAAGAAGGAAGAGATTATAATGTAGCAGTGACCCTTGGACAAGATAATTTTCCTACAAGAAAGTATGGAAATTTAGTACTTCCATCGGGAGAATATGAGACATTACTCATTACACTTGGAGAAGGAAAAGGTCAAAATTGGTGGTGTGTAATGTTTCCTCCACTATGTTTTGTAGATGTTACACATTCAGTGGCTTATAATCTAGAGAAAGAATTGGAGATGACCTTAGAAGAAGAACAGCCAAAATTAAAATTAAAGTGGAAGACAGCAGAAATTGTGAAAAAATTTAAAAAAGATAAGAAAAAAGATAATAAGAAAGAAAATAATAAGAAAGAAGAATTAACCAAAGAACAAAAAATAAATGAAGTCAATAAATATAAGGAAATAATGAGCCTGCAATAATTATTATAGTTATTGCAGGTTTTAATATTTTCATGTATAAAATATGGAAATTTACTAAAAATAAGAAAAAGCTCCTATTAAAACATTTTAAAGGTAATTTTTCTTGATACCCATTGACGTAAAGTTATTTTATGAAAATAAAATATAGAGAACTTATCATTGGGTTATAAGAAGAAGCTCCTGTTAAAACATCTTTAAGGTAGCTTTTCTTGAAACCCATTGATGTAAAGTTCTTTTTATAGGGATAAAATAGGAGAGAACTTATCATTGGGCTATAGGAAAAAACAATGAAAGGAGTAAATAATCTTGAAGAAATTCATTATAATCACAACTGCTTTAACAATGTTGTTTCTTTCAGTTTTTCTTTTCTACGAGCCAACAGCCACGAACTATAATTCATTATTCAGCCCTAGAACCCTATATTGGGGAGTACAGGGGAATGATGTAAGAACAGTGCAAGATAAACTTCTCAGATGGAGATATTATGATGGCAGTGTAGATGGAATATATGGCGCAAGAACCTATAGAGCTGTTAGAAAGTTTCAAGCTAAAAATGGTTTGAAGGTAGATGGAATAGTAGGACCTTCCACTGCTAAAGCCTTAGGTATGGCAACAACTACAACTGCGGCACAGACTCAAGGTGTAAATAGAAAAGCTGATGAGTATCTTTTAGCAAGAACTATTCATGGTGAAGCAAGGGGAGAACCTTATGTAGGTAAGGTTGCCGTAGCGGCAGTAGTTCTTAACAGAACAAGAAGTTCTTCTTTTCCAAATACTATAGCTGGAGTAGTATATCAGCCTCTAGCATTTACAGCAGTAGCTGATGGACAAATAAATCTAACTCCAAATAAAGATTCCATAAAAGCAGCAAGGGATGCTTTAAATGGTTGGGATCCGACTTATGGTTGTCTCTATTATTGGAATCCAGCCACTGCCACATCCAAATGGATATGGTCTAGAAAGGTAACGCTAAAAATTGGTAAACACTGGTTTGGAATATAGGAGGTGAAATCATGAGAGATAGTCGAAGATTCATAGCACCAACTCTGCTAGGTCTTCTATTAGTCGTAGCACTTGTTTGGGGATATAATCAATATCAAGTTAGGAAACAACATGAAATAGCATTAGAAAATCACTACCAAAGACTATTCTTTGATGTGAAAAAGCATGTAGAAAATGTTCAAGTAAATTTATCCAAGGCCTTAGTAGCAGATTCAAAGGAGCAGAATATAGTATTATTTTCACAAATTATGAATGAAGCATTCTCTGCTAAAGACAAATTAGGACAGATGCCAATAACTCATGCAGAATCAGCAAAAACAGAGAAATTTTTAACGCAAGCGGCAGACTATTCATCATATTTAATACAGAGACATCTTTTGGGAGAAGGTGTAACAAAAGAACAAAGGGAAGCATTAAACAATCTTCAAACCAACTCTGCAGCATTTAACGGTGAACTTTCCAAGATTTATGATAGTCTAGCAGAATCAAATTTCGCACTGGGCTCAATGAGCAGTAAGCAGAGTAAAAAAGTAGAGCAGGGAAATCAAAAGGTATTTCAAACATCTTTGGTAACATTAGATAAACAAATGGCAAAAACTCCTGAACTGATATATGATGGACCATTTTCAGATCAAATGTTAAATAGAAAACCCGTAGGTCTTCCAGATAATGATGTATCAATGGATGAGGCCAGAAATACAGCACTAGAATTTTTTGGAAAAGATAGGGTTAGAGATATACAGGCATTTGAAGAAGGTGAGAATATGAATGAAGTTAAAATACCTTCGTACACATTCCATTTATATCCTCAAAATCAGCAAAAGGACTTAGCGGTATATATGGGTGTATCTAAAAAAGGCGGCAAAGTAGTTTGGATGGTAAATCCAAGACCAGTTTCCAATATAAAATTATCAATAAAGAATGCAGAAGACAAAGCATTGAAGTACTTAAAGGAAAAAGGTTTTGATAATATGGAGTCTAACTATTCATTAAAGTATGATGGAACCATCTTATTTAACTTTGCATATAAGGAAAAGGATGTAACAATTTATCCTGATTTAATTAAAGTAAAAGTAGCATTGGATACAGGAGAAATAGTAGGATTTGATGCATCAGCTTATTATATGAATCATCATGAGAGAAATATAGAAACTCCGCATATAGATGAAAGCGAGGCAAGATCTAAAGTTAAAGTGGATTTCAACATAGATTCTGCTAGGTTAGCTATAATACCAAAAGGAAAAAACGAGATTTTATGCTATGAATTTAAAGGAAAATATAATGATTCTGATTTTATTATTTATATAAATGCATTGGATGGTAGAGAAGAACAAATATTGCAAATAATAAAAGATGAGAATGGCACTTTAACATTCTAAGTTTAAAACAAGGACTCATTTTGAAAAATGAGTCCTTGTTTTTTTGATGACCTTGGTCACTTTTTTGTCAAATCACTTGCATACTAATGATAATACTTGATATAATGATAATAATGAGCATATACATAATATTATGCAAAAAAATCTAGGAGGGATTGTATGAAAAAAATATCGGTATTAGCATTGATATTAGCGTTATCCATATCATTAACGGGCTGTGTTGGCGGAGAATTAAAGCTATACAATGCTTTTAACAAAATGCAAGATGTAACTTCAATAGAGTCTGAGATGGAAATGGGATTTACCTTTGAAACTGAAGGGTTCTCAGAAGAAGATCAGATAATGTTAGAGCAAGTAAGTGCTATGGTAAATAATTCCAAAATCACAATGAATCAAAAGGCACAATACAACAAGGGACAGACAGTAGGCCAAGCACAAGTAGATATGAATATGAACTTTGGCGGTATGGTAATGCCTATGAATGTTTGGGTTGATATGGATATGTCAACTGATGAACTAAAAATGAAAGAAATCATAAAGATGCCTCAAATGTTAATGAATTCCATGGTTCCAAATGATCCTGAAAAACAATATTTAGTTCTTGATATGGGACAAATGATGAAAGAAGAAAGTAAAGAATTAAATTTCAATGAATTGATGAAATTTAGTAAAGAGTTCCAACCTAAATTAGCAGAGTTTATGAAAGAAATCCAAAAAGATTTTAAACCAGATATAAAAATGGTTGAAGAAAAAGGTAGCAAAGTAGTAAACAAAGAAATGTTAAACATATATGAATTGACATTAAATGATGCTACCTTAAAAGAACTTGTAAAATATGCTGTAAACTATAGCTTAGATAAAAAAGAGGTTGTTGAATTCATAAAAGAATATATGAATGCAGTAATGAAGGTAGTAACTATTCCAGAAGCAGAAAAGAAAGCAGCAGAAGCTGAAATTAAACAAGGATTAGAAGATCTTGAAAAACAATTACCAGAATTCAAAGTAAAATTCAATGAATTCATGGATAAATACGAAGATGTTAAAATCTTAGGAGATAAAGGTATAGTAATTGAATTTGGTATCAATAAAGATGGATATATAGTTCATGAAGTTGGTAATATTGACTTAAGAATAGATCTAGGTCAAATAGCTGAAGTTGTAGGAGAAAAAGCTCCAGAAATGAAAGGTATAATTAAATTAGGTATCAACTATACTTCAAAGAGCTACAATATAAATAGTAAAGATGTGAAAGTAGAAATGCCTAAAGTAGATGAAAATAATTCAATTGATTATATGAAAATGATGGAAATGCAAATGAAACAAATAGAGCAACTTCAACAAGCTCCAGCAAAATAATTATATAAAACTAGAGAACACACTTTAACAGTGTGTTCTTTTTAGTTGTAATATTTATATATTATTAGTAAAATAGATATATGATAATAATTAATAGTTTGAATTAGGCGGATATCCGCCTAATTTTAGGCATATGCCGCCCAAAATTAGGCAGAATATAAGAGGGGTTCTAAGCTTAAGGAGGATGAAGATATGAAAGATTTATTCTTTAGAGAAAATGTATTGGAAATTCTAGATTATTTAGAAGAGGGGCTACATATTATCGACAAAAATGGAATAATAGTTTATTATAATAAATTTGCTCAAGGCATAGATGGAATAGAAAGAGAGAAGGTTATAGGGAGACATTTACTTGAAGTATATCCATCCCTTACAGAAGAAACCAGTACCCTTCTCACAGTAATTCGTACAGGAGAATCCATGCATAAGAAGGAGCAAACATTTCTTAACTATAAAGGTGAAAAAATTACAACAATAAATACATCCATACCAATAACATCAAAAGGTAAAATCTTAGGAGCATTAGAAATATCTAAGGATATAACGACAGTACGTCAAATGTCGGAGAAAATAGTAGACCTTCAAAATAAATTATATAATAATAAAAAAGAAAAGAATACCATAGATAGAGCTAAAGAATCTGCTCAGTTTACCTTATTAGATATTGTAGGTGAAAACAAAGAAATGATAAGGTTGAAGTCCCTTGCACTAAAGGCGGCAGAATCAGACGCCTCTGTATTGATATCGGGAGATACTGGAACAGGAAAGGAATTATTTGTTCATTCTATTCACAATGCAAGCTCGAGGCGATATAAACCCTTTATCACACAGAATTGTGCAGCACTTCCAGGTAATCTTTTAGAAGGAATACTTTTTGGTACTATAAAGGGAGGCTTTACTGGAGCGGAAGATAGACCTGGATTGTTTGAATTAGCTCATGGAGGCACATTATTTTTAGATGAAATTAACTCTATGCCTTTAGAACTTCAATCTAAGCTCCTTAGAGTTTTACAAGATGGTACCATAAGAAGAGTGGGAGCTACAAATACAATTAAAGTTAATGTTAGAATAATTGCTGCAACGAATATATCACCAGAAGAAGCAGTGGAGAAAAGACAAATTAGGAGAGATTTGTACTACAGATTAAATGTAGTATCTTTTGAAATCCCGCCCCTTAAAGATAGAAAGGATGATATACCTGTACTTACAAGTTATTTCATTAATAAATTTAATGAGAAGTTAGGTAAAAAAGTAAAAGGTATATCCAAGGGTGTACTAAATATATTCAATAATTATGAGTGGGATGGAAATGTAAGAGAGTTGGAACATTTAATTGAAGGTATAATGAGTATATCTGATGGAGAAATAATAGATATAGAGGACCTTCCATATAAATTTAGACAGCATAAGAAAAATCATGAACTACACGAATCCTCTCTCTCAGAAATATTAGAAGAAACAGAAAGAAATTTAATAAAAGAAGCTCTAAAACAAACAGATCATAATATAACTAAAACAGCAGAATTACTAAAAATACCAAGACAAACATTACAGTATAGATTGTCAAAGCTAGGGCTTTGATTTAATGCACAATTCGCAATGCACAATTCACAGTTGTTAGGGTCTAGCTTTTAAGTCTTTTTTGCGACCTTCGGTCGCTTCCTTAATTGTGAACTGTGAACTGTGAATTGTGCATTGTCATACTGCCCAATATTCGGCACAAATTCTATTGTTAAAATCATTAAAAACCTATTTTTTCAACTCTAAATTTTTATTTCCAAAGAAAAAAATCCCCAAAACAGCTAAAACATCGTGATATAATTAACAAATGTCGTTTTATGATTTAAAATGACATTTGATTTGGCATTGGCATAGATATTGCATTATATTAATTAGTGAATAAATTTAATTTAAAATACTGGGGAGGAATGCAATTATGAAAAAAGGATGTCCATACGGTACTCATAGGGTTATTGAACCAAAGGGAGTTTTACCACAACCAGCACTTAAAATTGACAATGATATGGAAATTTATGACAACGAAATACTTATAGACGTTCAAACATTGAATGTAGACTCAGCAAGCTTTACGCAAATTAAAGAGCAGGCTAAGGGCGACATAGAAGAAATTAAAAAGATAATGAAAGGTATCGTAGCAGAAAGAGGTAAGCACCAAAATCCAGTTACAGGTTCAGGTGGAATGCTAATTGGTACAATAGAAAAAATTGGACCGGCATTAGAAGGTAAAACTGATCTTAAAGTTGGAGACAAAATAGCTACATTAGTATCTTTATCTTTAACACCATTACGTATAGATGAATTCAAAGAAATAAGACCAGATGTAGATCAAGTAGATATAGTAGGTAAGGCAATATTATTTGAATCAGGAATATATGCAGTAATTCCATCAGATATGCCTGAAAACCTAGCATTATCAGTACTAGACGTAGCAGGGGCACCAGCTCAAACAGCAAAATTAGTTAAACCTGGAGATACAGTAGTAGTTATAGGTGGAACAGGTAAATCAGGTATGCTTTGTCTATATGAAGCAAAGAAAAGAGCAGGAGTTACAGGTAAGGTTATCTGTATAGGTTCAAGAGATACTACTCTACAAAGATGTAAAGATGCTAATTTAGCAGATGTATATATCAAAGCAAATGCAACAGATGCAGTAGAAATCCTTGAAAAGGTTAAGGAAGCTACAAATGGAGAAATGGCTGATATCGTAATCAATACAGTAAATATCCCAAATACAGAAATGTCATCTATTTTAATCTGTAAAGACAGAGGAATAGTATACTTCTTCAGTATGGCTACAAGCTTTACAAAAGCAGCATTAGGAGCAGAAGGAGTAGGTAAAGACGTAACTATGATAGTAGGAAACGGATACACTAAAGACCACGCAGCAATATCACTAGAATTAATGAGAGAATCAGAATCCTTAAGAAAGATATTTACAGAGCTATACGCTTAGTCAATTCACAATTATTTGGGCAGATTTTTCGGGTCTAATTCCAATTCTCTGCCTTCTCAATTATACATTGTCTAAGTTGCGCATTGAATAAAATTGCAGGCTTCATGACGGACCTTTGAGTATGAATTAGTTAGTATTAACCTAATAAAGGAGGAGAAGTAATGCGTCATTATAGTGAAATTGAGCTTTGGAAAAATGTTACTGAAGAAGAATGGAATGACTGGAAATGGCAAGTTAGAAATAGAGTAACCGATGTAACTACACTAAGACAAATAATAAACTTAACAGAGGAAGAAGAAAAGAACATCGGTAAGGTAATGGAGAAATTTAGAGTAGGTATTACACCATATTATGCATCTCTAATGGATCCAGATGATCCGCATTGTCCAGTTAGAATGCAAGCAGTACCTACATTAATGGAAACTCATATTAGCTCATCTGACCTTGAAGATCCATTAGATGAAGATGAAGATTCACCCGTACCAGGATTAACCCATAGATATCCTGATAGAGTATTATTCCTAATTACAGACCAATGTTCTATGTACTGTAGACACTGTACTAGAAGAAGATTTGCAGGACAAAATGATATGGGAGTGCCTAGAGACAGAATAGATGCATGTATAGAGTACATTAGAAATACTCCACAAGTAAGAGATGTATTACTTTCAGGTGGAGATGCTCTACTAGTAGGAGATGATGTGTTAGAATATATCATCAAAAAACTAAGAGAAATTCCACATGTAGAAATAGTTAGAATCGGAAGTCGTACACCAGTAGTATTGCCACAAAGAATTACAGATGATTTAGTTAACATGCTAAAGAAATATCATCCAATTTGGTTAAATACTCACTTTAACCATCCAAAGGAAATCACTGCTGAATCAAAGACAGCCTGTGAAAAATTAGCAAATGCTGGTATTCCACTTGGTAATCAATCAGTATTGCTTAGAGGAATTAATGATTGTCCACATATAATGAAAGACTTAGTACATGGATTAGTTAAGATGAGAGTAAGACCTTACTATATCTATCAATGTGACCTTTCTATGGGAATTGAACATTTTAGAACAAAAGTATCAAAAGGTATAGAAATAATAGAAGCATTAAGAGGACATACATCAGGATATGCAGTGCCAACATTTGTAGTTGATGCTCCTGGCGGAGGAGGAAAAACCCCAGTAATGCCTCAATATGTAATATCACAATCACCAACTAAGGTAGTATTAAGAAACTACGAAGGTATAATCACAACATATACAGAACCACAAATGATAGAAGAGCCATGTAATTGTCCTGTATGTAAAGGTGAAAGAGAAGGCAGAATCACAGGAGTTGCAGAACTACTTCAAGGACCAGAGGTAAAAGCTCTAGAACCAAGCTATCTAGAAAGAAGACATAGAAAAGACTAATTCACAATGCATAGCTTAAATAAATTTACAATTCACAATGCACAATTCACAGCTAGTGAAGCGATCAAAGGTCGCAAAAAAAGACTCCATAACCAGATCCTAATAATTGTGAAATGTGAACCGTGAATTGTGAATTGAAAAAAACTGGGGGTTTTTATCATGCTAGAACTAATAAATGGTAAGTACAAAACAATATCTATAGTAGGAATGTCTAAAAATAGTGGAAAGACTGTAGCATTAAACCATTTAATAGGGGAAGCTATTGACGAGGGGCTTTCTATTGGTATTACATCCATAGGTCGTGATGGAGAATCTCTAGATATAGTAACAGAAACAGAGAAGCCGCGTATCTTTGTAGAAGAAGGCACTCTTATAGCTACAGCTACAGGAATGCTAGATCTAGGAGATGCTAACATAGAGATTATAAGTGTGACAGAATATAGAACACCTTTAGGTGAAATAATAATAGGCAGAGTAAGGGATGGGGGCTATGTTCAAATAGCAGGCCCCCAGCGCCTTTCTGAAATAAAAGCAGTCTCTGATATTATGTTAAATCTTGGTGCCAAATTTGTCATCATAGATGGAGCCCTTGACAGGCTATCCCAAGCAGCTCCAGCTATATCAGAGGCTACTATTTTATCTACAGGAGCTGTATTATCTAGAGATGTAAATAAAGTAATAGAAGAAACAATTCATGTGGTGAATACATTAGGACTTCCAGCTATTGAAGATCATGATGTAAGGGAAATCACTAGAAATATTATAAATGAAAATCAAATAGCAGTAATAAATGAAAATAATCAAGTAGATATCATCCCATTAAAAACAGCATTAAATGGAGGCGCAATAATAGGAGATCACCTAAGAGACGATTCAAAATACTTAGTAATTCCAGGTTCTTTGGTGAAAAATACTCTAGAGGATTTAACTAGATCAACAAGAAGATATAAAAATATAGAGATAGTAATTACGGACGGTACAAAAATATTTATAAATCCTAAGGATTGGCTGAAATTTATGAGGCAAGGTGTTAAGGTCAAAGTTCTGGATAAAATAAATTTAGTAGGAATAACGGTAAATCCGTATGCACCCCAAGGATATTACTTTGAACCGGCAGAATTCTTATTTAAAATGCAATCCTATATAAAGAATATTCCAGTAATGGATTTGATATTAGGTGGTGAATAGAATGATATTTATGGATGAAGTGACTCAAGAATCCTTAGATTTTCAATATATATTAAATAAGATATCCACTCTTACACCCTATGGATGATGTATAAAGGAAGGCTTAAAGCATTTGAATTAGGTAGAGAAAGAGAACTAATGGAGGAACTAGATAAGATAGAAGCTTATTTGCCATCAGTTTACAATAAAGAGATAAGAAGGGAGTTTAACAATATCTTTGCTCATATAAAGGATTTAAGAACCTCGACTAGACGGGCTATGGAGGGATTTATCCTCACAGAAGTAGAGTTATTTGAGATAAAAAACTTTCTTTTTTTAATTAGAGACCTAAGTGAATTAATAAAGAAAAATAATATACCAATCTTTGATGATACAGAAATTAAACCAATAGAATCCTTAGAAAAGCTTTTAGATCCTGAAAACACAGGAATATCAACATTTTATATATATGATACCTACTCTGATGAGTTGAAACAAATTAGAGAAAAGAAGCGTGAAGCAGATAAAGAAATAAAATTAAAGAAAAAAGAACTTAAGGATACAATAAAGGAAAAGTTAAATCTAGATCTGAGACCTGATTCATCTGTAGTCATATCCAAGGATAAGAAGGAACTAATAGAAAAAATCCAAAACTACTCTCATCTTACCTATGTTTCAGAAACCTATATGAATATAAAGTTTACTATAAAGCCAACGGAAAAAATGAATCAATTAGAACGAGAAGTTCTTATTTTAAAGGACAAAGAAGAAAGAGAAGAGCTGAGAATAAGAGAAAATCTTTCTAAGGAAATTGGTAAGAGGAGAAGAGAAATATTTAGAAATATGGCAAGTATAGGTAAGCTAGATTTAATCCTTGGTAAAGCAAAATATGCCCTAGATATAAATGGAGTAAAACCAGATATAGTAGAAGAACATGAAATAGAAATCATCGATGGAATTCATCCAAAGGTGGCTGATTTTCTGAAAGAAAAAGAATTAAGCTTTACTCCCGTATCCATATTTTTAAAAGAAGGGGTAGCTTGCATTACAGGAGCCAATATGGGAGGTAAAACAATTAGTCTAAAGTTAGTGGGACTATTGTCAGTCATGGCACAATATGGATTATTTGTACCAGCCAAAAGAATGAAATTAGGTTTAAATCAATTTATAAAATCTTCCATTGGAGATATGCAATCCACGGACTCAGGACTATCTACATTTGGCGGAGAAATTAAAATAGTTGGAGAAGCCATATCTAAATCGAATGAAAAGGGCTAATTCTCATAGATGAATTAGCAAGGGGTACTAACCCAGAGGAAGGTTATGCTATATCCAAAGCAATAGTTGACTATCTAAAGGACAAAAATTCCATAACACTATTAACTACACATTATGATAATGTAGCAAATCTAGACAATGTAGTTCACCTACAAGTAGTAGGACTATCTCAAATAAATATATTTGATTTGGCAAAAGAGATGGATTCCCATGAGAAAATGGAGATAATTAACAAATACATGGACTACAGCCTGAGAGTAGTAGAAAAAGACACTGCAGTTCCTAAGGATGCATTAAATATAGCTAGAATAATGGGATTGGATGAAGAAATACTTAAGCTGGCGGAAAAATACTTAGACAATTAACAAAGAACGATTAACAAAGAACAATTAAAAGAGGTGATGTAGTGAATAATAATCTGATTGAAGATAAAACATTTAAATTTGCAATTGATACGATAAATATATATAAATATTTATCAGGCAAGAATGAATTTATAATGTCTAAACAAATATTAAGGTCTGGAACTAGTATAGGAGCAAATGTAAAAGAAGGAATTAAAGGACAAAGTAAAAGAGATTTTTTATCTAAAATGTATATTTCCCTAAAAGAGGCTAATGAGACTGAATATTGGATTCAATTATTAATTGCTACAGGTTATCTAGATAAATTAAAGCATGATCAATATTTATTAGATTGCCAAGAAATCTGTAGAATATTACACTCTATTGTTAAAACAACAAAAGAAAATCTTTTGAATTGTTAATTGTTATCTGTTAATTGTTAATTGAAATGACAAAGGAGTGATAAAATATGTCCAAGTTAAATCTTGATCAAAAACTAATAGAAAGTTCAAGAAATGCGGCTAGAAATATAGCAGATGAGGTACAAAAATTTATAGATGCTCATACTACAACTGCAACAGAAAGGACAATAGCAAGACTTCTAGGAATAGATGGAGTAGATGAAATCGAAAAACCTCTTCCAAACGTAGTTGTAGATAATATTAAAGAAGGCGGAGGACTAGAAAGAGGTGCGGCATATTGGATAGGGAATGCAGTAGTAAATACAGGGCTTACACCTCAAGAAGTAGCAGAAAAAATAGCAGCAGGAGAAATAGATATTACAAGACTTCCAGCTGCTGATGAAAGCAAAATAAAAGAAGTAATATATGAAATAGCAGAAAAGACAGTAGAAAGAATTAAAACAAATAGAAATAAAAGAAATGAATATCTAGGCACAATAGGTGAAGGAAAAAAACCATATCTATATGTAATAGTAGCTACAGGAAATATCTATGAGGATATAGTCCAAGCACAGGCAGCAGCTCGTCAAGGTGCTGATGTTATAGCTGTTATTAGAACTACTGGACAATCCTTACTTGACTACGTACCATATGGACCAACGACTGAAGGTTTTGGTGGAACATATGCAACTCAAGAAAACTTCAGACTAATGAGAAGAGCATTAGATGAAGTAGGTGAAGAGGTAGGCAGATATATTAGATTATGTAACTACTGCTCAGGACTTTGTATGCCAGAGATAGCGGCAATGGGAGCTAGTGAAAGATTAGATATGATGCTAAATGATGCATTATACGGTATTCTATTTAGAGATATTAATATGCAAAGAACCTTAGTAGACCAATATTTCTCAAGAATAATCAATGGATTCGCAGGAATTATTATAAATACTGGAGAAGACAATTACTTAACCACTGATGATGCAGTAGAAGCGGCACATACAGTATTAGCATCACAATTTATAAATGAACAATTTGCAATTAAAGCAGGTATACCAGAAGAACAAATGGGTCTTGGTCACGCATTTGAAATGGACCCAACAGTAGAAAATGGATTTTTACTAGAATTGTCTCAAGCTCAAATGGCTAGAGAAATATTCCCTAAAGCACCGTTAAAATACATGCCCCCAACAAAATTTATGACAGGAAATATATTTAAAGGTCATGTACAAAATGCTATGTTTAATATGGTATCAATTATGACCAACCAAGGTATCCAATTATTAGGAATGCTAACAGAAGCAATTCATACACCACATTTACAGGATAGATATCTATCTATAGAAAATGCTCAATATATATTCAATAATGCAAGAGGCCTAGGAGATGAAATAGAATTTAAAGAAGGCGGAATTATTCAAACTAGAGCCCAAGAAGTATTGAAAAATGCAGAAGCACTTCTAACTCAGATAGAAAAAGAAGGGTTATTTCAAACTATAGAACAAGGTAAATTTGGTGGAGTAAAAAGATCACGTACAGGTGGAAAGGGTCTAGATGGAGTAGCTAAGAAGGACTCAGGATATTTCAATCCATTTATTGAATTGATGCTTGGAGGTGACAGATAATGGTGGAAATTGCAAAAGTAGATTTAACACAAGTAAAACCTTACGGAGATACGATGAATGACGGAATGGTACAGCTAGGATTTTCACTTCCAGTACCAGCTGGAGATGAGGCTGTAGAAGCAGCTCGCCAACTAGCTAGAAAGATGGGCTTTGATGAACCATCAGTGGTGTATTCAAAGGATTTAGGAGTAGGATATACTTATTTCGTAGTATATGGTAAATGCACACACACAATAGATTTTACTAAAATAGAAGTACCAAAGGTAGATGTAGATGTATTATCTAAAGAAGAAGTAGAGCAATATATTAAAGATAATATAAAGAGAAAAGTAATTATAGTTGGTGCTTGTACAGGTACAGATGCCCATACAGTAGGTATTGATGCCATAATGAATATGAAAGGCTATGCAGGGCATTATGGACTAGAAAGATATGAAGGAGTAGAGGCATATAACCTAGGCTCCCAAGTACCAAATGAAGAGTTAGTAGCGAAGGCAATAGAGCTAAATGCAGATGCTATCTTAGTATCACAAGTAGTTACACAAAAAGATGTTCACATACCAAACCTTACACAATTAGTAGAATTACTAGAAGCAGAAGGTATCAGAGATAAAGTAGTACTTACATGCGGAGGTCCAAGAATCAGCCACGAATTAGCCAAAGAACTAGGCTATGACGCAGGCTTCGGCACAGGTTCCTTTGCAGAAGATGTGGCTACATTTGTAGTTACAGAAATAGTAAATAGAGAATTGATTTAAGATTAAGGGACAGAACTTTGCGGGATAATCTATCTTGCTGAGGAATGTCCTTAATTTTTTCATTGTATAAAGTAATCTATAAATGATATAATCTATTTAAGGATAAACGAGGAGGAGAATCTATATGGATGAAAAAGTTTATGACTTACTAGAAAAACTTTATGCTGAAGTGTTGAACGTAAAAACAGAGCTAAAGGAAGAAATCCAAGGAGTAAGAACAGAATTAAAGGAAGAAATCCAAGAACTCAGGGACACAATGGCAACAAAGGCAGAACTACAAGAAATAAAGAATACTATGGCAACGAAGGAAGACCTTGAACTGGTAGTTGAAGAACTAAAAACAGAGATACAATCCGTATATGATGAGGTAAAAGAATTGCGTAATGATTTTAATATATTAGAAATAGTGACGACTAAAAGTGCCCTTGATATAGCAAAATTAAAGGCAGTAAGATAAATAGGAAGAGTCAGGAAAGATAGAGCGAAGTATCTTTCCTGACTTATTTTTTATATACCTCTATTTTAGTTCTTTGTTCCATAGTTGACCTCAATACAATAATGCTGTAAAATAATAAGAATAAGGCTCAAAGGTGCTAACTAAAAGGAGGCAATAAAATGAATAAAAATAAATCTAAAATTATAATCTTTGCCCTAATTTTAACATTAATTATCCCAAGCTTTGCACTAGCAGAAACACAAAGTAGCCCACCAGAATTAAAGGCGGATTTAATATTTTTCGAAGAAGTCTTAGAATATGTCAAAGATTCTTATCCATTTGAAGTTGATGAGAGTAAGCTAATAGAAGCGGCATTAAAAGGGATGCTCCAATCCATAGACCCTTATAGTAACTATTATACAGTAGAGGAGTCAGCTAGTGTATATAAAAGCCTAATGGGTACTTTTAGTGGAATTGGCATACACATAGAAGAAAAGGACGGATATATAAATGTAAGAGATATTATTAAAAGCCAACCTGCAGAAAAAGCTGGAGTAAAGAAAGATGATCTAATCGTATCAGTAGATGATGTAGATATCAAAGATCTTGGATTAGAAAAAGTATCCAGTATGATACAAGGACCGAAGGATACAAAAGTAAAACTAGGTATTCAAAGAGAAGGGAAAATCTTAACAATTGAAATAGTAAGAGACACAATTTCAATCACACCTGTACACTATAAAATTTTAGAAAACAAAATAGGTTATTTACAAATAGATGAATTCAATACACAGACTACCCAAGAAGTAAAGAAAGCACTTCAAGAATTTGATAATAAAAATGTAACAAAGGTAATATTAGATTTAAGAGATAATCCTGGAGGACAGCTTACACAGGCAATATCAATAGCTAAATTGTTTGTGCCAAAGGGTGATGTAGTTCATATAAGGGCAAAAAATCAACCATTAGAGACATATACTTCAACCCTTGAGAAAATAAAATACAAATTAGTAGTATTAGTAAATGAAAATTCAGCATCTGCATCTGAAATAGTAGCAGGAGCCATAAAGGATAGAAAAGCAGGAACCTTAGTAGGGACAAAAACCTTTGGAAAAGGTATAGTACAATCTCTATTGCCTATTGAAGATGGAAGTTTAATAAAGTTAACAACATCAGAATATCTAACTCCAAATAAGACCTCAATACATGGAAAGGGAATAGAGCCAGATATAAAAGTAGAGAACACAGAAAAAGAAGATTTGCAGTTAAAAAAGGCATTAGAAATATTAAAATAGGATTATTAAAAATTAAATAAACAAGGGGACGGAATTAATCGTCCCCTATTGTATTAGTTTGGAGGCAGAAATGATTTTATCAATTTTATTTATACTAAAAACAATACTATTTTTAAATATTACCAATGTTGAATTTAATAAAATTTTAATATTAATCATAACGTCCATGACCACAATAGGGATTATATCTTTAATTAATCAAACAAAGCTAAAATATAAAAATCTAATTATAATGATTTTTTATAGTGTAGTTTCATTTATAATGTTTCTAGATGTAGTTTATTATAGTCAATTCTATGCATTACCTTCTGTATCAATGTTAGGACAGGCTAAGCAACTTACAGCAGTGGGAGATAATATAAAAAGCCTGATAAATATAAAAAATCTATTAATCATATTAGATATACCTATACTAATTTTTATTTTAGCATATTCCAAGAAAATTAATTTAAAAAGGATAAAAAAAACTTCCGCTTTTGTCCCTTACATTAATCATATAATATTTACGATTCTTGCTTTCGCAATAATTCATGGCAATACTATAGGACAAATAGAATCATTAATGGCACAAGAACCATATTTTTTTCATGCTACAGATATAGCTAAAAATATTAATTCCTCTAAAAATGAAGGAAATATTATATTTACAGAAGAAGACTTAGAGTCAATAAAACTTCGTACAAACTTAAAAGATGGTAAATTAACTGGAATAGGAAAAAATAAAAACCTTATAGTACTACAGGTAGAAGCATTGCAAAATTTTGTAATAAATTTGAATTACAATAATCAAGAAATTACACCAAATTTAAATAGATTAATGAATGATAAATCTTCCGTATATTACGATAAATATTATCAGCTTATAGGTAGGGGTAATACCTCTGATGCGGAATTCGTAAGTCACAATTCTTTACATCCATCCTTGGAAGAGCCTAGCTATACCAAATATGAGAATAATACATTTTATGGTCTTCCTTGGTTGTTGAGAGATCAAGGCTATACTGCTTGGGCTATGCATGGATATAAAAAGGAATTTTGGAATAGAGAAAAAGCCTATGTGAGTCAAGGTTTCCAAAGATTTATATCTGAAGAGGATTATAAATTTGAAAAGACTATTGGATTTGGAATAAGAGATGAAGACTTCTTTAAGCAAAATATAGAATATTTAAAGGAATTAGATAGTATAGATAATAATCCATTTTACGCCTTTATTATAACCCTTACATCTCATTCACCTTTTAATATTCCAGAAGAATATCAAATGCTAAAAATTAAGCCAGAGCATGAAGGCACAATTTTAGGTAATTATCTACAATCAATACATTATGCAGATAAGGAAATAGGTAAATTTATAGAAGAATTAAAGAATGAAGGGCTATATGAAGATACAGTTATTGCTGTGTATGGAGATCATTTTGCAATACAAAGCGGAGATAATGAAGTAGATAATATGATGACAGAGCTTCTAGGATATAAATATGATTATGATTCTATGATGAATATACCACTTATTATTCATGTGCCGGGAGGGGAGATTCATGAAACCATTTCTACAGTAGGAAGCCCCATGGATTTCTACCCAACTATTTTAAATATAATGGGATATAAAAATGAAAAGGGCTTAATGCTTGGAAGAGATTTGACAAATTATGAAGACAAAAACTATGTATTTCCACAAACATATTTATTAAAAGGGTCATTTATATCTGAGGATACAATGTTTGTAATGGCAAGAGATGGATTATTTGACCATAGCAAGGCCTATGGCTTAAATACAAGGGAAGAAATAGATAAGGATAAATTTCGTTCCATGTATGATAAAATAATTGAAGAAATCAATAACTCAGACTTTATACTAAAGAAAAACTTATTGAAATATTATATAGAGAATAATGGAGAAGTAGATTTAGAGGCTTTAACAGAAGCGGAAATATTAAAGGATAAAAAGATAGATTCGTTCTATTTTAATTCCTTAGAAGAATTGAATAAGGCCTATGATAAAGGACGTAGGCTATTAGCAGTGGATATAGAATTAACTACAGATGATAGGATAATCTTATTGAAGGATTGGTATTGGTACTATAACAATCTCTTTGAAGACCCAAAGGATAGAAGGTTGACTTTAGAAGAATTTAAAGGACTAAAAATGAAAAAAGATCAAAGTCAAATGACAATAGAGGATCTTATAAAATGGATGGAAGAACACGAAGATGCATACATTATTCTGCGTCATGGAGAGCCAGATACTAAAGTATTCGTCAAAGCTTTTACAGAATATCCAATGCTAATAGATAGATGTATAGTGGAAATAAAAAACTTCCGTCAATATTTAACAGTAACATATAGGGGATTTAACAAGGTAATATTAAATCCTACAAAGGAGAACTACACAGATGAGGAAATATTGGACTTTGTTACAATGCACCCCCATGTAGGAGTAATATTAGATAAAGACAGAGCAAAGACAAATCTACCAGATAAATTAAAGGAGAAGGGACTACCAACCTATGTAGATGGACCGACTAACGGATTGACAAAGTTAATCCTTAGAGGAAAAGTGAAAGGATTTGTGGAATAAAAAGGCAGCTAGGATTTCCTAGCTGCCTTAACTTATGGTTATGGATATACTATAATAGTATTTCCATGTTGTTTACTGTCACGAATTTCAATTTTGTTTACAACAGAAAGATCATTTAGATCGGAGTCATCCATTCTCTTTAGCTGAGTATTGCCTTCAGAGCAAGGTTTCCATTCAGCACCATTTATTCTATACTCCATTTGAGTAGTAGTACCATTTAACTCAAGTGGCTTTATATGAGTGCTTAGGTTTATAGTCTTTAGATTTAGAACAGGGGTAAATTCTAAAGTTTTAACTAAGCTAGGAAGAGTATTCTTATTAGCCTTAGTTCTAACATATACATTACCTGCTAAATCTTCGCTATCTAAATGCACTCCATCAATCCATGGTCCATTTGGTCCGAAGCTATATTCTAAGTTAGTTATAGTACCATTAATACTATTTCTGTACTTAGCTAAATCAAATCCTACAGACACATTAGGTGCTGAAATCGGAGCCTTGATTGTGTACTTTAAAATACTATCAGATGGCAATGTATTTTCATCGCCTTTAAGTCTAAACGCTAGATTTCCTGCAACAAAGTTTACATTAAATGCTAATATAGTTTCTCCATTTACTAAAGTCACATAATCAACATTTATCCAATTGTCATTGTCTATTCTGTATTGTAAATCATTTACTATATTCTGTAGTGCTTCTTTATTTCCAGCATCTACACCGTTAATGGAAATAGTTCTTTTCTGAAGATTATAGTCTAAATTACTATTTACAATAACATTGCCATTGATGAAATCTTTTTTCTTAATTGGATCCATATCTTTTCTTAGTTTCAATGAATTTCTAGGCTTAGCTTTTTCCCTTACATATACAATTGCTTCAGGTTTCAAGTCAATCTTTGTTGTAGTAGCAGTACATTGGAACCATAGTCCATCTTCTCCATTAGTAGAATCTATGCTGTACTCCATTGAGGTACTGGTATTTTCAAGCTGGGATTTTCCAACATTTAATATAACATTTCCTAAATCCAGATTATGTGTAAAGGTAATTTTTTGCTCTAAACTAGGAAGTAGTTCATCTGTAGCTTTCAATCTCACAAGTACTACATTGCCACCTTCAAATTGAGTATTTGTATTACCTGAAATCCATGATCCACCGTTGATACTATATTCATAGCTTACCCCTTCAGAAGAACCTATTTTTTCAATAGTATATTTGGTATCATCATATTTAAGCTGTGGAGCTGAAGCCTTGGCCTTTATAGTCACACTGATAACTGATGAAGGTAAAGTACTTTCAGTACCCTTAGCTCTAATTTGTAATGTTCCAGCCTTAAATTCTACTCCATAAACTGTTTTAGATCTATCAATTGACTTCCAAGGTTCAGTACCTATTCTATATTCAAGAATTTGAGAGGAGCTTTTGTTAGTTATACTACCTTCAACTATACTATAAGCAATATCTCCAGTAGTAATAGCAGCTTCAACACCAATACCACTACTAAGTTCATGCCAATTTAAAGGCTTAGACTTTTCTCTAATATAAACTTTCATGCCTTGGGTAAAAGATATAGTTGTAGTGCTTGCTTTTGCATCGATCCATGTACCATTTAATCCATCAGTGGAGTCTATACTATATTGCATAGCAGTAGTAGTGCCTTCAATTTTTCCTTCTACTACATTAAGTTTTACATTTTCAAAAGTTAGATTACCTGTAAAACTTATAGTCTTAGTCAAACTAGGTAAGGTATCAGCTTTAGCCTTATGTCTTACATTTATCCTTGGATTTCCATTTTTTATTAAATCAGTTACTTTATCACTGGTCCAAGTAGTATTAGTTTTCCAAGGACCGCCATTTATATTATATTCAAGTACATCTGTTAATGAAGCATCTTCTAATAATAATTCACTACTACCATTCCAATAACTAATATTTTTAGTAAAATCATCAGCAATTAACTCAGGAGCTGAAGCGGGATTAGCTATGATTGCCAATTCAACAGGTTCAGAAGGAAGCTTATCAGCATCTCCCTTAGCTCTAACCTCAAGTTACCTTGCTTAAAATCTACTGCTGTTGACGGGTCAGTGGAGGATAAATCCTTCCAGCTATCGTTACCTATTCTATATTGAAGACCTCTTTTTCCTGTATCGGTAATAGTACCAGCTAGAATGTCAAAACTTATACTTTCTTTAGTAGGACTTGTGACGATACCTACAATACCAACTGTGTATTTATTTAAAGGTCTAGCCTTTTCTCTAATGATCACTGTTCCATCCTTTACGAAGCTTACAGGAGTTTCATTAGCCTTAGCTGTAGTATAAGTATCTCCATCATTTAAACTATATTCCATAGTTGTAGTAGTACCAATAATTTTACCTGCCCCAACATTCATAGTTACATTACCTAGATACAATCCATTTAATTTTCCAGTAGCTAATGATGGCAAGCTATTTTCATTAGCACTATATCTAACTCTCAAATCAGAGTCCTTAGTTAAAATAATCTTAGGTGTATCAAGTTTAGACCAATTACTACCACCATCTAGACTGAAATCGAATATTCCAGCTTCAAATCCATTTAATTCGACTTCTTTCTTATCTGTAGTGTAATTTACACTTAATGTGTAAGGATCAATTCCTACAGGTGCTTTAGGATGACTTAGAGCAGCTACTTCTCTAAATACCTTAATATTATCTTTGTCTCTTACATAGACTTTACCAGCTTTAAATCCGCTAGTAACAGTAGTTTCAGTTCCACTAGAAGCATCATACCATGTTCCATTAACTCCATTGGTTGAGTCTAAGCTATATTGCATATTCTCATTAGTATTAGTCAGCTTATTATCTACAACATTTATTCCTACATTATTTAATTCTCCTATTATAGATCCGCCTTTAATCAACTTTAACTCTATTTCATCAGAATCAACAGAGTTAGGCTCTGTTACAGCAATGCCTTTAATTTTTACTTTAATTGTTGTATCACTAGTTAAAGTAGTGGAAGCAGTACCAGATACTTTAATTTCTATAGCATTAGTTGAAACTTTAGATACAGTAGCCACAAGTCCTTTAGGAAGACCAGCGATTATTATATCATTGTTGGTTATGTTATCCTTTAGAGTGCCAACGGTTACATCAATGACCCAAGTATCATTCTTAGTATCTATGATTCTATAATCAGGTGCCATTAAAGTGACTTTATCTTTTTCATCAGCAGCTTTGCCAGCAACCTGTAATATATCAGGATATAGAGTAAAGTTTGGACTAGCGATTACGTCTTCAGTTGCACCTTGGATTAGATTGGAACTTTTAGGTATAGTCAGTGAAATAACTTCTTTAGTAGTACCAAAATCCACATCAGTTACAGGGGGAAGGGTAATAGTCACCTTAGTACCAGAGTTTCTGACTATATTCCCATTAGTCTTTACTTCATTAAGGATCTTACTCCAATTAGTCCCACCACTAAATCCATCTATTATTCCACTTACATCCGTATTCCATATACCATCTGCCAATTCAACTACTATGGTCTTGCCGCCAGATTTAATATCAGATTGTCGAACGGTACTGCTTACTACATCACCAGAGATAGTAGCGCCTATAGTAGGCTTTATAGTTATAGTTCCAGTAGCGGCTATAGGATTTATAGCTCCCTCTATAGCTTCAGCAGGTATAATTAAAGATATTTTTTGTTCTTCTTTAATATCATAGTTTAAAGTTTGAGGCAATAGAATTGTAACTGTATCTCCACTAAGATTAATAGCACCCTTGCCATCAGCTACCATAGCAGAGACAACCTTAGACCATTCACTAGTTTCTTTATCAGCCTTAAATCCGTTGAATAACTTGTCTCTTATAGATTTATTATTTACTACATCAGCCCAAGTAGCAGCATTACTTAATTTAACAATAACTTTAGATCCTCCATTTTTAATATTGCCTTCAAGGAGAGTCTCGCCCGATAAATCGGCTTGTCCTTGTTTTACGGAGACAATTTCGAATGTTATATATCCAATGATTTTTCCATCATTATTAATCTCATATAAGGTCAAATACTTACCAATATTAACTTTAACCTCTGTTGTATCAGGAATATATTTCTCAACTCCAGAAGGTAAAGTATCACCAGAGGCAGGAGTAGTAGGTATAGTGCTGCTGATTAAATATCTATATTCTTTCCCAGTAGCTAGTCCGATGACCTTAGCAGAATCAATAGTGGAACCTTCAACAATATTAACACCACTAAGAGTAGGAGCATGTTCCTTCACATTATCAGCAGTTACTTCAATATATTCATATGCTTTAGTCCTACCAGCAAAATCTGTAGCAAGAAGCAATATATATCCATAGGAGCTGCCAATCTTGGTTACAGCAATGTCAGGACCAATTTTAGTGCTATAGTTTACATTGTAAGTCGTAGTATCAGATACTATTTGGTTTAAATAAGGCTTCTTAGTATCTTCAGTAGGCTTAGTATCTACTAGTTTATATCTCCATCCAATAGATAAAGGATTTTCAAGACCTAGAGGTTCAAGCTTTAGCTTAGTCGTACTAGGATTATCGCCTTTCATCAATAGATAAGCCTTTTCAGCTAGCAGAGGAGCAGTACTACCTTTCACCTCATTATCATTTAATCTAAATTCTCTATAGGCAATTATTTTATTATCATTACTTATTGCTGCTAACAATAAATATTGCTCTGAGGATACACCAGTAATATCTTCATAAGGTGTATATTCTTCATAATCTCCACCAAGGACAGCACCAGATTCAAGTGTACCAACGCTAGAAATACCAATTTTATAAACCCATTTATTAGCGCCTGCTGGTAGGTTTAAGAAAGTAAATTTGGTACTGTTATTTACATCACCAGGTACAGGACCTTGATAATTTGTTGTAGGTTGTAGTAAAGGTGCATTTCCAGCCTTTACATTATCGAAGTCAAGCTTAATTATATTATAAGCCTTAGTTCTATTGGAACTATCTACAGCTAATATCAATAAATTCTTGCCTACAGTAGTAGTTATATCTACGTTGGCTCTAAGTTCACGAATATTATCAATTTTTTGGTTAAACTCTATATCCATAGATGATTCGTCTATTATCTTATATCTAAATCCAGTGCTGCTTAATCCAGTGTGGTTCAAGGTTGCTATTCTAGTAGTGTTAGGAGTATTACCTTTTACAGGGATGGAATAGTTCTTAGGAGTTTCAAGTAAATTAGCAGCAGGCATCTTTACATTGGAGTCATTCATGATGAAACTCTTATATACCTTGACCTTACCGCTTCCATCTAACCCATACACCATCATATATTTTCTAAATCCGTTATCATCCTTTAACTTATTCTCATCTTTTTCCACTTCTATATTGTCGCTAGCATCGCTAACCAAATTAATAGGCGTACCAGTTTCTAGACTACTACCTAGCTCAGGTGCTGATATGGATTCATTACTAACTACATATTTCCAACTAGAAATACCAGAATATTTCAAGAACCCAAATGCAGTAGTACCTACAGTAGAACCCTTTACAGGCTTAGTGTAATGAGTAGTTTCCTTAAGCTCTTCTGCCAAAGGATTTTTTATTTTATCCTCAGTAATTTCTTTAACTATGTCGTAAGCTTTTACCTGTCCATTACTGTCAGTAGCCAATATCATTAAATCTTGACCTATACCAATGGATATATCTTCTCCAGCTCCATAGTCTACACTATCCTTTATAACTCTATCCAATAGAGGAGCAGTTAAATTAGCACCTACTTTATACATCCACTTAGAAGCGCCAAAATCTTTTAACCCAGATAGTTCTTCTATTTTAGTAGTGCCAGCGGAATTACCCTTTACAGGAATTGAATAATGATTTCCAGCAATAAGTTTTTCAGCTTCAAAGGCATTTGATACCTTATCTGAAGTCACTTCAACTATATTATACTTATCTATCTTCCCATCCTTCTCACTATAGATAATAATATATTTCTTAAAGTCACCAGACATATTGTCCAACTCTTCATCACTGGCAACTCTAAGCTCCATACCATCTGCATAATCAACGGAATTAAATTTCTCTGTTTCATAAACCTTATCAGGCATAGTATCTAATACGGCTAATTTCCAATCACCTGTAAGTCCACTAACTGTAGTAGACCCTGAATTATTTGTAGCTTTATTTAAAGTAGCTGTTATACTTGTATCTTTCTCAGCCTCAACCTTAGGTGCCCTTACCATTTCATTGGTAATCTTGATACTAGCATAGGCCTTTATTCTAGCATTGGCGTCGACAGCGGCTAGAAGTAAATATTTATCTATTTCAGCTTCAATATCTGTGCCAGAATTATATGATTTTCCATCAGTGATTTCTTTGTTAATTTCAAATGGTCCAAAGGAATTATCCCCAACCTTAACCATCCACCTAGTAGCTCCAGAACCAGAAGGAAAAGTTAAATTTACTATCTTAGCAGTATTATCCTTGGAGCCGGGTACAGGTATAGAATAATTACTAGGAGTCAGTAGCCTCTGAGCATATATATTTTTGAAATAATCTTCAATGTAACCTTTGTCTGCATCATCAATATCATCAAATGATTTTGAGTTATTAGTAGTTACTTTCTCTAATGCTGTACCTATATCTCGAACTATTTCAGTATTATTAGGATTTTTAAGAAATGCTTCTATAGCATTGGGATCAGAAGTATCTACACCTTCAGCTGAAAGAAGATTTTTCAACTCTGCCTCTTGTTTGTCTTCTTCCTCAACTATGTTTATATATTTTCCGCCTTCTATCTCACGATAAAAAAGCTTTTCATCAACATCCCCATTCTTCAAATCTCTTATTAGAGCGGCTCTATCATCTGCATTCTTCATATTATAACCCTTCTTTAATCCAGTATGGATAAAGTCTCCGGGAGCGGCGAAGCTAATAGAACTGCTGAGTAAAATAATTATACTTAAAACAAAAGCAAATATCCTTTTCACATAAACACCTCCTAGTCTAAATTATCCCATAGAATTAAATTTCCACTGGGAGAATAAATCTCATATTTATATCCCTGCAATTTACTTAAAGTGCTAATATCAAAGTTTTCAATGGAAAACTTTCCATTTCTCCCTAATATCATAGAATCCAAAATCTTATCAGACTTAGATAATAGAACAACCTTGTATTCAGAGAAATCACTTACACCCATTAACACCCCAGAAAAAACTCCTACAATAGTAGTATTAAAGTTTAAATCTCTCATATAAACTTTATTATCTACTATATAATCTTCTGCATTTGGACTTGTACCTGGTATATTTATATAATAACTGCCCTGTAAGCTAGACAGATTCTTATCACTATTTTTCATCTTCAAATCCAATGCCTTATTAATAGTAGCAGCAGCAATGCCTCTAGTCACAACCTCATCATGAGGAATATAGAGATTTCCTAGACCTATTTCTAAAGCCTTAGAATAATAGTCTTCAGGATATTTTTTAAAGTCTACACCATCTTCATAGCCTAGAATTCTCATCAATACAGTTAGAAGTTCCCCATAGCTGATTTTGCCATTGGGATTAAAGAAATCCTTTTTCACTCCATTTACTAATTTCATATCATAGGCAATATTTATATATGGAACAGACCAGCCTTTTACATCCTTAAATGGAGTAGATTGTTTTTGGAAATCCTTCATATATTCTAATCCCTTTAGTCTAACAGCAATGGCAGCCAGTTCCTCTCGACTAATCTTCTTATCTAAATCAATTCTGCCTTGTCCCATTATACCCATCTGAAAAACTCTGGCATTATCAATCAAATCATCATAGGGACCAGCAAAAGTAAAACTAGGGAGTAGAAGTACAATAGCTAGTAAAACTGACAAAGTTCTTTTCAAATCATCACCTCCACTATCTTTCACTTAAAGTTCCAGAATCGACTATATTTCCATTTGAATCTATAACCTCATATTTGTATCCTATTAATTTGCTTAGAAAATCAATAGGGAATCCCACAATCTCAAACTCACCATTACTATCAACTGATACTTCGTCATATGGACTTCCAGTAGTAGATAATAGTTTCACCCTATGACCACTATAATTTCCTGTAAGCTGACCACTAAAGATACCATAACCTAAGGTATTAAAACTATAGCTACGTAACTTAACGTCAGATTCTTCTTTATCTTCAAGTTTTACATTAATAGTATAAGACCTATTCTTAGCCTTACCTGGTTCAGTATGGATGATATTAATAGGATTAGAGTCTATATTTACATCTATACTATCTCCGCTGGCAACTGTAGTGCCATTTACAGTGATATTTCCTATGCCCGCTGTTGGAGTGACTTTAACTCTTGAAGTTCCATAAGGTAAAGATAAAGTATAATTAGATTCTCTCCTATCAAATCTAGGACTAAGAGTGCCTATATCGAATCTTAAACTATCTAGACCAATAGCCATATTATCATCAGCTACTATAGTATATTCAAATGTAGATACTGGACTATCTTTAAACCCATTTCTTACAGCAAAGGCTTTTATTGTAGTATTGGAGCTAATAACTATAGGTGCAGTATATAAGTTGCTGTTAATAGTAGGCATAGAGCCATCTAGAGTATAGTAAATTCTGGATCCATTTGTGGCAGTGCTCAAAGTAACAGTAGAACCTTCTACGACTTCACCGCCACTAGGATTAGCTCTTACCATCTGTACAGTATCTTGAGAAACAATGTATTCATAAACTAAATACTGAGATTTATCAAATACCTGAACGAAAACATTAGCATCCCACATATCTACTATTAGCTTCATAACTTCATTCATCAAATCAGCTAAATCATCCTTTGAACTAGTATTCCATTTAGAATCAGATACAGAGAAGTCCATATCTACCATTAGTTTGAAATTATCATTATCTACTTGATTTAAACTATACTTTATAGGAATCCTAACTCCATTAGTATATAACACACCGTATCTATTGTTTAAATACTCGGCAGTGTCTGCCATCAAAGTAGTTGATCTTACTTTATTATCATCAATAGTAAATGATATAGACTCTAAATCCTTGTAAACAACTTTGCCATTTACTTTAAGACCAGGATAATATCTTCTGATTTCACTATTTATCCTCTCCAGCAAGTCCAGTTTACGGCTAGGAGACCATCTTTCCATATAGTCACTATGAGAAGGAGTGATTACAAGCTCCAAATCATAGCCTGAAATCCTAGCAGTATAATCAAAGTATTCACCGCCATATTTGCCTAGTGTCTTATTAAGCAGTTCTCCAATAAATACAGGATCTACCTTTGATTTCATATCTAATCCGCTATCCATAAAGCTAAAGACAATATTTTTCGCCTTAGTATCAAAACTTACATATCTCTTTATATTTCCTTGGATTCTGGCTTCTTCATCATAAAGACTAGAAATAGCCACATAAATATCCCATATATAGGCTTCCACATCTCTTCTACTTAGATTACGCCATCTACTATTATCACGAGTAGAGAAATCAATTTCTACATAATACCAATTACCAGTACCAGAGCGAAGGTCTATATCCACATTTAAGTCATTAATTTTTGAAAGATGTCTATTTAAATATCTTTCCATATCTGATAAGGACTTTATTTCTTCATAAGGAATCTTTACATCCATTATTATTTTTTTCTTTTTATTTAGTTCTTCCAATTCCCTAGCATATCTATTATTTAAATCTTCTCTAAACTTAACTAATTCATCAATAGAATAATAGCTAGGATAAATAGTATCCTTTGGCTTGTCCTTCAATACTCCATTGCAATCAATATCTATAACATTGTCATTTAGCTTTGGAGTGATATATAGATAAGGTGACAAGGATGTCAATGGAAGATAGACATCATCGCTATATAAAAGAGGTTCCCCATCTAAAAAAATCTTTTTTCCATCCAATGTAATTTCTATACCTGAAAATCCAGCACGAATAGTTTTTAAGTCTATATCCTTTGAACTAGATTTTGATTTAGTATCCCTCAAAAAATCACGAATTTCTTGACTAATATTATCCATCAATCTCTCTTTGACCTCTATTTCATATCCTCTTTGATAGGCTATAGGATATTTAGAATTATCATTAAATCTCAGTTTATTATTAGAGTTCAAAGTAAGAGCCCTCTTATTGGAATTAAAATTAACTCCAAGACCCAGAGCTTTACCGAAGTCTTTCATAGGTACAAAAATATCACCTTCATAAAGAAAAACTTCCTTGTGAGAAAAGTTTTTTCCCTCTACTTGCACTCTAAAATTATTCATGAAAACATCAATTTCCTTAACCAATCCATTACTAAAAACAGGTATTGGTACTAGAGGAATTAAAATAATTATTGCTAATACAAATGAAATAAATCTCCTTCTCAAAAAATCTCCCCCCAATTTATTTAGTGAATAGTTAAAAGTGAATAGTGAATAGTTTTGAGTAAGGCTTCAGGGTCTTTTTAACTATTCACTATTAGTTATTCACTATTCACTATCTTTATCGGCAGAAAATGTATTTTTCTTCATAATAACCTCAAGAAATTGTCTATATTTGCCGATAAGAATTAATGAGTATAAGTACGCCAGTACATAAGTCTAAGGAGTGATTTCATGACAAAATTTAAAAAAATAGTATCTATGATATTGTTAATATCAATACTACTTCCCCTGATTCCAATCGGAGAAATAATTGCATTTGCACAATCTGGTGTTGTGATTCCGCAGATGACAATAAACTATACCTATAAAGAACGAGATGAAACTCAGCTAGATAAGATTTCTTTCTATATTACTGCAAGAATAGATACTAAAGGGGCTTATGACATAAAAGTCAGAGATTCAAAGGGAACTGAGCATACTATAGGAAGAATAACTATAGATGATAATAATGTGGATAAATTAATATATCCAAGCTTTGAACTACGACCAAAGGATAATATAAGAATTAATCAAATATATATAGGTGGACAAATAATAAATATATCAGGACCTACACTAAACCCTACACCTAAAATAACAAAAATGCAGACATATGATGTACTATTAGGTGAAAACCTTAGATTTGAAGGGGAAAATCTAAATGCATATGGTAGTACAATGACTATAGAAGGTTTAGGACAGATAGTTCCAAATAGTGCAACTGAATTTTCACAGCCAATAATGACAGGAAACCCTGGATATAAAACTATTAACTTTGAAGTTAGAGGTTCTCACTCTCAAGGAGGAGAAGTCATACAGAATGTAACATACCCTAATGCATTTAAATTGATGGGGACATTAAAGGAATTAGGTGACCAACCAGGTGATTATTTAGAGATTATACCAGAAATGGGAGAAAAGGAAAGCGTTGCATATATTAGAGCTAATAATGGACAATTTAATGTAAAGGATGGAGTAGGGGAATACTCTGTATTCTTCCTTACAGATACTACTGATAAATATTCAGTAGATAATATGGCTGAAATAATATCCTATTCACAGAATAGAAAAGTAATGAAAATAAAAATTCCAAAGGGGATACAAGACAGTAAATCCTATGAGGTTCAAGTAACCAATAGAGTAAAAGATCCTAAAGGAAATATAGATGCCCAGGTTTTGGAGAGAAAAGCAGTGAAGAACAAATACTTCGTTATAGGAGCGGATAAATCTCCAGTAATCACCAGCATAACCCCAGCAAAGGGACCAGATACAGGTGAGGTAGTCAGAATAGGAGGTAAAAAGTTTGACGAAGTAGATTTTATAGATGGATTTGATAATATTCAAGAAGTAAAACATAATGAAGTCCTTATAGAAGATAAAATTTTAGACAATGTAATAGGCGATATTATAGGATCAGAAGGTATAGATACTGATAATAGACAGGACAAGGTTTTCCACATTAAATATGATGTAGGTGGATCAACAACCTATAATAATAGCAAAGTACATTCAATAAACAGATATATAGCAGTATATGTGGGAGATAGGACAACTCCCCATACAGTAAATGATAAGCCGGTATATTCCTTTGATGAGGTATATGATAGTTTATCTGTTAGAGTTCCTTCAAGTAACGTAAATGCTGAAAAACAAGTAAATGTTATTGTGATAATACAAACAGAAATAGAAACAGATGAAGGTACACGTACAATTGTAAATATAGTAACAAATGATAATATTAAATACACCATAATACCTAGCCATACAAGACCTAGCATAACTAAAATAATACCAGAACAAATTCAAGTAGTTCAAAGAGGAATTGGATATGGACTAAAGGAAGATATGGTAATAACTATTGAAGGTCAAAACTTCAAGGTATTAAGATCTAGAGATAATACAACTGGTAAAGATGTGACAAATTATCCGATAGTAGGTATAGGAGCAAATCTAGAAAACAGCGATGATGGTATAGTCCTTAGAATGAGCAGAAAAAGAGGGACAAGTAGAGATATACAAAAATAATAAATGGGAAACTATATCTGGAGCAAATATTACAATTCTAGATTCTAAGGGTAATATAATAGACGGTACTATAGGTAAAGATGTAGGAAATAAAATAATAATAAGTCTACCTAAAAATGCAGATATAAATTTACCAACAGATTCTGTTACCACAGATAGATCTCAGCCAATACCTAAACCAGTATATGTAATGAACCCAGTATTAGGAAGTCAAAAACCAGGGGAACCTGTTAGCAACGACAACGTAGCAGTCATGTTTATAGATTTAAAAGACAATCCTTCACCTACTATAGATACAGTAACACCAAATGTAGTAGCAATAGATTCAGGAGAAGAAATAATAGTCACTGGTTCAAACTTCCAGCAAGGGGCAAGAGTATTCTTAGGGGGAGTTGAGGTTACAGGAGTAAAGCAGGAACTAGATCCATCAGGATTAAATACAATACTCAAATTTAATGCACCTAAGTTTCCACAAATAATAGATGGGCCAACTAAAATAATGGTCATGAATCCAGACGGTGGTATAGCAGTAAAGGATTTCACCTTTGTAAAATCATTACAAAGAGACCCAATCCTTACAAGCTTCTCACCTAAGAGTGGAACATTAGATACTGTAGTTGTCATAGATGGAGATAATTTCCTAGCACCAAATCCATCAGTTGTAAGTATTACAGGAATGGGAATCCATAGATTAATAGGTAGTAGAGTATTGATGGATGGGAAAGACATCAATGAATATAATAGAGATATTAATGGAAATATTGTATTGCAGCCATATACGAATTCATCTGAAATGTTAATAGCTTCAGAGCATAGCGTAGCAAAACTATCGAGTTATGCTCATAGCGTAATATTAGTAGATAGAAACAATCAAAACAAATTTTTTACTATCTATAATGATAATAGAATGAATATCTTTCTTTCAGATGGAGGAAGTGGAGCAGAAGAGAACAATATAATAAATCTATATAATATAAGATATGAAAATGGTGATTTAATCGCAGAAAAAGGCGGACAAACATATAAAGTAGATGTCTCAGAAGATGGACTTAAACTATTTCAAGGAAGTACTTTAGTTCTAGATCTTGTAATGAAGACACCATATAAATTTAGTGGCGAAGATATCTATGGTTCTAGAGTACAGGTTAAAGATAAAAATAGAATAGAATTTAGAGTTCCACCATTAGTATCAAAACTACCAAGTGGATATACAATCACAGTAGAAAATCCAGATACAAAGAAATCAACAGCAAAGGATTTATTCTACTACTATGAAACTGTATCTTTAAAACCACAAATAACAGAAATCAAACCATCCATAGGCTCCATAGATGGAGGATACCAGATATTAATAGAAGGAAAGAATTTTGAAGATAATTCAAAGGTTTATGTAGATGGAGCACTAGTACCTCAAAACAGTATAAAAAGAGAAATAAGAGGTGGAGTAGATACACTTATAATAACTTCGATGCCACCTTATAGAAGAAATATGAATGAAGAGGGAACCGATAGAAAGCTAGTACCCGTTACTGTAGAAAATGGAAACGGTGGTACTGCATTAGGAAGATTTACCTATGTAATCCCACCATCTGCAAGACCAGTAATAGATAAGGCAGAGTTTCAAAAGGAAAATCAAATAGGCTCTGCAGCAGGAGAAGAGATATTAACTATTACAGGAAAATATTTTAAATTTGAAGAGCCTTGGGCTCTAACACCAAAATATGCTGGATGGATAGAAGGAGAAAGAAACGGAGTAAAGGTATTCTATGAAGACCTGAATGGAGATGGAGAATATACTTCCTATACCAGTTGGCTAAACTATAATGGGGCTAAAGAAAAACTATTGGCACCAGTAGAGACTTACACAGAATATCTAACATCACCAATCCTTCCAACAGTGAGAATTGGTGGAATAGAAGCTAGAATAGTAGAATTTGGAGATGGATATATAAGAGTTATTACACCGCAAATAGCAGCAGGTAAACAGGAACTATATGTGGTGAACAATGACTTTGGTACATCTAACAAGGTAGTCCTAAGCTTTGAAGGCTCAAAGATAACAATAAATAAAATAGTAGGAGATATAGGTAAAAAACAAGGTAAAGACTCAGTAGAAATATCAGGTACAGGTTTCCAGAATACAAGATTATATGTGATGGAAAAGGGACAGAAAAAAGAGTATAATATGCCATTAGTTAGGTTTGGAACAATAGGAGATACAAAGGATATAAACAACAATATGGCACAAATAACCTTAGAGAACGGAGACTTTACTCTAGACTATAACAACACAAGCATTACATCAGCCATTATTACACTGACAGCTAAATATGACAAGGAAATATATAAAAAGACATTTACCATAGATGGCTATGATGGCTCCCCAATATATCTGCCTATATGGGAATTAGAAAATACAGATAAAAAATTTCACCCGGGGTATGAACTGATTAGGATAGAAGTAAAGAATAGAAAACTAGTAGTAGCAAAAGGATATTCACCAGAAACAAAGCTTGTAAATTCAGGACTTATATCCTTACAAACTCCTTCCTATCATACAATAGGAGATGTGCAGGTAGAGGTTACAAACCCAGATGGAGGAAGGGCTACAACGAAATATAAATATACTAATCCAGCTAGTAAGCCTAAAATAACCAATATTACAAGAGATGGCAAAGATCCAGAGCAAGGTGATGATGGAAATACAAGAATAATAAGACTAGACTATAGAGGTGGACAAAATATTACAGTCCTAGGAGAAGATTTTAGAGAAGGTGCAACTATTCAAATAGGAAATATACTAAAGATAGAAAATAAAGATATTACAGAAACTCTAAATGCAGCACCAAATAAACTAGCATTTACAATGCCGGGAGTCAATGAAAATGTAGTAGGAAATCTATATAGGGTTACAGTAACAAATGGAGATGGAGCTCAAGTTTCATCAGATAATCCAAATAATATGTGGAATGCTCCAATATATATTCAATTTATAAAAGGAGAATCAGAGCCGGGTGCAGGAAATATAGAACCAAATAAAGGTCCTGCTACAGGAGGTACTAAGGTCACTATAAAAGGAAAAGACTTTAGAAAAAATATGGAGGGCTATGGAGACAATACTATATCAGTATTCTTTGGGGGAGTAGAAGTACCTGCTAAAGATATACTAGAAATAACAGATACTACAATAAAACTAATAACTCCACCATCACCAAAGCTTGGACCAGTTAAAGTAACTATAGAGAATCCAGACGGCACTTTGACTCAGGATAATTTAATTTTCACCTATATATCAAAGCCAAAAATAAATGATGTAAGCCCTAAGAAATTATTTACCAATGACACTAAGACTGTAGTTACTATAGATGGAATACAGTTCTTACCGGGTGCTAAAGTAATAGTAGGGGGAAAGATAATACCGACTAAAGATGTAAAGCCAGATATGCAATTAAAGGGACAAGGTATTACAGGAGTAGATAAAGATGGAAATAATATAGAATCATCAGTCATAGGAGGTATGGAAGCGGCTACGGTACAAGTAGTCAGTGAAAACCAAATTAAAGTTACCTTTGCTGAAGCTACTGATTTAGAAAATACCAGCTTAATAATCATCAACCCAGACGGTGGTATCTCAGACCCATATAATGATTTTAAATATGAAAAGCCTTTGCCATTAAAACCAATGGTGTTAGAAGGTATACCGGGATATGAATCTACAGTGATGCTAATATGGAATAAGTCAGATCCTGATTTATTAAATAGAGCAACAGACTATGAAATCTATGGTAGAAAGACTAAGGACTCAGCTAATACTTTCGTAGGTACAACATCTGGAGCAGAGTATCTAGTAAAAGGGTTAGAGCCAAATACAGAATATACATTTATGGTACGAGCATTAAATGAACATGGTGCAGCTATAGATTTTGCCACAGTTACAGTGAAGACATTAAGTATACAGGAAGATTACAAACAAAAAGAAAAAGAAGACAAACTAAAAGAAGATCAAAAGAATATAGAATTAAAGGGTAAAGAGACTATAGAAGGAAATAAAGTTATTAGAACATTGGGCTCAGACGATATTAAAAATGGACTTGGTTTCATAGATTTCACTCTAACTAAGTATAAAGGAGCAAATGAATATATAATCAAAATACCACTAGCTTTAGCAAGAACTGATTCCGCGTTGAATATCAAAGATGGCACAATGACAATGACCATCAATCCAAAGGATATGTATACCTATAAGGTAAGTACAATGGATGAAGGAGATAAGGACTCAAACCTACAGATTGTTATCAAAAAAGGAAGAGAAACTAATATCCCAAGAGGAAAAAAAGTAGCATCAATTCTTTACGATATAGACTTCCTTTTCCAAAGAGGAAAGGATACAATAAGTATAGACAAGCTACTAAGGTCAGGAAAATTAACCTTAGACTTAGATACTCTACTATATACAAATACGAAAAATGTATATTTAGGAGTATTCAATATAAGTACAGGAACATATGAAAAGGCAGGAGAAGCTAGAACCGTTTCATTTAATCAGAAAGGTAAGTATTTACTAATTTCTGATAAATAGAACTAATAGTGAATAACGAAACAAGTGAATAACTAATAGTGAAAAGTGAATAGTTAAAAACCTATAGACCCCAAAGCATTACTCAAGACTATTCACTATTCACCATTCACTATTCACTAAAAAGGAGAATGTCATGAAAAAACTAACAACCCTAATATTAACAATAATTCTATTACTTCAATCAATCCCAATAATCGCTGCCCCAAAGGAACTAACCATCTCTGGTACAATAGAAGTCATCGATATAGTGAATAGACAGATTACAATCCTAGATTGGGATGATAATCTACATACCATTGATTTACCAAAGGAAATAAAAGTAACAGATCTGTACTTTGGGCAAGAAGTTATAGCCACAGTAAGAGATAGAAACACAGTAAAAATACAATTAATAGAAGAAGATGACCCTACTAGGGATGGATATATCATACCTAATACAAGATTTAGAGTAGGTACAGTACTATTCGCAACAAACCAAGATATAGAGATTCTAACAACTAAATCTAGAGAAAAATATAAAATAGACCCTTTTTCCACAACTATATATAAAAAGGGAATGGTAGCAGAGCTTCGTCAGTTAAAGGAAGGGGATAGGGTATTGCTGACATTCAATGATCCTTATTCTTCCACAGTATCAGAGATAAAAATAGAAGATGAAGAAAAGCATATAGAGGGAGTGCTAAAGGGTAAAATTGAAATGGTAGATGAGAGGAATAAGGAAGTTATAATCTCACAACCAAAGGTGCTGAACCAAGGAGTATGGACTGGAACAGTACAAAAGACACAAATAAAATTAGGCACAGGTTCCATATATGAAGGAGGAAAAAAATTAACATTATCCGACCTCCAAAAAAGAAAAGGTTTAGAAGCTTATGTAGCCTATGAAAATGCCTTTGGAAAACAATCAGTAGGAAAGATGCTTATAAAAGCAGGTTCTAGCATGGAGTATAATGATTTATTACAGAATATAGACTATGGAAATGGACAAATGATAGTAGATTCAAATATGTTCTTCTTCCATGATGGAACTATAGTAGTGAAGGATAATAGATTAGTAGATAGTTTAAACCTCAATAAATATCAAGATATCTATCTAGTATCAGACTTTAAGAATGGAATGAAGCAAGCATCTGTAGTATCTATAGAAGGAACAACATTACTAGAAGATAGAATAGACGGCTCAAGACTATTAGTCTATAAAGGAAAGATAGAAGATGTACTGGACTATAAATTAATTTTAGGCAACAACTTCAAGCTAGATAAAACAATACTTACTACAGCAGGATTTGTATCTAACCCAAGTTCAGAAGAAATGATATTCACAGAAGATACATTAGTATATGACTCAGAGTTAAAGAAAAATATACCAACTAAATCATTCCTAGACTCTAAGTATATAGATTTAATAGATATAAAGGATAAGAGTTTAAGGGATAGGATACAAAAAGACTATTATAAAAACAAACCAGCTTATGTAGTAGCTAGAGAAACGGAGCTAGGTAAAGAAGTTTTAAGCATCAATTTAGTGCCACAGGAAACTAATAGTTACAACCAATTAGTACGAATGGATTACAGTACACTAGGTGAAATAAAAAATATAGACCAAGGGACTAAAACCATAGAACTGACAAAGGTAACAAACTACAACACCTTAACAAAAAGATGGGAAAAAGGCACAGATGAAACTCTAGACCTAACTAAAGCAATAGTATTAGTCAACGACAAACCAATATCATTAGAAGAAATATATAAGATAAGAAAAACAAGTAAGGCTTACCTAATTAAGCAAAAGTTATCATCTAATAGCACAACTTATATATTATTAATCGAAGACTAATAGTATAGTGAATAACTAATGGTGAATAGTGAATAGTTAAAGAAGGAGAGAAATCTTAGTGAAAGAAAGTATCTTATTTATAAAAAGTAAGGCTTTTGCAATAAAAATTGTATATCTTTATAAATATCTTGTTGATGAAAAAAGAGAGTTTATTCTTTCTAAACAATTGCTGAGAAGTGGGACAAGTGTTGGTGCAAATATAAGAGAAGCCAGATTTGCACAAAGCATGCCAGATTTCATATCTAAGATGAGCATTGCTTTAAAAGAAATTAGTGAAACACAATATTGGTTAGAACTATTAATGGAAACAGAATATTTAGGTAAAGCTGAAGCTGAAAATATAATAGAAGAGTGTACAGAGTTAACAAGAATGCTTCATGCAACAGTAAAAACCAGCAAACAAAACAACAAGTGAATAACTAAAAGTGAATAGTGAATAGTTAAAAACATAAAAAGACCTAAAAGCTTTACCCAAAACTATTCACTTTTCACTCTTCACTATTCACTAAAAAAGGAGAACAATGATGAAACGAATTACTTCCTATATAATAGCAATCTTAATACTAATGCAATCAATTGCTTCCTTCGCCGTAGACATTCCAGGCTATGAGGGAGGAATCAACAACGAAAACAGTTATAAAGAAGTAGTATTCCTTACAGGAGAACCAATAGAACTGGAAGGAACTTTGAAAATCAGCATAAAAGAAAAAGGTGACACAAAAACAGAACAATATACCTATAAATTAGATAATAAAAAGGTAGGAGCAAGTCTATCTAGAACAGTAAAACTAATTACAACCTTTGAAACCAATGGTAAGCAAACTACGTCAAAGAAAACTTTAGATTCCTATAAAGAAACATTTCAAATAGGAAAAAAGAAATATGAAGTAAAGACAGAGGACTATCAATGGAATCAAGGACAAGTAGTACAGGATACAGGACTGCTACAGTTCTATGCAGGAGATTGGTCAGCTAGAAAGACATATCGTCTAGATAGAGGTAGAGAAGAAATTACAGTACAGACCATAGGTAATTTGGTAGGCTATGATAGCCCTTGGTCTGCTACAGAAACACAAACATTACAATATATAATGAACTACGAAAATAAAGTAACAGGTCAAGGTGCATGGGAGGGTACAGCAGTAGTTGAAACATCCTATAATAAAACAAAGGACTATAACTATGTAGAAAACGTACCGAATCAAATCTCCTTCAAGGGAGGATATATCCTTACAGAGAAACATGAAAATACGTTGAAATATGATTATGATTTACCAGTAATCACAGAAGAAGGAAAGATGCTTTGGAGAAATATAGGTAATGGCTCTACACAAATAGATACCAACCCAATAATTACAAGGCTCAATATCCCAGCATTAAGAGATATTAGAGGATTAGCATCAGAGAAGGACATACTTTTAATAGCAAGTATGGAGGGGTTACCTCTAAATACTACAACTTTAGGACCAAGTACACCAATGAGTAGAGGAGATTTCGCTAAGGCATTAGTAGGTACAATGGATATAGAATTGCCAATAGAAGAAGAAACCAGCAGAAGATCCTCGAGAAATAAAGTAGAAAAACTTCCTATATATATAGATGTACCTAAGACACATAGAAATTTTAAATATATAGAAGCAGTATCAGAGAGAAATATAATGCAGGGAGTAGGGAAGGATAAATTCGCTCCAGATAGAGCATTGACAAGAGCAGAGACAATTACAATATTGATCCGTCTACTAGGTATGCAAAACCAAGCACCAATCAAGAACTATACCACAGGATTTCAAGATGACGCAAGTATACCAACATGGGCAAAAGATCATGTATATATGGCAAAGCAATTAGACATAATAGATAACGACCAATACTTCTACCCAAATAGAAATATAACAAAGGAAGAAACAGCAGTAATATTGGTTAATTTCATTAACTACTTACAAACAAGATTGATGTATGACTTTAGAGAAAACATACTGAATAACTAAAACAAATTCACAATTAAGGAAGCGACCACAGGTCGCCAATAAAGACCCAATAGCTAAACCCTTAATAATTGTTCTTTGTTCTATGTTAATTGTTAATTGTAACACAACTGTAACACAACTGTAATTGTATTACATTACTTCTTAGTATATACTAATAGCATAAGGGTTATGGTAATAGATTTAGTAGTTATATTACAAATTTATTACATTAGCATTATTGGAATTGATTTTATTTTCCTTTGATGCTATAATCTAGAATAGAATGCAAAACTTAACTGTTTTGTAAAATTTATAATTTTAAAGGAGGTCAATAGACTATGAGTACAAAAAGAATTTTATCCTTAGTACTAGCTTTAGTTATGGTACTAGGAACTTTTGGTACAGTTTTCGCTGATGGAACTGGTAGCGAAAAAATCGACTGGTTAGTAAAACAGGAAATGATCAAAGGAGATCAATCCGGAGATCTAAAATTAGACTCTAAGATTGATAGAGCATCAACAGCTAGAATGATTGCTGTAGCTCTAGGATTAGAAGCAGAAGCTGAGTCATTAAAATTAATCAACTCAGGATTCAAAGATATGACAACAGCTCACTGGGCTAATGGATATGCTAACCTAGCAGCAGGTAAAAACTTAATCGTTGGTGACTCAAAAGGTAACTTCATGCCAGCAAAAGACATCACAAACGGAGAAGTTTTAGCTATCTTAGTTAGATTATCATTAGGAAGAGATTTAACAGCTGAAGAAAGAGGAAATGCAGGATCATGGGTAGCTCCTTATATAGCTAAAGCATCTGAATTAGGAGTAACTGATGGAGTTAATATAACAGATGTTAATGCTGCAGCAATAAGAAAAGACGTATTTGAAATGTTCTACAATGTAATTACAGGAAAACAACATGGAAAATATGATATCTACAAAGCAATAGTACTTGAAAACCATAGAGTACAAAAATTAAGTGAAAATGAAATACTAGTAGAAATTATTAAAGAAATCAAAAAAGCAGACTATGTAAAAGAATCAAGAGAAGAAAAAGGAGATCAAATATCTCTAACAGTACCAGCTGATGTTGCTGATGTTGAAGACTTATTAGGTAAAGTAGCAGACTTCACAGTAACAAAAGATGGTAAAGTAGTAGAAGTTAAAATAGATGAAAGCTACAAAGTAGAAACAGGATCTTTTAAAGCAACTAGAAACAAAATGGGTTCATACACTGTAGATTTACCAGAAAGATATAGCAAATCTGATGAAACTATATTTAGAACATACTACAACAACAACCCATATAAATACGAAGAATTCTACACTACTCCAGATGCAAAAAGAGGAGAAGAAACTACAGAGTTTAAAGTAGATTATGCAAGAGTTACTGTTAAAAATGGTAAAGTATTATTAATCAATGCTTTCAATTTTGAAGACATAGCTCCAGTTAAAGAATTAAATGAAAAGAAAGACCAAGTAGTAGTATTCGATGATGTTAGAGATGGAAGAACAAAAGTATACGAAAAGAAAGATATCAAAAATGTAATCTTTGTTGAAAATGATAAATTCTCAGTAGGAAGCTTTGATAAAATAGAAGCTAATGACGTTATTCATGAACACAAAAATGGATTCTTAGTTAGAAAAGATGCAAAAATTAATGGAGAATTCAAGAAAGTTTCAGAAACAAGAGATGGAGACGTTCAAGTTCATATTGATGACAAGGCATTTACTGTATCAGCAGTAGATAACAAAAAACCAGTATATCAATTTGAAAAAGATGCAAAATTCTATACTTTAATAGCTAGAGATGCTCATAACCAATTAAAAGATTTCAGAGGAGAAAAAGCAACTGCTTTAATCGACTTAGGAAATAAATTACAATATGTTGGTTCAGAAGTTGATTTAGGAGAATTTGTAGGAGTAGTAACTAAAGTTGTAGGTAAAGATGTAAGAATCTTAAAACCAGATAACAAAACAGAAGATTATACTGCTACATTAAGCACAAAAGTTAACTCATACAGTACAGGACATCAAGGTTTAAATAACTTACTTGCTGGAGATCTTGTATATGTTAGAGCAAGTGGAAACGAACTTGAAGCTATAAACAGAATTACAGATACATCAAAAGCAGTAAATAGTATAGATAGCAAATATATCAAATTTACTGACAAAGCTGAATATAGAATGTTAGATGATACAGTAATCTTTGTTGTAATCAAAGATAAAAACGGAAACTTAGACTATGCAGAAGTTAGAACTGTTGGTGACGTTAAGGATGCATTAGCGAAAGACGTTGACATGGCTTATGTTCTAAACGGTGAAGAGTATGAAAAAATAAGTAGAACTAGAACTTCTGGTATAAATAGACCGGGAGAAGCTCATACAGTAGTATTCACAAAAATAGATATCAAACCTGACGTTAAAGGTGAAATAGCTAAATTTGTTGGATTTGATGATAGACAAGAAACATTAATGAATGTTGAATTCGCTAACAGAAGTGAAAAAACTATTAAAATAGCAAGAGGAACAGATTTAGATAAAAACTTAAGAATTGGCGATATCATTAGATATGAAATCACTAAAGAAAAAGAAGAAAAAGACAGAACAGTAACAAAAGTTGAAGTTGTAATAGCTAAAGATTCAAAAGTTATATACGAAGTTAAAGATGCTGACGCTTATGGAACTATTAAGCTAAGTAATGGAAAAACATACTATGAAAATAGTAAAACTGAATCATTTGGTGGCTCTTTAAGAGTTGGAGATAAAGTTTCTATTTACCATGGTAAAGATGACAACTATCTATTAGCTACATTAAAGAGAGATAAAGATGCAGTAGTTGGTGGAGGAGACACTACAGATTCAGGTATAG
The DNA here is from genome assembly GCF_002266425.1 of Tissierella sp. P1. Taxonomy (GTDB): domain Bacteria; phylum Bacillota; class Clostridia; order Tissierellales; family Tissierellaceae; genus Tissierella; species Tissierella carlieri. The sequence continues at coordinate 145,108 of NZ_NPMN01000009.1, forward strand.
TAACTTATAAAAACGCTACTAGTTCAATTATAATAGTAGATGGAAAAACATACACTGCAAACAAAGATACAATAGTTAATGGAGTAGATGGTAAACCATTATCAGCAGGAGACTTTGTTGGATTAACTGAAGGAGATAAAGTAGATATTAAAGGCGATAGATTTAATATCACATACTCTGTAAAAATAGAAGCAGCGAAA
>NZ_NPMN01000010.1 GCF_002266425.1 Tissierella sp. P1
GGTAATAGCTGTGACAATAATACCAGAATAACCTGCTCCAACCCAAATAATTATAATAGGTGCCAAGGCAGTTTTAGGAAGACTATTTAGCATAACTAGATATGGATCTAATACTTTTGCCCAAAAATCTGACCACCAAAGCCCAACGGCAACAACCATGCCTAATAATGTGCCTCCCAAAAAGCCTACTATAGTTTCAAACACTGAAATTCCCACATGATAAAATAGATTTCCTTGCTTAGTATAATTTAAAAATAGTCTCCATATTTGCGATGGGTAACTGGTTAGAAAGGTATCTATCCATTTAAAGTGTGCAGCTATTTCCCATAAACAAAGAATTAAGACTAAAATACTTATTTGAGTTAATAATATATTTCTATTTTTCCTTTTTACACTAATTAGGTAATTCTCGTGCTCTTCAGAAATATTTTTATTAGACATGAACATCCAGCTCCTTCCATATTTTATTGAAATAGTGTCTAAACTCTGGAGCTTCTCTACACTTCAGCGGTGTTCTACATCCATCAGGACAAGTTAGATTTATATCAATTATTTCCTTAATATGTGCAGGTCTCTTTGAAAGAATAACTACCCTATCTGACAAACTAATGGCTTCAGCTATATCATGAGTTATCAATAGACAAGTTTTTTTCTCTCTTTTTAATATAATTCCAATTTCATCTGCTATGGCAAGTCTTGTCTGATAATCTAAAGCAGAAAAAGGTTCATCCAGAAGAAGTAAATCAGGCTCTAGTAAAAGAGTTCTAATAAGAGCAACTCTTTGTCTCATGCCTCCTGATAATTGGCTTGGATAACTATTGATAAAATCACCTAATCCATAATTTTCTAGCATTTCCTTTGCTGCTTTGTAATCTTCAGGAGTTAATTTACCTTGAATCTCCAGTCCAAGTATTACATTTTGCATAATAGTTCTCCACTCTAAGAGTTGATCTTTTTGAAACATATAACCGATATTTCTATTAGATTTAGTTACTTTCTTGCCATTTATCAGGACACTTCCGGTACTTGGCTGGATAAGCCCAGCTATTATTGAAAGTAAGGTAGATTTTCCACATCCACTTGGTCCAACTATTCCAACGATTTCTCCCTCTAATATATTTAAATCTATATTTTTAATAGCTACAGTTTCTCCCTCTAGGCTGTGGTAAGTCATTCCAATATTTTTAATTTCTACTATAATTTTCTCATCCATAGTATCCCTCCCAAAAGTAATATATAGTACTTTATTGTATTCTCAAGCAAAGGAATATGTGAGATTACAAAAAAATATTAATTTTGTAGAAAGTAAGAAAAGATGATATAATATTGCAGTAATAATCTTAAGGGGGAATTATTTTGCATCAGTACAAAGGAAAATTGATTATACATACAGGATCTATGTTTTCTGGCAAAACTTCTAGTCTAGAAAAGGACATAAAAAGATTCAATATAGCAGGATATAAAACTGTAGCTTTCAAGCCGGCAGTAGACACTAGATATCCTAAATCTGAAATAAGAACGCATGATAATACAACATTAAATGCAGTAATGGTAAACAATATATCTGAAATATATGAATACTGCAGGATTCACAATCCAGATGTTATAGCTATAGATGAGGTACAATTTTTAGGTGGTAAAATAGAAGATATAGTGAAAGCTATCACTAAGTTTCTAGAAAAGGATGTAACAGTTGTATTAGCAGGTCTGGATATGGATTTTAGCGGACAGGCATTTGAAATAGTAAAGGAATTAATGCCTATGGCAGATTATCTATATAAACATCATGCAGTATGTGCTAAATGTGGAACAGATGCTTGGGTGAGTCATAGAAAGACTAAAGCACAAGAAAGAATAGTTATAGGAGCAACAGATGAATATGAGCCTCTTTGCAGAAAATGCTTCCTAGAAGAACAAAATGATTAGGTGAGAGAAGATATGGAAAGATATATAAAATTTGAACCTTCAAAACAGCCACTATATGATGAATATAATAAGGATTATATGTATTTATTTAATGAAGACAGACTTATGGTAGAAGTTAAGGATGGAGAGTATACTATACCTAATAGAGAAGGCTTAGAGAGATTTAAACCACATATAAACTATCTACAGTGTTTAGGTGCTTATAATGGAATAAATTGTTACTGTGGCGAAATAGAAGAACTTACAGCAGATAATTATAAGTTTATAGATTTGAGGGCATACTCGAAAAATATAAGTCACGACGATTTTTTAATATCAGCCAAAGCACTACTTTTACTAGATTATGTGAGGACTAATCAAAGATGTGGAATTTGTGGTTCTAAGATGATTATGAAAGTTAGTGGAAATGATAGAGCTATGATCTGCACAAACTGTGATCATATGGTATGGCCTAAAACGGCACCTGCAATAATCGTAGCAATTACCAAAGAAGATAAACTACTATTAGCACATAATAAAATGTTTCCAGAGGGAATGTATAGCATATTAGCAGGGTTTGTTGAGATGGGAGAGACATTCGAGGATTGTGTAAAGAGAGAAGTATTCGAAGAAACGGGAATAAAAGTGCATAATATAAAATACTTTGGTTCACAACCTTGGCCATTTCCAAATTCAATGATGATAGGATTTACAGCAGAATATCTTGAAGGTGAGATAAAGGTAGATAATGATGAAATAGTTGATGCAAAATGGTTTTCAAAAGAGGAAATACCAGGAAAATATAGGAAATCTATTAGCATTAGCACAGAATTAATAGAGTGGTTTTTGAATAGGTAAGCTAGAAGGAGACAGAGTACATTTCTTCTGTCCTTTTGATGATTTTGTTGATTTCTTATTGAAAAACTAGATAAGCTATGGTATCATTTAATTAATTAAAATAATATAAAAGGATGGAAATTGCAATAATGAGAATATAATTCACTTAATTTAAAGGAACAATTTGAGCTTAGAAAAATAATACCTATTTGATAGGTTTGTTTTTGGTGTAAAAATGTTCTGAAGTGGATTATTAATCGTTTATTATTTATTTAAATTAACCATGCTATTTGGTTGGTTTATTCCTTTTTGTAATAATAAAAGATATTTAGTCCCTTCAGATTTTAGGAGGGATTTTTTTATGTTGATTTTAGATATTAATAATTTAAAAAAATATTATGGATATAGGCTTATATTAGATATTAAAGATTTAAAAGTATATTCAGGTGATAAAATAGGTTTAGTTGGGCTAAACGGATCTGGAAAAACCACATTACTAAACTTAATTTCAAAAGAAATCAATCCTGAGGAAGGAACAATTAGGACCACCATGGAACCATTCTATATTAAACAGCTAGAAGACAGCCCTAATAAAGAAGTAGATAAGGAGTATATGAGTAAATTTGGGCTAAAAGATAAAAATGAGCAATTTATGAGTGGTGGAGAATTGACTAGATTAAAAATTGCTAAGTTCTTGACTGATGATAGAAAATTTCTTCTTGCAGATGAGCCAACTTCCAATCTTGATTTTGAAGGAATAAATTTATTAATAGAAAAATTATCTAAATTTGATGGAAGTATGATTATCACTTCTCATGATAGAGATTTACTAGATAAAGTATGCAATAAGATAATAGAAATCGAGGATGGAAAAATTAAAATATATGAGGGCAATTATTCTGACTATAAAGCTCAAAAAGAACTAGAGAAAAAGACTCAAGAACTAGAGTATGAGAAATATATTAGAGAAAAGGAGAGATTGCAGAAGGCTCTAATTGATACAAAACAGAATTTGGAGAAAATTAGAACGACACCTAAAAGAATGGGAAACTCAGAAGCAAGACTCCATAAGATGGGGGGGCAGGTAAATAGGAAAAAACAAGATAATAAAGTTAAAGCAATAGCTAAAAGAATAGAAAAATTAGAAGTAAAAGATAAAGTGAAAGAACTAGAAAAAATAAATCTAGATATTAGAGGTAAAGAGATTTTTTCAAAAATAGTAATTGAAGGTAAGGATATTACTAAGGCTTTTGGAAAGAGAATATTATTCAAGAACTCAGATTTTCAAATATATAATAAATCCAAGGTAGGATTAATTGGTGATAATGGTACTGGAAAGACTACATTATTGAAAATGATACTAGAGAATGCACCTAATATTAATATCTCTAAGAAAGCCAATATAGGCTATTTTAGTCAAAATTTAAATATTCTAGATGAAAATAAAAGTATAATAGAAAATCTTCTTGAATTAAGTTGTCTAGAGCAAGAGGCAAGAGATATTTTAGCAAGATTTCTATTTAAGAGGGACGATGTATACAAAAAGGTTAGTGTGTTAAGTGGTGGAGAAAAAGTAAAAGTATCTTTGGCAAAAATACTATTGAATAATTTTAATATATTAATATTAGATGAGCCAACTAATTATTTGGATATATATTCAATTGAAGCGGTAGAAGAAGCTTTAATAGATTATGATGGTACATTATTATTTGTATCACATGATAGGAGATTAATTGAAAAAGTAGCAGATACAATAATGGTAATTGAGAATAATAAAATCAATACATTTCAAGGAACTTTCAATGAATATAATAATAAAGCTTTAGTTAATGATTCTAATGACAAAGATTTGCTCTATAGGAGGGCAATATTAGAAAATAAACTAAGTGAGGTAATAGGACTTCTTTCTATTTCCAAAAATGATGAAGAGAAGGAGAAGCTTGATTTAGAGTATCAAAAAATATTGAAGGAATTAAACGAAATTAAATAAAAGGAGACAGAGAAAAATATAGAAAATCTATTAGCATTAGTATAGAACTAGTAGAGTAGTTTATAAATAGGTAAAGACGGAATAAAATATTTCCGGTTTTTACCTATTTATTATTAATTAGGACCTTGTATTAGGTAGGATAGTATATAATATAGTCAACAATATTTAATAATATAAAAATACAGGGGGGATATTGGTGAATAGAAATTTTGTTGTTTCATTAATTTTATTGTTTATCTTAATTGTCATTATTGCAACTGGATGTAATCAAGCAAAAACTTGTATAGCTAGAGATATAAGCTTAATGGAAACAATAACTGAATCGAAAAATTCTATTAATGTTTCTGTTGATCCAAGAATAGAGCTTTTGTCTATTGTTCAAATTTTAAGTAATTATCCAGAAAAATTTCCAACGCTAATTACTAAAGAGAAATTTGATTACAAAGATAAAGTAATGGATTATTTTGGTGAGTTTAAAGAACATAAGGCAATAAAGACTTTAGAAGGAATGATGCCAGATTTTAGCTATGATGTACCTCCAGGACTGATGCTTTTTATGGATAAAAACTTTAATGTTAGAGAAGATGTTGAATTGACAGAATATATAATTGAGAGGGCTGATGGAAAAAATAATATAAATGAATTATTTGAATCTCTTAAAGAGTTTTGTATAGATACCAATTTTATTGATTTCTTCAATGATAATAGTAATTATTATAATAGAATAATTAATAGCACTCTTGAATTAATTCCTTCTGATTCTAATATTATCGAAGATTTAGAAGAATACTATGGAATGAAGCAGAAAAGTTATAATGTTGTATTAGTGTCTCTATATGGAAATGGAGCATTTGGACCTAACATTGACACTAAAGAAGATGATACAGAAATATATAGTGTTTTAGGTTGTATCGGGATTGATATGATGGACCTACCAATGTTTGGTGGTTGGAGTTTCTTTACTGGATTACAGCAACATGAATTTAGCCATTCATTTATCAATCCTATAACAGACAAAAATCATAATTTGGCTTATTCTTACGAAGAATTATTCATACCGATAAAAGGCAAAATGAGAAGTATGGCATATACTAATTGGAGCACTTGTCTAAATGAACATATAATTCGTGCACTAACGTCAAGATTTGCCTATCATGAAGATAATCTTGATGGAATTAGAGCTCTTGAAATGGAAAAAGAAACTGGTTTTATTTATGTTGAAGCCCTATTTAATAAACTAGAAGAATATGAAAATAATAGAGATAAATATTCTACAATAGAAGATTTTTATCCAGAGCTTCTAAAATCATTAGATGAATTTATGGATAAAAACTAAAAATTTAAAACCTACGAAAGTGAGTTTTTTATACGGAATAAGTTGTGTATTTAGTTTTAATTTCACCTCTTTATGTTATAATATTAATATTAACTAAGAGCGAATCTAAAACACCAAGGAGATGTAATAGGATATGAAATATGTAACTAGTGATATACACGGCAGATTAGATAGGTTAAAGAAACTTATTGAAACTATAGAGCTTCGAGAAAATGATATACTCTATATAATTGGAGATTTAGTAGATAGAGGGGAAAAGCCTATTGAAACTATCGAATTTGTCATGAATCATCCACAGATAGAAGTAATTATGGGAAACCATGATGAGATGATGCTCTATGCATTAAAGTATAAAGATGAGAAACAAATAGAAAGATGGGGGAGAAATGGATGTGAGCCTACTATAGAAGGCTTTTCCAAAAGAACTTTGGAGGAACAAGAAAATATATTATCTTATATAGAAGGGTTACCATATTTTAAGATAATAGATAACAAATATTTACTTATTCATGCTGGATTTGAACCTTCAAGATTATTTGAACATATGATAGACAAGCCTTTAAAAGATGCTTTGATTGAACAAAAAGATAGACTTGTTTGGGTAAGAGATGACTTTATAAAGAATAAAGCCTTAGATAATCTAATAACAGTATTTGGGCATTCTCCTAGAATATATATAGATAAGTTATTTGAAAGAGAGTCGAAGTTACCTTATGAAATTTGGATTGATAATGTTTATAATGATAAAATAGGTATCGATACGGGCAATTGCTATGAAGGTGGTAGAATGGCCTGCCTGAGGTTAGATGATCATGAGGTATTTTATATTGAATAGTAGCATACTCTATTTATATTGAAAAAACAAGAGTGCTGTTTAAGCACTCTTGTTTTAATCATTTATAACAAACTGTATCGTTTTATCATTCTCATAACTATATCCGATAGCAGAATCTACCTCTATATCAGGAGGAGTTTGTACTTCCTCATTTATAGTTCCGTCTCCATTTAAAGCTAATAGACTACTAAACCTTATTACTATACCACTATTAGGTAAAGAGAAGAACAATGGATCAATTCCAATCCCATCTCCACCAGTAGTTGTACCTACTAGAGTTGCAAGACCACTATCCTTACAGAAAGCAGCAAAACTTTCTGAAGAAGAATATACACCTTTATCTACCAATAAATATATTTTTCCATCAAAATCTATAGGGTTTTTTGGTTGTATAGTTCTGTTGGATATGTGATAATAATCAAAATCCATCTTTATTTCTTGAGGGAAATTTTCTAAGATATTTTTATCTAATTTTGATATTGGAGATTGTTTCATCCCTCTTGCTTTATAGAAAGGTTTTCCATAGTTACCCCTTGTGAAGATATAATTACCTACAGATATTTTTTCCTTGGTTAAAGGTTCTATAACATTTTTCATCCAATATAGATCATCGCCACCACTATTACCTCTAATGTCTATTATTAACTTATTATAATCTTTGACTTCTTCATAAAACTTTCTTATTTCTTTTCCGTCTTCTTCAACTCTTTCACCGTTCATTTGACTAATCTTCAAATAAGCTACCTCATCAGGTATAATAATGTCTGAATGAAAAGCAGGGGCATTAGAGCCAAAAAATCCTTGGCTTTTTATATTTTCAAATTCATCTTCGTTAAATCCATACCATTTTAGAACAGTTTTGTCTTTAAAGACTTTAGACCAAGGTTTGTTAGATTTTTTATATTTAGGATTTGTGTATACAGTATAATACCATTTAAAGCTTTCTTTATCTATCACATGGGTATGACCATTGTTTAAATCTTTTACTATAGCAGATATATTATTCATAAAGATTGTATCATTATTGGAGTTTTCAACCAATTTTATATACTTTTCTTTTTGTTCTAGCCAATTAATACCATTAACTCTTTCATTAACCTTTAAAAAAGGATAATTCTCTGAAATGATTTTATACAGATATTCAAAATCTTCTAATCTATCTTCCATAGATAATGTTGTAGAAGTATCTGTAGTATTTGCTTCTTTTGCACATCCAATTAGGCTACTAAATATTAGTGTAATTAACAAAGAATATACTAAAAACCTTTTGCTAGTAAACTTCAAAATTATCTCTCCCTTTTGAATCTATATATTTTATTCAGGGGAAGCTCATATGCAAATGAGTCCCCTTTATATGAATTTTCTTGTATTTCTATCTTTATCTGAATTCAACATCTCCAGATGAAGTACTAATATCAATAGATTTTTCCCCTGAACCTATTGTAGCTCTAAATCTGCCTTTTTCATTTTCTTTTATATTCATATCTACGGATGAACTGAAATCGCCAGAAGAAGCTGAGCCTTTTATATTATAACTGGCATCATCACTAAGGTTGATGGAAACATCGCCAGAACTAGTAGAGATTTTCATATTTCCACTTACTTTCTCATTACCTAAAGAAATATCTCCAGAACTGGAAGTTACACTGATTTCACCTATAAATTTATCTAATTCGATATCACCGGAAGAAGTAGATAATTTTAATGATTTTCCTTCTAAATTTTCTAATTCCAAATCACCAGAACTAGAGGAGATATTTATATCTTTTCCAATTAAATTCTTCATATAGATATCTCCAGAAGAAGTAGAAGTATTAAAATCATCTTTGAATGATTTAGGTACAAATACTTCTAGAACAACATCAGATTCTACAACTGAATAACTATTGACGTTTGATTCAAGTTTAATATTTAGCTTATTAGATATTTTTTCAACTTTTAAACTAGGTACTACATTAGTCCTCATTTTGCCATAATAACGAACACGAACATCGTCTCTATCCTCTGAAGTAACTTTAACATCTATAAAGGGAGAAGAGACAACTATATTATTTATTCCGTCTATTTCAGCTAATTTCTCTTCATCAATTGTTTCCCATTTTACATCTTTAGAATTCATTCCAAACCAACCCCAATTCCAATTGTTGTCAATATTAACTCTGGATTTACCATTTTCATTAAATTTTATCCCGTCCCATCCAATTCTGACTTCATCTCCGCCATCATCTACCTTTATTCCATTCCATCCTATAGATACATGTTCATTTCCATCCCTAATTTCGATTCCATCTGTACCTATCTTTACTATCCCATCCCTAGATCTAATATTTAATAAATTGCCAGACTTAGAACTTACAAAGCTATAATTATCATTATATCTTAGGGACAAAAAACCTACTCCAAGAGCAATTAAAGCAACAGCTACTAAAATTGGAACAAATTTTCTCATATTCATTTTTGAAACCTCCTATTTATTAATTGTTTCTACATTCCATTTAATATATTTCATTACAAGTTTATAAAATCCTTTTGTTAGATATACTGACAGTATTATTCCCAATGCGCCTAATGCAAGTAACCCTATACCGAATGATATAGAAGTAAGTATGTGAGGTGATGGTATTGGAGTAAAAATAGTAATTGGAAATCCAAATAAAATTACAATTCCACCGATTACACAACTAACAGAAACGCCATATAATCCAATTAATAAGGCTACTAGAGACATAAAAGGAGCAATTACTACCACTAGGTTAAATCCTATTAACAATAATGTGACCAACAGTTTTCTTGTAGTATCATTGGAGGAATCTGTATTATAACTATTTCTATTATAGTTGGGTCTATACATTGTTCTATAATTACTAGCTACTTCTCTAGGATCTCCTAATTCATTAGATATTTCTTCTTCTGATTTGCCTTTGGAAATACCTATATCAAAATGTTCATTATAGTCTGATAGAATATCTTCTAACTCATCTGTAGGTAAACCTTGTAAAGATATTCTTAATCTATCTAAATATTCTTTTTTACTCATGATAACTCACCCCTTAATATGCTATTTACTCCATCAATAAAACTCTGCCATTCTATTTCTAATTCCTCATAAACTTCCTCGCCTCTATCAGTCAATTTATAGTATTTTCTCGGAGGACCCTCTTGAGATTCCTCTAGATAAGTAGTTACATATCCTTCGGCTCTAAACTTTCTAAGTAAGGGATAGATAGTTCCCTCAGAAATATTTATATATTGTGAGATATGTTCAACCAACTCATAACCATAAAAGTCTTTTCTATCTAGCAAGGAAAGAACACAAAGCTCTAAGACACCTTTTTTAAATTGAATATTCATAAGCTTCTCTCCCTATTATTATATATTGACTATAGTATATCATATGCTACCTTTTAATACAAGGTACTAAAATAAAAAAATAATGATTAAATAGGCGATAAATATAAAGGATGAAAAAGACAGGAGAAACATCTCCTGCCAGCTAAAAACTTAATTCTTCTCTATGAACGCTTACGCTTAATATTATTCCTATACAAATCATATTAGATAATTGGAATGTACCACCATGACTGATAAATGGCAATGGGATTCCTGTTATAGGCATGAGACCCATAGTCATTCCAATATTTTCCCATATATGGAAGAGAAACATGGCTGTAAATCCTACTATCATTAAAGAACCGAACAAATCTTTAGATTTTCTAGCTATTAAAATAAATCTACTAAGTAATATAAAATATAGAAAAATAAGCCCAAGTCCTCCCATAAGCCCAAGTTCTTCTCCTATGACAGAAAATATAAAGTCTGTTTGTTTTTCAGGTATATAGTTAAATTGGGTCTGTGCGCCTTGAAATAAGCCTCTGCCAAAGATTTTGCCAGAACCAATAGCAATTTTGCCCTGATGGGCTTGGAGTCCCGAATCAGCTAAATCTCTCTCAGGGTCTAAGAAATTCAAAATACGATTTTTTTGATAATCACCAAGCTTAAACCATAGTAGAGGAAGACTAAATAGTCCAATTAAAAATGTATAGCCAATATATTTCCACTTGATTCCAGCAATAAATAACATTACAGCTATGAAAAAGATAAAAACCATAGCCGTACCGGCATCAGGCTGAAGAAGTATAAGAACAACTGGAGCAAAAGCGAAGGCCAATATTTTTAGCAAAGTGAAAGGATCATTTATATTTTCTTTATGATTATCTATAAATTTAGCTAAGGAAATAATTAAACCAATTTTTACAAATTCAGCAGGCTGAAAGGTTATAGGACCTACAGTAAGCCATGAGCGAGAACCCCAATCTTTATCACCCGTACCAAATACAAGAACGGCTATAAGTAAAATATTACATACTGCATAAATAGGTATATAAAGTTTCCCTAGAAACTCATAATCTAATAAGACTAATATAATAATGGCAACCAGTCCAATGATAGTAGCTATTCCTTGAGTCTTTACATATGACATAGTTTCTTTGCTTAGAGTTGCACTCTTTATCATAAGTAGACCATAGCCGCAAAGTAATAAAGTGGTTAAAAATAATATATAGTCAAATTTTTTATAAGCTTTCTTTTTAAAGTTGAACATTATACTACTTCCTTTCATCAGATAAGTTACCAGTAAAAACCAAAAATTCTCTATTTTCGCCTTAAATTCAATTATAACATATTTTATTCTTTTGAAATAGTTAAAAATAGGTGACAATATGGTATTATAATATATAAGAAAGGATGATTAGAATGTTAAATATTGGTTGCCATTTGTCTATTTCTAAAGGATTTTATAATGCAGCACTAGATGCAGTATCTATAGGGGCTAATACATTTCAATTTTTCACAAGAAATCCTAGAGGTGGTAAGGCAAAAGAAATTGATATGGAAGATATAAATAAACTTAAAGAGTTAATGATAGAGCATAAATTTGTACCACTTTTTGCTCATGGAGCTTACACTATGAATCTTGCTTCAGATAAGGAAGAAACTAGGGAATTTGCAAATATGATATTAAGGGATGATTTAGAAAGACTTAAGCTAATTCCAAATACCTATTATGTATTTCATCCAGGATCTCATGTAGGACAAGGGAGTGAAAAAGGTATAGAATTTATAGTAAACGCTCTCAATGAAGCAATAGATGAAGATAATGAGACAATAGTATTATTAGAAGGCATGTCAGGTAAAGGTACAGAAATAGGAAGAAATATGGAAGAGCTTAAATCTATAATAGATGGTGTGAAAAATAATAAAAATATTGGAATCTGCATAGATAGCTGCCATTTATATTCAGCTGGTTATGATATAGTCAATAACTTAGATGGGGTATTGGAAGAGATAGACAAAATAATTGGTATAGATAGATTAAAAGCAGTCCATCTTAATGATAGTAAGGTAGAGTTTGGATCTAATAAGGATAGACATGAAGTCATAGGAGAAGGCACTATTGGACTAGATGCAATAATAAATATAATCAATCACCCATTGTTAAGAAATTTGCCTTTTAATCTAGAGACACCAAATGAATTAGATGGCTATAAGAAGGAAATTGAAATGCTTAGAAGGGAATATAGATGAATTCATTAAATCAATATATAATTGATAAATCTAAGGAGTTAAATATAGATATCTGTGGTTTTACAGATTCATTACCATTAGATAAATTACAGGATTATCTTATCTATAGGGAAAAAATCAATATAAAAACTGAATTTGAGGAAAATGATATAGATAAAAGAATTGATCCTAAACTTACTATGCCTAATTGTAGATCTATTATAGTTGTAGGGCTTTCTTATAATGTAGATTATACTGAAAAGCCAGATTATCTATTAAAAGGAAAATTATCAAAATCTACTTATGGTATAGATTATCATAAAGTATTGAAACAAAAAATAGAGGAACTTATTCAAGAGATAAAAAAAGTTGTAGAATTTGAATATAAATATTTTGTAGACACTGGTCCCTTAATAGACCGAGAATTGGCAAAAAAAGCTGGCGTTGGATATTATGGGAAAAATTCTTCCATTATAAATGATGAATATGGATCATTTGTGTTTTTAGGTTATATATTAACTAATTTAGATCTAGAATTCAGCAAAGAAGCATCAAACAAATGCGGAGACTGTGATTTATGTCTAAGAGCATGCCCCACTGGTGCATTGGAAGGTCCTTATAAATTTAATCCTAAGAAATGTATATCATATCTAACTCAAACAAAGAATGATATACCTGTTTCCCTTCGGGAAAAAATGGGAATAAAAATATATGGATGTGATACCTGCCAATTAGTTTGTCCTAAAAATAAAGATATAAAAAAATCTAACCATAAAGAATTTATACCAGAGATAACTAGGGGGTATATGGATATAGAGGAACTGTTATCCATTTCTAATAGAGAGTTTAATAAAAAATATGGGGATATGGCTGGCAGTTGGAGAGGAAAGAACATACTAAAGAGAAATGCAATAATTGCCTTAGGTAATATGAAAAAAGAGGAAAATATACATCTTCTTATACCCATGCTAAAGGATTCTAACCCTATGATAAGAGAGTATGCAGAATGGGCAATAGTTAATATTTTTTTTAACAATTGTATCCACTAAATAATAAATATATGTTATAATAGAATTGTGTTACATATTAGAAAATTTAGGGAGGTCTTACTGTGTCTAATGTTCACGAATTAAGTTTTTTAAAAGAAAAAATTGAGGAATTAAAAAAAGATGGTGTTTATAGGACGTTGCCTGTACTAGGAACTCCAAGCCAAGCAGAGGTAATATTAAATGGAAAAAATGTTATAAATTTATCTTCAAATAACTATCTTGGATTTGCAAATCATCCTAGATTAAAAAGAGCTGCTATTGAAGCTGTTGAAAAATATGGTTGGCAGTCTCAGGTGCAGTTAGAACTATTATAGGAAATATGGACATTCATGAGAACTTAGAAGCCCTTATAGCTAAATTTAAAGGAGACGAGGCAGCATTCTTATATCAATCAGCTTTTAATTGTAATGCAGGTACTATTCAAGCAATAACAGAAGCAGGAGATATAATAATATCTGATGAATTAAATCATGCTTCAATAATAGATGGCTGTAGATTATCAAAGGCTTCAAAGGGTGTTTATAAGCACTCAGATATGGATAGCCTAGAAGCAGTATTAAAAGATGCTAGAGATAAATATAAGAATATCTTAATTATTACTGACGGTGTATTTAGTATGGATGGAGATATAGCAAAGCTCCTGAAATAGTTGAACTAGCAGAAAAATACGAAGCTATGACCTATGTAGATGACTCACATGGTTCAGGAGTATTAGGTAGAAGCGGAAGGGGTACTATTGACCATTTTGGATTACACGGTAGAGTAGATTTTGGAATGGGATGTCTTTCTAAGGCCATAGGTGTAATGGGAGGATATGTAGCTGGTTCCAAGACTGTATATGAATGGTTAAGTCATAGGGCAAGACCAGTATTATTCAGTACATCTTTACCACCAGCAGCTGTTGGAGCAATTACTGAGGCAATAACTATGCTGATGGAATCAACAGAATACACTGATAAGCTATGGGAGAATGCTAAATATTGGAAATCAAAGATTGGCAGTCTTGGATTTGACACAGGACATAGTGAAACTCCAATTACTCCAGTAATTATTGGAGATGAAGCAAAGACTATGGAATTCAGTAGAAAGCTACTTGAAAACGGAGTTTTCGTATCAGGTATTGTATTCCCAACAGTTCCAAGAGGAACAGGAAGAGTTAGATGTATGGTAACTGCGGAACACACAAAGGAACAGCTAGACAGAGCAGCAGCTGTATTTGAAAAAGTAGGAAAAGAAATGAATATATTAAAATAATTGAAAGGGAGAGATATTCTCCCTTTTTCTTTTATAATCCAATAAGAAAGTTCTTATTTATTTATTTTATTTAACTTAACTAGAACTTGCTATGACCCTAATGAGTTTTAAGCAGATTGCCGAAATCTTTGATTTCGTATAAGTCACTTATGCAATGGTCAAAAAAGGCCTCTTTAATATAATAGGTTTTTTATAGAAGATTTTTTTACATAGAATAAGATAAAGGGTAAAATATATACTATAGAGGTGATACTAGTGATAATAGGAGCTTGTAGGGTTAAACTACTAATATATGAATCAAATTCTCTGAAGGATAAAAGACATACTATAAAAAGCATAATAGGAAGGATACAATCAAGATTCAATGTTTCAATAGCAGAGATAGATTTAAATGATAGTTGGAGATCATCTATAATTGGATTTGCTTGTGTGACAAATGATACAAATCTTGCTAACCAAATTTTGTCAAATGTGATAAAATTTATAGATGAGGATGGTAGAGTGGAAATATTAGAATATCAAATAGAAATATTGTAGGTGAGAAAATGAAAAAGATGTTATCAAAAAAAGAAATAAAAATAGTCTTAGAAAAACTTATGGAAAGATTTCCAGATGCAAAGGCAGAATTAGATTTTACAAATTCATTTGAGCTCTTGATAGCAACAATTCTATCAGCGCAATGCACAGATGTTCAAGTGAATAAGACTACATCAACTTTATTTAAAGAGCTTAAAACACCAGAAGATTATATAAAATTATCTGAAGAAGAACTGGGAACAAGAATTAAATCCTGTGGATTTTATAAGACCAAGAGTAAGAATATCTTAGAGACATGCAAGCTTCTTATAGAAAATCATAATAGTCAAGTTCCAGATACTATGGAAAAGCTGACTACTTTACCAGGTGTAGGTAGAAAAACTGCTAATGTAGTCTTGTCTAATGCCTTTGATACTCCAGCAATTGCTGTTGATACTCATGTTTTTAGAGTAGCCAATAGAATAGGATTGGCTAATAGTGCCAATGTCCTAGATACAGAAAGAGATTTAATGGATAATATAGAAAGAGAGATGTGGTCAAAGGCTCATCATTTATTAATTTTTCATGGAAGAAGAATTTGTAAGGCTAGAAAACCCTTATGTGATATATGCCCAATAACTGATTATTGTTTTTATTATAAAAAAGAAGTTAAACAATAGGAAGAAGGTGGTATTGTGAGAGATGAATTAATATTTTCTTTAGACATTGGAACTAGAACTATTATAGGGATAGTAGGAGAATATACTGAAGACGAAAGATTTAAAGTGTTAGCTTATTCCATAAGGGAACATAAGAAAAGAAACATGTACGATGGTCAAATTCATGACATTGATGGAGTAGTAAAGTTAGTTAAGGAAATAGTATTAGAATTAGAAGAAAAGACAGGTGAAAGACTAAAGGTTGTATCCATAGCTGCTGCTGGTCGGGCTCTTAAGACTCATAAAATTAGGATAGAAAAACATATTGATGGCTTAAAAGAGATAACTAAATTTGATGTGGAGGCCCTAGAATTAGAGGCAATACAAAGGGCACAGGATGAAATAAATGAAGTAGAAATAAATAAGCACTTTAAATATTATAGTATAGGATATACTGTATCAGATTATTATTTAGATGAAGATAGAATTGAAAAGTTAGAAGGTCATAAGGGAGAGAGAATAGGCGTAGAACTTTTAGCCACATTCCTGCCTCAAATAGTTATAGAAAGCTTATATTCTGTAATTTCGAGGGTGGGGTTAGAGATAGGGAGTATTACTCTTGAGCCGATCGCTGCAATTAATGTAGCTATAAAGAAAGAGTTAAGACTTCTTAATTTAGCACTGATAGATATTGGTGCAGGGACATCAGATATTGCTATTACCAAAGATGGGCAAATTACTTCCTATGCTATGACTTCCACTGCAGGAGATGAAATAACTGAAAGACTAGCAAAGGCATATTTACTTGATTTTAATAGTAGTGAAAAGCTGAAAGTAAATCTAAGCAAAAAAGAAGAACATGAATTTGTAGATGTAGTAGGCATGCAATATAAATTAACTACTACTGAAATAGTAAATACCATAATAGATATAATTGAAAAGATTGCAGCAGAAGTATCAGAAAGAATACTTGAATTTAATGGAAAATCACCAAATGCAGTATTTTTAATTGGTGGAAGTAGTCAAATGCCTATGTTAAAAGAAAGCATTGCGGAAAAACTTGGATTACCAAAGGAAAGAGTTGCCATAAGAGATGCATCTATCATTGAAAATATAGAGGGGCTAGAAGAGGTTAATGGGCCGGATATGATAACACCTATAGGAATTGCAATAGAAGGCGCCCAAGATAAATATAAAAACTTTATAAAGGTAAATTTTAATGGCGAAGAAATTCGTATATTTAATACTGAAGACATAAAGGTGTCAGATGTTTTAATACTGACAGGATATAATCCCAGAGATTTGCTGCCAAAGAAATCTAATGATTTCATATATTATCTAAATGGAAAGAAGAGAATAATAAAAGGTAAAGAAGGGACTCAACCACAGATAATAGTAGATAAAGAACTTGCTAATTTAAAAACTAAACTTTATGATAAAGCTAATATAGAGATAATCTCTAGTGTAGTAGAACCTTTAGTTATTCCATATCTTTATGATGTAGTGCAAATGGACAAGTCAGTATATTTTGAAGAGAAAGAAATAAACCTTGTTAAAACTATCAAGATAAATGATGAAATAATAAACCATAATATTATTCTGAGTTCAGAAGTATATATTGAGGTTGAAGAAATAAAGACATTGGAAGAGTTAATACTAGAATATAAAAAAGACATATCTATAGATGAATTCTTGGTAAATGGAGCTAAAGTATTTCATACTTATCAATTGAAAAAGGGAGATGTTATTAAAAGAATAGTTGATATTAAAGAATATAATAATATAAGAGATAATGAAAAAAAGATTAAATTAGTAATAAATAATGAGGAAATGGAAATATACTATAAAAAGGATAAGTTTGTTTTTGTAGATATTTTCGACTATATAGATTTTGATTTATCTTCCTTAAGGGGAAAATTAATTCTGAAAGTAAATAATAGAGATGCAGAATACTTAGAAGAATTAAAGGACGGAGATAATATAAAAGTCTATTGGGAATAAAATATTAATACTCTGGGCTGGAGGATTTAAATGAAAAAAGGTGTATTGATTTTATTATTTGTTACTGTAATAGTATTAGCTATAGTTCTAGGATCTGGGACTTATATTTACAAGAATATCCTAAATATAGATACCATCTATAAAGGCGTAAGGATAGATGGATATGATGTAAGTAATAAAACGATGAAACAAGCCTTAGAGTATATAAAAGAGAAAAAAGAAGCAGAAATCCAGAAGAAGTCTATGAATTTAATATATAATGAAAATATATATAAGATTAGATTAAGACAATTAGGATTTTCATATAAATATGATGAAGCAGTTAATATAGCATTTCAGCTAGGCAGGGAAGGAAATTTCATTAAAAGATTGAGGGATATAGCCAAGATTAAATCTGGAGTAGAAATACCACTTGAATTCTTTTATGAAAGTACTAAGTTAGAAGAGGTGGCAAAAAACATTTCCCAAGAAATAAATAAGGAAGCTGTAGACGCAGTTCTCAATTTCAATAACGGTAAAATCACTGTAACAGATGAAACCGTAGGGAAGAGAGTATTAACAGATAAATTAATTGCAAAAATAGATGAAAATATTTATGAATTAAAAGACATAGAAATTCCCGTAGAAGATATACAACCACGAGTTAAAAAAAGCCTACTATCTAGAATAAATGGGGTAATAGGAGAATTCTCTACTTCTTTTAAGGGAAGTAGCAGTGGAAGAATACAAAATATTAAATTATCATCTAAAGCAATTAGTAATAAATTAATTTTACCAGGAGAAGAATTTTCATATAATAATACAACTGGACCTAGGTCTGCCCAATCTGGTTATAAAGAAGCGAATGTGATCATAGGAGGAGAATTAACGCCAGGTCTTGGAGGAGGAGTTTGCCAGACATCAACTACGATGTATAATTCCTTATTACTTGCAGATCTTACTATACTTGAACGTCATCCTCATTCTATACCAGCAAGTTATGTTCCTTATGGCCAAGATGCTGCAGTGTCATATGGTTATTTGGATTTGAAATTCAGGAATGATTTTGATTTTCCAATATATACTTATGCAAAAGTAGTGGGAGACAGAGTTAATATATATATATATGGAGATACAAAGACAAAAAATTATAATGTAAAGATAACTCCAGAGATTATTGAAACGATTCCTCCTAAAACTGAAAAAATATATGATGCAAAATTATCACCAGGTACTACAATAGATATACAAAAAGGCAGAACAGGATATAAAGTTAAGACTTATAAATCTATAATAAAAAATGGGAAAGTAGTATCTAGAACACAGATTACTGTAGATCATTATAGGAAAAAAGATTATATATATAAAGTTGGGCCTGCCTTACCAGCTAGTACTATAATAGAAGAAGAAAAAGATATAATAGAAAGGTGAGTTGCAAATTGACAGAACAAAGTGAACTATTTGACAAAAAGGTAGAGTGCCCAATCTGTAAAAAAGAATTTTCGACTAAAAAAGTAAAGACATCTAGACTAAGGCTTTTAAAAAGAGATGAGGATTTTTTAAATCATTATAGTGCTGAAAATCCCATAAAATATAGTATATTCGTATGTCCTAACTGTGGATATGCTGCATCCGAAAATAAATTCAATGATATAAAAAAAGATCAAATTGGAATAATTATAGATAACATATCATCAAGGTGGAATAAAAGAGACTTTGGTGGAATAAGAGATTTAGACGAGGCAATAGAATCCTATAAATTAGCATTACTTGCTGGAACATTACTTAAAGCTAAAAAATTGGAACAAGGAAATATTTGCTTAAGTTTAGGTTGGCTATATCGTCTAAAGGAAGAAAAAAATGAAGAAGTTAGATTTTTAAAATTAGCTAGAGACCAGTTTATAGAAGCATATAATACAGAGTCCTTGTCAGGTACAAATATGGATGATAGTAAGCTATCTTATTTAATAGGAGAATTATCAAGAAGGTTAAGCGAAAAAGAAGAAGCTTTATCTTGGTTTAATACATGTTTAAACCTTGCTTCCACAAGGATGAATCCTGCATTAAACGATATGGCTAGAGAACAATGGAGATTAGTGAAGGAGATGTAGTGGACAAGTCAGTTATAAATAGAACAAGAAATACAATAAAAGTTACTTTTAGAGAATATAAAAGTAACTTTTATATTCATATGTTATAATAGGAGTAATCACTTTATATCATTCAAAATGGAAAGTGATATTAGGAAATACAATAAATATCGATATTAAAGAATTTTTTAGCAAGAATAAACAACAAGAAATAAGGAGAGGTAAATATGAGCCCTAAATATTACTCATTTGAATCACCCATAGGAAAATTAACAGTATATTTTACTGAAAAAGGAATAATAGCTCTTTCCTTTCAAGAAGAGGACAACCTTAAATATATAGAAAGATACTATGATACTCCTATTAAGGTAGAGGAAAAAGACTATAATTATCATGAGGAAATAATTAAATACCTAGAGGGAGAATTAAAGGAATTTACTATGCCAATTTCCTTTAAGGGAACTCCTTTCCAAGAAAGCGTGTGGAAGGAATTATTAAATATACCTATGGAGAGACAAGAACATATAAGGAACTTGCTGAAAAAATCGGGTGTCCTAAAGGACCGAGGGCAGTTGGTGGGGCATTAAATAAAAATCCAATAGCTATTATAGTTCCGTGTCACAGGGTTATAGGTTCCAATGGAAATTTAGTAGGCTTTGCTAGTGGAGCTGAACTAAAAGATAAACTATTGAAATTAGAAATGAATAACACCATATAAGTAAATTGAATATCCTGATATAAAAGCAGAAAGGAGAATAAACATGGACTATCCTATTGTTTTTATACCAGGACTTTTTGGTTCTATGGGTGATGATATAATAAAGGGGACTGGGGATTTTTCTTTTGGATTGGCAGAAAGGGTTTATAGACCATTTATTGAAATATTAAACTCTATGGGTTATGAAGAAGGAGAAAACTTATTTATTTGCTATTATAATTGGAAAATCCCTGTATTGGAGGCAGTAGATAGGTATCTAGTTCCTAATATAGAAAAATTAAAATTGAAGACAGGTGCGAGAAAAGTAATACTCATCGGCCATAGTTTAGGGGGACTGTTAGGGAGGGCATATATTAATTATTTTAATCCTTCCTATATTGATAAGCTAATTATGTTAGGAACTCCGAATTTAGGAAGTGTAGATGCGTATTGCTTCTGGAGTGGAGGAAAGCTTCCCTATCCGAAAATAGAGGATAATATTCTTTACAATGGACTAAAGCTTGGCTTTATACTTTATTATTATTTGTTTGAAAAAATAAATTATATAGAGGCTTTAAGAAACATATTTCCTGTTGCTAAGGATTTATTGCCAAGTTATAGATATGGAAATTATTTATTTTGGAAAGACAAAGGAGTAAAAAAAGAAATTTCCGTAGAAAATATGTCTATAAATAATTCATTTTTAAATACATTAGAAAAGGAATCTATAAATGAAGATAAATTATTTATTATAAGTGGAAAAGGGATTTATACAAATAAAGAATTTATAGTAGAACTAAAGGGAAAAGAAAAAATCAAATGGGAAGATGGAAAGCCTATAGAGGCATTTAAAACAAATTATGGAGATGGTACTGTAACTACAGCTAGCACATTAGGATATTTGGGCGGAAATAATATAATATTAGAAGGAAATCATACAGAAATTTTATATAAGTCAAAGGATTATCTATCATCAATTCTAAGCAAACCTATAACTAGGGAATTTAAAGACAGAGAAGTAGAAAAGGTATATATTATTTTAGTCGATAACTGTAACAAGATAAATATTAGGACTTCAATATCCAATGAGATATCCAGTCAGTATATGAATATTAACGATAATAGGGTTCAAGCAATAAATCTATCATACAATAGATACTTAGTAATGGTTGCAGGTAATAATAATTTAGATATTAAATTAGATATAAGTCCTACTGAGGTAAAAAAGCCAAAGGTATTTATGGCAATTATCGATAAAGACGGATTTATATTTGAGGATAACCCCTTGAAATATAAATTTTAATTTGATATTATTATTTTACAAAAGAATAGATTTATAGGTGTTCCATATCAATGGAACTTAAAAGGGAAAGTGGTGAGATACCACTACAGCCCCCGCTACTGTGATTGGGTACGAAACCAGCAAAAGCCACTGGGAAACTGGGAAGGTGCTGGGATTAGGATGATCCATGAGTCAGGATACCTGCCTATATTTAAGCCTCGGAGGGAGGGATGAGATAGATTATAAACTTATCCTTTATAAAAGGCATAAGTTTTTTTATTTATCTTTATAACTAAAAGAAAAAACGGGAGGTAAAAAATGAAGAAGTTTAGAAATATCGCATTATTTTTATCATTAATGCTAATAGCATTTACAATTGTTGGATGTACACCAAAGAAGGATTCAAATGAAGGATTAAAAGTAGAAGGTGTAGAATCACAAAACAAAGATGTAGGAGAAAAAACTCAAGAATTCCCAATAGAAATAGAAGATAACTTTGGTAATAAGGTTACTATGGAAAAAGAACCTATGAAAATAGTATCATTAGCACCAAATAACACAGAGGTTTTATTTGCCTTAGGCTTAGGAGATAGAATTGTAGGGGTGACATCTTATTGTGATTATCCAGAAGAAGCTAAGACAAAAGAAATAGTAGGGGATTTTACGGCTACTAATTTAGAGAAAATTATAGAGTTAAATCCAGACCTAGTATTGGTATACGGTGCTGGCAATAAGGAAGATAATAAGGTATTAAAAGATGCTGGGATTAAAGTTCTTGGATTTATGCCCGAAACCATAGATGCTGTGATGGAAGATATTGAAACCGTTGGAAAAGTAACAGGAAAGAATAAAGAAGCAAAAGAACTTGTTGAAGCTATGAATAATAAGAAAAACGATATATTGGAAAAAATAAAGGGGCAAGAAGAAGTGAGAGTATTTTATGAAATATGGCATGATCCACTACAGGCAGCTGGTAAAGGTTCCTTCATGAACGAGCTTATAACATTGTCAGGTGGAATAAATATTGCAGCAGATGAAAAAGATGAAAAGGGTGTAGAAATAGCTTATCCTCAATACGATTTAGAAAAATTAATTGAAAAAGACCCAGAAGTCTATTTAGCATCTCAAGATATGCCAGATAAAACTATTGAATCTATAAAGATGAGACCAGGATTCGAGGCTATATCGGCTATAAAAGATGACAGAGTATATGTATTTGAAGGTAATGAAGCAAATGTAGTGTCTAGACCTGGACCAAGAATAATTGAAGCATTGGAATTAGTGGCAAAGGCTATTCATCCAGAATTATTTAAGTAAAGTTGGGATTTTAATGAAAAAAAGCATAAATAAGGATAAATATGGTTTTATCCTAATAGTGTTGTTCTTAGTATTAATATTATCAATAGGTTTTTTCGCAGTAATAGGTACTGCCAATATTAGTTCTATAGATACCTTTAGGATTGTAGGCTCAAAACTACCTATTATAAAAAATATATAGATGTTTCAGATATAGAGAAATCTTATCAAACTATAATCTGGTCAATAAGACTTCCTAGAGTGTTATTGGGGATTTTAGTCGGTGCTAGTTTATCTATGGCTGGTACTGCATTTCAAGGAATATTTAAAAATCCAATGGCTGATCCTTATGTAATAGGCATATCATCGGGAGCAGCCCTTGGTGCAAGTATTGCAATAATATTAGGAGTTAATATAGCATTTATAAATATATCCACTATTTCGATTTTTGCCTTTATAGGTGCCTTGGCAGCAGTATTTACAGTATATAATATTGCTAGAATAAAGAACAAGGTTCCAGTTACAACCTTACTTCTAGCAGGTATTGCCATAGGCCAATTTTTAACAGCTATAATGTCCTTTCTAATGGTTATATATAGTAAAGATATGGCAAAGATTATATATTGGACCTTAGGTAGTTTAGCAGGTAAGGGGTGGGAGCCTTTAATTAAGATATCAATTCCTGTAATTATTTCAATGATTTTTATAAATTTTTTTGCAAGAGATTTAAATATTATGCTGACTGGAGAGGAGTCAGCTCAAAGTTTAGGAGTAGACGTAGAGAAAACAAAAATATATATATTAATATTGGGAACTTTTATGGTTTCCATGGTAGTATCTATAGCAGGAATTATAGGATTTGTAGGACTTATAATTCCTCATATAGTGAGGATTATACTTGGACCTGATAATAGAATAATTCTTCCTGCATCAGCATTTGTGGGCGGAATATTTATGGTATCAGCAGATACAATAGCAAGAACGATTATCTCACCTGTTGAAATTCCAGTAGGCATTATAACGGCTTTATTTGGAGGACCATTTTTTTTATATTTACTTAGGAAGAGTAAAAGATAGTGAAAATCAATTAACAAATCACAATTAACAAAGAACAAAAATCAATTAAAAGATTAATGATTTCAATCGTTAATCGTTAACTGTTAGTTGTCAATTGAATGGAGTGTTACCATGTATGCATTAGAAGTGAAAAACTTAAAATTTGGATATGCAAAAGATCTAATACTAAAGGATGTATCCTTTAGTATAGAAAAGGGGAAATTTATAAGTATAATAGGACCCAATGGCTCTGGAAAATCAACACTTTTAAAAAATCTCAATCGGATATATACTCCAAAAGGAGGAGAGATAGTTGTAGAAAGTGTTGATATTAACATGATAAAGGCTAAAGAATTAGCTAAGAAAATTGCATTGGTACCACAAAATACCATTATTGATTATGAATTTACCGTAGAAGATATAGTATTAATGGGTAGGCATCCATATAAGGGAAGATTTCAAAGAGAGGATAATAATGATTATGAAATTGTAAAGGAAGCCTTAGAGATGACTAATACATTTCATCTAAAAAATAGAATTATTACAGAGCTTTCTGGTGGCGAACGACAACGAGTTATCATAGCTAAAGCTTTAGCCCAAAATCCTTCTATTATCCTTTTAGATGAGCCAACTTCTCACTTAGATATAAATCATCAAATAGAGATATTAAACCTTTTGAGAAAATTAAATAGAGAGAAAGGAACTACTATAGTGGTTGTAATCCATGATATAAATCTAGCATCTAGATACTCTGATGAGGTAATTATGTTAAATGAAGGACAAATTGTTGGCATAGGAAGTCCAGAAGAGGTCATAACAAAGGAAAATATAGAATTTGCATATAATATAAAAGTTGTTATAGAAAAAATAAATATACTGATGCAATTTATTTAACTGCATTGTAATAATTATAATAAAGTGAAAAATCCTTTTTATTTAATTAATAGAAAGGGTTTTTTATAATTATAGGCAAGCTCTAGCTTGTTTTTAATATTTTAAAAAGAATTTTATATAAATAAATTTCAGAAAAGCTATTTCATATAGAAATTCTTTATTAACATCAAAGGAGATTTTGATATAAAATAACAATAAAAGTTGTTATTATTTAAATTTGTATTTTATTATTTTATTTTTTATGCTATATTAAGTAGTTGAGGAGTGAGAAAAATGAAATATAAATTAGTTGCTATAGATATGGATGGTACACTTTTAAATAGTAATAATCAGGTATCGGAAAGAACAAAAGTAATAATAGAAAAGGCAAAAAACAAAGGTACTCACATTGTTTTATCAACGGGAAGAGTATTAAAATCAGCTTTATCATACTCTAGGTCTTTGAATTTAAAAAATCCGATAGTTGCATGTAATGGAGCGATAATTGTAGATGAGAATGCTAATATTATATATAAAAAGCCTATAGATAATAGTTTAGTTAAAGAAATAGTAAATCTTGCTATGAAGAAAAATATCTATTATCATTTCTATGATGAGTCTAGATTTTATTCTCATGTTAAGGTTGATGAAGTGCTTCAATTTTATAATGAAGGCAATGGAAATACCATTATAGATATAAAGGTATTTCAAGATATAGAGGAAATAATCAAACTAAAGGATTTAAATGTATATAAGTTCTTATTTATTGATGATAATAGAGCGAAACTTCAAGATTTAAGAATGGATTTAGACAAGTTAGGAAATATAGGTACTTCTAGTTCCTGGGCTAATAACATAGAAGCTATGGGCTTAAATGTGTCTAAGGGAGAGGCTTTAAGGGAGTTATGCAATAGACTCAAAATCATGCCGGAAGAAGTTATAGCTATTGGAGATAGCGAGAATGATTTATCGATGTTGACATTTGCAGGATTAGGTGTGGCTATGGGAAATGGTGATAAATTCATAAAGAAAGAAGCAGACTATATTACAGACTCAAATGATGAAGATGGTGTAGCTAAAGTAATAGAGAAATTTGTATTAGAATAGGAGATGGTGACTTAATTATGGCACTACATATAGTACTTGTAGAACCAGAGATACCCTCAAATACAGGAAATATTGCTAGAACTTGTGCCCTTACAGGGACAGTGCTTCATTTAGTAAGACCTTTAGGATTTTCTGTAGATGACAAAGCTCTTAAAAGGGCAGGACTTGATTATTGGAATTTAGTAGAAATACATTATTATAATAGTTTTTTTGAAGTATTGGAAAAGTACCCTAATGGTGAATTTTATTATGCTACTACTAAAGCAAAAAATAATTATGCTGAAAATTGCTATAAGGATGAATCTTTCTTTGTATTTGGAAAGGAAACAAAGGGATTATCTAATGAAATACTAGATGGGAATCTCCATAAGGGTATTAGAATACCAATGAAGAGCAATATAGCGAGATCACTAAATTTAGCAAATTCAGTTAATATTATATTGTATGAAGCTTTAAGACAGTTAGATTTTCCCAATATAGAATAATATTTTATTTGATGATAATAATTGAATAAAATATGATATTATGTATTTAGAATAAATAGTTCAACAAAAGAATAAATAGGTCAATAAATTTGTCTAGGAGGTTAATTATGGATATAGCACTACCAGTACTTGGTGGACTTGGATTATTTTTATATGGAATGAACTTAATGGGAACAGGTCTTCAAAAAGCTGCAGGTGAAAAACTAAAGAAATTGATAGAAGTACTTACTAACAATAGATTAATGGGTGTTATAGTTGGTACATTGGTGACTATGGTTGTTCAAAGTAGTTCTGCTACTACAGTTATGGTAATAGGATTTGTTAATGCAGGTCTTATGTCTTTATATCAAGCAGTTGGTGTTATTATGGGTGCAAATATAGGTACAACTATAACTGCCCAGTTGATTGCATTTAATTTAACAGATTATGCACCCTTAGCAGTAGCTATAGGCGTGGGAATTTGGATTGCAACTTCCAAGAAAAAAGCTAAAAACATGGCTGAAATACTTATTGGGTTTGGTATATTATTTATTGGTATGGATATGATGGGGAGTGGATTGAAACCTTTAGCTGATTTACCAGCCTTTAGTAATATTATGGTTAGTTTAGAAAATCCTGTTCTTGCTATGTTAGTAGGTTTAGGTCTTACAACTATTGTTCAAAGCAGTAGTGCCTCTATAGGTTTATTGCAAGCATTAGCTGGGCAAGGCTTACTAAATATTAATGTTGCTTTTCCAATCCTTTTCGGTGACAATATTGGTACAACTACAACTGCTATGATATCGTCAGTTGGGGCAAATAAGACAGCAAAAAGAGCAGCTATCATACATTTTTTATTTAATTTAGTTGGTACAATTATATTTATGACTGTTTTAAAGACACCAATTCAAAATATAGTAACTAAATTGTCTCCAAATGATGTTCAAAGGCAAATAGCTAATGCTCATACTTTATTTAATCTAATAAATGTATTAATTCAATTGCCTTTTGCTGGACTACTAGTTAAGGCAGCTAAAGCTATAGTTCCAGGGGATGATAAGCTAGAAGGACAGGAAGCAAAATTCCTTGATTTCAGAATCATAGAAACTCCTTCTATAGCATTAGGTCAAGTAAGAAAAGAAATCGCTAGAATGGGTAGTTATGTAGAGGATAACTTAGGAAAAGCCCGAAGAGCCTTTGTGGAAGGGAAATATGATGAAATAGAACCAGCACTAGAGCAGGAACAAAAAATAAATAAGTTGCAAAGAGAAATAACTGATTATCTAGTAAGACTTTCAAATGCACCATTATCAGATGAAGAACATAATCAGGTCAATGTATTCTTCAATAATATAAATGATATAGAGAGAGTTGGAGACCATGCTGAAAATATAATTGAACTTGCCGAAGAAAGAATGGAGGGTAATCTTCAATTTACAGAGGAAGCTATAGATGAGCTACATGAGATATTTGGTAAGTGTCAGCAGGGATTTCAGAAGGCAATGGAAGCATTTAAGACAAATGGCGAAGCTTTAGCTAAGGAAGTTTTAGTTATAGAAGATGAAGTGGATGCATTGGAAACAAAAAATAGAACTAATCATATAGATAGATTAAATAAAGGTTTATGTTCAACAGGACCCGGAATAATATTTTTAGATGCTATATCTAATCTAGAAAGAGTATCAGATCACTGCTCTAATATAGCATTATATGTACTTGATAACTATAAAACAAAGCCTAGGAATATATAAAAAATATTAATATAAAAAGGGGTTGTATAATTATATTTTATATATTATAATGTTAATGAACTGTGAAAAAAGTATCAAAATATTACATTATCTGGATGACTAATGCGGAAGAGACCATGTTATATGGCGCCGAAGGAACAAGTTGATGGGTAGCCGATCCACAATGAAACTCTCAGGCAAAAGGACCGTATTGTGACAGAACTCTGGAAAGCGAAAAGCACCGAAGGAGCAATCCAAATATTGGAGAATCTCTCAGGTAAATGAACAGAGTAAGTAGGCCTACTTAGACCTATTTATTCTGTTTTTTTTATTCTTAAATAATTAAAAGAATTATTTTAAGCTACTACAAATATTTAAATTTTATATTGATTTTCTTAAATCGTTGAGTTTATAATTAGATTTATGTAATTGATAAAAATTATACTAGTTCTTCAATGAAAATGAATAATATTTTAAAATGGAATATTATCAATATAATTTGGCAAAAATGCCATATTAGAGAACTACATAAAAAAATATTTTCAAGGGAGGAAGACAAATGATTTATGATGTAATAATCATAGGAGCAGGTCCAGCAGGTTTAGCAGCAGGTCTATATGCATCAAGAGCAAGACTTAATACTTTGATTATCGAAAAAGAAGGCGAAGGTGGACAAATAAAGACAACTGACGAAGTTGCTAACTATCCAGGTTCTATAGAGCATGCTAGCGGACCATCTTTAATAGCTAGAATGGTAGATCAAGTTAATGAATTTGGTGCAAAAAGAATAATTGATGAAATCAAATCCGTAGAACTAGAAGGCAAAATTAAGGTTTTAAAAGGTGCAAAAGAAGAATATCAAGCAAAAACAGTTATTATTGCAACAGGTGCAACTCCAAGACCAATAGGATGTCCAGGAGAAAAGGAATTAACTGGCAGAGGAGTTTCTTACTGTGCTACATGTGATGCTGCTTTCTTCGAAGACTTAGAAGTGTTTGTAGTAGGTGGAGGAGATTCAGCAGTTGAAGAAGCTATGTATTTGACAAAATTTGCTAGAAAAGTAACTATCGTTCATAGAAGAGATGAGTTAAGAGCAGCCAAATCAATTCAAGAAAAAGCATTTAAAAATGAAAAAATGAATTTCATGTGGGATTCAGTTATCACTGAATTAAAAGGTGATGGTATACTTGAATCAATGATAGTTAAAAATGTTAAAACTAATGAAGAAACAGAAATATTTGCAGATGAAGACGACGGTACATTTGGAGTATTCGTATTCGTAGGATATAATCCAGCAACAAAATTATTTGATGGAATAATTAATATGGAAAATGGGTATATAAAAACTGATGATGATATGAAGACTAATATACCTGGAATTTTTGCTGCTGGAGATAACAGAGTTAAATCACTTAGACAAGTAGTTACAGCTACTGCAGATGGAGCTATAGCTGCTGTTCAAGCTGAAAAATATATAAACGAGCATTTTGAAGACTAATAAATAATGGCAGACTAGTAATGCTTAAAAATAATATTAGGAGGTATAATAAATGTTAGAACTTAATAAGGACAATTTTGAAGCAGAAGTATTACAAGCAGAAGGATATGTATTAGTAGATTACTGGGGACCAACATGTGAACCATGTAAAGCACTTATGCCACATGTTCACGCTTATGAAGAACAATATGGTGATAAAATCAAATTTACATCATTGGATATTACAAAAGCAAGAAGACTTGCAATTGGACAAAAGGTTATGGGATTACCTGTAATCGCTATCTACAAAGGTGGAGAAAGAATAGATGCAGTAGTAGCTGATGAAGCTACAAAAGAATCAGTTGAAGAATTAATTAAAAAATATATTTAATTAATTAAGGTTTTAATTCTGGGCCTTGAGCCCAGAATTGAGATATAGATACTTGCTAAAATAAGAGGAGGTGAATTTATGCGTCTGGAATTAGGCCATGTGCTAATTAAAGATGTTCAATTTGGTAATGAAACCAAAATTGAAAATGGGGTGCTAACTGTTAACAAAGAAGAGTTAATCAGTTTAATTAAAGAAGATGAGCACCTTACATCAGTAGACGTAGATATTGCAAAACCTGGTGAAAGTGTTAGAATTACACCTGTTAAGGACGTAGTAGAACCAAGAGTTAAAGTGGAAGGTCCAGGAGGTGTATTCCCAGGAATATTATCAAAGGTTGATGTTGTAGGTTCAGGAAAAACCAATGTATTAAAAGGTTGTGTTGTTATGACAACTGGTAAAATCGTTGGTTTCCAAGAAGGTATTGTGGACATGACAGGACCTGGAGCAGATTTTACTCCATTCTCTAAAACAATTAACTTAGTATTAAAATGTGAACCTGTAGAAGGATTAAAGCAACACGATCATGAGAGAGCAGTAAGATTCGCAGGATTTAAAGCAGCAGCTTATCTTGCAGAAACCGCAAAATTATTAACACCAGATACAGTAGAAGTATATGAAGTAGACCCATTCTTAAAAGGAATTGAAAAATATCCTAATCTTCCAAAGGTTGGATATGTTCAAATGCTTCAAACACAAGGATTACTTCATGACACTTATGTATATGGAGTAGATGCTAAGCAAATTGTACCAACTATAATGTATCCAACAGAAATTATGGATGGTGCAATTGTAAGTGGTAACTGTGTATCTGCTTGTGATAAGAATACAACTTACCATCAAATGAATAACCCAGTTATTCATGATCTTCTAGCTCAACACGGAAAAACGCTTAACTTTGTAGGTGTTATAATCACAAATGAAAACGTTTATTTAGCTGATAAAGAAAGATCATCAAACTGGACAGCAAAACTTGCTGAATATCTAGGACTTGATGGAGTTATAGTTTCACAAGAAGGTTTCGGTAACCCAGATACTGACCTTATAATGAACACTAAGAAAATAGAAGCAAAAGGCATTGATACTGTAATAATTACTGACGAATATGCAGGTAGAGATGGTGCCAGCCAATCTCTAGCAGATGCTGATCCTTCAGCTAATGCAGTAGTTACAGGTGGTAATGCTAATGAAATCATTGTATTACCAAAGATGGACAAAGTAATCGGGACTTTAGATTATGTTGACATTATAGCTGGTGGATTTGATGGAAGTTTAGCAGCTGATGGTACAATCACAGTTGAGATCCAAGCTATTACAGGTGCAACTAATGAAGTTGGTTTTAATAAAATGTCAGCAAAAGGTTTCTAATTTTATATAAAAATATATGCAAAAAAATTAAAATATAATACAAAAGATTAAAGAATATAACAAAGAAAGGAAGTGGCTAGATGTCAATTTTTAATGAAAACTCAAAAGTTATCATTATTGGAGACAGAGATGGTATACCAGGACCAGCTATGGAAGAATGTATAAAGACCACTCCTGCAGAAGTAGTATTTTCAGCAACAGAATGTTTTGTCTGAACGGCTGCAGGCGCAATGGACTTAGAAAATCAAAAAAGGGTTAAAGATTTAACTGAAAAATACGGTGCAGAAAATATGATCGTATTAATCGGTGGTGCAGAAGCTGAATCAGCAGGATTAGCAGCTGAGACAGTTACAGCAGGAGACCCAACTTTCGCAGGTCCATTAGCAGGAGTTCCGTTGGGACTTAAAGTATATCATGCAGTAGAACCAGAATTCAAAGAATCAGTAGATGCTGATGTATATGATGAGCAAATTGGTATGATGGAAATGGTTCTAGATGTTGATTCAATTATTGAAGAAGTTAAAGCTATGAGAGATGAATTTACAAAATTTTAATGATTAAATAAAATCCCGATACGAAATATATGAGAGGAGGGGAACAAATGGGGAAATTAAAAGTTGTTCATTATATCAACCAATTCTTCGCTGGTATAGGTGGAGAAGAAAAAGCTGACCACAGACCAGAAGTAAGAGAAGAAGTATTAGGGCCAGGTCTAGCTCTTCAAGCAGGATTCGGAGATAATGCTGAAATAGTAGCTACAGTTATTTGTGGTGATAGCTATTTTGGTGAAAATCTAGAAGAGGCTAAAAAAGAAGTATTAGCGATGGTTAAAAAATATAACCCAGACCTATTCATTGCTGGACCAGCATTTAATGCAGGTAGATATGGTGTTGCCGCAGGTACTATAACAGAGGCAGTGCAAAACGAATTAGGTATACCAGCTTTAACTGGTATGTATATAGAAAACCCAGGTGCTGATATGTTCAAGAAAGCAGTTTATGTAGTTTCCACAAGGGACTCAGCGGCTGGAATGAGAGACGCAGTTAAGAAAATGGTTCCATTAGCACTTAAATTAGCTAGAGGGGAAGAAATCGGTTCTCCAGAAGAAGAAGGATACTTAGAAAGAGGTATCAGAAAGAATTACTTCACTGATAAGAGAGGTTCTGAGAGAGCAGTAGAAATGCTTCTAAAGAAAATGGCTAAGGAAGAATACAAAACTGAATTCCCAATGCCAAACTTCGATAGAGTAGATCCTAACCCAGCAGTAAAAGATATTACTAAGGCTACTATTGCTATAGTAACATCAGGTGGGGCAGTTCCAAAAGGAAACCCAGACCATATAGAATCATCCTCAGCTCAAAAATATGGCAAGTATGATATTGAAGGTATCTATGATTTAAATGAAACAAACGGAGAAACAGCTCATGGTGGATATGACCCAGTTTATGCTAATATAGACTTAGACAGAGTTATCCCTGTTGACGTTCTACGTGACTTAGAAAAAGAAGGAAAAATTGGAAAACTACACAGATACTACTATTCAACTGTAGGTAATGGTACAGCTGTAGCGAATTCAAAGAAATTTGCTGAAGAATTCAGTAAAGAACTTAAAGCTGACGGCGTGGATGCAGTTATCTTAACTTCTACCTGAGGCACCTGTACACGTTGCGGTGCAACAATGGTAAAAGAAGTTGAGCGTGCTGGTATTCCAGTAGTTCACATGTGTACAGTAGTTCCAATTTCATTAACAGTAGGAGCTAACAGAATAGTTCCGACAATAGCTATTCCTCACCCATTAGGAGATCCAAAACTAGATCCTAAAGATGAGAAAGCTCTTAGAAGAAAATTAGTTGAAAGAGCATTAGAAGCTCTAACAACTGAAGTAACAGAGCAAACTGTATTTGATGTAAAAAAATAATTAATAAAATTTATAAAAGGGTGATTCTTCTTATCACCCTTTTATAAGCAAAGTTTCTAATAAGCATTAAAAGGAAACTTTGCTTGAAACTCATTTACGAAAAGTTTAAATTTAAAAATAATAAAGAAAAACTTTTCTATTCGTTATAAGCAAAGTTTCTAAAAAACAAAGTACATACCAAAATTTATGGAGGTGGACATATGAATTATTCAGTAGTAAAAGGAACATCTTATGTTTTGATGCAAGCACCAGATATGATTATTCACAATG
The DNA here is from genome assembly GCF_002266425.1 of Tissierella sp. P1. GTDB lineage: Bacteria > Bacillota > Clostridia > Tissierellales > Tissierellaceae > Tissierella > Tissierella carlieri. Next base: position 33,940 of record NZ_NPMN01000010.1, read on the forward strand.
GTACAACTCAAACAACAGAAAGATTATTACATCCAGATTCAGAATATTTAAAAGAGTTACCAAATCATATACGTAGTTATGAAGAATCAGTTAACTATTTACCAAACCAAGTATATATTGGAAATCATAAGCCAGAGGAACTTAAAACAGTTCAGCAACCATGGTATGATAAGGATGTAGCAGATGCAAAAAGAGATGGAAAGTTTGGTGAAATAATGCCACAAGATGAATTTATAGGTCTAATTAAAATAGTAGACGTATTTGATCTTGTGTTATTATCCAAAGAATTTACAGCACAAATTAAACCAAAATTAGAAGCTCATCCATTAATTAAAGATGAGTTTGTTGCAAAATTAAAAGATGGTGCAGAATTAGCAGATATTGAAAAATATATTAACGAGCAACATGCAGAACCACTATATAATGATAAAAAAGTAGTAGGTTGTGTAAAGAGAGCTCATGATGTAGATGTTAACTTAACAGCTCATGTTATGTTTGAAAACTTAGTTACAAAAGCATCAGGAGTATTAGCAGCATTACATTGCTTAGCTAAAAATGATTTACAACCTGAAGAAGTTGAATATGTAATTGAGTGTTCAGAAGAAGCATGTGGAGATATGAACCAAAGAGGTGGCGGTAACTTTGCTAAAGCAGTTGCTGAAATGGCTGGACTTACAAATGCTACAGGTTCTGACCTAAGAGGTTTCTGTGCTGCACCTGCTCATGCTATTGTGTCAGCAGCTTCATTAGTTCAAGCAGGAACTTATAAAAAAGTAATGGTAGTTGCAGGCGGATGTACAGCTAAATTAGGTATGAATGGTAAAGACCATGTTAAGAAAGGTATGCCTATATTAGAAGACGTTATAGGTGGATTTGCAGTTATAATAGCAGAAAATGATGGAGTAAACCCAGTTCTTAGAACCGACTTAGTTGGTAGACATACTGTAGGTACTGGTTCATCACCACAAGCAGTAGTTACTTCATTAGTTACAGCACCACTTGATAAAGCAGGATTAAAAGTAACTGATATAGATAAGTATTCAGTAGAAATGCAAAACCCAGATGTTACAAAACCAGCAGGAGCAGGAGACGTTCCAGCTGCTAACTATAAGATGATTGCAGCTCTAGGAGTTAAGAGAGGCGAAGTAGAAAGAACTGGTATAGATGCATTTATTGAGAAACATGGTATGGAAGGATGGGCACCAACTCAGGGACATATTCCTTCAGGGGCACCATATATTGGATTTGCTAGAGAAGCTATGTTAGCAGGTGAAATAAATAGAGCGATGATCGTAGGAAAGGGAAGTTTATTCTTAGGTAGAATGACTAATCTATTCGATGGTACATCAATAGTTATGGAAAAGAATACTGGAAAGTTAGATGAAGGTAAAGGTGTATCACAAGAAGAAGTTAGAACACTTGTAGCAGAAGCTATGAGAGATTTTGCTTCTCATCTACTTCAAGATTAGAGGTGATAATATGGCAGATAATAATATAAAAAGCATGATCGGTAAGGTATTTAACGATATCGCTGATGCTATGCAAACTGGCCAATTTGGAGAGAGAGTAAGAGTAGGTATTACCGTAGCTGGCTCAGAGCTAGGTATTGACAATATAGTTAAAGGTGCTGAAATGGCTCAAGCTAGAGACAATAGCATTGAAGTAGTACTAATTGGACCAAAAGTTGATTCAAAACTTACTCAATACAATGTTGAAGGTGAAGATGCTCAGCATAAGAAAATGGAAGAATTACTTGATAGTGGAGAAATAGGAGCATGTGTTACTATGCACTATAACTTCCCAATAGGTGTTTCTACTGTTGGTAGAGTAATAACTCCAGGTAGAGGTAGAGAGATGTTCTTAGCTACAACTACTGGAACATCATCACCACACAGAGTTGAAGCTATGGTTAAGAATGGTATCTATGGAATTATAGCTGCAAAAGCTATGGGAATAGAAAATCCAACTGTAGGTATCTTAAATGTAGATGGTGCAAGACAAGTAGAAAGAGCTTTTAAAGATTTAAGTAGTAAAGGATATCCTGTTAATTTTACTGAATCAGGAAGAGCAGATGGTGGCTCAGTAATGAGAGGTAATGATTTATTAACAGGTACACCAGATATAATGATAACTGATACTTTAACAGGAAATCTTTTAATGAAAGTATTCTCTTCATTTGCAACAGGTGGATCCTATGAAGCTCAAGGCTTTGGATATGGACCTGGTATTGGAGAGGATTATGATAGAACAATCCTTATTCTTTCAAGAGCATCAGGTACTCCAGTAGTTTCTAATGCAATTAGTTATGCTGCATCATTAGTAAGAGGAAATGTAACTAAAATTGCTAAGGAAGAATTTGAAAAAGCTAACAAAGCTGGACTTAAAGATATATTAAAAGGTCTTACAAAGGACACTAAAAAGGCTGAAGCTAAGGAAGAAGAAACTGTAGAAGCACCACCAGCTGAAACTGTAACTGGTACTATTAATGGTATAGATATTATGGAATTAGAAGATGCCGTTCAAGCTTTATGGAAAGCAGGTATCTATGCTGAATCAGGAATGGGTTGTACAGGACCAATAGTAATGGTAAACGAAGCTAAGTTAAACGAAGCTACCAAAGCATTAGCAAAAGCTGGTTATGATGTAGGCGAAGCTGATCCATGCTAGGACTAAAAGCTCCAAGGAAACTTGGAGCTTTTTCTTGCGAAGAATCTTTTATGATGTAATGACTTATCTTCAACAAGGACTTTATTGAGTATAAAATAGTTGTAATTTTGGCTAGGAAAGGTTATAATTAACTCAAAGACGCTAGTCGAATGAATTAATTAAGGGGGGTATAAAATGAAAAAAATATTAACATTTGCTCTGGCAATTATGTTAGTAGTTATGAGTGTAGCCGGATGTGGTAGTCAGAACACAGGTGGCTCAGGAAAAGGTGCTGAAATCGCACTTATTACCGATAAGGGTAATATTGATGACAAATCATTTAACCAAGGATCATGGGAAGGCGTTGTTGCCTTTGCAAAGAAAGAAAAAATTTCACATACTTATATCAAACCTGAAGAGGCCTCAGATGCTGGATATCTAGCAGCTATTGACCTTGCGGTAACAGGTGGAGCAAAGGTTGTAGTAACTCCAGGATTCCTATTCGAAGTTCCAATTTATGAAGCACAAACGAAATATCCAGATGTTAAGTTTATTCTTTTAGATGGGGCACCACATCCAGCTGATAGCAATACTGCAGAGATTAAAGAAAATGTTGCAAGTATATTGTATGCAGAAGAGCAATCAGGATATCTTGCAGGTTATGCTGCAGTTATGGATGGAATGACTAATCTTGGATTCATGGGTGGTATGGCAGTACCAGCTGTTCAAGCTTTTGGCTATGGGTATCTTCAAGGAGCTGAAGATGCTGCTAAAGAGCTAGGACTTTCTGATGGGGCAATAAAAGCAACATACCATTATACTGGAAACTTTGAAGAAAACGATACAAATAAAGCAACTGCTAAAACAATGTACCAAGAAGGTGCAGAAGTAGTATTTGCATGTGGTGGTGCAGTTGGTAAATCTGTTATGTCAGCAGCTAGTGAAGCAGGAGCTAAGGTTATTGGAGTTGACGTTGATCAAAGATATGATAGTGAAACTGTAATTACATCAGCAGCGAAAGGCCTTGCAGCTTCAGTAGTATCTGTTCTTGAGTCTATATATAAAACAAATAGCTGGAATACATTCTCAGGAAAAACAACAGTATTTAATGCAACTAACAATGGTGTAGGGTTACCAACTGTTGTAATAGGAGACGAGAAGGCAGATGCATTTGATAGATTCCAGTCCTTCAACAAAGAAAAATATGATGAAGCATTTGAAAAATTAGTAGATGGCAGTGCTGAACCTATTCGTAAAATTGAGGTTGCAGATGCATCAGGAAATGCAACTGCAGATGAACTTACTAATCAATTAAATCTTAAAAAAGTTGTAGTTACTACTAGGTAGTAAGAAAAATTAAATTACCTGCCATATTGGCTAAGCCTTATGCAAGTAAAGTTCTATTAATGGGGGAAGGCTAATCCCCCATTTTCTATCCCATTTTATATGGGAATTTTGGGGAATAAAAAAATATAATTGATAAGAAGAGGTTAAAGTGGAAAATTATATTGTTGAAATGCTTAATATTACAAAAGAATTTCCGGGTATTATTGCTAACGACAATATTACCCTAAAATTGAAAAGAGGAGAAATACATGCACTTTTAGGAGAAAATGGTGCTGGAAAATCCACCTTATGAGTGTTCTCTTTGGGCTTTATCAGGCTGAAAAGGGAGAGATAAGAAAGAATGAAGAGGTTGTTAAGATTAATAATCCTAATGACGCTAATGCATTAGGAATAGGAATGGTCCATCAGCACTTTAAGTTAGTAGAGATTTTTACTGTGCTTGAAAACATCATTCTTGGTGTTGAACCTAATAAAATGGGGTTCATAGAAAAGAAGGAAGCTAAGAAAAAGGTTATGGAGCTTAGTGAAAAATATGGTCTAATGGTTGACCCAGATGCTTTAATTGAAGATATTACAGTAGGAATGCAGCAAAGAGTTGAAATTCTCAAAATGCTATATAGGAATAATGATATTTTGATATTTGATGAGCCTACGGCTGTTCTGACTCCTCAGGAAATTAAGGAGCTTCTCCAAATTATGAAGGGATTTGCTAAGGAAGGCAAATCAATTCTTTTCATTACTCATAAACTTAATGAAATAATGGAGGTTGCAGACAGATGTACTGTTCTTAGAAAAGGTAAATATATTGGAACTGTAGATGTCAAGGATACAACCAAGGAAGAGCTTTCTAGAATGATGGTGGGCCGTGATATAAACTTTACTGTAGATAAAGAAAAAATGGAAACTGGAGAAGTGATTCTCTCCGTTAGGAATCTTACTGTAGCATCTAAAACGCATAAAAACAACGCAGTAAAAAATGTATCTTTCGATGTTAGGGCAGGTGAAATAGTGTGTCTTGCAGGGATTGATGGAAATGGACAGACAGAATTTGTTAATGCACTTACGGGACTTGAAAAGCCTAGTTCAGGCAGCATTACTCTGTGCGGTAAGAATATAACAAAATCGTCTGTTAGACAGCGATCTATAGCTGGTATGAGTCATATTCCAGAGGATAGACACAAGCATGGTCTTGTATTAGATTACAAACTGGAGGAAAATTTAGTACTTCAGAGATATTGGAAACCTGAATTCCAAAAGAGAGGATTTATAAAATTTGATGCAGTAAGGAAATATGCTGAAAGGCTTATAGAAGGATATGATATTAGATCAGGTCAAGGACCAATAACTATAACTAGAAGCATGTCTGGAGGTAACCAGCAGAAGGCAATAATTGCAAGAGAAATTGATAAGGAGCATGAGCTTCTAATAGCAGTACAACCTACAAGAGGATTAGATGTAGGAGCTATAGAGTATGTACACAAGCAGCTTGTTGCAAGGCGTGATGCAGGTAAAGCCGTATTTCTCGTGTCATTGGAACTGGAAGAAGTCATGAATGTATCTGACCGTATTCTAGTAATATATGAGGGAGAGATAGTGGGAGAGCTTGATCCAAAAATAACAACTGTACAGGAGCTTGGACTTTACATGTCAGGCGCAAAACGTGATATCGTAAAGGAGATTAACGATGCAGGATAATAATAGTTTACCTAATAAAAATAAATCTTATTTAAAAAATATAATACACAGTAGTGGGTTTTCTTCATTTTCATCGGCATTAATGGCTATTTTCCTTGGTTTAGTTTTTGGATTCCTTGTAATGCTCATTGCGGCACCGGGAAATGCATTAGCAGGATTTCAATATGTAGTCTTAGGTGGTTTTAATCGTATAGCTGATGTCTTTTATTTTGCTACTCCAATACTTATGACAGGTCTAGCAGTTGGATTTGCATTTAAGATGGGGTTATTTAATATAGGGGCATCAGGGCAGTATACAATGGGAATGTTTTTTGCTCTCTATGTAGGCTTCATGTGGAAATTGCCAGATAATATACATTGGATTGTAGCTATTTTAGCTGGGATGATAGGGGGAATGCTTTGGGGATTTATACCTGGAATTTTCAAAGCTTTAATGAATGTAAATGAAGTAATTACATCAATAATGTTCAACTATATAGGTATGTATTTGGTGGATATGTTAATTAAGGGGAATTCTGTTATGTATATATCTGACAAAACAAGAACCAAATATTTACCAGCAAGTGCTCAAATTCCATCTCTTGGTATTTCAGGTTCCAATGTAAACCTTGGTATAATACTGGCAATAATCATTGGGATTATTTTGTACATCGTACTTCAGAAAACCACATTTGGTTATGAACTTAAGGCCACAGGCTTTAATAAATATGCCAGTGAATATGCTGGGATGAAAGGTAAAACAAATATAATTATTACCATGACAATAGCTGGAGGTTTAGCAGGACTTGGAGGAGCCTTTGCTATACTTGCACCATCTGCTATTGCAGGAAGCAGCATGACCTATGAACCTATTAATATTATTGCTGCTAATGGATTTAACGGTATAGCTGTTGCACTTTTAGGAAACTCCCATCCTATAGGAATTATTTTTTCATCAGCTTTTATTTCCCATATACAGCGTGGAGGTACACTAGCAAGCCTTGTAGGCTATAAACCGGAAATAATAGATGTTGTCATAGCGGTTATTATTTATTTCTCAGCTTTTGCTATGATAATGAATTCAGCATTAGCTAAGTTTATTAAGGGACGACTTGAAAAGATGCATACTGCTCATGCATCAGAAGATGAACTAGAACACACTGATCTGGATAAGGTGTCTGATAATAATACAAAGGAGGCAGAATAATGGATACTATATATTACTTGATTCAAAATATGCTTCCTGTGGCAATGCCTTTGCTTCTTGTAGCATTGGGCGGTATGTTCAGTGAAATAGGTGGTGTAGTAAATATTGCACTTGAAGGAATAATGCTTTTCGGGGCATTCTTTGGGGCGTTATTTGTTTACTTTGTTCAAAATTCAGGGATAGATCCACAAACTGTTTTACTTTTAGGAATGTTAATTGCTGCAATTGCTGGTTTGATATATTCTCTGCTATTATCCTTTGCAGCAGTTACTATGAAAGCAGATCAAGTTATTACTGGTACTTCCCTTAATATGCTTATTCCTGCGGCAATTTTATTATTTTCAAAAATGTTCTTTAATAGTGATGGTATCACTACAAATATGAACTTTTATATTAGGGAAATACCTGTTTTAGGAAAGATTCCTGTATTAGGGCAGATGTTCTTCCAGAGAACCTATCTGACTGTTATGATTAGTTTTATATTTCTTATAATAGCAATTATCATATTCTATAAAACAAAATTTGGTCTAAGACTTCGAGCATGCGGAGAGCATCCTCATGCTGCTGATTCTGTAGGTATCAACGTTCATAGAATGAGATATGCAGGTACTAGTATTTCTGGAATTTTAGGTGGAATTGGGGGATTTTTCTACTCAGTTGGAGTTATGGATGGAAATGTAAATGGACACACGGGAGTAGCAGGATTTGGATTCTTAGCTTTGGCAGTAATGATTTTTGGACAATGGAAACCAATAAGAATTTTTCTTGCAGCTATGTTCTTTGCATTTTTAAGAACATTAGCATATTCAGTTTCTCTGATACCTTTCCTAGCTAATCTAGGAATTAATCAAACTTACTATAAAATGCTTCCATATTTGGCTACAATGATAGTACTAGCATTTACCTCAAAAAAATCAAGGGCACCTAAGGCAGAAGGTATACCTTATGATAAATCTCAGAGGTAGCAGAATATAATTTAAATAACTAAAAAATAATAAAAAAAATTTAGAAGACAAGGTTGATATAAAAATTCCTTGTCTTTTTATTTTGTACTTTGTCGAATATTTGGTATAATATAGTTAAGACTATATATTAGGAAGGTTGAGCTGGATGAGACTTAGCTATGATTTAACTCTTGAACAGTCACAAAAATTAATAATGACACCAGAACTAAGGCAGGCTATAGAATTGCTTCAATTTAATAGTCTGGAATTAAAGGAATATATAACTAACGAAATGGAACAGAATCCTATGCTTGAGTCATTAAGTTCTTCTGAGGAATTTGAAAACTTAGATAAATATGCTAATGACAATGATGTAGACTGGAAGGAATACTTAGAGAAGTACGACGATATTAGCTATAGACCCCAAGTTGATAAAAATATAAAGGAATATAATTATGAATCCTTTGTTTCTTATGAACCCACATTAAAAGAGCATTTAATGTCACAGCTAAGTCTTATTCCTCTGGATAATAAGGAACATAAAATTGGCGAGAACATTATTCAGAATATTGATGAAAATGGTTATTTAAATATTTCAACAGAAGAAATTGCAAGCTTTATGAAATGCGAGAAAGATGAGGTTGAAATAGTATTAGATATTATTCAAACATTTGAACCAGCAGGAGTCGGTGCAAGAGATTTAAAGGAATGTTTATTAATTCAAGTAAGAAATAAAAAGGATGCTACTAACTATATTATTATAATAATTGAAGACTATTTAGAAGATCTTGGCTATAATAGAATACAAAAAATTGCTAAAGAACTGAATCTTGACTTACAGCAAGTTCAGGATGCCTGTGACTATATAAAGCGATTAGAGCCTAAGCTTGGTAGGTCTTTCAGAGGAAACAATGAAGAAGTAAGATATATTATTCCAGATGCTGAGATCCAATTAATAGATGGAGAATTTGTTGTGGTCATAAATGATGTTACAGGTCCTAGGCTTAACATAAACAATTACTATAAAGGATTAATGAAGTCAGGCGGAGATAAAAACACTATAGATTTTCTTAATGAAAAATTTAACTCTGCAATGTGGATTATTAGAAGCATAGAGCAGAGGAGAAACACGATTAAAAGGGTAATAGAATCTATATTAAAATTTCAAAAAGATTTTTTTATTGAAGGAGAAAAGGCACTAAAGCCTTTAACATTGAAAGATATAGCTGACGATATTGAGATGCATGAGTCAACCATATCTCGAGCAACCAATGGAAAATACGTGCAAACTCCTAGGGGACTGTTCGAACTAAAGTATTTCTTTTCCTCTGGGATATTAGGGGAAGAGGGAGATATATCATCCACTAGCATTAAGGTTACATTAAAAGATATTGTAGATGGTGAAGATACTAAGAAACCTTATAGTGATCAAAAGATATCAGACTTATTAAAAGAACAGGGTATAAACATTTCAAGAAGGACTGTTGCAAAATATAGAGATGAATTAGGCATACCTTCATCTTCAATGAGAAGAAGATATTAATTTGAAAAAAGGATATTTACTTATTGCATAAAAAATAAATATAATATATACTATAGGTGGTGGAATTTATATTCTACCATTTCTTTAATACAACCGGGACAAATAATACATATGTGGGTCGAAAAATGACCAGTTAAGCAATTAAAACTTCTTACTATGAGGTGATTTAATGGAAATACTAGAATTATTGAAAAAGATAACACCAGAAATTATTGAAATAATTGAAAAAAGATATCTTATTTTAAGGGCTATTTCCTATAATCAACCTATAGGGAGAAGAGCTTTGTCAGGAGAATTAGGATTTAAGGAAAGAACTATAAGGGATGAGGTAAGTATACTCAAAAATCAAGGGCTGTTAAATATAGATTTAATGGGTATGTATATCACTGATGATGGAAAAAAAATATTAGAAAATTTACACTCAATCTATGGTAACCTAAAAGGTATCCCAAAGCTAGAAGAAAGATTACAAGAGATATTAGGAATAAAGAAAATGATTATAGTACCTGGAAATTCTGCGGAAAACAGTATGGTTCTGAAGGATATGGGTAAAATTACATCTAGAGTACTGAAGAATATCATTCAACCTAAGGATATAATTGGTATAACTGGTGGAAGTACAATGGCAGTAGTAGCTGAGGAGATTACTCCTGATAATAAATCCAGAGACATAATGGTTATACCTGCAAGGGGAGGTCTGGGACGTGAAGTAGAGACTCAATCCAATTCCATAGCAGCAAAATTAGGACAGCAGTTAGGTGGGTCATATAGATTATTATATGTACCAGATGGATTGGAAGAGAAAGCCCTAGAACTTATGTTAAAAAATGAAGAAATCAGAGAATCTATGGAAATGATAAATAATATGAATACTCTTGTATTTGGAATTGGCAGAGCAGATACCATGGCTAAAAGACGAAATCTATCTGAAGAAAGAATAGAAGAATTAATTAATAAGGGAGCAGTAGCAGAAGCTCTTGGTCATTATTTTGATATTAAAGGAAACGAAATTTGGGAATTTAAGACCATTGGATTATCTCTTGAAAAGTTTAAATCATTAAATAATGTTATTGGAGTTGCAGGGGGAGAGGAAAAGGCAGAATCCATAATCTCTGTATCTACTTTGAACTCAAATATGACATTGATAACAGATGAATCTGCTGCAGAAAAGATATTGGAAATTGTGAATGAAGCTACAAAGTAGCTAAAAATATAAGAACTAAAAAATACAAATAAATAGGAGGAGTTTTTTATGGCAATGAAAGTTGGATTAAGTGGATTTGGTAGAATTGGTAGAGATGTATTAAGAGCTTATGCGGAAAATGGTGTGGATGAATTTGAAATAGTGGCAATAAATGCATCAGGTAGCTTAGAAGATTTAGCCCATTTATTTAAATATGATACTATGTATGGAAAATTTAATGGTACATTAGAAGTAGCAGAGGATGGATTTATTATTAATGGTAAAAAGATTAAAGTTGTAGGTCATAGGGACCAGCTGAGATACCTTGGAAAGACTTAGGAGTTGAATTAGTAATTGACTCAACTGGAGCATTTAGAGATAGATCGGGCTTATCTAAACATATTGAAGCAGGAGCTAAAAAAGTAATTATAACTGCTCCAGCTAAAGATGAAGATATTACTATAGTATTAGGTGTTAATGAAGATAAATATGATCCAGCTAATCATCATATTATTTCAAATGCATCTTGCACAACAAACTGTTTGGCACCAGTAGCTAAGGTAATATTAGAGAAGTTTGGTATCAAAAAAGGTTTAATGACTACAATCCATGCTTATACAAATGATCAACAAATATTAGACAAGAGACACAAGGATCTTAGACGTGCAAGAACAGCAGCACAAAATATTGTTCCTACAACAACAGGGGCTGCAAAGGCTGTAGCATTAGTGCTTCCAGAATTAAAAGGAAAACTTAATGGTTTCTCAGTAAGAGTGCCAGTGCCTACAGTTTCCATGGTAGACGTAGTATTTGAAGTAGAAAAACCAGCTACAGCAGAAGAAATCAATAAGGCATTAAAAGAAGCTAGTGAAGGTGAATTAAAGGGAATATTAGGTTACTCAGATGAGCCGTTAGTATCCTCAGATTATATTGCTGACCCTCGTTCATCAATAGTAGATGGTTTATCAACTATGGTTATTGACAATATGGTTAAAGTAATAGCATGGTATGATAATGAGTGGGGATATTCTGAAAGAGTAGTAGACCTTGCAAAATTAGTAGCTAATAAATAGGCATAAATGATATAAGGTCGGGCATATTTGCCCGACTTCATCAAATTATTATTAAGTCAGCAAATATTGGTGATGGGGGGATTTAAATGCTAAATAAAAAATCATTAAAAGATCTAGACTTTACAGGGAAAAAAGTATTGGTTAGATGTGATTTTAATGTGCCAATGGATGGAAATGGTAAAATTACGGATGATATAAGAATAACATCTTCACTACCAACTATAAATTATTTAATTGAAAAAGATGCTAAGATTATACTTATGTCACATTTAGGTAGACCAAAGGGAGAAGCAAATAAAAAGTATTCATTGAAAGCAGTAGCAGATAGGCTAACAGAACTACTTAACAAAGAAGTTATATTCGCAGAAGATGATAATGTTGTATCTAGTGCGGTGAAAAAACAAATAGATGCTATGGAAGATGGAGATGTTTTATTACTTGAAAACACAAGATTTAGAAAAGAAGAAGAAAAGAATGAAGAAAACTTCGCAAAGGATTTAGCATCATTAGGAGATTTATATGTAAATGACGCTTTTGGAACTTCTCATAGGGCTCATGCATCTAATGTAGGTGTATCCACCTATTTACCTTCTGCTGTAGGGTTTTTAGTGGATAAAGAGATATCTGTAATGGGTAAGGCTTTAGAGTCACCTGAGAGACCTTTTGTAGCCATATTAGGTGGTGCAAAGGTATCAGATAAAATAGGAGTAATAGAAAACCTTATAAATAAGGTAGATACCATAATAGTTGGTGGCGGAATGGCTTATACTTTCTTAAAGGCACAGGGATATGAAATTGGTAAATCCTTACTGGAAGAAGATAAGATTGAGCTAGCAAAGGAACTATTGCAAAAAGCAAAAGACAATAATGTCAAATTAATGTTGCCAGTAGATGTAGTAGCTGCGAGAGAATTTAAAAATGATACTGAATTTAAGACTGTTAAAATAGATAATATATCCGAGGATATGATGGGATTAGATATAGGTGATGAATCTATAAAATTATTCTCAAACCTAATCAAAGAAGCGAAGACGGTAATCTGGAATGGACCTATGGGAGTATTTGAAATGGAAAACTTTGCAAAGGGTACAGATGCCATTGCAAGAGCTATGGCGGAATCAGAAGGTATAACTATAGTTGGTGGTGGAGATTCAGCTTCAGCAGTTGAAAAATCAGGCTATGCAGAAAAAATGACTCATATTTCAACAGGTGGAGGAGCTTCCTTAGAATTTCTTGAAGGAAAAGTTCTACCAGGAATTGAGGCAATATCAGACAATTAACAATGCACAATGCACAATTAGGGAAGCAGCCGAAGGTCGCAAATAAAAGACCCAAAAGCTAGACCCCAACAATTGTGAATTGTGAACCGTGAATTGTGCATTGAATAAAGAGGGGGTAATGTTAATGCGAACTCCTATAATCGCAGGAAATTGGAAAATGAATAATACAATAAGTGAAGGACTACAATTAGTGGGAGGAATAAAATCCCACAATTTAAATCAGGACGTAGAAGCAGTTCTTTGTGTACCCTTTACTATTATCCAAGATGTAAAAAAAGCTGTAGAAAATACTAATATAAAACTGGGTGCCCAAAATATGCACTGGGAAGAAAATGGAGCCTTTACAGGTGAAATTTCTCCAAAGATGTTAAAGGAACTAGGGGTTGATTATGTAATAATTGGCCATTCTGAGAGACGTCAATATTTTAATGAAACAGATATTACAGTAAATAAAAAAATAAAAGCTGCTATTTCCCATGATATTAAGCCAATAGTTTGTGTAGGAGAGACTTTAGAGGAAAGAGAAGCAAATATAGAAAAAGATGTGGTCAAGTCTCAAATCTTAAAAGCTTTTGAGGGAATAGAAGAAAAAGACCTAGATAATATCGTAATTGCATATGAACCGATCTGGGCTATAGGTACAGGCAAGACTGCTTCATCAGATGATGCAAACGATATGATCCTTTTTATAAGGGAAACCATAGGGGAAAAATATGGTGAAAAGAAAAATGTAATTAGAATTCAATATGGTGGATCTGTGAAGCCAAGCAATATAAAAGAATTAATGGATAAATCTGAAATAGACGGTGCCTTAGTTGGAGGAGCTAGTCTAGTTGCTCAAGATTTTGTAGATTTAATAAATTTTTAATTGGAGGATAATATGGTTAAAGCACCAGTTATGCTAATAATACTTGATGGTTTTGGTATAGGAAAGGAATATAAAGGCAATGCCGTTACATTAGCTAATACACCAAATATAGATAGGTTATTTAGAGAATATCCAAATACTATTCTGGAAGCAAGTGGCTTAGCAGTTGGTCTCCCAGAAGGACAAATGGGTAATTCAGAGGTGGGGCATTTAAATATTGGCTCAGGGCGTATAATATATCAGGATTTAACTAAGATATCTAAGTCTGTAGCAGATGGCGATTTCTTCGAAAAAAGAGAATTCTTAGAAGCAATAGAAAATGCTAGAAAGAATAATTCTAAAGTTCATTTAATTGGATTAGTATCATCAGGCGGAGTTCATAGTCACAATACACATTTATATGCGCTGTTGAAACTAATGAAAAAACAGAATTTTAATAATGTTTATATACATGCAATATTAGATGGCAGAGATGTATCACCAACTGCAGGTAAAGCAGATATAAAAGAGCTAATGACCAAAATAGATGAAATAGGTGTAGGAAAAATAGCGACTATATCTGGTAGATACTATGCTATGGATAGAGATAAGAGATGGGATAGGACGAAGCTAGCCTATGATGCTTTTACTCTAGGCAAAGGTAATGAAAATGATAATCCAGTATCAGTCATAGAGAAATCCTATAATGAAGATATTACAGATGAATTTATTATTCCGACTATTATAAAAGAGAATGATGAGCCTGTTACAACTATAGATAATAATGATTCAATTATATTCTTTAATTTTAGACCAGATAGGGCTAGACAAATTACTAGAGCTTTTGTAGATGAGAATTTTGAGGGATTTGAAAGAGAGAAAAAAGTAAATACCTTTTATGTCACCATGACAGAATATGATAAAACCATAGAAAATGTAGAAGTGGCTTATACAGATGAATCACCTAGAAACACTTTGGGAGAATATATTAGCAATAAGGGATTATCTCAACTTAGAATTGCTGAAACTGAAAAATATGCCCATGTAACATTTTTCTTCAATGGAGGCATAGAAGAACCTTATGCAAACGAAGATAGGGCATTGATTCCATCTCCAAAGGTGGCGACCTATGATTTGCAGCCAGAAATGAGTGCCATAGAAGTAAAGAATGAAGTATTAAATAGATTAGGAATGGATAAATATGATTTAATCATATTAAACTTTGCAAATCCAGATATGGTAGGTCATACGGGAGTAGTATCTGCCACAGTAAAGGCTATAGAAACGGTAGATAGCTGTTTAGGAGAAATAATAGAGCTCCTTATAGAGAAGGGTGGTAAGGCACTAATTACAGCAGACCATGGAAATGCAGAAATGCTAATAAATGAAGATGGTAGTCCTGTAACATCTCATACAAGTAACAAGGTACCATTAATTCTTGTGGGATATAAGGATGTAGAACTACAAGAAGGTATTCTGGCAGATTTAGCGCCAACTATATTAGAACTGATGGGGCTAGAAAAACCAGAAGAAATGACGGGGAAATCAATTATAGTGAAAAATTAATAGTGAATAGTGAATAGTTTCGGGTAAGGACTTTAAGGTTTTAAACTATTAGTTATTCACTCTTCACTATTCGCTAAATATAAGGAGGAGTTAAATTTGAGTATAATAGTAGATGTTTATGCAAGAGAAGTATTAGATTCAAGAGGCAATCCTACAGTTGAAGTAGAAGTATGGACAGAAGATGGTGCTTTTGGAAGAGCTCTAGTTCCATCAGGAGCATCTACAGGTGCATTTGAAGCTGTAGAGTTAAGAGACGGAGATAAAGGAAGATTTCTAGGCAAGGGTGTTATGAATGCCGTAGATAATGTTAACAATATAATAGCAGAAGAAGTAATAGGAATGGATGTGTTTGAGCAAACTGCAATAGATAAATTGATGATTCAATTAGATGGTACACCCAATAAAGGAAAACTAGGTGCTAATGCAATCCTTGGAGTATCCCTAGCAGTAGCCAGAGCAGCGGCAGATGAATTAGGAATGCCTTTATATCAATATGTAGGTGGAGTTAATGCTAAAACATTACCGGTTCCTATGATGAATATACTAAATGGTGGAGAACATGCTGATAATAATGTGGATATTCAAGAATTCATGGTAATGCCTGTAGGGGCAAAAAGCTTTAGAGAAGCTCTTAGAATGGGTGCAGAAATATTCCACAATCTAAAGTCTGTTCTTAAATCTAAAGGTCTAAATACAGCAGTAGGTGATGAAGGCGGATTTGCTCCAAATTTATCTAGTAATGAAGAAGCATTAAAAACTATAGTAGAAGCTATAGAAAAAGCAGGGTATAAACCAGGGGAAGAAATAGCGCTGGCACTAGATGTAGCAGCTACAGAAATGTATGATGAAGAAAAGAAGGTTTATAATTTAGCTGGAGAGGGCAGAATTCTTACTGTAGATGAGATGATAAATTATTATGAGGAATTAGTAAACAAATATCCGATTATTTCCATAGAAGATGGTTTAGCTGAAGATGATTGGGATGGATGGAAACAGCTGACAGAAAGATTAGGGAAGAAGATTCAATTAGTGGGAGACGATTTGTTTGTTACAAATACTGAGAGATTGAACAAAGGTATAGACTTAGGAATTTCCAATTCAGTATTGGTTAAATTAAATCAAATAGGTACATTAACTGAAACATTAGATACAATTGAAATGGCAAAGATAAATGGATATACTGCAGTTATATCTCATAGATCAGGTGAGACTGAAGATACTACTATAGCAGATTTAGCAGTAGCAATGAACGCAGGACAAATTAAAACAGGAGCTCCTTCAAGAACGGATAGAGTGGCAAAATACAATCAATTACTTAGAATAGAAGATATGTTGGGAGAAGAAGCAATTTATAAAGGAAGAAAAACATTTTATAATATAAAGAAATAATATTTAGATATAAAAAGATTCTATTGCATGCAATAGAATCTTTTTATATCTAATAGGAAAAATTTGCTTTTTTTATTTCTCATTTGGGAGCTTGCTATGACCCAATGAGTTTTAAGCAGATTACCGAAATCTTTGATTTCATCCAAGTAGCTTAGGCAGTGACCCAAAAAAGGCTTCCTTATAATACTTATTTAGAAGCCTTTTTTATATTTAAGAGAAGATTTAGAAACAAATAAGAGGACTTAAATTTGACAATTCATATTGCCTATGATATATTCTACTTAAAATTTAATATTTTATTCATTGGTATAATCTTATATATAAGATTATTTAAAAGGGAAGTTCGGTTTAAATCCGACACGGTCCCGCCACTGTGATAGATAGAGCCTTGCAGATGCCACTGTATTTAAAGTATGGGAAGGCGTAGGGTTTGTTATTCTTAAGTCAGGAGACCTGCCAATGAAAAAAACGCTGTTTATTACTCACGCGGATGAGGAGGTGTTATTTATAAGGTAGATTAAATATTTATTCTACTCTATTGATAATATCCTTTCTATTGCAGAAAGGTTTTTTTGTTTTGGAATATTTGTCTTGTAAAACTAAGGAAGCTGTAGATAACACTGGCGCTAATGTTTCTATAATATATGTTCCGGCAAAGTTTGCAGCAGATGCTATATTGGAGGCTGTGGATTTAGAATTAGATATGGTAATCTGTATTACCGAGCATATTCCTATAAAGGATATGGTAATGGTTAAAAGATATATGGAGGGTAAGAAGACCAGATTAATCGGGCCTAATTGTCCTGGGATTATAACACCTGATGAGTGTAAGATTGGTATTATGCTCGGATATATACACAGGAAAGGAAGAATAGGAGTTGTATCTCGTTCTGGTACTTTGACATATGAAGCAGTTCATCAACTATCACAAAAGGGAATAGGACAATCAACAGCCATAGGAATTGGAGGAGATTCTGTGAATGGAACAGATTTTGTCGATGTATTAAAGGCTTTTAACGAGGATGAAGATACCGATGCTGTAATTATGATTGGAGAAATAGGAGGAAATGCAGAAGAAAAGGCAGCTTTGTGGATTAAAGAAAACATGAAGAAACCAGTAGTGGGTTTTATAAGTGGAAAGACAGCTCCTAAGGGAAAAAGAATGGGGCATGCAGGAGCGATTATCTCGTCAGGTAAAGGAACTGCAGAAGAAAAAATAAGGATAATGAATGACAGCGGAATATATATGTCACAATCACCTACGGCTATAGCTGATACTTTGATTAGGGCATTAAAGGATAGTAATCTTTGGAGAACTGAATATAAAGATTGATATTAAAAGTTTATTTTTATAATTAGATAGAGAAGTTTAATAGTTAATACTCTAAATCTATTGTTTAAATCCCAAATATGGTATATAATGGAATCAATCTGAATATTAATTGCTTAGGTTCTTTATATAATAATGATTAAAAGACAATCATGTGTAAATCATGAACGGTCCGGCCACTGTAAATGGAGAGCGATCTTTTAATATACCACTGGAAATATTTCTGGGAAGGTAAAAGAGAGCAACGACCCATAAGTCAGGAGAACTGCCTAAGTAATATTTTTCATTAGCCTTCCGGGATTGAGGCAAGATGTAATAAGTATGTGTATTTGTATATAATTATACTTAGATAAAATGTCTTAATCTCTAGAGGTTAGGACATTTTTATTATTTTAGGGGGGAGCTGATCTGCAAACATGAATGATAAAAGTTTTAACTTAAAGCTTACAGAGAGGGAAAAGAACCTTATAGAACTAATAAGAAATACGGAATTTGGAGAAATAAAAATTATAATCCAAAATAGTGAGCCCATAAGTTGAAGAGTTAAAAAGATCGATAAAATTATAGAATATGCTGACCAGAAAACTGGAGGCACTACTTATAAGAGGTAGTGTTTTTTTATTTTTGTAGGGATTTAATTGAAAAATTCCAATACACGTTATATTAACCTAGTATGGAGGTGGTAAGATGAATAGAAATATCATGAAAAAATTAATTCTTTTTATCATTTTAATTACATTAGTGATTCCTTTAACAGGATGCTTTTCAGATAAGGCTGAGGGAGCAGGCAGTAACGGAGATTTGGAAATAGATTATCTTGTAGAGAAAAAAGAAGATAAAGAAAATTTAAAAGCAACTTCTTTACTTGCACAGATGAGAGAAAAATTATCACCAAAAAATGAGGTCGAAACTGAAATTCAAATAGAGGAAGAAGATATAGTTCAGCAGGATAAAAAAGAACTGTCATTTTGGGAGAAGTTAAGACTAAAGAATTCAGAGAGAGGAAAAGATGAAGAATTAGACCTTGTATCGAAAATAAAGGAAGAAGAAAAAGACAATGTTGAAATAAAGCCAACAGAAAACAAGAAAAAAGACAGCTTCCTTGAGCAAAATATAAAGGTGAAAGAAGACAAAAAGGAAGAAGAAAAGAAAAAAGAAGAAAATAATACTAAGGATAACGAGAATAGACAGGAAAATGAAGACAAAGAGCCAGAGGAACAAAAATCAAAGGTAAATACAGTAACCCTTACTATACGCTGTGATACTGCTGTGAATAAAGAGATGCATAAGGACCCAAAGTTTAAAGGATAGTACCTCCCAGTGGAGTTATCTTATCTACAACTACATTTAAAATAAAAGAGGGGGATACGGTATTAAATGTATTAGAAGCTGCAAGGGATAAATATAAAATACAGATGAGATATACCGGTACCAAAGAATCAGCATATGTGGAAGGGATAAATAATCTTTATGAATTTGACGGGGGCCGCTGGAGTGGATGGATGTACTGTGTAAATGGCTGGTATCCTAACTATGGGGCTGGAGTCTACGTATTACAGTCAGGAGATGTAATAGAGTGGAATTATACCTGTGATTTAGGTAAAGACTTAGGTCAAGATTGGTTAATGGGAAATTAGATAAGAGGAGAATATAATGTCTTTTATTGAGTTGAGGAACATAAAGAAGGAATTTAAAATAGGGGAAAATATTGTAAAAGCTCTTGACGGAATTAATCTATCTGTTGAAAAAAAAGAATTTATCAGCATCACTGGACGTTCAGGTTCAGGAAAGTCAACATTGTTAAATATTTTAGCTGGATTGGAAAAATCAACGGATGGAGAGATTATAATTGAGGGAGAACATATTGAAAAGATGGGAGAAGGACAGAGAATAAGGTTTAGGCGTGAAAATATAGGATTTATATTTCAGTCGTACAATCTATTGTCTCAATATACTGCCCTAGAAAATGTAGCTCTCCCTCTGGCATTAAAAGGAATTGAACCAAAGGAAAGAATTGAGAAAGCTAGGGAAATGATGAAACAGGTTGGAATAGAAAGCCATGAAAATCATAAACCTAATGAGATGTCCGGAGGGCAGCAGCAAAGAGTTGGAATTGCTAGAGCATTGATAACAGTTCCTGCTATTGTACTTGCAGACGAACCTACAGGTAATTTAGATACTAAAACAAGTATAGAAGTAATGGAATTATTAATTAATCTTTTTAAGGAAAAGGGGACTACCTTCTTGCTAGTTTCCCATGATGAAGTAGCTAAAAATTATACGGAAAGAACGATTAATCTACTAGATGGCAAAATAGTAGACATTGAATAAATATTTAGGGGGACAATGTTAATATGAAGAAAAAACAATATCCAATTCTTTGTCTTATACTAGCAATTCTGATGATGGCAGTTACGTCTAATGTCATTTGGGCAGATACAACTACAAAGCCTGTTGTTAATCAAGATAAGGTGGAAGGAGCAGATAAGAAGGCAATAGTAATTGCAGATACAGGTGCATCTGCCGCCTCTGGAAAACCAGGAGAAACTATCACTATAGAACTTCCTCTAGCAGTAAACAGAGAATATCTACCAACAAGAAAGTATGTACTTAGAAATATTACAATAGAACCGGTTATACCCATAAAGCAAGAGGATATGAAAAAGTGGCCTTTTCAAATAAATCAGACAAGCTATGTAAAAAAAATGGAAGATATGACCTATGGAAGTATGGCAGATGTATTTTATAGCTTTAAAATATCTGAAACAGCAAACAAAGGACTTTATCCTATTGCATTTTTAATAAATGCAACAGTATGGAGATTAGATGATATAAATGGGACCAATATAAAGGAAGATGTAGAATTTCAGATTGTGACCTATGTAAATGTACTGGAAGATGGAAGTCAATCACAAAAGATTAATGAATTAGGGGCATTGTCAATAGCAGCAGTTGATGAGGACGGTGCTATAATACCTGCACCCTCGGGAAATGCAGGACAGAGAGTAAAGCTTAGACTTCCCGTTGTAAATAATGGAGGGAATCTATCAAATATCAGTATAACTCCTGTGATATCTACATCATTAGATGAATGGCCCTTTGTAGTAGAAGCTGTAAACTATGGAAAAAGCCTGCCAGATATGAAACACGGAGAAATAGCCTTCTTAGAATACGACTTTAAAATATCCCCTAATATTTCCGAGGGAGCGAAACCGATTAACTTCAGAGCAACATATAAAGAAAATGACGTATATATGGAAAGTTTATTTTCGGCATATATCAATGTGGCAAAGGGAAAACCGGAGATAAAGGAACTCCCTGATTCTGTGCCTAAATTAATAGTTACAGGCTATAGCACAGAACCGGAAATAATATATGCAGAGGATGAATTTCAGCTGATCTTAAACTTACAAAATACTTCTTATAATTCAACTATAAAAAATGCAGGTATTGTATTGACCTTAGAAGAAAATAGTATCATGCCTGCTAAAGGGGAGAGCGATACCAAATATATAAATTCATTGAAGCCAAGAGGAACTACCAGCTGTACTTTTAAGCTTAAGGCATTACCTACAGTCTTAAATCCTACTTCTACAATTGCAGTTACTATGGATTATGAAAA
Source organism: Tissierella sp. P1 (assembly GCF_002266425.1). Lineage (GTDB taxonomy): Bacteria > Bacillota > Clostridia > Tissierellales > Tissierellaceae > Tissierella > Tissierella carlieri. The sequence goes on from NZ_NPMN01000010.1 coordinate 55,591, forward strand.
TGAAAAGGTGGTAAAGGGAACCGCTGCTCAAGGAATAGTAATTCCCATTAAACAGAAAATGGAGGTATCAGTAGAAGAACCTATAATCTATGACGAAGATACTGTCGTAGGAGATCCGATGGCTGTAAGTATGGCAATTGTAAATAAAGGAAGGACTAAGGCATTTAACCTAGAAATTGATATTGAAAGTGAAGATATTCTTATGTTTGAAAAATATTATGGAGGGGATCTGATACCTGCAGGTAAACATAGTGCAGATTTTCAAATTATTGGAGGGAAAACAGGAACTTTGACAGGTGATTTTGTAATAACCTATGAAGACGTAGATGGAGAAGTATTTGAAGAGAGAAAGCCCTTCCAGGTGGAAACACTTATTGAAACCTCTGACAAGGATAAAATAATTCAGGAAGAAATTCAGCAGCCTAAAAAGAATTTAGTATTACCTTGGGTGGGAGGAACAGGAGGAATCGCAGCTATTGTTTTGGGATATTTATATAGATTTAAATGGAGGAAGAAGTAATGAGGTTTTCAGATTTTTTTCGTATGGGATTTATAAATCTAAGGCGAAGAAAAGTGCGAACTATTTTAACAGCTGCAGCCATGGCAGTGGGAGTAGCCTGTATAGTGGTACTTATATCAATTGGAATTGGCTATAACCAAACATATCAGGAGTCTATCTCCGAAATGGGAAGTCTGACTAAAATAGATGTAACTCCTCAAAGGGAAACAAAGGGAAAAGTAGCTTTATTAAATGATAAAGCAGTATCAGCATTTAAGAAGTTAAATGGAGTGGGGGCTGTGACTCCCGTTGTACAAGTAGTTCCTTATTTAAAAAGTGGGAAGTATGTGGCTCCTATTAGATTATATGGAATTGACCTGACAACAGCAGAAAGTTTTCAGATAACTCCATTGAAAGGAGAATTACCCCTAAAGTACCAAGCTTGTACCTCAGATTATATTGACAGATGATGTAGCAGATTCCTTTGCAGACCCTCAAACATGGGAGCAAGTTAAGGATATGAAAAGCAAGCCCTTGATAGACCCTATGAATAGAAACATTAAATTAACTTTTGATTACAATACATTATCAGGACAATATACAGAAGGGGAAGACGGTAGAGCAGTACCAAGTGGAAATATCTATAGAATAGAAGTTACAGGAATAACTAGCATGCAGAATTATACATACTCTACTTCCGGATTTATACAGCTTAAAATATTAGAGGAATTAATAGAGGGCAATACGGATTTTTTACCACCTTCCAATACAGCCAATGATATGAAGAATATAAAGACCTATCCACTGGTATGGATAAAAGCAGATGATATAAAAAATGTACAGGGTATTACAGATGTAATAAGAAAGGCTGGATTTGAAACCTATTCCTTAAACGATATGCTAGAATCGGTAAAAAAACAATCAAGACAGATTCAAGGGATGTTGGCGGCAATTGGTGCAGTAGCACTTTTAGTAGCTGGTATTGGAACAGCCAATACTATGATGATGGCAATCAACGAAAGAACTAAGGAAATAGGCATACTCAAGGTTTTAGGAACTGATCTGGGAGATATAGTAAAGATGTTCTTAGTAGAATCTGCAATAATAGGAGTTATAGGAGGAACCATAGGACTTTTTGTTAGCTTTATACTACAAAGACTGTTGCCAGTACTATTGAAGGAGATGGAAGTCCTTTCTATTATACCAATTTGGTTAGCAGGAGGAGCGGTGATATTTGCAGTATTTGTAGCGGTAATATCTGCGCTGGGACCAGCAATAAATGCTATGAGAGTCAGTCCCCAAGTGGCCATAAGCTGAATAAGTAGCGATTTGGTTAAAGTGTAGTTTATTATAACTAAACCAAAAGATTGGAGGTGCATAAAGGAATAGAGAATAACAGGGAACTCACATCCTTAGGAAAGACACAAAACAATTGTTTTATGAAATAGGTTCATAAGATAGAGAAAAAACTTATAAAAAGAAAGGGGATAAGAATATGTTTAAGAACAAAAAAAGATTATTAAGCCTTATACTAACCTTAGTATTAGTATTGGGAATGAGTGTATCATCATTTGCGGCAAATGATGACTATTTAACATTTGAAGTTGTGGGAGAAACTATTATTCCTTCATATAATGAGGTGACAGTAGAAGGAATAACAAGAAGAACTTACTATTTGGAATTCCAAGATAATATAAATCTTTCAGATGTACCGCTGAAAACTAGTTTTAACCTTCCAGGATATACTTTATATGTTGATGGAGTACCAACCACATCTGGAACAGTAAGAAACGTAGACTTTTCAACTGGTTATGTAGAATTCTTATTAGATAATGGATTGGGCAGCGAATATGAATATTATGTAAATGCTGGCGTAAATGGTGTTGATGTTCTAATATCTGTCAGCATTGATATTCATAATGTAAAAGATTGGCTCAATGGAACTTATGATGGTGCATTTCCAGCACCAAATCCTAATGCAGATTTAACTCTAAAGGATAGGATGCAGGATGCAGTAGATGGCTTTGAACAGTTGCCAGTAGTAATGCCAGTAGTGATGAAGGTAGGAGATTCAGCAATGGATGCTTTAATAGAAGCAAGAACTAACTATGGGTTCTATACAGTAGGAGCAGAAAGTAATTATATCTCCGCAATGGGAAAGACTTCATCCACAACATTATCTGCATTTGATATTAACAGCTATTCAGGCTGGATGTATAAGATGAATGGTGAGATGCCAAATGTAGGAGCGGGACAATATACTTTAACCAGTAGTGATGAAACTATGGAATGGGGATTCACCTTAGATTGGGGACAAGATTTAGGAGGAGCACCTTGGTAAGATTTATATAATAGTGGCTGATATAGCTTAAGGTTAGGAAATGCTATCTGGACTAAAGTATGATAGCATTTCCTAATTAAAATAATGGAGGAAAAAATGTATAAGAAAAATAAAATAAATTCTAAAATCATTATTTTTACAATATTATTATCAATTATTTTAAATACATTTGGTAATTTAGTGTTATATGCTGAAAAAATTGAATGGTCCTTATTTAAATTTACTACTATAAATGCCAAGGAATACAATAGAATTTTGAACGGAAATTTAGAAAGTATTAATATAAATTCAAATTTTTTAAATTCCCTGGCAATAGGTTTAGAAATCCAAGGACAAGGAGGAAATTATGTAGGTATTCCATCTGATAAAGATATTAATTCATATGAACTGACTCTTACAAAAGCAGTGGTGCCTTCTTATTATTCTAATCCAGGTGGTTTGCCATTAGATGGAAAAAAGACAGATTATTTTTTACCTGTACCTCATCAATATACTTGGACATATGATAATGGAAATAAATTAGATACAATGCCAATCTGGTTTATGCTTAAAATAAACAGAGGTGACGATCAGTCTAAATGGACAGATGTAAAGGATGTAGAAGACTTATGGACTCCTTTTGTAAATGCATATGATGATTTGATGACTTTAGCAGAAGAAATAGAAGCGCAAGGTTTACCAAGAAATGTAAACGACTATCACCCTAATCATGCTGGATACTTAAAGGCTGCGGCCAATGATTGGTCAAAGATTTTACAAAAAAATTATTTTGATCCTCGGTTAGATTTTGATGAGAAGGGTAATCCATACCCTAAAAAATTTGATCGTGATTTAAGAAGAGAACAAATAGAAGCTGCAATTGAAACTATGTATACCCATGCAGATTATGTAAAAAGCCATAGGGTAAATGAGCCTGAGATACTAGATTTTGAAGTAGATGGATATCACGGAATTATAGATAAAAAGAATAACAAAGTAACTCTATATGTTGGAGATGACACCTTATTAAGTTTAGATAATGTAAAGATAACTACTCCGGATTGGGTAGTAGCCAAGTATAAAAGCGGAGAATTGAAATCGGAAAAAATTGCCATATATAGCGTACAAGCCATAGATGCACTTTATGAAAAATATGGTGCAAAACCTTATGATAATATAAAAAAGGACTGGAAAATTCAAGTCGTTGAAGGAGAACCACAGGTTATTATAAATTCTGTTAGATATACTAGTCCTGAAGGAAAAAAAGTAGAAGGAATTATAGAAGATAATGAAATAACCTTAAATATCCCTTTTGGAGTGGATTTAGAGAAGCTTCCGTTGGAAATATACTATTCTGGAGATGAAATATACTACATAGATAAAAATGGAGATGAAGCAATCTTTAAAAATAAGGATAAACTTAATGCAAGGAATCCTATAACTTTAAAAGTAAAACAGAATGGAATAATAAAGGAGTATATATTAAATGTAAATACTTCTAAAGCCCAAGGAAATAAAATATTATCCTTTAAAATAGGAGAATATCTTGGAAGTATAAATCATGAAGAAGGGACCGTAGAAGTAAAGGTTCCTTATGGAACGGATTTAACAAAGTTAAAGCCTATCATAGAGATAGATTTTCGTGCAGCCATAAGTCCAAGGTCCAATGAGTTGCAAGATTTGTCTAAGGAAGTTCAATATAAGGTTACATCAGAATACGGCGATACCAAGACTTATAGGGTTAATGTAATATATGAAAATTCTGCAGAAGGAAATGAAATATTGTCCTTTAGAGTTGGTAGTATAGTGGGGATTATCAATGGGAAGGACATAACCTTGACTGTTCCTTCTAATAGAGATTTAAAAAATATAAAGCCATCAATAGAAATTTCTCCATACGCTAAGGTAGTGCCTGCCAGTGGAGAAGCTGTAAATTTTTCAAAGGGAAAGGTTACTTATACAGTAACAGCACAAAATGGGAGCTCTAAATTATATTATGTTGAGATAAAGTCAGATGGAGAAGAAAAACCAGGTCCTGATAAGGGATATTTAAATAAGTTAAAAACTATCAGAACTAATATAAAAAACAGATATGAGTCCAGTGCATCAGATGATTGGGAGTGGATGAATCTAGGGTTTTATGAGGGAATAGAGAATGGGTTTGAAGATGGCATAAGAAAAAATGCAGAAGATTTACCTAAAAGATTTGATTTATATAAGGAAATTAGAGATTTAAAAACTATAAAATTGACAGACATGGCAAGGGGAGTAATGATGCTTACCGCCATGGGAATAGATGCAAGTAATTTAGAACAGTATAAAATAAACGGAGAACCGTTTAAAACTGGAAATGGTGTGGAAACAGTAGATTTAACAGATAATATATATAATTATTCCCGTGACAGCGGGACAGTAAATGATTTCATATTTGGACTAATCTCGTTAGATATGGGAAATTATTCTGTTCCAGATAATGCAAGATATACTAGAGAAAATCTGTTGGATATTATTTTGGATCATAAGTACGGTACAGATGACTTTGGTATAGACATGGTTGCAATGCTTATGCAGTCCTTATACCCTTATAGAGATGATCCCACCTATGGAGAGAGAGTCAGAGACAAATTGGATGAGGGTTTAGATATCATATTAGGTCATAAAACAGTTCTAGGGGTAGAGTCAATGAGAGATGATTATATGTTCGAAGCTTGGGGAGCTATAAACAGTGAATCTGCGGACCAAGTAATTATAGCTCTATGTTCCATGGGAATAGACCCTTATTCTGATGAAAGATTTTCAAGTGGATCGGAAGATAATTTAATATATAATGTGATAGATAAATTTGTAACTAGAAATATGGATGGATTTGGTCATGACAGTAATGGTTATAATTTTATGGCAACTTACCAAGGAATGTATATGCTTCAATGGTATATAAACTTTATAGAAGAGGGAAGTAAGCCTTATTCCCTATATTATGATGGAGTGCCCTTTGATTTTAGCAAAAATTTTAGCAGTGAGACTGAAATTATCTATTTTGAACTTCTAGGCAAGAAGGGAAATATTCACCATGAAAATGGTATCATAAAAATCGAACTGCCAATAGGAACCACAGATGAGGAATTGAATACGATGCCTATTATAGAGATTTCTGAAAATGCATCCATTAGTCCTTCCATAGATATAGCTCAAGACTTTACAAAGGAGATTTCCTATACTGTAACTGCTGAAGACGGGAGTACAAGAAAGATATATAGGATTATAGTGGAGAAGAAAGAAGATGTATTAAGTGGGGAGAAAGAAATAGAATCCTTTATTATAAGGGAATTCTCTAAGGCTAAAGTCAATATAAATAAACAAAAAAGGGAAATAACTGTAATTCTCCCTAGTGATACGAAAGAATCCAAGCTGAAGAACCTAGTAGTATCTATGGAGTACAAAGGTGAAAGTATAACTCCTGATCCCAATGAACATCGAGATTATACTCAGGATGTAATATATACTGTAACAGCCAAGGATGGATCTACGGCTGACTATATTGTAAAGGTATCTATAGAAAAGGCAGATGAATATGAATTTACGAAGTTTGTACTTCGTGGTGTAGAGGGAGAAATAGATACTGTTTTCAATGAAATAAAGATAAATCTTCCCTTTGGAGCTTATGTAGAGAATATAAAGCCAAATGAAGTGGAGTATGAGCCTAAGAAGAGTACTACATCCATAGTGCCTGCACCTACTATTTTAAGAAGCTTTGAAGACGAAAATATATATAAAATAGTACCTTATCCGGCAGATAATACAGTGGAATACAATATAAAAATAAACTATGTGGAAGCAGGGGGAAACAGTGAGATTACTGGATTTTCTATAGAGGGACATACTGGGAAAATAGATAAAAATTCAATAACTCTCAATATACCAGAGGACAAGACTGAAAAGCAATTTAAAGAGGAATTAAAGGGTAAAATTCCAAAGATAAATTGGACAGGAAAATCAATAGACCCTATGCCTAATGGAAAAAATAACTCCCTGGAAGATTATTTAAAGGATTATGTCCTCTCAGATGAAGCAGGTAATGTGAATACCTATATTGTAAAATTCATCGGAGGCAACGGAGGGGTAGCCCCTGAGAATCCAGATAAAGATAAGATAGAGATTATCTCCTTTACTATAAATGGAATAAACGCAACTATAGACAACGAAAGTGGAAGGATTTTCATAGAGATTCCCTTTGAAATGGAAAATTATAGGGTGTTTCCTATAATCGTAGTAAGTAAGGATACTAGCATATATCCTGACTTAAGTCAGTCCATAGATCTAAGAAAAAATAATGTATATACCCTCCAAAAAGGAGATATCTATAAGCAGTATAGCCTCATAGTAAGAAGAACGGAACCAAAGCCTTCTACATTACTATGGAGGTATATGGAGGAAAATTTGGATATACCCTATTATCAAAGAGTTGATTAAAAAAGTATAAAGGATGATGTTAGATGAAAGAGAATATAAGAAAGATTCTTAGTTTATTTTTGACGGGAATATTGCTTTTTGGTAGTATTCCTACATATGCTAATTTCACAGAGGGAAATATAATCTTAAACAAAGAAGAATTAGGACCTCGTGGAATTACAACTCTCAGCAAAGAAGGATTTACATTAAAAATAAAAGTAACCATTGCAAATGGGCTTAAATCACAAGTATATGTAAATGATGAATTATATAGTTCAATTGTAACTATGACAGTGAAGAATGGAGATAAGATAAATCTAAAAGCAGGACAAGGAGAAAATGAAAGATTTGTTCAATGGACTGCTCAGTATAAAAAAGGAATGAATACCGTTAGACCAAATACTTCATTTGGGTCCCAGAAGGATTTAGAAACTACATTTACTGTAACTGATGATCTAAAGAATGCAAAGAATAATGAGCTTACAATAATTGGAAATTTTACAGCAGTTAAGCCTGTGAGTATAAGGGTTGAACCATTAGATGTAGAAGGATTGAGCGCTGAATCCGAACAGAATGGAGTGATAGTTGGGGAAGATATAGTATTATCGGCAAAATGTGAAAATGAAGACTATCAATTTTCATTTTGGGAATTGGATAAAGCTGCAATACATCCTGAACTTATAAATAAAGATGTGAATATAAATGCCCCAAACATGAAATTTATAATTGATCCAATCATAGGGAGATATAATGAATTTAATATTATTGCACATTTTGAAGAAAAATCAAATCCTAAAGTGAAGATAAAGGATATGACAACTAAAGATGTAGAAATATATTATGCAGAAGAATATAAATTACCTAAAACTGTTGAAGTGGAAATGACCGATGGAAAAAAAAAGAATTAGATGTAGAATGGACAATGAACCTTGTTGATTCTTACAGAATAGGAACACAAACCTTTTATGGAGCTATATTTGGATATGGCGGAAATCCATATGTTGTATTAAACCTAACAGTAAAGGAAAGAGATAAAACTAATTCTCAAATACAATTAAATATAAATAGTATTGACAAGGTTAAAGATCCCACATTAAAAATAGGAGTTGTTTCGGGAGAGGAATTAAAAGGAACTATAACTCTGGAGAAAGGTAAAAATGAAATAGCAGAGATAAAAGCAATAGATGGCGAAAAAACTAGGTTTAGAGAATGGAAGGCCAGTGGTCTACGAGCTTATGAAAATGAAGAGTTTAATGATCTTTTAGGGAATCGCTTAGATCCTATGACTACATTTAGAATAGATGATAGATTATTTGGGTTAGATAAAAATAGAGTTGATATTAAAGCAAATTTTGATTTTTTTAATAATATTAAGGTTGCAACTAATTATCCCGATATTCCTGAACTTAAGGCAACTTCTAGCCATGAAAAGGCGGTTAAAGGGGATAAGGTCAGATTAACAGCTACCTCTGACAATAAGAACTATAAGTTTTCAGGGTGGAAATTTTATCCTATTATTGTAGGAACAGGAACGCCTAATCCTGATGTAGATTTGAAAGCTTCAGAAATAGAATTTGAAATGATAGAGATACCTGGACTCGAATTAGAAATAACTGCATACTTTGAAGAAAAACAAGATTTGACAATAAAGCGAATAGATGGAATAAAGGCAGAAGCATATGTAGGAGAGGAGTATAAATTACCGGAAGAAGTAAAAGCAATAATGAGTGATGACAGTGAAGCCTTTGTAAAAGTAACAAGTTGGAATCCTGAGAAAGCAGATACAAGTAAAGCTGGAACTCTACCGTTTTTCGGGAAAGTAGATGGTTATAGTCCTGTTGTAAGTTTAAAATTGACAGTGAAGGAAAGGGAGCAGGAAACTATAATCTCCATAGAGGATATTGAAACAAGTATAGAAGTAGGTGAAGGCTATCAGCTTCCTAAAACAGTAACTGTAAAGATGAGTGACAAGACAAATAGAGAAATGCCAGTTATATGGACGCCAGATACTGTGGATTTAACAAAGATAGGAGAGCCACAGATATTTACTGGAACAGTAGCAGGATATGATAGAGAAGTTAAATTAACATTAACAATAAAAGAAAAAGAGCCTATAGAAGAGATTTTGGAAATAAAAGCAGTAGAACTTTTAAAAGATGGACAACTTGTTGCAAAAGGACAGATTAGTGGTAAAGAAATTACCATTCCCCTTCCAAAGGATATGAATCAAGAGGAAATAGATAGCATAGGTATAGGAGGATATGTTCTTAAAATTACAGCTACAGATGGAGTAACTATAGAGCAGGAAGATGGATATAAAGGGCCATTCTGGCAAGAGGGAAAGGCAATTAATATCATATATGCAGATACTCCGACTAAGTTCATACTTCATGGTGAAAACAGTACAGAAGAATATGTTCTAACTATTAAAGTTTCGGCAGAGGAAAAACAAAAATACACAATAAACTTCAACACCAATGGGGGAAATAGTATTTCATCTCAAGAAATAGAAGAAGGTAATAAAGCTATAAGACCTAGTAATCCCATTAAAAATGGTTATACATTTGTAGATTGGTATAAGAATTCAAACTTAACTCAAGTTTTTGACTTCAATACTCCTATAAATGAAAATATAACCTTGTATGCAGAATGGGAAGAGGTTAAGGCTGATCAGAATGAATTCATAATTATATTTGATAGTATGGGGGGAAGTAGTGTCAGTTCACAGAATGTAATAGAGGGACGAACAGCTATCCAGCCAAAGGACCCGATTAGAAACGGATATAGGTTTATAAACTGGTATACAGAATCCAGCTTAAATAATATATTCAATTTCAATACATCTATTACAAAGGATATAAGTCTATATGCAAAATGGGAGAAGGCAGAAGAACCTACAACAGAACTTCCTAGAATCATAAGATTTTCATTGCTAGGATATGAAGGTTCAATAGATGATAGAAATGAAAGAATTACAATAAGTCTTCCATATAATATAGAGCTTAGAAATTTAGTACCAAGTATAACTATATCAGAAGGAGTTACTATTTCACCAAGTAAAGACGTAGCACAAGATTTTAATAGAACTGTTTATTATACAGTATATGGAGCAAATAATACTCAGAAGACCTATAGGGTGGTAATAAATATGCCAACAGAAAGAGAAGAGTCTCGCTATTGGGATGATTATTATGAAAACTATAAGAAAGAGCGAGACGATTATTACAAAAAAAGGGGAGAAATTTCTTGGTGGGAATTAGCTAAGGAAGCTAAAGAAAAAAGAGCAGAAGAGGAATTAAAAATACAAGCAGAAAGAGATGAGAAGCTAATACTGAAAGAGAGGGCAAAGATTTTAAATGATGTAGGTAAGATTGGGTCAAGAGCTAGAAATAGTCGTAGCTCCTTGATGATAAATGATCGCTTTAACCATATAGAGATTATGCCTACTGTAGCTGACTTTAAACCAGAATTCAGCAATATAATAACTATACCTAAGGATGTTCTGACAGTATTGTCTAATGGAGAATATGAATTCATAAAATATAGCACTGGAGTTGTAAATATAGAGATATACCCCTTTATGGAAACAGCATCTGGATTAAAACTAAATCTATGTGATGTATCTAAGGATATACGAGATAAATGGAATAAAGTAAAGGGGAATGGCTATATATTTCAAGTAGAATCAGATTCTACTAAGGGCGGATTTTCCTATGAATTGAATTTGGAAAAACAATATCCGGCTGAAAAGCTTAGATTTGTAAAATATAATTATATGAAAGGCAACTTTGAAGATGTTCCTCCAGAAAAATGGTATGTATTCGGTGGAAAACTCCGTTGCGACAAAGTTTCAGCAGGGATTTACGGAATAATCTATAAAGACTAGAATATCAGTAATGCACAATTCACAGTTCACAATGCACAATTTAAAAGATATAAAGATTAAATTCGCTGTTTTAATTGGGCATTGTGAACTTTAAGCAAGGTACTAAAATGGTAGTTTCCAATTTTGTGTATATTGCTTAGCTATTTATAGTTGTCTCTCGGGATGTAATTCTGTAGTTCTTTATGGGTTTTTCATCTAATAAATTGTGAACTGTGCATTGTGAATTGTGAATTTAAATATGCAGATAAGGAAGGTTTTTATATGAAAAATAGAATAAAAAGATTATGGTCAATTATTTTCATTATAATAATAAGCACTAGCCTTATATCATGTGCTTCTCCAACATCTTCGACTGATTATAATATAGAAGAAAGAATAGCAGAAACAGCTAAGTTTATGCAGGAGATTATACCTAATCCAACAATATCCTCAATAGGAGGAGATTGGACTGTAATGTCTCTAGCAAGGGCGGATATAGAAATTGATGAAAGCTATTTCGAAAATTATTATGATAACGTTGTAAAGACTCTAGAAGAAAATCAAGGTATACTTCATGAAAGGAAATATACAGAATATTCTAGAGTTATCCTTGCTTTGACTGCCATTGGAAAAAATCCGGTAGATGTTGCAGGATATAATCTGCTTGAAAAGTTAGCAGATTATGAAAAGGTGATATTTCAAGGAATAAATGGTCCAACCTTTGCCCTATTAGCTTTAGATTCTAAAGACTATGAGATTCCTTTAACTCCAGAGGTGAAGATTCAAGCAACAAGAGAAATGTATATAGATAATATTTTAGAAAGACAATTAAAAGATGGGGGATTTTCCATAACAGGGGATGATAATGCAGATCCTGATATGACAGGAATGGTATTGCAGGCTTTAGCCAAATATGAGGATATCCCTAGAGTGAAAGAATCCATAGATAGAGCAGTTGAATGTTTGTCTCAGATTCAGTTAAAGGACGGAGGGTACGAGAGCTGGGGAGCTACTAATTCCGAATCTGTGGTACAGGTAATTATGGCATTGACAGAGTTGGGCATTGAGCCAAATGACAGCAGATTTATAAAAAATGGCAAAACCTTAATAGATAATCTGATGACCTTCTATGTAGATGGCGGAGGGTTTATGCATATAAGAGAAGGAGAAAAGGAAAACGGTGGAGCACAAGCAGGAGCAGTAGACCCTATGGCAACGGATCAGGGGATGTATGGAATAGTAGCATATGAAAGGTATATGAACAAGAGGAATAGCTTTTATAACATGACTGATGCCAATTAGCTATAAGTTAAGATATAGATTAGGGTGATAAAAAGATGAAAAATAGAAAATTTAAAATAGGAATATTTTTAATTTTTGTATTGACTATTACTTTCTTTTACGGTGGAAATAAGGAAATTCATCCCCTTGATTATACTGAAATCATAAATCAAGATAGAGTAAATGAAGAGCAAAAATCCGAGAAAGAAAAAGTAATAGGAGAAGACAATAATAAAGATAATAAGGATAAATATTTAACAGACCCAGTTCCAGAAGGAAAGCCGAAACCCGTTGAATGGCAAGATATAACCATAAATAAAGAAAAGCAGCTAACTACAACTTTGTCCGTCACATGTAAGACCATATTAAATAATATGGGGCTGTTTAATGAGGATAAGATGGAGGTATTACCAGAGGATGGAATTATTTATCCGCCTCAGGAAGTGAACTTCTATGAAGGAGAATCTGTATTTGATGTTCTTCTCAGAGAGATGAAAGAAAACAAGATTCATATGGAGTTTGTAATGACTCCAATATATAACAGCCATTATATAGAGGGAATAAATAATATATATGAGTTTGACTGTGGAGAATTAAGCGGATGGATGTATAAGGTCAATGATTGGTTTCCCAATTATGGAGCCAGCAGATATCTATTAAAGGACGGAGATGTAATAGAATGGATTTATACTTGTGATTTAGGCAGGGATATAGGCGGCAGCCTCACTGTTACAGGAGGAGAAGAATAATGTATGATAGTTTTTCTAGTTTTCATCCTATAGTAAATTTTTTATATTTTTTAGTTGTGTTAATCTTTAGTATGTTTTTTATGCATCCCATATTTCAAATCATAGCCTTAATATCGGCTATTACCTATTCAATGATGATAAAGGGATTAAGAAAAGGTATAAAAATCAATATTGTATATATGCTCCCTATGCTGTTGTTTATGGCATTTCTAAATCCTTTGTTCAATCATGAAGGAGTTACCATATTATTTTATCTAAAGGATGGAAATCCTATTACATTTGAATCCATACTCTACGGCATAGCTTCAGCAACCATGTTTATTACAGTTATTATATGGTTTTCCTGTTATAATGCAGTTATGACATCAGATAAGTTCATCTATCTCTTTGGTAGGATTATACCTTCATTATCTTTAATTTTTTCAATGATTCTCCGATTCGTCCCAAGATATTTAGAACAAATAAAGATAATTTCCAATGCTCAGAAATCCATTGGAAGAGATTTGTCTCAGGGAGGGATTATTAAAAGGGCTAAAAATGGAATAAAGATATTATCCATAATGACCACATGGGCATTGGAGAACTCCATTGAAACAGCAGATTCCATGAGAGCAAGGGGCTACGGATTATCTGGTAGGACTAGTTTTTCTATATTTTCTTTTGATAATAGGGATAAGATAGGAGTTTCGGCTATAATATTGTTGGTATCGATTATCCTGATGGGTGCTTTTAAAGGTGAAAATACAATTAAATTCTTCCCATCTATTAAATTTAGCGAAATAACAGAATTCAGCATATTCATATATATAGTATATTTAATATTATGTATGCTGCCAGTGATTATAAATATTCAGGAGGCAATTCGATGGAAATCTATAAAATCGAAAATTTAAGTTTTACATACCCTTTAATGGAGAAGAAGGCATTAGATAATATAAATCTTACAATCAATACAGGAGAATTTTTAACTATATGTGGGAAATCAGGCTCAGGGAAGAGTACCTTTATTAGACAATTAAAAAGCATACTTGCGCCTCATGGAAAAAAGGAAGGTGAAATATATTTTTTTGGACAAGTTTTATCAATGGTAGAAAATCGAATTCAGGCTTCTCAAATTGGATATGTACTTCAAAGTCCAGATAATCAAATAGTAACAGATAAAGTTTGGCATGAATTGGCATTTGGTCTTGAAAGTCTAGGCTATGATAATAGGACTATCCGAATTAGAGTAGCAGAGATGGCTAGTTTTTTTGGTATCCATACATGGTTTCATAAAAAGGTAACTGAGCTTTCAGGAGGACAAAAACAGATTTTAAATTTAGCAGGGATAATGACAATGCAGCCTTCTGTATTGATATTAGACGAACCTACCTCCCAGTTAGATCCTATTGGAGCCTCTGAATTCATCGGAATAATAAAAAAGATTAACCAAGAATTGGGGACAACCATAATAATAACAGAACATAGGCTAGAAGAAATAATTCCAATATCTGATAAGGTTATAGTTATGGATGAAGGACGTATTATCAGTGAAGGTATGCCAGAAGAAGTAGGTAAGGATTTACATAGAAATAATAATCCAATGTTTTACAGTATGACATCAGCTATGCAGATATACACGGGAGTGAAAAATCAATTGCCCTATCCTATTACTGTAAATGAGGGAAGAAGGTGGATTGATTCTTTTATGAAAGGAAAAAAAGATATAAGAGTTCAACCTTCAATGGAAGGGCAGGGGGAGAAAAAGAATACAGTAATAAGTCTCAAAGAGGTGTGGTTTAAGTATGATAAAGGTATGCCAGATACTATTAAGGGTATGTCTATAGAAGTAAAAGAGGGAGAAATCTATTGTATTTTAGGAGGAAATGGTACTGGTAAGACTACTACATTATCAATTATCTGTGGAATATTAACTCCCTATCGAGGTAAGGTATTTATATGGGATGAGAATTTAGCAAAGATGAGTACCAAGGAAAAATTTATCAACAATTTAGGAGTATTACCTCAAAATCCCCAAAGTCTATTTGTGAAAAAGACAGTTGAACTGGATTTATATGAGATATTGTCAGACTTAAAACTTTCTAAGGATGAGAAGTCTCATAAGATTAAAGAAATAGCAAAACTCACTGAAATTGAGAATTTACTGAATCAGCATCCCTATGATTTAAGCGGAGGAGAACAGCAGAGGGCTGCTCTTGCCAAAATACTATTATTAGAACCTAGAATACTACTGCTGGATGAACCTACTAAAGGCCTAGATAATTTTTTCAAAGATAAATTGGCAAGAATCTTAAAGGCTCTAAGTAATAAAGGAGTTACAACTGTAATGGTATCTCATGATATAGAGTTTTGTGCAAAGTATGGTGACACCTGTGCTATGGTCTTTGATGGAAATATAGTTAGTTCTAAGCCTACAAAGGAATTTTTCGCCGGAAACAGTTTCTATACCACATCTGCCAATCGTATTGTAAGACATATTTGTCCAGAGGCAGTAACTATAGAGGATGTGATTAAATTATGTCAAGAAAGTATCTAGAAAGTGATTCTTTAAATCCTAGAACCTTGGTCTCAGCAATGATTATTTTATTGCTGATTCCGATCACCATTTTTTTTGGAATGTACTTTTTAAATGACAGAAAATATTATTTTATCAGTGTTTTAATTATCATTTACACCATGATTCCATTCATAATGATATTTGAAAGTCAAGAGCCTCGGGCTAGAGAATTGGTTCTTATTGCAGCATTAACAGCTATAGCTGTAGCAGGAAGAGGTGCCTTTTATATGATCCCTCAATTTAAGCCTGTCGTGGCTATTGTAATTATTACTGGAGTATCACTTGGAGCAGAATCGGGTTTTCTTGTAGGTGCAATGACTGGATTTGTGTCTAATTTTTTCTTTGGGCAGGGTCCGTGGACACCATGGCAGATGTTTTGCTTTGGAATAATAGGATTTCTAGCAGGTATATTGTTTCAAAAGAGAATTATCAAGAAAACAAGATTTTCTTTATGTATTTATGGTGGATTATCTACACTTTTCATATACGGTGGAATTATAGATATTGGAAGTCTTTTAATATTTACTTTTAATTTTTCATGGAAAGCCTTATTAGCAACTTATATTTCAGGGTTTTGGTTCAATATTGTTCATTCTATTTCTACAGTTTTTTTCTTATTCTTTATTTCTCAGCCAATGATTGAAAAGCTAGATAGAGTCAAAATTAAATATGGTCTTATTGAGATAGAGTAGTATTGGAGATAAATTTTTATTAGTTTAGGACCGTGTATATTTGATAATAATAGGGAATATACACATTATTATTTCATATGTACGAGTTCATATGCTATTGATTTTATGCTCTCACTATGTTAAAATAGTAATGTTTTAGGGGATATGTTACTATCTACTATATTTGTAGGAGGTGTAAATATGACAACATTCTTTTCAGTATTAGTTCTTGCTTCAAGCTTATCTTTAATAGTTTCTGTAGTATTACAAGAGGGTAGTGAACAAGGGATGGGTACTTTAGCAGGTGGTTCAGCGGATTCATTATGGGGTAAGTCAAGAGGAACAAGCCGTGAAGACATGCTTAAGAGAATAACAGTAGTGTCAGCTGTTATTTTTATAATATCTACTTTAGTTTTAGCAGCTAAATAACAAAGGAGGAATAGGAGATGAATTTGGCATTAATTGCTGCGCCAGTAGTGGGTATATTGGCGTTATTATTTGCTTTGTATAAGGCAAACAGTATCAATAAAGTTAGCCCTGGAAATGATAGGATGAAAGAAATATCAACCTATATTCAAGAAGGTTCTATGGCTTTCTTAAGTAGGCAATACAGATCTTTAGCAATTTTCGTAGTAGTACTTTTTGTTATTTTAACAATTGTGCCTGGTCTTGGTTTTAAAACAGCTATTTGTTTCTTACTTGGAGCATTATTTTCAATATGTGCAGGTTACTTTGGTATGAAGGTAGCTACAAAAGCAAACGTAAGAACTGCAAATGCTGCAATGGAATCAGGTATGACTAAGGCGTTGAATGTAGCATTTTCAGGTGGAGCAGTAATGGGAATGTGCGTTGTAGGGTTAGGAATTTTAGGAGTAGGAGTACTTTACATAATATTTGGTGATGCAAATATTATAACAGGTTTTGGATTAGGGGCTTCATCCATAGCATTATTTGCTAGAGTAGGTGGAGGTATCTATACTAAGGCAGCAGACGTTGGTGCAGACCTAGTAGGTAAAGTAGAGGCAGGAATTCCAGAAGATGATCCAAGAAATCCAGCAGTTATTGCAGATAACGTTGGAGATAACGTTGGAGACGTAGCAGGAATGGGTGCGGACTTATTTGAATCATATGTAGGAGCAATTATATCAGCTATTACCTTAGGACTTGTAGCATATGGAGAAAAGGGAGTTTATTTTGCACTTGCACTTTCAGCAGTAGGAATTATCGCTTCAATCATCGGTGTTTATTTTGTTAGAGGAGATAAAGATCCTCAAAAGGCATTAAATAATGGTACATTAGTTAGTTCATTGATTACAGTAGTTGCAGGTTTTTTCTTGAGCAATTATATATTAGCATCATATAAGCCATTTATAGCAATATTATCTGGACTTGCAGTAGGACTTATCATAGCTAGAATAACTGAATATTATACATCTGGAGATCATAAACCAGTACAAAGAATAGCAACTGAATCAGAAACGGGAGCATCAACTAATATTATTGGTGGACTTTCAGTAGGTATGATGTCAACGGCTGGACCTATTGTTATAATAGCTATTGGTATTTTAGTAGCTTATTATATTTCTGGCGGATCAAGTGATGCTGCTCAAGGGCTATACGGAATTGCTTTAGCAGCAGTAGGTATGCTATCAACAGCAGGTATGACTATAGCAGTAGATGCTTATGGTCCAATAGCTGATAATGCTGGTGGTATTGCAGAAATGTGTGAATTACCAGATAACGTTAGAAATATAACAGATAAATTAGACTCAGTAGGTAATACTACAGCAGCTATAGGAAAAGGATTTGCAATAGGCTCAGCAGCACTTACAGCTCTTGCATTATTTGCTTCCTATACTCAAGCAGTAGGACTTTCTAGTATAGACATGACAAAACCAACTGTTATAGCAGGTGCATTTATAGGTGGTATGCTACCATTCCTATTCTCAGCAATGACTATGGATGCAGTAGGTAAAGCAGCTTTCTCTATGATTGAAGAAGTAAGAAGACAATTTAGAGAAATTCCAGGTATCATGGAAGGAAAAACAACTCCTGAATATGCTACTTGTGTAGATATCAGTACAAAAGCAGCACTTAGAGAAATGATAATCCCTGGACTATTAGCAGTAGTTGTACCTGTAGCTGTAGGTTTATTATTAGGAGCTGAAGCTTTAGGTGGGCTATTAGCTGGTTCATTGATTACAGGAGTATTAATGGCTATATTCATGTCAAATGCTGGTGGAGCATGGGATAATGCTAAGAAGTATATTGAGGAAGGAAATCATGGTGGCAAAGGTAGCGAAGCCCATAAAGCAGCAGTTACTGGAGATACTGTAGGAGACCCATTCAAAGATACTTCAGGACCATCATTAAATATCTTAATAAAACTAATGACAATAGTAGCATTAGTATTTGCACAAATATTTGGAAATGGAATTTTATTCTAATTAAAAAGGATTCTATCGAAGAATTATACGGATTATAAAAAGTCCCTCTTTTAGAGGGACTTTTTTATGCTGGAAAAATATATAATGAATAAAAATGTTTTAGTAGAAGAGCTTGTTTTACTGTAAATATATGTGTTTATATGATATAATCATATAGTTAAGGGCATAATAATATATAAAAGAGTTGAGGTATATTAGTATGAATATTGAAGGTATAAATCTAAATTATATAGTAGAAGGTGAAGGGAAAGATGTACTCGTACTTCATGGCTGGGGTGCAAATATCAATACGGTACTTCCAATAGTTAATATACTAAAGGAAAAATTTAAAGTACATGCACTGGATTTACCGGGTTTTGGTAAGTCTCAAGAACCAAAAGAACCTATTGATTCTTTTAAGTATGCAGATATAGTAAAAGCATATATGGATAGTATGGAAATTAAAAATGTGATTCTAATAGGTCATTCCTTTGGGGGAAAACTATCAATTATTTTAGGAAGCAAATATCCAGAGATGGTAGATAAGATTGTACTTGTAAATAGTGCAGGGTTAATACCAAGGAGAGGGGTTAAATACTATATAAAGGTTTATAGCTTTAAAACTTTAAAATTCTTATATAAAAGTCTTTTCTTTTGGATAAAAAATGAAGAAAAGATGGAGAAGTTTTATAAGAAATTTGGGTCAACAGATTATAAAGATTCATCAGGTATCATGAGGAAAATATTAGTTATAGTAGTCAATGAAAATTTATTACCTTTACTAAACAAAATAAAAGCACCTACGCTATTGATATGGGGAGATAAAGACACAGCTACGCCTTTATATATGGGAAAAATAATGGAAAAAGAAATAAAAGACTCAGGTTTAGTAGTACTAGAAAATACAGGACATTATTCATATCTAGATGATTATCAAAGATTTACATTAATACTAAGAAATTTTTTGCAATATAATAAATAGTAAAATCAGTTCACAGTTCACAATTCACAATTCACAGTTAAGGGAATAAAAAAATAACTATTTTATTTTTTAAAATTGTGCATTGTGCATCGTGCATTGTGCATTGAATTGTGGGGGGATTATTTTGTTAATTATAGTAATTATAATAGGTATTATGGCTTTAGTTTTTATAGCAAATAGATCAAAATATTTTTTACATATGCTCCAACTTGAGGGATATAACTCAGAGCAATTTCAGAAGTGGATAAATAGCAATAAAGAAAAAAGTTTTTTCTCTAAAAAATGATAATAACGAAATTAAAAAACCATTAGTATTTACTAATAGAGCAAAGAGATTATATCTAACTAATATGATATTTAATATAATATTAGTAGCATTATTTGTCTTGAAGACTCGTAATTTTCTTGAAGCTCCGCCTGCCTATGCATTCTTTGCATTAGTAATATTAATTGTCTTATTAGGGATACTCTATTATCTTCAAGCATTTCTTATGTTAATATCAAACAATTCACTGAAACCCATAGAAAAAAGAATTAATATGGGTTTTTATGAACAGGCTCAGGAAAAGATAAAAAGTAGAGCAGATTTAATCGTAGTAGGTATTACGGGAAGTTTTGGAAAGACTAGTACAAAGTTTATAGTTGGAAATATATTGGAAGAAAAATTTAAAGTACTTAATACTCCTGAATCTTATAATACTCCTATGGGACTATCAAAGGTAATAAATAATGATTTAACTCACGAACATAATGTGTTTATTGCAGAATTAGGAGCAAGAAATATTGGAGATATAAAGGAGGTAGCAGAATTAGTTCAACCTAAAATAGGAGTTATCACATCCATTGGGCCAACACATATAGAGACATTTAAAAATATAGATAATATAATGAAAACAAAATACGAATTAATTGAAGAATTGCCTACAGATGGAGTAGCCATATTTAATTACGATAATGAATATATAAAGAAATTAGCTGATAAAACATTTAAAGAAAAAATCCTTTATGGACTGGAAGATATAGAGAATCTGGATTTATATGCAGAGGATATAGAGGTATCCGAATTTGGATCTACTTTTACAATAAAAGACAAAGACGGTAATTCTATAAGATGTACTACTAAACTCCTAGGAAAGCATAATGTCTATAATATCTTAGCAGGTGTTGCAGTGGCTAGATTATTAGATTTATCCTTTGATGAAATAAAAAATGGAATAGAGAGTCTAGAACCAATACCACACAGATTAAATATAATAAATCCAGGTACGGGTGTTATCATAATAGATGATGCTTTTAATTCCAACCCAATAGGGTCTAAAGCAGCCTTAGAAGTATTATCACAGTTTAAAGAAGGGAGAAAGATAATAGTAACACCTGGCATGGTAGAATTAGGTGCAATGGAGATAGAAGCCAACAAAGAGTTTGGTACAAATATAGGGAAGGTCTGTGATTATGTAATACTTATTGGAGAAAAGAGGACTAAACCGATATATGATGGATTAATGGAAGTGAATTACAACAAGGATAACATATTTATAGTAAATACTTTAGATGAAGCGACATCTCATATTCAAAAATTGGCAAGACCAAAGGATATTGTTTTATTTGAAAATGATTTGCCAGATAATTATAGTGAGTAAAGTAAAGAATCGGAAGGGGGTTATCTCTTGTGAAAAAAATCGGGGTAATATTTGGAGGACTAAGTGTAGAGCATGAGGTATCTGTAATTACAGGAATGCAGGTAATAGAAAATATTGATAAGACAAAATATGAAGTGATACCGATTTATGTAAGCAAAGATGGAAAATGGCTGACAGGAAGTAGCTTAATGGATTTTAGAAACTACAAGGATGGAAATTTTAAGGATGCTAAAGAGATTATATTATCTCCTAACCATGGAGATAACAATATCTATTCACATCCTAAGACAGTAGGATTATTTGGAAAGAAGATTCTTGGAGAGATAGATATAGCGTTTCCAGCATTTCATGGAATGAATGGAGAAGATGGAACAGTGCAGGGAATATTTGAACTTATGGATATACCCTATGTAGGTTGTGGTGTATTAGGTTCATCAGTAGGTATGGATAAGATATTAATGAAAGATGTATATAAGGCTAATGAATTGCCTGTAGTAGATTATACCTGGTTCTATAGATCTAAATGGTTGAAAGATAAAGATTTAATTATAAAAGATATAGAAACAAAACTATCCTATCCATTATTTGTGAAACCAGCTAATTTAGGATCAAGTATAGGGATATCAAAGGCAAAAAATAGAGAAGACCTTGTTGATGCTATAGAGGTAGCTATTAGATATGATAGAAAGATAATAATAGAGCAAGCAGTGGAAAATTTAAGAGAAATAAATTGTGCAGTCTTAGGATTTGATGATGAAGTAATTACATCTTTATGTGAAGAACCAATTGGTTGGGAAGAGATTCTAAGTTTTGAAGATAAATATGTAAAAACTAATGAAAAAGGTGGAAAATCCAGTGGTGAAAGAAGAATAATACCAGCTGGAATTGAAGATAATATTAGACAAGAAATAGAACAATTAGCAAAGAAGGCGTTTATAACTATTGATGGTAGAGGAGTATCGAGAATAGACTTTTTATTAGATGCCAATAATAATGTATATATCAATGAAATAAATACTCTGCCTGGTTCAATTGCATTTTATTTATGGGAAGGCAAAGGATATTCTTTCAAAAAATTAATAGATGAATTAATATCTATTGCAATAAAAGTTCATGAAGAAAAGAAAGAAAATATGTACTCTTACGAGGCAAATTTATTTAATAGGACACAATATGGTTCAAAAGTAAAAAAAGTGTAAGATATTTTTAATATCTTACATTATTTTTATATAATATGGGTAAATACTAATGATAAAGAAAGAATATATAAAAATATAAACCCCAGATAGAGGAATAAAGATGAGTATTAGAGAAATGATTATAGAGTTTATGGAAGAAAAGAAATATAAACCTATGTTAAAAGAAGAATTAGCCGTACAATTTGATATAGAACGTAGGGATTTAGAGAGTTTTTATAAGATATTAGAGGGATTAGAAAGAGAAGGTATAGTAATAAAGGCCAAGAATGATAAATATGGTTTAATTGATAATGATTACTTAGTTGCTGGTATTTTAGAAGGAAATGAAAGAGGATTTGGATTTGTTATTCCTAATGATAAAATTAGAGAAGATATATTTATTCCTGCTGAGAATATGAATGGAGCAATGCATGGAGATAGAGTAATAGCCAATATTACTAGAAGGCAAGAAACGGATAGACGAGAAGAAGGAGAAATAATCAGAATTCTAGAAAGAAATAATAAAATCATTGTAGGTACCTTTGAAGACAATAGGAATTTTGGCTTTGTGGTACCAGATGATCATAAGATTGGATACGATATATTTATCCCAAAGGCAAAGACTCGCAATGCAAAGACAAATCAAAAGGTGGTTGTGGAGATAACTACATGGCCAGAGCCTAGGAGGAATCCAGAGGGCAAAGTAATAGAAGTTCTTGGATATTTAGATGAAAAGGGAACAGATATTTTATCAATTATTAGACAATTCAATTTGCCAGAGGAATTTCCAAATAAGGTACAAGAAGCAGCCAAGAATATTGAACAAGAGGTAGATCCTAAAGAAGCGAAGCGTAGAGTTGATCTAAGACATTTAAATACTTTTACAATAGATGGAATCGATGCAAAGGATATAGATGATGCTGTATCTATTGAAATGAAGGATAATGGAAACTATTATCTTGGAGTTCATATTGCAGATGTTGCTCACTATGTAAGAGAGAAATCAACTTTAGATAAAGAGGCATTGCAAAGAGGGAACTCAGTGTATCTAATAGATAGGGTAATACCTATGTTACCAAAGGAACTATCTAATGGAATATGTTCATTAAACCCTAATGTAGATAGACTTTCATTATCTGTATTTATGGAAATAGATAGAAAAGGTAAAGTAGTAGACCATGAAATAGTTGAAGGATTAATAAATAGTAAACAAAGATTAGTATATGATGATGTTTCTGATTTCTTAGAAAATGATGATGAAGTGGCTAAGGAAAAATTGTCTAAGGTTGCAGAGGATTTAAAGCTAATGGAAGAATTATGTCATATATTATATGAAAAGAGAGAAAGAAGAGGAAGTATAGACTTTGATTTTCCTGAAGCAAAGATTATCTTAGATGAAAAAGGAGTACCTATAGAAATAAGAAAAGAAGAGAGAAGAATAGCAAATAGATTAATAGAGGAATTTATGTTAGTTTGCAATGAAACAGTGGCAGAACGATTTTTCTGGTCACAAACTCCATTTTTATATAGAATACACGAAGAACCTTCAGCCGAAAAAATAGCTACTTTTAGTAAGCTAATACACAATTTTGGATATACATTAAAAGGGCAGCAAGAAGTCCATCCAAAAGAGTTACAGCTATTGACTAAGGAAATAAGAGGCAAGAAAGAAGAAACGCTAATTAGCACATTAATGTTGAGGTCATTGAAAAAGGCTATATACAGTAATGAGCCAGGTATACACTTTGGTCTTGCTGCGCAGTATTATTCTCATTTTACAGCACCTATTAGAAGATACCCAGATTTAGTAATACACAGAATAATAAAAGCATATTTAAATGGGAAACTAAGTGACCAAGTTCAAGGAAAACTAGAAGCAAACTTACCTGAGATAGCAGAACATACTTCTATGACTGAGAGGAGAGCAGAAGAAGCGGAAAGAGAAGTTGAAGATATGAAAAAAGCTCAATATATGACTAAACATATAGGAGAAGAATTTGAAGGTATAGTATCTTCACTAACTAATTTTGGTATGTTTGTGCAGCTGGAAAATACCATAGAAGGATTAGTTCATTTTAATAATATGCTAGATGATTATTATCATTTTGATGAAGAAAAATACTATATAATAGGAGAAAGAACAAATAAAATATATAGATTAGGAGATATGATTAAGATAAGAGTAATAGATGCTGATGTAATGAGGAGAAACATTGATTTTGAATTGCTATAGGAGATTGACATCACCATATATATTTGTTAAACTTAATCATAAGAAATTATAATGTGGTGATAGAATGAAAAAAATAGGAACTAAGGTAGTTGCAACTAATAGAAAAGCAAGATTTGAATATTTCATAGAGGATACTATGGAAGCTGGACTAATATTAACTGGAACAGAAGTAAAGTCCATTAGACAAGGGAAGTTAAATATTAAAGATAGCTATGCTTCCATAGAAAAGGGAGAATTATTTATAAATAATCTCCATATTAGCCCATATGAGCAGGGAAATATATATAATGTAGATCCTCTTAGAAAGAGAAAATTATTATTGCATAAAAGGGAAATCAGGAAGTTAATGGCTGCCATAACGCAAAAAGGCTATACCTTGGTTCCTTTGTCTGTATATATAAAGGATGGGCTAGTTAAAGTAGAACTAGCGACTGCAAAAGGAAAGAAGCTATATGATAAGAGAGATGATATAGCGAAGAAGGATGCAGAAAGAAGAATGCAACAACATTCATCTGAGAAATACAAGTAGACGATTCACAATTAAAAGGACTAGAAGATTATAAGTTTTGTGGTATTAATTGTGAACTGTGCATTGGTTAATGGTTGACATAATTCAATAAATTTGCTATAATTAATTGCTAATTAAATATGGGGGCGAATTTGGTTTCGACGGGGATGTGGAATCAGGAGTAGCGAGTCGTTGTCGCCAAGCAACGCTAAAAGTGGCAAACTAAATTAAACGCAAACGATAATTACGCATTTGCAGCTTAATTAAGCTGCTCGTCCTACTCGAGTAACCCACGGCTTGAGATAGGGCGTCAATCTAGTGGGGCACCGCACTTAGCAAAGCTTTGAGCTAAGGACGGAACTTATGAAGCTACTGAAACTTGAATCCTGTCAGTAGGGGTCAAGTAGAGGGAATGTCAAATTACTGACTGCACTCGGAGAAGCTCTTGTGGAAATGTTTTCGGACGTGGGTTCGACACCCACCGCCTCCACCATACATATTATAGAAAAAATAATAGGAGTGATCATATGAATAAAGAAGATCAGATATTTGACCTATTAGAGAGACTATATATAGAGTTACAAGATACAAAGAAAGAATTAAAAGAAGAAATTTCTAACGTAAGAACTGAACTTAAAGAAGAGATTTCCAATGTAAGAACTGGGCTAAAAGAAGAAATTTCTAATGTAAGGGTTGAATTAAAAGAGGATATAGGAGTTCTTAATGATAATCAAATGATTATATTTGATAAGTTAGAGAAAATGGGATCGGATATAGAGGGTATAAAAGAAGATATGTCAGATGTCCAGATGATTACTGCCAATAATTATAAAGATATAGTTAGACTTAAATCAGTCAGATAAAATAAAGCTCTAATGAATAAAATCATTAGAGCTTTTATAATGAAATAGTTTTTAGCTCTAGATTCACGATATCTATATTGTAAGAAACCTAGTAAAAATCTTTCATTGACTTTTCGTAATATATAATATAAAATCAACGATAATTAATAAAATTAGAAATTCTAGGAAGAGAAAAGTAATCATTTGAGTTTCTAACAGCGAGCAAGAACAGAGTGAGAGTCTTGTAAGAAAGCTGATGGTGAAAAGGGCCTCGGAGAATATGTCTGAGCAATTGCAAGGATAATACGTTACTGCGTTAAAGTATTTAAGTGGACTTATGTCAATTTGAGTGGTACCGCGGATTTAAACCCGTCTCAGTATATGAGACGGGTTTTTTTATCATTATATATATTTTGATATTTTAGTAATAATTTGATCTAATAAAATATCGAATATAGTCTAATTTAAGGAGGTAATTCATGGAAAAACTAATTAAAATATTAAGTAAAATGGTTGAGGATGCTTTTGAGCAATGTGGATATGAAAGAAATTTTGGAAATGTTACTATATCCAATCGTACTGATTTATGTCAATTTCAATGTAATGGAGCTTTACCTGCATCTAAGAAGTATAAGAAGTCACCTATACAAATTGCTAATGAGATATTAGAAATATTGAAGAATACTAATGTTTTTAAAGATGTTTCTTCTGCTGGACCTGGTTTTATAAACATAAATATAAAGGATAACTTCTTGGTTGATTACCTAAATGATATGAGTAAAGATAAGAAATATGGTTGTTCTGAGCCAGCAAAGCCTATGACAATTATAGTAGATTATGGTGGAGCAAATGTTGCGAAGCTCTTCATGTTGGTCATCTTAGAGCTGCAATTATTGGTGAAGCAATAAAGAGAATTTCTAGATTTCTAGGGCATAATGTAATAGGTGATGTTCATTTAGGTGATTGGGGCTTGCAAATAGGAATGGTAATATCTGAGCTTAGAAGACGTATGCCTGAGCTGTCTTATTTTGCTGAGGATTATAAAGGGGAATATCCTGAAGAAGCCCCTTTTACAATAGATGAACTTGAAGAAATATATCCAGCGGCAAGCTCCCTAGCAAAAAGCAATATTGAAGCGATGGAAGAAGCTAGAAAAGCTACCTTCGAGTTACAAAGCGGGAGGAAAGGATATATAGCACTTTGGAAGCACATTTTAAATGTTTCTGTAGAGGATTTGAAGAAAAATTATAGCGCTTTAAATGTAGAGTTTGACCTTTGGATGGGTGAAAGCGATAGTCAGAAGTATATTGATGAAATGATAAATTATCTAAAGGAAAACAACTATACCTATGAAAGCAAAGGAGCATTGGTTATAGATGTTGCCAAGGAAATTGATACTTATACGATTCCCCCAATAATAATATTAAAATCAGATGGTGCTATATTATATAGTACTACGGACCTTGCTACTATTTGGCAAAGAGTAAAGGATTATAATCCAGATCAGATAATATATGTTGTTGATAAAAGACAGGGACTACATTTTGAACAAGTTTTTAGATGTGCTAAAAAAACAAGAATTGTAAATGAGAATCTATTCTTTGATTTTATTGGCTTTGGAACAATGAATGGTAAAGATGGGAAACCTTTCAAAACTAGAGAAGGTGGTGTTATGAGACTACAGGATTTGATTAGAATAATTCAAGATAATGTAGTGAATAAACTCGATAACAATAAAGGTTTTAGTGAATCTGAAATATATGATATAGCAAGAAAGGTCGGACTGTCTGCATTAAAATATGGTGATTTATCTAATCAGGTTACTAAAGACTATATATTTGATATGGAAAAATTCTCATCCTTTGAAGGAAATACAGGGCCATATATTTTATATACTACTGTAAGAATTAAATCTATTTTGAGAAAAGCTAGTGAGGAAAAAATGAACAATATGGATGCAATACATGAGCCATATAGCCAAAGTGAAAGAGATTTAATGCTAAAGCTTTCAAAGTTTAATGAGGTCATAGAGTTTAGTTTCTTAGAAAAGGCACCAAACAAATTATGTGAATATATTTATGATTTATCTAATCTATTCAACAAATTTTATCATGAAAATAAAATTATAAGTGAGGAAAATATTGAAAAGAAAAATTCTTGGTTAAGTCTTATTACCTTAACAAAAAATATTTTAGAAACTTCCCTTGATTTACTTGGAATTGAAGTACCTGATAGAATGTAAATGAAAAAAGTGGGAATTAAATAAAACTTTAGTGATAATAAACAAGTTAAAAAATATAGCAAAATATCAAGCAGGGAAGTCCAACTTGACTTCCCTGTTAAAGTACTTAACTAGATTAATATCTATCCCTTTATTTTTAGCAATTTTATAAAGTTAGATTTTGATAGCTCATTTAAACGTGTTTTTTATTAAGAATAGTATGAAACTTATAAAGAAATCTTATAAAAGCAAGCTAATATCAAGAGATTCTTGGTAAATTTATGGTTAATAAATTATTCATGGTAAAGATATGATTTATATTAAGATATAAAAATATTAAAATCAATATATCTTCTTAACATATTTATGATAGTAATATTTTATTTTACCCCAATACTTTTTTAGTCGATTTTCCATAATGTTTTTATATTTTTCTAGTTCTAATACATCTTCATTCGAAGAAGGAAAGCTACTGTACTTACTTTTTACAAAGATTTCTGTAATTTCTTTTATTCCTATTTCATCATAGGAATAGAATTTATACGCAATACGATTTGCATATTCATAGTGAGTTTCTCCATATAGTTGGGGATAACCCATTAATTCCTTGATCCTTAGAATTTGTCGATATAGATAAATAACCCTTTTATTATTGGATAACTTTTTAGCTTTAGCTTCCCGATAGCTATATTGTAAAAATCCTACTAAAAATCTTAGAGGGATTATTAATAATAAAATGATTATAAATAAGTCAACAGTATTACTTGTTAAACCAGTAGATGTATCTTCATAGTCTTCCTCATAGTTTGGTTTCCTTCCATCGACAGTAGTTTGGTCGCCATCAATATTTTGATCATCAATATCATTTCTAGGACCTCTAATATTTTCCCTAGCTTCATTTAACTCCATATCCTTGTCGGAATCATTTAGCTGATAATTTTCTAATCTAGATTCTACAGGGTAAGCAGGTGTAGGCTCAAAGGTCATCCAACCAACTGGTTCAATAAATGCTTCTACCCATGCATGAGCATTTTCATGTTTTACCTCATATACACCAGTTTCAATAGAATCCTTAGCTAAGTAGCCTTCCACATATCTGCTTGGTATTCCTGATAGACGAAGCATCACAGCCATGGATGTTGCATAATAGGTGCAGTAACCCTCCTTTTTTTCAAATAGAAAATAATCTATAAACTCTTGATTTTCTGGTAAATATTCCACATCTAAGCTATATTTATAATTATTTCTAAGATAATTCTCAATAGCCACCGCTTTTTCAAAATCATCTTTAGTATCCTTTACTATTTCCCTTACTAGATCTTTTGTCCGTTCAGTTATTTTATCTTTAGGTATCTGTAAGTATATATTTAAGTCAGTCATATCTTTCTTTTTCTGGTCTATACCTAGAGATACTAACATCCCATATGGAAGAGGTTTTTGTACTAGGACAAGATAGCTTTCACCATTATAAACTCCATTGGAGAATACCAAAACATCATCACGGTTTACTTTTAGCATATGATTGTCTGAGAAGCTAACTTTAGCTGGTTTATAAGGACTAAAAAGGGTAGTTGATGCAAAATCATGATAGGTAATAGTAATATATTCTTGCTTGTAATAAATTTTCTGTTCTTCCTGCGAAAGACCACTGAAGTCTTGTTTCAATCCATAGTTTGCTGAAGGTTCAACTATAGTATCCCAAGAATTCCCCGTATAAACTTGCTTTACATTTCCCCTTAGATAAGTACTATCACTTACACGTACTGTCATAATTCTCTTATCACTTAAGTTTACAGGACCTCCTAATTTTGAGTTTTCACTTTGATATCCTGTAATTGAAAAATTGAATAGTGTAGCGTTTCCAGATTTCCGGCTATAGATATCATAGGAACGTAAGTCTTCGATAAATGGGAAGATGGTATAAACTTTTCGCTGCAACCAAGGCCATTCGATATAATTGTAACTCTTTGGCAATAGTAAAGCTATGAAAACAATTAATATGCTATAGGTAGTTAATGTGTGGAGCCATGGATTGTAAAGGTTCTGTATCTTTTTCTCATAATACTTATTTAATCCTATGAGAATAAAAAAGGCTAATAGGAATATGGAAATCATCCAATATGCTTGATTAAAAAAATTATACCAATAGTAAAGGAAGAAAACTATATAAATAGGAAGCAATAGATAAATATTTTTATTCCTAAATAAGATGAAAGCAGTAAACAATGATACTAAAATTATAAGCATTGCCCAAAATAACAACATATTATCTAATGCAATACTTTCTTTCCCTTGGAGATGAGCAATTATGTTACTGAATAAAGAAAGAATTCTTTCTATTATGTTAAATAAAATGGGAGAAACGAAACGGTGTATCAAGATAGTGATTAGAGAACTAATAGCTAAAAGTCCATATAGAATTAATGGATTTAGTAGAAAGAATTTAACTATCATACTTCCTAGCAATACTATTAATACTTGCAGCATAATATTTAGTTTTAATCCCATCCCCAAACCAAAAAGATATACTAGACAAAATACAAAAGAAGCATAAATCAGGTTTAAAAGTAACTTTTGACTTTTATTAGATGTTCTATCCATGATAAACCTCCAATGCTTCCTTGATACTATTGTTATAATCTAATATATATATGGGGATTCCTTCCTGTCTTAATCTTTTTTCAACTATTTGGTCTATATATCCTGTTCTGTTATCTAAATCAGTTATAACTATAAATAATGGATTAAGATTTCTGATTTTTAGTTGAATTCCTTGTGCACCAATAGCCTTATCTAAGTTTGGAGTAATAATTATAACTGTTGAATTTTTATTTAAAGTCTCAATCTTTGACGCGACAATAGATTTAAATTCAAGAGTTCCGTTACCCTTAAATCTAGCTAAGGTTTCCAAAAAAGGTTTTAAGTCAGACTTTTGTTGACCTTTTACTTCTACTTGGTTTTGATCATTCTGAGTTTCCAAGTTTACTTCTATATTTTGACTTAAACAATAATTTACTATGCTAAGAGCAACATCAGCAGTCTTATCTTCAAGACGACGATCTACATCATCTTTAAAGATATTTGCTTCATTGTCTAGGAAAATGATAACATATGTATCTCCTCGATTTTCATAGTCTTTAACTATAGGAATATCCTTTTTTGCAGATAGTTTCCAATGAATGGCTTTAACGGAATCACCTTCTCTATATTCCCTCAAAGAAGTAACTCGGCTTTTATCTTGAAAATCTGAGGTCTGCACTAGAAGTTCTCCAGATTGATGGCTGGCAGTTATTTTGAAAGTAGATAGGATAATGGTTTCTGGATAGACTAGTAGAGAGGTAGGACTTGTAATTTTTTTCTTAAAAGAATAAAATCCAAAAACATCTCCCACTGTTACCTCTATTTCTCCAAACTGGTAATAACCCCTTCTTCTTAGGATTAGAGATTCACTACTGCTGTAGGATTCCTTTTTTTTCAGTGCTAATGTCACTTTAGGAGAATTAATCCCTGTTAATTGTTTTGAAATATCAGATTGAATTTCTAAATAGGGTATGTGAAGAATACTATTATTTTTTACTTGATAATTTATATTGAGCATTTCGGCAATGAATAGAGATTCTCTTGGAATCTCTATAGAACCTTTTAGCCCTTTAAGGGTAATTAAACAGTGAATTAAAGGAAGAATGAATGTCAGCAATAGTATATAAAATAAAAAGTAAGGCAAGGTTCCTCCAACCAACAATACAAAGGCAATTATAATCATAAGGAAGATTAATGGAAGACCAATTTTCATATTATTCATCTGTCATCACCGGTACAAATACACGACTAAGAACTTCTTTTAATATATCTTCAATACCCTTTTGCTCTATTCTGGCCTCTGGGGAAAGAATTAGCCTATGTCCCAATACAGGTACTACCATTTTCTTTACATCATCATGAATAACATAGTCTCGACCTGCTAAAAATGCCTTTGATTTTGCAGCCTTCAACAAATCAATAGAAGCTCTAGGACTAGCTCCTAAACGCAAATCTTCATAAATTCTAGTTGTATTAGAAATATTAACAATATAATCTATAATATCACGGTGAACTGTTATTTCATCTACCATGGATTGCATTTCTAATATATCTTCCTGAGATACAACAGGCTCTATAAGATTAAGATTTTTTATGGACTGATAATTTTGGAGTATTTCTATTTCAGACTGTTTTTCTGGATATCCCAGAGATAAACGCATTAGAAAACGATCTAACTGTGCTTCTGGCAGAGGAAAAGTTCCTTGGTATTCTAGTGGATTTTGAGTTGCCAGTACCATAAAAGGTTTCTCTAAAATATAATGACTTTCTTCTGTAGACACTTCCCCTTCCTCCATAGCCTGTAATAAACTAGACTGAGTTTTGGGAGAAGTTCTGTTGATTTCGTCAGCTAAGAATACTTGATTAAATATTGGACCTTTTTTGAAAAAAAAGGCTCCAGTATTTTTATCATAGACACTAATACCTATAATATCAGAAGGCATCAGGTCTGGTGTAAACTGGACTCTTTTATATGATAAATCCATACTTCTAGCAAGTGCTTTAACTAAAGTAGTTTTTCCAACTCCAGGTACATCTTCAATTAAAAGATGGCCTCTGGCAAATAATGCTATTAAAACCTTCTCTAGAACTTCATCTTTTCCCATAATTACATTTTTTAAGTTTTCTAAAATATCTAATGCTTTTTTATTATCCATATTTACCTCCATTACTCTTTTATAGAGATTAAATTTATTAATAAATTTTATGGCTGCAGATAATTTATATGTTACATTAATTATACCATTAAAACTATTATATAATCTACAAAATATAAGGTAAAATATAATTTCAAAACTAGCCAAATAACTATTTTATAAACAATAGAGAATACTATCTATAAGAGATTAATGGGATGAAAGAAAATGGAAATAACTAACTGTAAGGTAATTGATGTTTTCATATTTTGCTGAAAAAGCCTTGATTAGAATCATATCTAATCAAGGCTTTCTATTATTTTTCCAATCCATATTCATTAATTTTATTAAAAAGTTGACGAGAACTAATATCAAGCCTGCGAGCTGCTTCAGCTACATTTCCATTTACTTGATTTAGAACCCATTGTAAATATTTAGATTCAGTATTTTTTCTAAACTCTTTCAAGCTAACGATAGATTCAAATCTATCACTGGTCGAACTAGGTTTCACTCTAACAATAGAATGCAAAATAGGAAGATCGTCTTTTTTAATAACGCCATCTTCTGATAATATCACTAATCTATCGATAGTATTTTTAAGTTCCCTGACGTTTCCAGGATAATCATAATTATATAGAAATTCATTAACCTCAGGTTCAATATAAGTGATTTCACGTCTATTTTCAATGCAGGACTGTTCTAGAAAAAAATTAATCATATCCATAAGATCCTCCTTACGTTCACGGAGAGGTGGGATTCTAATGGCGATAGTGCTAATCCTATAAAAAAAGTCTTCTCTAAAAGTAGCATTTAAGATGTTTTCTTCAAGATCTTTATTAGTAGCACAAATTAGTCTAAAATCTATTAGCATAGGTGTGTTAGAACCAATTCGTTCAAATTTTTTAGTTTCAATGACTCTTAAAAGCTTCACTTGAGTAAGTAGACTGGTATCTCCAATTTCATCTAAAAATAAAGTACCTTCATGTGCCAGTTCGAACTTCCCCTTTTTTGCTTTTAAAGCTCCCGTAAATGCTCCCTGTTCATATCCAAAAAGCTCAGATTCTAAAAGGGTTTCAGTGAAAGCACTGCAATTAACTGCTACTACATCATTAGAAGCCCTTTGGCTACATAAATGAATATATTTAGCAGCAACTTCTTTTCCGGTTCCAGATTCACCTATCAAAAGAACATTGGAATTAGAATTTGCAACCTTTTCACAGTATCTTAAGGTTTCTGCAAAAACTGGACTTTTAGTATTCAATAAAAACTTTTTATGCATATCATCTATATCTTTAACATCCATAGGTTCAATTGCTATGTTTTTTTTATTAAAGGCGTGGTTCATATACAACATCTCCTGACTATATTATAGATACATAATAAATGAAATTTATTTCTCGGTCAAGAACTAAATTTCGCGATAATATAATTAACAGTGTAAGATTAGCATTTGATAAAACTAAGAAGATAATACTTTGAATTATAAAATGGGCTTTTCATAAGCTTTCAATATTGTAATATTAAGAAATATAGCCTATATGTAAAAATTAGATTAAATTTAAATAAAAAGCAAAAGCTGGCAAGGTAATTGCAATTATTAATTGTATAAACAAAAAAACTAACAAATAGATTGATATTATTTAATATATAGGAGGGATATGTATGAAAGGTTTTGCAATGCTTGGATTAAATAATGTAGGATGGATTGAAAAAGAAAGACCAGTGGCAGGACCTTATGATGCAATACTTAGACCTTTAGCTTTAGCCCCATGTACTTCTGATATTCAAACAGTATATAAAGGTACATTAGGTGATAGACATAATTTGATTCTAGGTCATGAAGCTATAGGCGAGATTGTAGAAGTTGGCCGTAAGGTTAAAGATTTTAAACCAGGTGATAAAGTAATAGTACCAGCTGTAACACTTGATTGGAGAAATATTGATATGCACAGCAGCAGTCAACAATTAGTAGGAAGAAAATACTCAAATATAAAGGATGGAGTTTTTTCAGAGTATTTTCATGTAGATAATGTGGATATGAATGTTGCCTTACTTCCAG
Organism: Tissierella sp. P1; assembly: GCF_002266425.1. Lineage (GTDB taxonomy): Bacteria > Bacillota > Clostridia > Tissierellales > Tissierellaceae > Tissierella > Tissierella carlieri. Next base: position 90,786 of record NZ_NPMN01000010.1, read on the forward strand.
AGGGGATTTCATTAGAATCAGCTGTTATGTTGACAGATACAGTATCTACAGGATTTCATGCTGTAGAATTAGCGGAAGTAGAATATGGAGATACAGTGGCCGTTTTAGGCACTGCTTCTATAAGTTTGATGGGAGTTGCGGGTGCACATTTAAAGGGAGCAGAAAGGATTATTGTAGTTGGTTATAGTCCTGATTTAGTTAAAGCAGCTAAATTCTATGGCGCAACAGATATAATAAATCATAATGATGGGCCCATTGTGGAACAAATTTTAAAAATCACAAAAGGTACAGGAGTAGATAAAGTATTGGTTGCAGGGACTGATTCAGATGCAATTACCGATGCTGTGAAAATTGTTAAATTAGGTGGACGTATTGGAAATGTAAATCACTTTGGTAGCGGGGAGACATTTTCAATTCCAAAGATTGAATGGGGAGCTAATACGAGTCATGCTAACACCATTAATAAAGAAATTCCAGGCGGCAGAGCTAGAATGGAAAAACAAATTGAATTAGTTAAGTATGGTAAACTTGATCCGAGTAAGATAGTTACACACGTTTTTCATGGATTTGAAAAAATAGAGGATGCATTAGCAATGATAAAAACTAGACCATTTGATTTAATTAAACCAGTAGTAATTATGTAGCAAGAAAATAAAACTCTAATGATAATTTATCGTTGGAGTTTTATTTATTATTTTTGTATATCATTAACGTATCTTTGAACTCTCAATAAAAAACCTACTACCTATGTATATTTTACATTGCCATTTTATAGTATTTGTCAAATTTATTAACATATCTCTTTTAATTTTAATATGTTATAATTGTAAAGAATAATTTGTCGAAATTTAGCGAATTATGACTATAAATAAAGTGAGGGAATTATATGATCAAGATAATGGCTGATTCTACTTGTGAACTTATCAAAAAAAATAGTCGAGAAATATAATATAGGAGTTGCACCCCTTAATATTATCATAAGTGGTACAACCTATAGGGATAAAATAGATATTGAGACGGATGAATTCTTTAAAATTTTACCAACTTTAGAGGAATTACCTACTACATCAATGCCAAGTCCAGAAGAATATTTAAAAATAATAAATAAAGCCATTGAAGATGGATATAAGGAAATTTTATGCATTTGTATGTCTAGTGGTACAAGTGGCTCTTACCAATCAGCAGTTTTAGCAAAAGACTACTTTTTTGAAAATAATCCAAATTCAACTGTGAAAATATATGTAGTAGATTCATTATCTATGAGTCATGGAAGTGGATGGCTGATATTGAAAAGTGCTATGCTATTGGAATCAGGTTATAGCTTTGATGAATTAATTCAATTCAATGAAAATTATAAGACTAGGGTAAAACATTTTCTATGTGTAGATGATTTAAATAATTTGATTAAAAGTGGTAGATTAACCAATGCCAGTGCATTTATTGGTAAACTGCTAAGAGTAAAACCTATTATGTCCATGAAAAAGGGCAAGGGAGCCATAGTTGCTAAGGAAAGGGGACGAAATAGAGTATTTAAATTTTATATAGATGAGTTTATTAGAAGGGTTGATAATGAGATTACAGATTTTGTCATTATCGGATATACTTCAGATATGAATATTGCTAAGGATTTAGCGGAAAAAATTAGATTAGAGACAGATTTTAAAGATGAAATTTATATAATGCAAATGGGTGCGGCAGTAGGTACTCATGTAGGATTGGGAGGACTATCCATGTTCTTTGTAGAAAAAGAGCATCTGAAAGATGGTTTAGTTAAAAATGAAATAAGAAGTATTAAAAACAAGAAAGATGAATTAATTGAGAAGATAAGAGGTTAATACTAGTAGCATCAGGAGAGATTTAAACATATATGGCAAGTTGTTTTATAGAAAACTATAAAGTTAGCTCTAGTGAGGGAACTCATTGGGGCTTTTATTGTACTATGATATAGATAAGCAGCAAATCTTGAAAATAGTATAGAAGATTGATAAACTATTAATAAACTGCCAGGTATATTTCAAGTAATTATTATTAAAAAATTCTAAAGAACAAGCAGGAGTAACAGGTGGAGGTTATAAAATGAAATATAAAATAAGTGATGTAGCTAAACTATTAGATATAACACCAGAGGCGATACGTTACTATGAATCTAAAGGAATTATAGCTCCAGAAAGATCAGAAGCTACAGGCTATCGTTATTATGGCGGCTGGGAAATTCATATGTTAATTAGGGCAAGGATATATCGTCAATTAGGATATACACTAGACGAAACAGCCAAGCTTCTTAATAATTATGAAAATGATGATATCATTTCTAATTTATCTGATAGAAAAGAAGATATTAAGAAAGAGATAGTATGGAAGAGTAATATTCTCAAGCATATAGAGAAAGAAGAGCAAAGCATGATAGCTTCCAATGAGTTAATTGGAAAATATCGAATTGAATACCGTCCTGATATTTATCGTCTAGAAATGCAGAATGGATATGTATTACATCCAGATAAATACATACAGAAAATAATTTTTGATTGGCTAAATAAAATTCCCTTTGTATTTACAAGCACTTTATTCTCATTAGTAGAAGTGGAAAGTAGCGGAAAGAATTTTTCTGTTGGGCTTGGTGTTTATAAAGAGTATGCAGAGTTATTAGATATTGAGGAGTCTGATTATGTGAAATTGTATCCTTCTAGACTATGCATACAAACAGGAATTCAATCAAAATCTAATCGAACTATTACTCCGGAACTCTTGGCGCCTGCAATTGAATATATGAATTCACAGGGAATGGAATTATCAGGGGATGTTTTAACTAAAAGTGCTTTGATGCGTAAAGTAGGTGACGACTATATAAATTGGCACCAAGCTTGGTTACCATTTAATCAAAGTGAGTGATAAAAAAATATCATTGACTTTAAAGCTCCTTTAGACCTTATACTTATAAATGTAGATGAATTCAGCATTTATATAAAATAATTGAAGGGAGCATGAAATATGAAAAGAGTAATTGTTTTTGTTTTAATTTTGACAATAATCACGTCTGCATTAGTAGGATGTAGCCAAACTTCAGAACCGATGATTTCCGAAAAAACAGAGATGGTCTTTACTCCAGGTGTATATGATGGTGAGGCTAAAGGAATGAAAAGTGTTATTAAGGTTCAGGTTACTGTTGACGAAAAAAAGATAACAGAAGTAAAGGTAATTGAACAGGCTGAATCCGAGAGATTATTTAGCTATGCAAATGATTCTGTACCAGCGGCAATTGTTCAGCATCAAAGTGTTTCTGTTGATACTGTAGCTGGCGCTACGATGTCAAGCATTGGTATTATCCAAGCTACAAAAGATGCTTTAAAAAAATCTGGTGTGAATATGGATTTATTAAATATTAAACCAGAGAAACCAGAATTAGTCGAAGGTGAAGATGAGGAATATGACGTAGTAGTTGTTGGTGCAGGAGCTGCTGGACTATCAGCAGCCATCGAATTAGGGAAAAATGATAATATAAGTATTTTAGTTCTTGAAAAAATGCCATTTACTGGTGGATCGCTTGCTTTGTCAGGTGGATTATTTTGGACAGGTAATGGTTCTAAGTATGTACCAGAAGAAAGCTTCACTCCAGAATCACTTTTACAGTGGTTTGAAATGAGATCTGAAACAAAGTCAAATGAAGCATTGGTTAAACATATAGCAAATATTGCAGGAGAAACCTTTGACTATTTAATTGATAATGGTGCACCATGGGATGTTGAAAGTGCAACTGAAACATACCCTGATTCAGGAATATATAGATTTGAAACTAATAGAGGGGCTAAATTAACAAAATTTAGAGATGATGCTGCAGGTAATCAAGCTGCTGAATTCTTATTAAATTTTGCCAAAGAAAACGGAGCGGAAATAAGAGTAAATTCAAAAGTAACTTCTCTAATAGTTGATGATAATAACATTATCAAAGGTGTAAATGTTGAAGATAGAGAAAAGAAATATACAGTAAATGCTAGGAAAGTTATTTTAGCAACAGGAGGATTTGGAAATAATCGTAAATTACTTGAAGAATTTGATCCGGATTCAGCTGGAAAATGGCCATTCCTTGCGGCAGGTTCTACAGGAGATGGAATAGAAATGACTAGAGAACTTGGAGTGAAAATAGTTGGTAATGGTGTAATGTCCTATGAAGCACTTACTCCAAATATGGGATATAAAGGTGAGGTAGGAAGTCTTGTATGGGTACCAGAATTATTTGTAAACAAAGATGGTAAGAGGTTTGTAGATGAAACTGGACAAAGTACAGATATTGCGTTACAGATATATTTACAGCCTGAAGATATTGGATATGGTATAGACGATTCTAAGAGTGATAGAGTTGAAGATTATGAAAAAGGTGTTGAACAAGGACTTATACTTAAAGGAGAGACCTTGGAAGAACTAGCTGATTTAATGGGAGTAAATAAGGAAAACTTCCTAGTAACTGTTAAGAAATACAATGAAGCTGTTGAGAATGGTACTGAAGATGAATTTGGAAGTATTATCGAAAAAATGAAGCCACCAACTAAAGGGCCTTTCTATGCAGTTCCGACACGGGCATGTATTATTGGCACAATGCCAGGATTAATGGTAAATGAAAATTGTGAAGTCTTAGGTAGCAATGGACAGCCTATTGAAAATCTTTTTGCAGCAGGAGAATTAGTTTTCGGTAATATATTTAATAGAGTATATCCTGCAACAGGAACAGCTATAGCACAAGCAATATATACAGGTAAAATAGCTGGAGAAGCTGTAAACAGCCAATTAAAATAATTAGGAAATATCAAAGATTAAGATAGATACTCATTCTTATTTTAAATAGATTATTAAAGATGTTTTTCAATATAATTTAGAAACATAGTAAAAAGCAGAAAAGACTTTAATTAAGATAATTAAGGTCTTTTTTCTATTTAATGGAATACAATTATAAAAAATTAAGAAAATTATCAATTGTTCGTTAAATGATTCGCAAAGACTGTTAAAAACTAAACTTTCCCTGAAACTATTGACATATATATAAAGTTGTAATAAAATTTACAAGACTCAGAAAATATTGCATAAGGAGGATTTTTAACGTTGAAAAAGACAGCTCGAAAACCATATCTTTGGGAGGCGTTGCTATCATTCGCATTCTTAATTATTGTCATGGGGGTTAGTATTTCTATATACGAAGCTGATCCACATATTCCAATGCTTGTAGGTACATTATTTGCGGCACTTATAGCCGTTAAGATTGGATTTACTTGGAATGAAATTGAAAAAGCTATGTTTGATGGTATTTATCAAGCTTTACAAGCTATAATTATTTTAGCAATTATTGGTGTTCTTATTGGATTATGGCTATTATCTGGTGTTGTTCCAAGTATGATTTATTATGGATTAGGAATTCTAAAACCGGGAATTTTCCTAGTTGCTACTGTTCTAATATGTTCCATTACATCTTTAGCTACGGGGACTAGCTGGGGTACTGCAGGGACTATTGGTATTGCATTAATTGGAATTGCTAAAGGATTAGGCATACCTGCTCCAGTGGCTGCAGGAGCTATTATTTCAGGAGCATATTTAGGAGATAAGATGTCTCCATTATCAGATACAACCAATCTAGCACCAGCAGTGTCTGGAACTGACGTATTTACACATGTTAAAAATATGGTTCCAAGTACATTTACTGCATATGGTATTACATTGGTAATATTTTTAATTATGGGTTTCAAATATGGTGGAGGAAGCGTTGATATATCAGCTATAGATGCTATTAGAGATGGAATCACATCTTCGTTTAATGTGTCACCGTTATTACTAATACCACCTTTGGCTGTAATCGTAGCAATAGCCTTTAAGGTACCTGCTATACCAGGAATTACAATTGGTATAATATTAGGTGGAGTTCTTGGTGTAGTTATGCAAGGTGCACATTTAGGAGATTTATTAACTGCTGCATTTAGCGGATATACATCCCAAACAGGTGTTGAAATGATAGACGAACTATTAACAGCCGGTGGATTGGAGAATATGATGTTTTCTATTTCACTTACAATTATAGCCATGATGTTTGGTGGCATAATGGAAAAGACTGGTCAACTTGAAGTTATAGTAGGAGCACTATTAAAGAGAGTAAAGCGTGTAGGTACATTAGTTACTACTACAATATTAACTTGTGTATTCAGTAATGTGACAATGCCGGAGCAGTATATTTCAGTAGTGGTACCGGGAAGAATGTATGCTAAAGCATATAGAGAAAAAGGTCTTCACCCTAAGGTATTGTCCAATGCTTTAGAGGGTGCTGGAACTATTACTTCTGCTCTAATACCTTGGAATACATGTGGTGCTTTCCTTTACAGCGTTCTTGGAGTAGCTACTCAAGATTATGCTAAATATGCTTTTTTTAACTATATAACTCCGATAGTAATTATTATATTCGCATATATAGGGATTAATCTGCCTAAGATAGAAGATGACCCTGATACTGTAATAGGCTTAGAAAACTAAGATATTGAAAATTATATTATATATATGATAAATAAAAAGCTCTGATAGGGAAACTTATCAGAGCTTTTTAATACAAAAAATTACTTTCCACATTTCTAAATGATAATGTTTATCATTTAGAAATGTGGGCATATATATAATAAGCTAATAATAATAAAATTAATATAGATAAAAAAGGAGAGATACAATGAAATTTTTACTACCAGAATTAAAATATTCATATGATGCATTAGAACCACATATAGACCAGTTAACAATGGAGACTCATCATTCAAAACATCATCAAACTTATGTTGATAATTTAAATAAGGCTTTAGAAGGTCATGGAAAACTCCAAGAAATGGAAATAGAAGATATATTGAAATCTTTAGATGATTTACCAGAGAACATTAAAACTGCTGTAAGAAATAATGGTGGAGGTCATTATAATCATACATTATTTTGGGATATGATGTCACCAAATGGTGGAGGTAAACCAGAAGGAGAGCTTGGAAAGAAAATTGACGAAGAATTAGGAGGATTTGATAAATTAAAAGAAGATTTCAAAAAAGCTGCATTAGGTCAATTTGGTAGTGGTTGGGCATGGTTAGTACTTGATAATGGAAAACTTGCAATACTTTCTACACCAAATCAAGATAATCCAATCTCACAAGGAAAGATACCTCTTCTTGGTATAGATGTATGGGAGCATGCATATTATCTAAAATACAAAAATAAAAGAGCAGACTATATAGATTCTTGGTGGAATGTAGTTGATTGGAACAAGATAGAAGAAATATATAATAAAGCTAAATAATGAATAACAGGCCCTGCATATGCAGGGCCTTTAAATTTAGAAATTAAATTTGTAATATTTAACTAGATTGATAATATTGAAAAAACAATGTAATATATTACTTAGGTACTGGAACAAATATGGAGTTATAGAGAATAGTAAAATAATAGGTATTACAGATGGAGGGATATATGGAAAAGATTAAATTACTATTGAAAAAGAATGGAACAAAGATTTCAAGATTAATATTTATAATATTCATGATGGGAATTATAATCGCTGGAGGAGTGAAGGAATTAAAATCAATAGATTTTGCTAAGACAATATCTATAATTAGGGAATTTCCTATGTCTCTTATATTTATATTTACTATTTTAGGAATAGCAGCAGTATCATCAATGAGCTTGTATGATTTTGCAATAATAAAATATTTAAATCTTAATATTAAAAAAATAACTATATTTAGCATTACTTTTGTAACTAACACAATAAATAATATTTCAGGACTAGGAGGATTGACAGGAGCCTCTATTAGGTCTGTACTATTTAAAAAGAGCACCAGCAATAAAGAAGATATTATAGATTATAATTTATTATTAATTCCAGCAACGGGCATAGGACTTTCACTTATGACCATTATTGCATTGTTTAAATATCAATATATAGCTCCGCTTATAGAGAAATATAGATGGATAATTATAACCATTGTTGCTTTCATAATATACTTCATTATTTATTTTTTAATAGATAGGATTTTTAGTACTTTAAGAAAAAATTCAATAGAAACAAGCGATCATAATAAGATTATATTAAGAGTGAAACTATTATTTTTATCCTTTATAGAATGGATGGTTGCTTTCACTTTATTTTTTGTTATCGTGAGACAATTTAGTCAAAGTGTAGATCCTTATATTATATTTATCGTATTTACCTTAGGCTCCATAGCTGGTATTCTAAGCTTATTGCCTAGTGGAGTTGGGTCTTTTGATTTAGTTGTATTACTTGGATTTCAATATTATGGTATAGGAACTGAAAATGTTTTAGCCATATTGATATTATATAGAACTTTTTATTATATATTGCCTTTGATAATAGGAATAGTTTTTACTTTGATAGTACAATCTCAAAGTGAAAATAAATTAATTCAATTTATTGGCTTCTCAAAGATAAAAGATTTTATCAATAAAACATCTAGCATTACAAACCTATTGTTAGCTATATTGATATTAGCATCTGGAGTAACCTTATTATTATCTGCATTAGTTCCGGGAGTAATTGAACGAATTAAAATAGCTTCAAGACTTTTATCATTTCCAATTTTACAGTTATCAAGGCAGTTATCAATATGTATAGGAATACTATTGATAGTTATTTCTAGGGAAATAAGAATGAAAGTAAAACGCAGCTACAAAATTACTATGTGGTTATTGTTTTTTGGTGCTATATTTGCTTTCATTAAGGGTTTTGCCTATGAAGAAGCAATTTTTTTGATTTTAGTTCTGATAATATTAAAAATGTCTAAGCATAGCTTTTATAGAAAAAGTTTACCAATTGATTGGTTTAAAGCCATTATGACTTTGCTATTGGCCTTTATCGGAATTTTAGCTTATATGAAAATGTCTCATATAATATTGAGAGATTTTATAAAAATTAAATATTTCAAGTCCTTGATCTCAAAGGGAATTTCTTGGCCTATATCTAGTGGTGTTATTGCTTATGGCTTTCTCATTGTTTTTGTTATCTACTATGAATTTACAAAGGAGAAGATAACAAATGATAAGATGTATGAAACTGTTAATGAAGAAAGGGTAAATAAATTTCTGCAGGAATATGATGGGAATTTCTTAACTCACCTTATATTTTTAAAGGATAAACATTTATTTTGGTCTAAAAATAATAGTATTTTGATCCAATATGAGATAAGTCATGGTCTTGCAGTAGTTTTGGGAGATCCTATTGGAAACCCAAAATACTTCGGAGAAGCTTTAACAGAATTTCAGACATTCATAGATGAATATGGATATAAATCAGTTTTTTATCAATCCAGTGAGAAATTATTACCTTTTTATCATGATCATGGGTATTATTTCTTTAAATTAGGTGAGACAGGATTAGTGGAACTTGATAATTTTGATATAAATAGTTCAAAAAGTAGAGATTTTAGAAATACACTTAGACGATTTGAAAAGGATGGTTTTACTTTTGAGATGTATTATGATAACTCTATAGATGAAAATCTATTTTTAGACCTAAAGAAAGTTTCTGATGAATGGTTAGCTGATAGAGAGGAAATGGGCTTTTCACTTGGATGGTTTAGTAGGGAATATTTAAACAAATCTAAAATAGGAGTTGTAAAGAAGGAAGAAACAGGAGAAATAATAGCATTTGCTTCTATAAGTCCTAGTTATGATGATCATAAATCAGCTTCTATTGATTTAATGCGTTTTAAAAAGGAAGTACCTAATAATACCATGACTTTTCTTATACTAAATTTGATTTTGGCATTTAAAGAGGATAATTATAAAATATTCAATCTGGGAATGGCACCACTTTCAAATGTAGGGATAGCGCAGAGTGCACATATTCAAGAAAGGATTGCACATTTAGTATTTAAATATGGTAAACATTTTTATAGCTTTGATGGACTAAGGAAATATAAAAATAAATTTGATCCAAGGTGGGAAGGGAAATATTTGGTTTATGAGGATATTATATTGCTTCCATCTTCTTTGATAGAAGTAACCTGGCTGATTCATTCAAAGAAGAAAAAATCTTAAAGAAATGAGTGAAGATATGGAGAGAAAAATATTAAAAACTATAAGTACTATAGATAGCTTAAATATAGAAGAATTTAAAAGACTCAATATAGGTATTGAAATGCAGGATTTTACAGAGCCTAATTTATCCTTGGATGAAGTTAATATGATAATTCACGGATATAAAGCTAAACTTAAAGGGTTTAAAAATATAAAAGCTTTACATGGACCTTTTTTAGATTTAAAGCCTTCAAGTCCTGATAAATTAATTAGAGAAGTAAGCTATAATAGATATTTATATACTATGAATGCGGCTAAGGAATTAAATATAGATTACTTAATATTTCATAGTCAGATTAATCCATATTTAAATCAACCATCACTAATAAAATTAAACAATAAGCAAAGTAGGGAATTCTGGGAACAAATACTAAAAGAAGTACCAGATTATAATGGAATAATACTTCTGGAAAATATATTTGAAGAAACTCCCAGTATGTTAAAAGACCTAATAGAAACTATAAATTTACCTAATATTAAAATTAATTTAGATATAGGACATGCTAAATTAGGGAAAGTGAAATTGGAAGAATGGATAAAAGAACTTAAAGATTATATTTTCTATATTCATATCCATTCTAATAATGGTCTATATGATGATCACAAAGCTCCAATTAGAAATGAAATCGAAGATTTATATTATTTATTGGATAAATACAATCTAGATCCAGTATTATCCTTAGAATATAAAGTAGATAATTTAGAAGAAGAAATGGAAAAATACAAATAGGGGGAAAATAATATGACAAATATCATGATACAAGGCACCACATCTTCAGCAGGTAAGAGTCTTATGTGTACAGGATTATGTAGAATATTTAAAGAAGATGGATATAAGGTATACCCATTTAAATCTCAGAACATGTCCTCAAAATATTATACTACTAGTGAAGGATATAAGATAAGTACAGCTCAAACCTTACAAGCAATAGCTGCAGGACTTAAACCACATCCAAATATGAATCCAATCTTACTTATACCGAAGTCAGATAAAGGTTCTATGGTTGTTATAAGAGGTGAAGATAAAGAGGATATGGAAGCAGTGGAATACTTCAAGTATAAAAATACTCTTAGACCAATGATATTAGACATATATAAAGAGATAGAGAAAGAAAATGATATCGTAGTTATAGAAGGTGCAGGAAGTCCAGCAGAAATAAACTTGAAACAAAATGATATAGTCAATATGGGAATGGCTGAAATGGCAGATGCTCCAGTACTTTTAGTAGCAGATATAGATAGGGGAGGAGTATTTGCTTCTCTTTATGGTACTGTGATGCTGTTAGAGGAACATGAAAGAAAAAGAATAAAAGGACTCATAATCAATAAATTTAGAGGAGATAAAACTTTATTAGATCCAGGAATTAAAATGATTGAAGAAATATTAAGTATACCAGTTGTAGGGACAATACCTTTTGCACATTTAGAATTAGTAGATGAAGATAGTTTAGTAGACTATGACAAGGAATGTAATACAAATCCACAAACAGAAGAAGAATTGGAAAGAGAATTAAACAAATTAGCAATGATACTTCGTGAAAATATGGATATGGATTATATTTATAAAATAATGGGGTTAGGTAAATCAATTAACGATTAACAAAGGACAATTAACAATATAGGGTCGACCTGTGGTCGCTCATTAAGGAGAAATTAATATGCTAATTAGTGTAATACTTGCAGTTATAATAGATTTTATTATAGGGGATCCCTATAGTTTTCCTCATCCTGTGAAACTTATGGGGAGAATGATTTCTTCTGAAGAAAAGTTAGCGAGAAAAATTACTAGATCAAAAAAAGGACTTAAGCTTGCTGGATTCATTATTGTTATAATTAATATTTCACTTGCTTTATTACGCCATATTTGTTATTAAAACTTATAAAAGAATATAAAGTTATTTATATTATAGTGAATACTTACTTAATCTATACATGTATAGCTGCAAGATGTCTGCATTATGAAGCCATGAAGGTATCAAAAGCTCTAGACATAGGTATAGAAGAAGCTAGGATAAGACTTTCTTATATTGTTGGAAGGGAAACCAAAAATCTTTCAGAAGAGGAAATTATAAGGGCAACAGTAGAAACTGTGGCAGAGAATACATCTGATGGGGTCATTGCTCCACTATTTTATATAATCCTATTTGGAGCATCTGGAGGACTAGCATATAAATTTATCAATACTATGGATTCTATGTTAGGTTATATGAATGATAAATATATTGATCTAGGATATTTTCCTGCAAAGGTAGACGATATATTTAATTATATTCCATCAAGAATTACAGGAATTCTTATGTGCTTAGGTTCATTAGGGAGATTTCATATAAAAAATGGTTTTAAGATAATGATCAGGGATAGAAAAAATCATAAGAGTCCAAATTGTGCATATCCAGAGGGTGCTGTTGCAGGGCTTCTAGATATTCAATTAGGTGGAAATAATTATTATCATGGAAAGCTTGTAGAGAAACCTACAATAGGTGATAAGGTTGAGGAAATTAGAAAAATAGATATAAAAAACACTATAGAAATTATGTATCGTAGTGAAGTATTATTATTAATAATCTATATTGTGATCCAATTAGTTAGCTAAGTAAAAGATGGACATAACAACCTTTGGTATAATATTATATCTTTTAGTTGCAAAAATATCTTGTATTAAATATTATTTTATGATAGCATTAGAATGAAAATTGAATATAGTACATTAGGTTCTATAAGAATAATAGGGAAATGGGTGAAAATCCCATACAGCCCCCGCTACTGTAAGTGATGATAGAATCAGCTTATGCCACTGGAGAAATCTGGGAAGGTGCTGAGAGTAAAATGAGTCACAAGTCAGGAGACCTGCCTAATAGTATTGAAGTGACCTTCGGAGGGAAGGAAAAACTTATAATTGTACTATTATATAGTTAATATTAGTATAAGTTCCATCCCTAATCTGCTTCAGGTTAGGGATTTTTATTTTCCTTTTAGGTCACCTAGTTTAGATATAAAGGAGTATTCCTTTAAAAATAAATGTGAGGTGATTTTATGAAAAAGAAATTATTAATGTGGGGTATATTATTGACTTTAATTATAACTCCACAGCTTGCACAAGCAATGCATATTATGGAAGGTTTCCTACCTATTAAATGGGCAATTATTTGGTCAATATTAACTTTACCATTTTTAGTCATAGGATTTAGAAAGGTAGGAAAAGGTTTGAAAGAAGGACAGGATCATAAAATGATTCTAGGATTAGTAGGAGGATTTGCATTTGTTTTATCTGCCTTAAGATTCCATCTGTTACTGGATCTTGCTCTCATCCAACGGGAGTAGGATTAGGTGCAATACTATTTGGACCAACAACTATGACTGTTATAGGGACTATAGTATTGTTATTCCAAGCCTTATTATTAGCCCATGGTGGGATTACTACATTAGGAGCTAATTCCTTTTCTATGGCTGTAGTAGGTCCACTTGTTTCCTATGGTATATATAAAATGGGTAAAGAAGGGAAAAATAAAAGTTTGGCAGTCTTCTTAGCGGCAGCATTAGGAGATTTAGCTACTTATGTAATTACATCAATTCAGCTTTCTTTAGCATTCCCAGATGCTACAGGAGGAGTTGCCGCATCTCTTACAAAGTTTCTATCTGTATTTGCAGTTACACAAATACCGCTAGCAATTGTTGAGGGAATTATAACTGTAATGGTATTTAATCTTATTCAAGAATATAGAAAAGAAGGAGTGATTAAACTTGAAGAGTCTATTTAAGCAAAATATTATTCTTTTATTTTTGATAATTGTAATCGTAATTACTCCATTAATTATTAAAAGAGATTCTGAATTCGGCGGAGCAGATGGAGAGGCTGAAGGAGTTATTCAGGAAATAAATCCAGATTATGAACCATGGTTTGAATCATTTTGGGAACCACCAAGTGGTGAAATAGAGAGTTTATTATTTTCTCTTCAAGTAGCTATAGGAGCAGGTCTTATAGGGTATATCTTTGGTGTATTAAAGGAAAGACGCAAAATTGTTGCTGATAGATAAATATGCATATACTAACAAATTAAGAAATTATCCTCCACAGGTAAAGATTCTTCTTTCCTGTGGAGGCATAGTATTGTCAAGATTAATCAATAGTTATTATCTTGATTTATTGATTACTATTCTTATGATCATATTAGTTATTGGAATAGCTAAAGTTCCCTTTAGAACCTATTTTAAGATGCTTTTATTACCTGTATCATTTCTATTCATTAGTATAATTACTATAATGATTTCAGTAAATGGTGATTTTTATCTTTACTATTTCAAGATTATGAATATCTGTATTGGTATAACTATGGAGTCTATGTCTAAAGGAATAAAACTGTTTACAACAGTATTATCATCTTTAACATCAGTATATTTTCTGATATTAACTACCCCAATGATTGATATTATTAGGATTTTAAAGAAATTAAAGGTACCTAAGCTGTTTATAGAATTAATGGTACTTATTTATAGGAGTATATTTATTTTCATTGAAGAAGCGAACAATATTCATTTAGCCCAAGCTATGAAATTTGGTTACGAAAACAAGAGAAATTCATTAAGATCTATAGCATTACTTATTAGAAACCTTTTTACCAGAGTATTTATAAGACATAATGAGATGAATATATCCTTGGAATGTAAGTTATATAGCGGAGAATTTAAATTAGGTGATTAAATGTTAAAAATAAACAATTTATACTATAAATATGAAGATGGAACGAAGGCATTAAATGATATAAATATAGATACATCAAAGGGAAAAGTAATAGGTGTTATTGGAGCTAATGGTTCTGGAAAGTCAACCTTGTTCCTAAATATAATGGGAATTTTAAAACCAAGTAAAGGCTCGATAATATATAATGATACTCCTATAAAGTATGATAAAGCCTATTTAAAGGAATATAGAAAGCAAGTCAATATTGTATTTCAAAATCCTGACCAACAATTATTCTATTCAAATGTATTCGATGATATAGCTTTTTCCTTAAGAAATATTGGTATCAGCGAAGATATAATAGGAAAAAAGGTAGCTAATGCACTTGAGTTAGTTGCTGGTTCTGACTTAGTAGACAAGCCAGTACATTTTTTAAGCTATGGTCAGAAGAAAAGAATTGCTATTGCTGGAGTTTTGGTTATGGAATCTAGTATACTCCTATTAGATGAGCCAACATCTGGACTTGATCCTTATATGACTAAACAAATGAAAGAAATAATCAATGAAATAAGTAATGATAAAACCATTATAATATCCAGCCATGATATGGATTTAATCTATGATATTTGTGATTATATCTATATACTTAGCAAAGGCAGTATCATTGGGGAAGGCGAAACACAAAAGATTTTTTGTGAAGATAAATTAATAGAAGAAGCTTGTTTAACAAAACCTTGGCTTGTTAGAATTCACGAAAAGTTTAATACTGTTTTATTTAGGAATGAAGAAGAATTTTTATTATATGAAAGAAAGGAGATTTTATGAAAAAAGGAATAATAGTAGCTAGCTTTGGAACTACCTATGAGGATACGCGGAAATTATGTATAGAAAGCATAGAAGATATAATTAGAGAAAAGTATAGAGATTACTTAGTTTTAAGGGCATTTACATCTCAAATGGTTATCAACATATTAAAGAAAAGAGATAATATTCATGTATTTAATCTTGAGGAAGCAATAAGAGATATGGAAAATCAAGGTATAGAAGATATATATATTCAACCCCTCCATATAATCCCTGGCCATGAATATGAGAAACTTACTAAATATAATTTAAAAGTAGGCTTGCCATTATTAAGTTTAGAAGAAGATTATATGAAAATTGTTGAAAATATTGGAATTAGTGAATTAGGAAATAACGAAGCCCTAGTATTCATGGGGCATGGCTCTGATCATGAAGCAGATGAATCCTATGAAATACTAGAAAATCTTTATCATAAGAAAGGTTTTACAAATGTATTTATTGGTACAGTAGAAGGGAGTAAAACCATAGAAGATATAATAAAGGAACTAAAAGAAAAAAACATAAAAAAGGTAAAACTTAAACCATTTATGCTAGTAGCAGGAGATCATGCAGTAAATGATATGGCGTCTGAAGATGATGATTCTTGGAAATCAATACTTGAAAGGGAAGGATTTCAAGTTGAGATATGTCTCAAAGGTCTAGGTGAATATAAGATTACCCAAGAAATATTTCTAGAACATCTTGAAAAGATAATAGGAGAGAAATAATGAAAAAATTATATGGCATTGGAACAGGTCCAGGAGATAAGGAACTATTAACCCTTAAGGCTGTTAAGGCAATGGAAAATTCATCAGTTATATTTGCTCCAAATAACAAGGGGAAAAATATGGCTGTGGATACTGCAAGAGATTTTATTGGAAACAAAAAAATAGTATTTATAGATTTTCCTATGGGACATGTACTGAAAGAAGATTATAAAAAAGCTGCAGAAACTATATTCAAAGAGATACCTGAAGGTGAGATAGGTTCATTTCTTACAATAGGGGACCCTATGGTATATAGCACATTTATATATATCATGGAAGAATTAGAAGGAAGAGACATAGATATAGAAATAATATCAGGGATTCCATCTTTTGTAGCAGCAGCTGGTGAAAGTAAGACTCCCCTAACTGTAAAGGGAGAAAGTTTTTTATTATGTGATGAGCTGAACGAAGAGTTACTAGAAAAGATAACCTCTATAGCTATATTGAAAACTTTCAAGGGAAAAGAGAAGATATTAAACATATTAGATAGTAATGACTATTGCTACAAATATATTAAAAGAGCAACGTTAGAAGAACAAGAAATCATAATAGATAAAGAAGAAATATTAAACGATAAAGATTATATATCATTAATTATAGCTAGAAAGAATTAGGAGGATTACAATGAAAAGCAAAAAGATATTACCACTACTACTAATACTTGTATTGATTGCAACAACATTGGCAGCATGTAAGACTAAAGAAAATGATAAGCCAGTAGTACAAACAGAAGATACTTCACAACCAATAGAAACAAATAAAGATATAGATGAGGATGCAAAAGAAGAGTATGGGATAAAAATTACTGATAAAACTGTATCTTTTATAGATAGTAGAGGAGAAGAAGTTACTTTAAATAAGAATCCTGAAAGAGTAGTAGTACTATTTAACTCTTATTTAGATATCTGGATGAAAAATGGAGGCAGTATCGTAGGTAAATTGGAAGAATCTATAGGTCAAGATGAAATACCTGGAACAGAAAATGCTGAGATAGTAGGGGCTCTTGGATCTATAAGTGCAGAAAAAGTATTGGAATTAGAACCAGATTTAGTAGTTTTAATCTCAACACAAAAATCTCAAATGGAATTAGTGCCTATTTTTGAAGAAAATAAAATACCATTTATAGCATTAGAATATTATGGTAAAGAGGATTATTTTAAATTAGCAAGATTATTTTCTGCTCTTAATGAAAGAGAAGATTTATATGAAGAAAATGTTTTAAATGTTAAAAATCAAATAGACAGTATAATTGATAAGGCACCAAAAGATAAAGCGAATAAAGTACTTATAATGATGGCTAGTGCAAAATCTGTTACTGCCAGAGGTTCTGATTCTACAGTTGGAGAAATGTTAAAGGATTTGCATACTATAAATATAGCAGATACATCAAATGATATGCTAAGTGATAAAAACTTTAGCATTGAAAAGATTCTAGAAGAAGACCCAGATTTCATATTTGTACAAACTACAGGAAATGATATGGACAAGGTAATAGAGAGAATAAAGGAAGACGTAGAATCTAATCCCGCATGGTCATCTCTTTCTGCAGTAAAAAATGATAGATATATAATTTTACCAAAGGATCTCTATATGTTCAAAGCAAATCATAGATATGCAGAAGCATATGAAGGGTTAGCTAAGATTCTATATCCAGAAGTATTTAAATAAAAAGGAGTAGGCTATGATTAAATATATAAAAGAAGGACCTAAAAAAAGTACAATGATTACTATCTTTATTATCTTATTCATAGCCAGTTTTTTCTTTAGTGTTGGCAATGGAGCGGTAAAAATAAACCCTTTACAAATAATTAAATCTATTTTATATGAGAAGGATACTGTAAAATATCAAATAATATGGAATGTAAGATTACCAAGAACTATAGTCGCAGCCTTAGTGGGCATATGTCTGTCATTATCTGGTGCTATACTTCAAGGAATAATGAGAAATCCTTTGGCAGGACCAAATATTATAGGAGTTTCCTCTGGAGGAGGCTTCTTTGCTCTTATTATTCTTATAATTTTTCCAAAGTATTATTATCTAGTGCCAATAGGTGCATTTATTGGTGCTTTATCTGCGACCTTATTTATATATTCTTTGGCATGGAAAGAAGGTGTACTTCCCACAAGGTTAGTCTTAGCGGGAGTAGCAGTATCATCTTTATTTAGTGCAGGTACTAATGGTCTAATGACATTTTTTCCTGATAGAGTCCATGGAGTTTTAGGATTTATGGTTGGAGGCCTTTCAGCTATAACTTGGAAGGATGTAAGAATAATCTTACCATATGCAGTGTTAGGAACGATACTAATATTATTTCTACCAGATAAATTAAATATCCTTATGCTGGGAGATGAGGTTGCTACAGGATTAGGTGTGAAGGTTGAAAGAACTAGATTTGTTTTTATAATAATTTCCTCCTTATTAGCAGGAGCAGCAGTATCTGTAGTAGGATTATTAGGTTTTGTTGGACTTATTGTACCTCATATGACAAGATTGTTTATTGGTTCGGATTATAGATATCTTTTTCCTGGAACTATATTTTTTGGTTCATCGATTGTTATGATTTGTGATACTCTGTCAAGAATATTATTTGCACCAATGGAGATTCCAGTAGGTATTATAATGTCAGCACTTGGAGCACCGTTTTTTCTTTATTTATTAAGAAAAAAGGAGGCAATGAAATAATGGGTATGGAAACCAAAAATTTACAAGTTAAATATGGAGATAAGGTAGTATTAAAAGATGCCAATTTTAAGGTGAATAATGGTGAGATAGTTGCTATCATTGGACCAAATGGATCAGGCAAAACTACACTCATTAAGGCATTGTCAAGGTGTATCAAATCCCATTCAGGGGATATATATCTTGATGGAAAAGATATATATCAAATACCTACAAAAAAAATAGCAAGGGAAGTGGCTATATTGCCACAAGTAAAGAATGTATCAGCTGATGTTACTATAGAGAATCTTGTATCCTATGGAAGATATCCCCATTTAGGATTTGGAAAAAGAATAAAAAAAGATGATAGAGATATTATCCATTGGGCAATTGAAAAAACTGGGCTGATAAAACTTAGAGATAGATATATAGCAACTCTATCAGGCGGAGAGAGACAAAGAGCTTGGATAGCAATGGCACTAGCACAGAAACCGAAGATACTAATTCTTGATGAACCTACTACATATTTAGATATATCCTATCAATTAGAAGTATTAGAGTTGGTAAAGGAGTTAAATGAATCTTTAGGTATTACAGTTATAATGGTTTTACATGATTTAAATCAAGCTGCCAGATATTCAGATAATATCTATGTATTAAGAGATGGACAGATATGTGAGTGTGGAAAACCGAATAATATATTACAAACTAAGATGCTAAAGGATGTATTTAGAATAGAAGCTCATATATATCAAGATGAAATAAACGATTGTCCATACTTTATACCACATAAGTTAAAACATAGTGAATAGTGAACAACTAATGGTGAATAGTTTAAAGATAGTTAATAGCTAATAGTAAATAATTGAGAACATAGTGAATAATTAAAAGACCTAAAAATTTTACTAAAAACTATTCACTCTTAACTATTGGCTATTCACTGCTTTTAAAACTATTCACTATTCATTATTATATAAGGAAGGTGATAAAATGGAGCATGGAGGAGATTTATTATCCTATGAAAAGTATTATGATGGAGAATTAATAGATTATAGTAGTAATATAAATCCATTGGGACCACCTAAAGGATTAGAAAAAGCCTTAATAGATGGTTTTAAGAATATTCAATCATATCCAGATATTAAATATAGAAGACTAAAAAAATCTATAGCTAACTACCTAAGCTGTAGTGAGAATAATACTATAATAGGAAATGGAGCAGTAGAATTAATAGATAATTTTATAATTTTAGCTAATAGAGTATTGGTTTCCACCCCTTCTTTTTCGGAATATGAAAAAAGGGCAATCATACATGGAAAAGAAATAATTAGAATTCCATATAATCTTGATTTTACAATAGATATTTTAACTATAGGAAACAAAATACAAAAAGGTGATTTAATAATATTGGGGAATCCCAACAATCCTACTGGGCTTAGGATAGATAAAATAGAATTAATAATGTTATACAATGTTATTAATAAATCTGGAGCATATTTACTATTAGATGAAGCTTTTTTCGAGTTTTGTCCTATAGATTATGACAGTATAGAATTGTTTAGGCAAACTAATTATGAAAATTTAGGGATTATAAGGGCTGCTACAAAATTTTTTGCACTACCTGGGATTAGACTAGGATATGGATGTACATCTACAGAATTGGTAGAAAAAATATCTAAGATAGAACTGCCATGGAGCATAAATTCCTTTGCGGAGGCAGCAGGTAATTTTATATTTAGTGATAAGGGATATATAGAAGAAAGTAAAAGATATGTTGAAAAAGAAAGACAATATATGCACCAAGAGTTATCGAAACTTTCTAATATAAAAGTATTTTTGACAGAGACTAATTATATTTTGATTAAATTATTAAAATGGAATGAAGAATATGTATTTAATTTTTTCTTAAGAGAGGAATAGTCATAAGAAAATGTTCGAGTTTTATAGGACTTAATCATCATTATATTAGAGTTGCCATAAAGAACAGAGAAAATAATAAGAGACTTATAGAAATCTTTAATGAATTGGAGTGTATGTAAATGAAATCCATAATGATTACAGCTCCGTCTAGCAATACTGGAAAGACAACAATTACACTTGGTATTATTAGGGCAGTTAAAAATAGGGGATTAGATGTATCTGCATTCAAAACAGGACCAGATTTCATCGATACTAAATATCTGGAACTTGCGTCAGGAAAGAGATCAGGAAACCTTGATATTCACTTAATGGGAAGGAAGGGAATAAGAGAATCCTTATCCATGAATTGTGGAGAATATGGAATTATAGAAGGTGTTATGGGATATTTTGATGGTATATATAACACCTTTGAAAATTCCAGCTTTGATATATCAAAGGAATTAGATATTCCTGCAATATTAGTATATAAACCTCAAGGTGAAATGTTTTCAGCTATACCCAAAATGAAAGGTATGGTAGAGTTCCATAGTTCAAAGATAAAGGGGATTATACTTAATAAGGTTAGTAAGGATATATATCAATTACTAAAGGAAAAAATAGAAGAGTATATAAATATTGAAGTATTAGGATATCTACCTCAAGATACATCCCTAGAAGTAGAAAGTAGATATCTGGGACTAATGCAAATCTATGAAAATGATGATTGTGAGGAATTAATATCTAAAGCAGCAGAAGCTGTGGAAAAAACAATAGATATAGATAGAGTAATTGAATTAGCTAGTTCAGTTGATATTTCCCCCTATGAATATCAGGAGAAAAGAGATATAGAAGTAGCAATAGCCTATGATGAGGCATTTAACTTTTATTATAATGAAAATCTAAATTTATTAGAGAATATCTGTAAAGTAAAATATTTTTCTCCAATTAGAGATAAAAATGTTCCAAAGGCAGACCTTATATATATTGGCGGGGGATATCCAGAGCTATATAGATATGAACTATCATCAAATATAGATATGATAAGCTCCATAAGAGAAAATGCCTTGAGAGGGAAAACCATTATAGCTGAGGCTGGAGGACTTATGTACTTGGTATCTTCAATAGAAAATTGTCCTATGTGTAATCTATTTAATGGCAATGCTATTATGACAGATAAATTACAGAGATTTGGATATGTGAATATGGAATTAAATCAGGATACTATAATAGGAAGACAAGGTAGCATAATCACTGGAAATGAATACCATCGTTCTACAATAGATATAAATGGGGATTCAGTATTTCATATTACAAAGCCAATGAATGATAAAAAAGTTTGGCAGTGTGGATATACCTATAAAAACGTTTTAGCATATTATCAGCATATTAATTTCCTTGGAAATATTGAAAATTTTAATTATCTACTGGATATTGTAGAGAAAATAAGAAAAGAGGGATAAAATTGTATATTAAAAACCCTATGGAAATAGAGAATAAAAGTATGGATATTATAGATGAAGTTATGGGAGATACTAATTTCTCAGAAGAAGAAAAGATAATAGCTAAGAGAATGATACACACAACTGGAGATTTTGATTATAGGAATATAATTATATTTAAAAATGATTTTATTGGAGAGGCTAAAAAATCTATTTTAGAAAAAGTAACTATATTTACGGATACTAAAATGGCATATACAGGGATTAATAAATCTGCCTTAGAAAAAGCTGGTTGTGAGCTAAAATGTTATATAGATGATGAGAGAGTATTTTCATTATCTAAAGAATTAGGAACTACGAGATCAGCTTGTGCAGTAGACTTAGCTGTTCAAGATGGTATAGATATATTTGTAATAGGCAATGCACCTACTGCATTGTTTAGAATACTAGAACTAGTCAAGGAAGGTAAAGCTAATCCACGATTTATAGTAGGAGTGCCTGTAGGGTTTGTTGGGGCAGCAGAGTCTAAGGAATATTTAAGAGAATTTGATATACCATCTATATCCACAGTAGGTAATAAAGGTGGAAGTAATGTAGCTGCTTCTATTATTAATGCCTTATTATATATGGTGGTAGGTAGATGACTTTAGATTTATATATAATAAAAGAAGGAAAACATCTAAGATGTGGATATACCACAGGATCTTGTGCGACGGGAGCAGCTAAGGCGGCAGCTACTATGCTTGATACAGGTAAGATAATAAAATATATAGAGATAGATACGCCAGCAAATATTAGATTAAAACTTGAGGTAAATAATCCATCGATTGAAGGGAATAGAGCAACATGTTCAATCATAAAGGATGCTGGAGATGATCCGGATAATACAGACGGGATAGAAATATATGCAACGGTATCTAAACGAGATGATGGACAAATTTTTATAGAAGGTGGTAGGGGGATCGGAAGAATAAAGAGAAAAGGTTTATTTGGAGAAATTGATGAAGCGGCCATTAATCCTGTACCAAGAGAAATGATTCAAAAAGAGGTAAAAGAGGTTTCAAATAGTGGATATGATATTTTAATATTTGCACCTCAAGGAGAAGAAATAGGGAAAAAAACTTTTAATAAAAATATTGGCATTGAAGGTGGAATATCTATTATAGGCACAAAAGGGATAGTATATCCAATGTCAGAGGAAGCTCTTGTAAAAACCATATATATGGAAGTGGATATGCTGGCTGAAAGTCAGGGGAAAGATAATATAATCTTAGTACCGGGAAATTATGGGGAAAAATTATCAGAAGAATTGGGGCTAAAGGAAGGAAAAGTAAAGATATCTAACTTTATAGGGGATAGTCTGCTGTATGTATATAACAAAGGTTTTAAGTCTGTGACCTTAATAGGACATATTGGCAAATTTGCAAAGCTATCTATAGGTGTTTTCAATACCCATAGTAAAATATGTGATGGAAGAATGGAAGCTTTTATATATTATTTGGCTCTGATGGGAGCACCAATGGAATTACTCAATAGAGTAAATGATACCATTACGGCAGAAGAAGGATTAAACATATGCATAGACTCTGGTTATGGTGAAGTTATAAGACATATGGAAAAAGGGGCAGAGGATAGGATTAGGAAATATCTAAAGGATGAAAATTATAAAGTAAAGGTAATCATATATTCCATGGAAAAAGGGGTGGATATATGTTAATTGTAGCAGGAGTAGGACCAGGGAATCCAAAGTATTTAACCTATGATGTCAGAACGAAAATAGAAGAAGCAAGGCATATTTTAGCCTTTGGGAGAGTGGTAAATTCCCTTAAAATCATTAGGGAGGATATTATAGAAGTAAATAAGGTAGAAGAAATATTAAATTATATAGATGGGAAAAAGGAAATACTATTACTTGCTTCTGGAGATCCAAACTTTTTTGGAATAGTCGATTTTCTAAAGAAGAAAGGTCTTGATATACAAGAAGTACTACCTGGACTATCTTCATTTCAATATATGATGGGAAAGCTTCAGAAGTCATGGCAGAATGCAAATTTTTTATCTCTTCATGGAAGAGATGAGAATCTAGAAAATATCAAATCACATAAGCTTAGTATATTGTTAATAGATAAGGAAAATACCCCTAATAAGATATCAAAGGAGTTATATGAATTAGACATTAGAGGAAAGATTTATGCAGGATTTAATTTGTCCTATGAGAATGAAAAAATAATTATGAAAAATATTGGAGAAGAAATAGAAAATATTTCATCTCTTGGAGTGGTGGTAGTTGAAAATGAAATGGATTAAAGATGAAGAGTTTATAAGAGGCAATATCCCTATGACTAAGTTCAATATTAGGCTACTTACATTGGGATATTTAGCCATAGAAGAAGGAGATAGATTATTGGATATAGGAGCAGGGACAGGATCTATATCTATAGAAGCATCACTTCATGGTGCTAAGGTGTGGGCAATAGAAAGAGAAGTTGAAGGCATAGAATTAATAAGAACAAATAGTGAAAAATTCAACGCAGGAGTTAATATAATCCATGGACAAGCTCCAGATAGCCTTCCAAATGAGAGCTTTAATAAGTGCTTCATAGGAGGATCTGGAGGAAAACTAGAAGACATATTTTTGTATCTGCAAAAAAAATTAGAGAATGATGGGATAATATGCGGAAATTTTATAACCTTAAAAAATGTAACTCAGTTCATTCAACTATTAAATAAATATAATTACAAAGATATAGAAGTACAATTAATTCAAGTGTCATCTATGGATAAAATAGGACTTTTAAAAGGGCAAAATCCAATTTTTATAGCAAAAGGAGTGAAGGAGTATGATTAGCTTTGTAGGGGCAGGACCAGGAAATGTTGACTTAATAACAATTAAAGGTAGGAGACTTTTGGAAGAGGCTGATGTAGTCATATATGCAGGATCATTAGTATCTAAGGAACATTTAGAATTTTGTAAAGAAGAAACTGAATTCCATAATTCAGCTTCAATGACTTTGGAAGAGGTAGTTGAGGTAATAGAAAGATCTGTAAAAGATAATTTAAAGGTAGTTAGATTGCATACGGGAGATCCTACAATATATGGAGCAATAAGGGAACAAATGGATTTATTAGATGCTAAAGGTATTTCCTATGAAGTGGTACCAGGTGTTAGTTCCTTTACAGCAGCTTGTGCATCTATTAAGAAAGAGTTTACACTTCCGGATGTAAGTCAAACCATAATCTTGACTCGAATAGAGGGACGTACTCCAGTACCAGAAGAAGAAGATTTAGAATCCTTGGCTAAGCATAAAGCTTCAATGGCGATATTTCTGTCAGTACAAGAAATAGATAGAGTAGTAGAAAAATTAGTAAAAGGGTATGTAAATGACAATGTACCAGTTGCTATAGTATACAAGGCTACTTGGGAAGATGAAAAAATAATATTTGGCACACTTAAGGATATTGAAGAAAAGGTAAAAAAAGAAAACATTAATAAGATGGCTCAAATTTTAGTGGGTAATTTCATAGAAGGTGAATATGAAAGGTCAAAGCTATATGACCCAAGTTTTACCCATAAATTCAGGAGTGCATCAAAATGAAAATAGCTTGTTTATCATTTACTGAGAATGGAAAAAAACTAGGTGATAAACTAAAAAGATTAGATAAAGAAAGTAAATCATATATAATCCACCATTATGCCAATGAAGATATATATGGTGGAATAAAAAACTTATTAAATTATGCTTGGAAAGAATATGATGGGTTTGTATTTATTTCATCTACTGGAATAGCCATAAGGATGATAAATCCATATATAAAGCATAAAACAATAGATCCTGCTGTTGTGGTAGTAGATGACTATGGAAGATTTTCCATATCATTATTGTCAGGACATTTAGGCGGAGCAAATGAATTGTCTAAATGGATAGGAGAAAAGATAAATGCAATCCCAGTTATTACTACAGCCTCAGATAATAGGAGAATAGAGTCAATCGATTTATTTGCCCAAAAAAACAACTATTATATAGAAGATATAAAATCGGTGACAAAGATTACAGCAATGATGGTAAATGAAAGAACTATTGGATTCTATTCAGAGGATAATGCAATTATAGATTATCCTAATATTATAACTTTAGAAGATTTAGATTATATACATCCTAATGTAAAAGGAATAATTATAGTTAGTTCACAAAATTTTAAGCTAGAGGACATAGATATTCCAACTACATATTTAAGGCCAAGAAATATTAATATTGGTATAGGATGTAGGAAAGGAATGGAAGGGGTACGGATTATAGAGGCGATAGAAACAGCTCTTATGGAGATAAATCTATCTAGTCAAAGTATAAAAGCTATTGGTACAGTTGAAGTAAAAAAAGATGAAGATGGAATTATCGAAGCAGCAAAACATTTCCATTGTCCAATGAAGATATTTACTATAGACGAAATACAAAAAGTAGAAGACAAATTTGATAAATCTCAATTTGTTAAAGACACTATAGGTGTTTATTCCGTATCAGAGCCTTCTGCATATTTACTGGGAGGAAGATTAATCACAAATAAATCAAAACATAATGGGATCACAATATCAATATCGAAGGAGATGAAAAATGGCTAAATTATATGTAGTAGGAATAGGACCAGGTGGAAGAGAGCATATGACTTATAGAGCGGTAGAAGCAATTAAAGTTAGTGATGTAATAGTAGGATATACACCATATATAGAATATATTGGAGAATTAGTAGAGGATAAAGAATTATTTTCTACAGGAATGAAGGGTGAAATAGAAAGGTGTAAAGCAGCCATAGATATGGTTAGGAGTGGAAAAAACACAGCGATTATAAGTACAGGAGATGCAGGACTTTATGGAATGGCGGGACCAATACTTGAATTAGCAGAAGATATAGAGGTGGAAATAATACCGGGAGTGACAGCATCATTCTCAGCAGCAGCAGAACTAGGATCTCCAATTATGCATGATTATGCTTCTATAAGTTTATCAGATTTACTTACACCTTGGGAAGTAATCGAAAATAGATTAGAAAAAGCAGCAGATGCAGATTTTGTTATTGCTATATATAATCCAAAATCAAAGGGAAGAAAAGAACATTTAGAAAAAGCAGTGAATATAATTTTAAACTATAGAAAAGGAGAAACTCCAGTAGGTATAGTCAAGAATTCTGGTAGAGCAGGCAGAGAAATAATTATCACTACTTTAGATAATATAGACTATAAAAAGGTGGACATGTTATCAGTACTTATTATAGGAAACTCCAATTCCTATATAAAAAATAATAAAATTATTACACCGAGGGGATATAATATAAAATGATTTGGATAATAGGTGGTACTAGTGAAGCTAGGGAAATAGTAGATAGGATAAAAGATCTAAATAACTACATTGTAACTATAGCCACAGATGGGGGGAAAGAGTTTGTAAATAGTGACAAGCTACTAGTAGGTAGAATGAGTTATAAGGATATGGTTAAATTCTGTGAAGAAAATAAAATATCACTAATAGTAGATTTAACCCATCCCTATGCTAAGATAGTATCAGAAAATGCAAAACAAGTAGCAAAGGATTTAGAAATATATTATATTAGATATATGAGGGACAAGATAGAGCTGAAAATAAATGCTATTTATTTAAATAGCTATGATGAGGCTTATGATTATTTATCAAAAATTTCAGGGACTGTATTTTTTACAACGGGATCTAAAAATATCGGTGATTTTGAAAAGGTACGAGACAAGAATAGATTTATCTATAGAATACTTCCAGCTATGGAAAGCATAGAGGAGTGTAAAAAACATAATGTTCATATGAAGGATATAGTGGCAGTATTGGGTCCATTTTCTAAAGAATATAATAAGGTTATGCTTGACGAATATAAAGCTAAATATTGTATAATGAAAGATAGTGGACATAAGGGTGGTACTCTAGAAAAATTACAAGCCTGTGAGGAATTAGGTGTAATACCAATAGTAATAGGGAGAGAAACTGAAAATGGAGTTAAGGATCTAGATTTAATTGAGAAAATAATCAGAGAAAAAAATAAGGGGGGGAAAATAAATGGAGCATTCATATAGATTTTACAGGAATACCGCTTGCGACTATTTTCCATGTCATAAAGTGAATAATGAAGAAGAATTTAATTGCATGTTTTGTTATTGTCCATTATATTTCTTAGAAAATTGTGGTGGCAACCATATAGATAACCGTGGTATAAAAGACTGTTCAAACTGCCTTGTACCTCATAAACCAAATGGTTATGATTATATAAATAAGAAGATAATGGAGCATAATGACAAGAAAATTAGAGACAACAAATAGGAAAGGCGGAATACAAATGAATCTATTAAAGGAAACTATAAATTCAATAACACCTCCAAATGAGGAAGCAAAAAAATTAGCAAGGGATAAATGGGATGGCTTAGTAAAACCTGTTGGTAGTTTAGGTACATTAGAAGAAGCTACTATAAAAATAGCAGGTATGACTGGTAAAGTGGCTAATAAAATAGATAAAAGAGCTATAGTTGTAATGTGTGGTGATAATGGAGTAGCAGACGAGGGAGTAAGTTCAGCACCTCAAATTTTTACAAAGGTTTTAACGGAAAGTATGACAAAAGGATTGACAGGAGTTGCAACTTTAGGTAAATATGCAAATACAGACATTGTTACAGTAAATGTAGGAGTAATAGGAGAAATAGATGATCCGAAGATAATAAATAGAAAAATTGCAAATGGAACAAAAAACTTTGTAAATGGACCTGCAATGACTTATGAGGAGGCAATTAAATCTATAGAGATAGGTATTGAAATAGGGGATAAACTATACGGTGAAGGATATGATATTTTAGGTACTGGAGAAGTTGGTATAGGTAATACTACTACTTCAGCAGCAGTTCTATCAGCTTTGACAAATTTAGATGTAGATATAACCTGTGGAAAAGGAGCAGGTCTTACAGATGAGCAACATTCCAATAAAAAAGATGTAATAAGAAGAGGAATAGAAATAAATAAGCCTAATAAGGAAGATCCTATTGATGCAATAGCAAAGGTAGGGGGATTTGATATAGGTGGAATGTGTGGATTGTTTTATCAGCTGCTAAAAACAAAAAGCCTATAGTAGTAGATGGTTTTATATCTTCGACTGCAGCTCTTTGTGCTGTTAAATTAAATCCTTTAGTTAAAGAATATATAATTCCATCTCATTTATCAAGAGAACCAGGAGCAAAGTATGTAATGGATGAACTACAATTAAAACCTATGCTGAATCTAGGAATGAGATTAGGAGAAGGAACAGGATGTCCATTGGCATTTCAAATCATAGAAGCCGGAATGTATACATTGGAACATATGGGAACATTTGAATCATTATCATTAGATGGTGGTGCATTAGTAGATATAAGAGAAGAATAAAAGGTCGTGATAAAATGATTACATTAGTCACAGGCGGAGCTAGATCAGGAAAAAGCCGATTTGCAGAAAATCTATATAAAGATGGAAAAGATGTAGTATATATAGCCACATCTAAGATAACAGATGCTGAAATGAGGGAAAGGGTAAAACTTCACCAAGAATCTAGACCAAGTGAATGGAGAACTTATGAGGGGAACTATGATCTTCAGAACTCCATAGGTAAAGAGGTGAATTACTTACTTGATTGTATCACTGTCCTTACATCTAATATAATGTTCGATATATCAAAAGATGTGGAATATATAGATTATGATATGCAAAGGCGAATAGAAGATACAGTAATTCGAGAGATACAAAATTTAATCAACGGTATTAGGCTAAAAGATTATAATCTGGTTTTAGTAACAAATGAAGTAGGAGATTCCATAGTGCCAGAACACCATATATCTAGGGTTTTTAGAGATATTCAAGGAAGGATAAACCAAAGAATCGCTTCATTAGCAGATGAGGTTTATTTGGTATGTTGTGGCATACCAGTGAAAATCAAATGATAAAAGGGCTCATACTTTCTTTACAGTTCTTTTCAAGAATACCTATTAATATTAATGTAGATTTTAATGAAAAGAATATTAGATACAGTATATTCTTTCTTCCTTTAGTTGGAGCTATAATAGGAGGCTTTGGAGGATTAATCTATTATTTGATTTCTCCATACAATAGACTTGTTGCTTCCTTTTTGGCACTACTCGCCGCTATAATATTAACAGGCGGTCTACATATAGACGGCCTTTCCGATACCTTTGATGGATTTTTATCCAATAGAGATAAGGAAAGAACATTAGAAATAATGAAGGATAGTAGAATTGGTGCCTTTGGAGTTCTGAGCCTTGTACTTCTGATTCTATTTAAATTCATATTGATATATAGCATTGAAAACTTGCCTCTAGCTATAATCTTATCCTTTGCGAATAGTAGATTGGTGGTTGCAAGAATAATATCATATAAGAAGAATGCTAGACCTGGTGGATTAGGTGACTTATTTCATAAAAGTAATCCTAAGAGTTTAATGATTGCAAGTGGGATTATTTATATGGCTATTTTGATATTATTAGACATAAGGTATTTAATTCCATTACTAATTACATTTTTAGCTGGAGAATACATATCAAGCATATCCTATAAAAAGATAGATGGATTGACTGGAGATGTATATGGTGCAATTATAGAATTAGGAGAGGTTGTTTCCTTACTTAGCTTTTGGAGTGTGATGTTATGGATATAATTATGATACGCCATGGAGAATCAGAGGATAATATACAAAGGATTTTTAGCAGGGATGATACTAGGCTTACAGAGAAGGGTATAGAACAGATAAAGAAGACTAAGGAATTAATAAATAAATTTAGCTATGACAAAGTATATTATAGTCCGTTAAAAAGAACGGTGGAGACATTGGAGAACCTAGGATTAATAGGCACTGAGGATATAAGAATTAGGGAAATTAACTTTGGAATATTCACTGGAAAAACCTTTGAAGAAATATCAGAGATTTATCCTGATGAAACTAAATCCTGGTTAGATGATACACAAAGCTATATTATTCCTGAAGGGGAAAGCTTATTAGATGTATATAATAGGGTAAGGGAATTTTTAGATGAAGTATCTCAATATAAGGAGAACATATTACTCGTCACCCATGATTGTGTTATTCGCTTGGCATTATCTTGGATATTCGATAATCCAGATTATTTCTTTAAGTTTAAAGTAGATAATGGAAGTATAAACATAATATCAATAGAAGATGGATTTAAATATATAAAGAAAATAAATTGACATAAGAGGATAGTTTTTTTGAAATTGACACAAGGGGACGGTTCTTCTGTGCGGTTGTACAGAAGAGCTGTCTTTTTTTACATATAAGATAACTTTCATTTTAAGATATTAAAATTATTTTTAATTTTTGGACAAAAGTTAGCTGACTTTAAGATTTAAAGATTATATGATTAGTATAAAAAATTTAATATATTTGTTTTAAATATTATAGGAGGCGAATCATATGCAAATTAAAGCATGGATAAAGCGTACATTAATTTATACTCTTATTTTAGCATTTGGTTTTTCATTAGGATTAGCAGGCCAGGTATCAGCAAATTCATATCTTAATCAAAGTTTTATGCCAGCACCGGAATATCCTAAGAACGAGTCCGGCGAGACATACGGCTCTGCGTTAAAAGCAACTTCGCCCGCTAACGAACCAGATCTTATTCAAGCAATTGGCGAAGATGGAACTGTTGGATATGTGAGAAATTCAGATCTTATTGATAAACAGCCTAAGACTCCAGAAGAGGCTCTAAAAATGAATACAGAAACTTGTGAAAAAGAGATTACTCTTTATGCTTCAGACGGTAAGACAGTCATAGGTAATTTTAAAATTACAAAAGGAATAGTAGTAGAAAGGTAGTAAAATACCATAACTCGGCGCATGTCGATTTGAAGTGAACCCTTTTTGATAGATAAAAAAACAAAATCTAATGAAAAGGGTTATTTTTATTCCAAAAGCAATTTATACTACGGGAAATAATATAACCTCGGCTAATGTCAAAGTATTTGATGTGCGGTATCCACTTTCCATTTATGAATTTGTTAATAATCTAACAAGTGGTGGAGAATTAGAATGTCGAAAGATAAAAAATATATGTTGCTTCACGATAAGGAACATATGAAGAACTGTATTAATAAAAAACAAAATAAACCTGACAAGCCTCCTGTGAATTTAGTCCTTACCTTCTCTTAGCTACATAGATTTTTGAAGTCAATCATACCTATGGTGAATGTAAACAGAAAAAGTTGTAACAATGGAATAACAATTTATCGTTTACATTTTGTCCCATCCCACCTCTCTATCATATAGAAAGGTGGGATGTTCTATGTTGAAAGATATAATTCTCAATGCGCAGGCAGGAAACGATGACTCCATTCTTATTATGGTAGATAAGTTTAATCCTTTGCTCAAAAAGTACTCCTATAAACTTAGTTATGATGATGCATACAACGACCTATTAGCAGATTTTTTAGACCTGATTAAAAACATTGACATGAGCAGGCTTCGTCATAATTGTGAAGTGGGCATAGTTTCATACATATGTAAATCCGTATATTCGAGCTATATTAATAAATCTAAGACTAACTGCAAATATTTCCAATCAACAATTCCATTTTCAGGACTAAATGAGAATGAAAAGTATTACGCAGAACTATCTTTGTCAACAGTTGATAGAGACGATGCTTTGTTAGTATCCAGCCTTAATGAAATTTTGAACCAGCATGAGTTTTGTATCATATATACGATTTATTTTTTGGGATACTCATCAGCGGATATTGCTCAATCAAGTGGTACGTCACGTCAAGCAGTTAACCAAACAAAACGTAGGGCTTTAGAAAAATTACGAAAAGCCTTTGTTGTTTAGTATCTATTTGTGTGGACTAAACCCACCCGCCTTTAGCTGTATACACTTTAAGCCTTACCTTTGAATTGAAATATTTCTTTATAAGTTTACAAATTACAAACGTTTTTCTCCTTATTTTTTGTATTCAACCCAAGTTTTCCAGACTTTCGACGCCGTCAACCTTCCTGGGTTACTCTTTTCGAGGCTCAGTTACTTTCAGGCCTACTACCTGACTAGCTACGCTTAGTGGCTGCGATTACTCCCAGACACCCAAGACTCGCTATTGGTGACTCGGCTGGTGTCTTCCCAAGCAAGGTTTCCACTTGCTAAACTTCACAACATGGGCTTAGTCGCATAATTATTTGTATAGCGTTTACAAATCATTTATCGGGATCTCTTTAGTAAGTAAGCTTGCAAGCCAACATCATTAAAGTGGGGGAGACTTTATCGAATACTCAGCGCAGGGTCCCGGCTGAACTCGACCCACAGGAAGAAGACGCAAAATACGAGATGAAAGGGGGTAATTCCAATGTTTCCATAAATGCGCTCATACACAGCAGATTTATAACACTTCTATCATTATCCAAATAAAAAGAAAAGGAGAATTACAATGAAAAAGTCTATTAAATCAATCATGACTCTGGCCCTGGTCATTACCATTCTGTCCGTAAGTGCGATGTCAGCTTTCGCTGCTTCAAGTTTTTCTACCTCTACTCAGAAAAACGGCACACTTAGTGGAGGAACGTATTGCGGAGTCGGAGGCTCACCTAATCTTAGTTTCTCAGAAACACTTCTAGCTTCCCCTACCTCAAGCTCCTATATCAAAGCATCTCACCAAGTGGTAAATTATTCTACTGGAGCTACTGTTGCAACACCAAGTTCTGGTTCTGGGTATAATACGAGCTACGTTTCGTCATATGTCTATTTGAACGCTGGAAAATACACTTCTTACGGTACGCATGATTTCTATAACGGCTCTGAGACAATATCCAAATATACAAATCTTGTCGGATTTACCGTCTATTAGCATTTATGTAGTCTGGCAGGAACGCGCGTTGCGCGTTCCTGCCAAATAACCAAAAGAAGATATTCCGCATAGATAATCCAGCATACAAAAATCTTCATAATTTGAAAGGAATGATCATTAACATGAGAAAGATAGCAGTATTTCTGGTGATAGGCATATTATTTTTGTTTTCATCTTGCGCGAAGGAACCCATTCCGGCGGAATCACTGCCGACGGGTATAGATCCCCT
This sequence comes from Tissierella sp. P1, assembly GCF_002266425.1. GTDB lineage: Bacteria > Bacillota > Clostridia > Tissierellales > Tissierellaceae > Tissierella > Tissierella carlieri. The sequence goes on from NZ_NPMN01000010.1 coordinate 125,292, forward strand.
TAATACTTCGGAGAGTAGTAATTATGGTCAATTATCGGCAATAGGAAAACCACTGCCGGAGGGTACGATATCGCGTAAAAGGGTAAACTCTCCGCATACCTTGGGATACGATGTATACAACGGCGAGCCTATCGAAGTTTCACTCGAAGTCTTAGCAAGCGAAACTCCAACTTATACAGAGGGTTACATGGTTTTTGTCGAGGGTATACCTGTACTTTCCAGAATTAAGGTAGACGGTGTTATGCACGAAAAAGAGAAATATATGCACATTGTTGACCATCGCGAGGAAACCACGACAAATGTGAATTTATATTTTGAGCCGCTTGGATTTCAAAAAAAAGAAATTGTGGAGTTTTATATTGCGTATATATTTACTCCTTCCTATATTCTATACGAGTATTATCCTTTATATGGAAACACACATAAGATAATGAACGCTCCTTCGATCCCTGTTAAAATAGAAAGAGGAAGCGATTCCACAACGAAAAAAATGGCATTGTTCCCCTCAAGAACATATGAGATTCCTAATGAAATATATAAAATGTATGAGCATGAAGATGGGACGAATTATTTAGACTCAGACCCAATTGTCGAATTATACGATGGCAGCGGGAATCAGATTGTACAACAAATGGGTGCAAACGGCTATACAGATTTAAAGATCAAACTATATGGAGCAAATTCAACCCAATATAGACTTACACTATTAATCGACCAACAGCCGGTTTTGATTTCGGGTAAAGACTATCTTGAGGTTACGCTTGAGAAAATCACGACGGCAGAATTTGATTTTACGATAGACATATCTGAACTTGATAGAAAAAGTACAATTATGGCAGTTGCTGTTCCTTATGGAGATACATTTCAGAGGTATATTACACATTCTGTTCCGGTGTTGCTGATAAATCTGGACAAACCACAAGCAGAAGAGGACATCGTCCCGCCTGAATATAAATATGCTGAATGAGACGACTGAGCCAGTTGTGATTTGAAAGTCCGTCACACCAATGTTACTGAGACTTCTGTTCAACCATTCTACAACGTACGCCCGGCTTCGCTATCAACAGCTCCCAATCGTAGTTATTATTCTACGATTGGGAGCTTCTTCGTGATGGTCGTTTTTTACGACGCAGTGCAAGATTACCGCAGGCTTTCTGATTGTTATATTGAAACTAAGCAGAAACTGCTTGTGGGGATCAACCATTTTTTTAATGCCTATGAATATCGAGTAGTGGACCAATAAACCCATGCCTGCAAATTTCTGTATTATTTCTCTTGACATCACCACGCGTTCGTAGTAATATAAAATCACTACATGAGTGTAGTAAAATTATCACAGACGTACGGCAATAAACGGAGGTGTACACCATGACCAATTTTCAAAAACTATCGGAAACGGAAATGGAAGTGATGCAAATTATCTGGGCATCTGGCCATCCCATGACTTCCAGCGAACTGCTTGACATATTTGCACGGAACAAAGGTAAGGAATGGAAAGGGCAGACAATGGCAACCTTTCTGGCAAGGCTGGTTGAGAAAGGCGTTCTGATTTCCACAAGGCAGCAGGGCCGCACGAATATCTATGAGCCTCATATGTCGCCGGAGGAATACCGGAGCCGGGAAGCAAAAAGCCTGCTGGAAACACTGTATGAGGGTTCGGTCAAAAACTTCCTGGCAACACTTTATGACGGCAAAGAACTGACAAAGGATGAAATAGCTGATTTGAGACGCTGGTTCGCGGAAAAGGCAGGTGTGAAGAATGAGTAATCTGTTTTCAAATCTCCTTGCCATGTCCATTGCGGGAAGTGTGGTTGTCGGGTTGATGCTGTTACTTCGGCCTGTAACTGCTAAAATCTTTCCCGCCAAGTGGCAATACGGAATTGGGAAAATGGCAATTGCTTTTTATCTCTTGCCTGTTTCCCTTATTGTAGGAAAGGTTTCTTTTGTTTTGCCAAAGACAATAACGCCAAGGCATCCTTCTGGAACGCCACCTATGGCTATCCCTGAAACATTACAGCCAAACGGTTTTGTGGATGCAGTAGATACCCTGATGGAGAAACATCTTCCTGCTGCTATGGAAAAACACCTGTCTTTAGAAGTAATGGGAGCCGTTTTGCTCATTTGGTTTGTGGGTGCGATGGTATTTGCCGGATGGCATTTCTATTGCTACCGCAGATTTAGCAAGCGGCTTCTGGAAAACAGTATCCCCATACCGGAGGATATGCCCGCCACCCTGCTTTCCTCACGCAAAGCGGCTTTGGGCGTCCACGGTGATGTAAAACTGATGCTGAACCACAAAATTACAAGCCCTATGCTTGTGGGGCTGCGCCGCCCCATGATACTGCTGCCAGCATCCAGCATATCGGAAACGGACTTAAAGCTGGTTCTGACCCATGAACTCATGCACCTGAAACGGAAGGATTTATGGGTGAAAGTGCTTGCGCTGATTGCGGGAACGCTGCATTGGTTTAACCCCTTCGTCCATGTTCTCCGCAAGGATGTAAGCATATGGGGCGAGTTGTCCTGCGACGAGGCATTGGCATCCGAAATGTCCCATGAGGAAAGAAAGAATTATGGCGAAGCATTTTGAACGCGCTGGACAACCATTCCGGCATGAACACGGCTTTTTATTCTCCCTTATGCGAGAGTAAGAAGCACATTAAAAGGAGATTGATAAGAATGTTGAACGTTAAGAAAACTAAGAAGTCTATTACGGTTTTAGCCGTTGCAGCAATCCTGGCAATCGGCGGTATAGGATTGGCATTGGCTGCCAGTTCGACAGGGAACGACATTAACAATGTTATCGATACCAGTTCGACAGGGAACGACATTGACAATGTTATCAATGTCAGTGCTGATAAACAGAACGATAGCAATATCGACGTGAAATATCTGTGGCCTGTAACGGGGCGTAATCATATTACCGCTGCATATGGTAACCACATGCATCCCGTGAAGAAGGAAATGGTGTTTTGTAACGGGATTGATATTCCGGCACCTGAAGGCACACCTGTACTTACTGCTGACAAGGGAACAGTCGCTGAGATAGGAGATAATGAAACGGATGGTAATTATGTCATTTTGAATCACGGTGGGGGTATTCAGACTTTTTACTCGAAATTGTTTGGATTTGCAGAAGGACTTGCAGAGGGAGATACCGTGCAGCAAGGCGACGTTATCGGCTATATTGGCTCGACAGGCGAAGCAACAGGCCCTCATCTACATTTTCGCCTGATTATTGACGGTGAGTACATTGACCCGACGAGCGTTTTTGCATCGGAAGATTGGTCGGATGGCAGGGGGGCGAAGGCCTGGGGTGATTGATTTTTCCGTAGTGTCACGGATGGTGTATTTACCTGATAACCCTTCTTGAAGACATTCTGGCGATGTGGTAGTTGTTAAATATGTGTGGGTTCCGTGAAAATGCGGAGCCCACATTTTTGTGCGCCCAGCATCGTGTGATTTAACAAATTTTAATCAGCACCAAAAACAGTTGAAACCCCCAAGCCTTCACAGTTTTTCTTCACGGTGCTGATTAAAAACTCTTGATGATAACCGGTATAATCATCACGTGCTGATTATTGTGGTTATCAGGAAAAAACAACTTATCAGGAATTTTAGAAAAAACCTTAGAACAAGTAGGTATTCGCAGAAAAGTTCCTGATAAGTTTTAGTGTATTTAGGCTTGATTTATACAAATCATATATTAAGATAAAAATGTTTTTCCTGATAAGTTTGAGCAATGATTTTTAAAGTTAGTTGAAATTCCTGATAAGTTTAGTTATACCGACTTTTTAGTTATCCCGATAAATTTAAAAATGGTTGTAAATATAACAATTACAGATATAAAAATCGGGATAACATTACTTTAATCCATATAATCGTTTTAATACCTCATCATCACTCACATCAAACTGAGGAACAGCAGACCTATCATTCAATGGGCTTTGCATAGAAGTTGCTTTTTCAATAGCTTTTCGTTTGAGTTCTGCATCTGCATGGGCATAAATCATTGTGGTTTCTAAATGAGCATGCCCCAACCATTGAGATACAAGTGTCAAATCCATGAAATTTAACAATTGGAAGGTAATAGCTACCATAACTATTCCAGACGGTATGAGTAGCCAACCCCAATTCCAGTAACTCTTCTGCTGTCTTTTTAATAAGGTTACTGATTATTATTTCTTCTGTCATATTGTTCACTCTCCAATAGATAAAGTCGGGATTAACACCGTTATATCTATTGTTGCCATAATGCTAATAAAATAGAAATATTTTGATGATGTTATACCGACTTTTTTAGATACAGATTAATAGTTCATCTAAACTAGTCTAATTTATTTTAAAAGTTATCCCGATTTTCTCAGCATCAATACCTTAGTTTTTTGGGAATTTATCCTACAGTCGGGATAACTAAAAAGTCGGTATAACCAATAGTATCCAGAATTCCTGATACAAGTGGCAAGTGGCAAGCAGGGCAAGGTGGTACACACCTTGCGATTTCGCTCAAAATTCCCTTACGGGAGTTTTGGCAAATCTGCTTGTTGGGGAGTATCCCCAATCCCCATTGAACGCACAATAAATTGTACGGCTACGCTCCCTTTGGGAGCTTATAAATCACATGAGAAATCATCTCTGATCCTGTGATTTTTCTTTTTCTTTCTCCGCTATATCTTGACCTAAAAGACGGTCAACATTTGCCTTTGCAGTTAGTACATTCTGCATTTCTTTTTTTGCTGAATGATACTTTGCATAGGCTTTTTTCTTTTCAGAAAGTAGTACAGAATATTCCGTTTGCAGAGCCTTAACAGTAGGTAATTTCTTACTGTCTAATTCATCAAAAGCTGCCTTTGCTGCTTTATGCAAAAGCAAATCAGAAGTATGTTTTTCATAGAACTTTTTAGAGTATCCCGCCTTACGGTAAGCGGTGTAAACCTCACGAGTTTTTGAATAGTTTATGATATGATTTTTAAGTTTTCCTATCTCCGTCATACGCTTTTCGGCAGTTTTAATTTGAGCCGATAGCTCATGGAAATTATCACTGACAGTCTGTGCTTTTTTCTCTAAATCTTCATAGAAAAGCAGATTGTTTTCCGTCAAAAAATTGATAGTCTGTGCCATTTGTTTTAGGTTAAAAATCTTTGCCCACCGTTCATAGCCAGCACCTTTTCCAGCCTGTAATTTTGCCTGTATATCCACTAAAAGATTGACATGGGATTGTGTCTTTTCAGTTGCTTTTTTTCTGTTAGCAAAAGGCTTTTTACCGTCAATAACTGCCTTGATTTCTTTCTCAGAGTATCCACTCCCCAAAGAACGTAGGCGAATGAATTTTTTTTGCTCTTTGCTTTTAAAGGCAAGATATTTTCCTTGTTTAATAGAGTAACCTGCCTGTTCCATTTGCAATAAGAAAGTATCAAAATCGGCAGGCTTTTTTCTAAGGATTTCATCTATGGCAATCCTTAATTTTTCAGAATGAGAAACAGGTTTTTTATCTCCAAGCCATTTGCCATAATGGTTTTTCCCACGCTTTGGATTTTCAACAATAGACAGTCCGTTTTCAAGACAAATACGGTCAGATATTTTACGGACAGCTCTACCTGAACCTAAGAAATCACGGAACTTTTTGGTGCAGTCCAGTGATGTAGAATTAAAAATGATGTGGTTATGAATATGAGCCTTATCTATGTGAGTAGCAACGAAAAAAGCATGATTGCCTTTTGTAAACCGCATACCCAATTCATAGCCTACTTGATTGGCAAGCTCCGGGGTAATCTCTCTCGGCTTAAAGGACTGGCGTATCTGATAAGCTATCACATCGTTTGTTTGTTCTCTGCCTGTAATGTCGAGATAAATTCTCTTAGATAAAAGAAATTCTCCCTGTACGGTTTTAGGGTCACACTCATAAGAGCTGATGTATTCGCCATCATTTGTTTTATCGGGATTTTTTGCGTAATCAGTTCGATCTGCAAGGCAATCTGCAATGGATTTTCCTTTGTTCTGGTGCATGGAAATTAATCGTGTAGTTGCCATGAAAACCTCCTTTCCAAATATTGACACAAGGGGACGGTTCTTCTGTGCGGTTGTACAGAAGGGCTGTCCTTTTTTACATATAAAATAACTTTCATTTTAAGATGTTAAAATTATTTTTAATTTTTGGACAAAAGTTAGCTGACTTTAAGATTTAAAGATTATATGATTAGTATAGTATAAAAAAATTAATATATTTAATATAAAAAAAATTAAAATTCTGGATTTAGGGCATCAAATAGATGAAGATGAATATGAGGGGTATGTAACAAATGATAATATAGTAGAGTCTATTAAATAAAAATAGATTCTAATTGATATCAATCTGCGTTATTTTAATAGAATTTATATGTTTAGTTGTATTTAGATTCGAAAGGAGTGATTATATGAATAAGAAAATATTGATGTTGGTTATTTCAATTGTATTATCTTTTTCTTTATTAGGATGTGAGAAAAAAAGTCAAATAATAACAGAAGAATTCAATAATACAATTTGGGAAGAGAAAAATGGGAAAACATCTCTATTATTTATTGACAATAATTTAACCGTAAATTCCGGAGAAATTAAACCTGATATGGAACTAGAAGATATAGAGAATGTAAAATATGAAAGTGGAAAATACGAAGATATTGAAATAAATTTGAAGGATGAAACAATATCAATTAAAAATGAAGATAATATACATAATGGAATTTAAAAAAATATCTGATACTAAAATAGAGAATGAAGATGGAATCATTTTTATAAAAAAACAGATATAGATAATCCATAAAAATAGAAAAAATTAAGTCTCATAATTCAGAAATAATACTTCGTTCTGTAAGGACTTAATTTTTTAAATTATTTTAAGATTTTGGACAAAAGTTAGCTGACTTTAAGATTTTAAAACTATATAATTAATTTATCGAATATAAGATTACCAAATAATTCATACAGAAACAGATATGAACACTGAAATAATCCATCGTTAAAGTTTGATATCCATGGAAAACCAATGTATGCCTTAGTCTATAAAGAACATAATTAAATCAACATAACGGGGATCTGAAACAAATGATTATACCCTATACCTTACTTAAATAACAGATAGAGAGATTATGGATAGGATGTATAAGAAAAAAGGGGGGATATCATGAAACTGAAAAAGACTAAGAAGTTTAATACAGTAGAGTCTTATGCAGCATGTATCTGCATTGCTACTACTTGTACTTGTAGTTGTGATTCAACATCAGTATATTCATCAAACGGAAGTAGAGTATTCAATAATAAGCACTATGATGCTAACAATTCATCAGTGAGAGGTTAATCATTGCTAAGGCATACAGGTTTAGTGAGCCTAGGTAGTTAAACTACCTAGGCTTACAATTAATTAAAGATAGACGAATAATTGTTTTTTAGATAAAAGTTAGATGACTTTCAAATTTTAAAACTATATAATTAAATTATCGAATATAAAATTACAAAATACTTTATGTATAGAAATGGGTGTAGATATTGGAGAAATATAAAAAAAATCAATTTGAAGGTTATGTAAGAAGCTATTTAGATAAATATCTGGAAGGACAGAGTAAGGAGGATTTTAGTGTAGAGTTTTATGATTACTTATTAAACGAAATCCTTTCTAACTCCATAAAAACATTGTTAATCCTATTTTTCGCATTTAAAAAAGAAAGCTTATTAAAGGGTGATTCTTCGGAAGAAAGATATAGGTATTTCGATAATTACTCATCTACAGAGGAATTTCATGATTTGGTCAATAGGATGTATCCTCTACTTAAGCAGAGATTAGATAGCATCCTACATAACCATATAATAAATTATAATGATTTAAATATTAGAGTAAAAAGAGATAAGGAAGAAATCCATAAAAAATTTGGGTTCAATATGGAAGATTTAACAGATTGTCATATAAAATATGGGGTTTCGGATTATCATAGAGGATTAAAATCCATTTGTATAATTGAAAAAGATAATAGAAGAATAATTTATAAGCCTCGCTCCGGTAAAATAGATATATATTGGAGAACTTTTATCGATTGGTTCAATTCCAAAGAACCATCCTTAAGGCTTGCTAATATTGAAATATTAGATAAAGGAGAGTATCATTGGCAGGAATTTGTGGATAACAAGCTATGTAAATCAGAGCGAGAGATTCAAAAGCTATATTATAGAATAGGTATTTTAGCTGCCATATCCTATATTTTTAAGATAGAAGATTTACATATGGAAAATATTGTAGTTAATGGGGAATTCCCCCATATAATAGATTTAGAAACAATTTTTCAAGTGGATGGGTTTCAAAATAGTAATTTAGAGCTGAAAAGTGCTACTGATATCCTGAATAAAAATATAAGACAATCAATTCTAGGTACACAGCTTTTTCCTACATCTGTCAAATTCCATAATTCAAATATGGATATTTCAGGTATAACGGGAAAAGGTGGACAAGTAATAGAGAATGGTAAAGTTAAGATTAAGAATCAATTTACTGATGAAATAGAAGTCGTTAAAGAAGACGCTATTATAGAGAATAAGTATAATATTGGATGTATAGAGGATATTCTTGTTGACCCTAAAGATTATATTAAAGAGATAATAGCAGGATTTGAAGAAGGATACCTCTTACTTAAAAACAATAAAGAAGAGCTTTTGAAGCTAATAAATTCAGGTGAATTATTTTATGATGTTCGTCCAAGATATCTTTTTAGAAATACAAATTTATATGCTATGATTCTTGAAATGGGTAAGAATCCTAAATATTTAAAGGACAAATCAGAATTAAATAGATTGTATCATCTTCTTTTCAAAACAGCTAATGACCGTAATACTAAAATAATATATCAATCAGAACTGGAAGATTTATTTAATGATGATATTCCCTATTTCTATGGAAATATTGATGATAAAACCGTATATAACTCCAATGGAGATAGTTGTTTTGTACTGGATAAAACCCCTTTGATGGAAACAAATGAAAGGATAAAAAATTTAAATCAAAGGGATTTGCGTACCCAAATATATCTTATAGAAAAGGTAATGGCAAAGCAAAAAAAGACTTGGAACACAGTTAGAGAAAAAAGAGATTATAATATGATAAAAAATGAAAGGAATTCATTGATAAAGGCAGCAGAGGGAATAGGAGATATTCTGATTGATAAAGCCATGATTGATGAAAAAACAGAGACTATTAGTTGGTTAGACTTGCAAAATACATTTCCTACTTGGACTATCAAAGCTCAAGATATTTATCTATATGGTGGATTAACAGGTAATGCTATATTTTTTTTCCTGTTTATATCAGGAAACGAAAGATGTAAAATATCGGAATATATTGCAAAAAATATTAAATACCATAAAGATTGACCTTCAGGGGACAAATAATAAATCTTCATCAGCATTTAATGGAATGGTTTCATTAGCATATTTATATGCTTTCTTATATAATCAAACAAAAGATAAGGACATGCTTTATCAAAGTCTTTCCATTATAAATAATTGTAAAGCTGAGATATTTCAAAATACATCATATGATATAATCGATGGGTTATCAGGTATTCTTGTAGTCACTTTAAATATATTTGAATTAACTAAAGATAGAGAGCTGGAAGACTTATCAATAGGTATTGGAATAGATATAATAAAAAATATTCATATAGAGAAAGACAGAGCTTACTGGAAGAAAAATAATGGCAATGAACTTATAATAACTGGATTTGCCCATGGTTTAGCCGGAATATCCTATGCACTGGGTAAATTATACAGGCTGACTAACTATAAAAATCATATATCTATAATTGAAAATCTCATAAAGATAGAAAATAACTATTATAGTGATAATATTGAGAATTGGATAGATTTGAGAAGTGAAGAAGTTACAAGCTTAGATACTTCACCTATACATTGGTGCCATGGAGCAACTGGTATAGGGCTATCAAGGTTAAAAGGTAAGGATATAATAGATACTTCCAATGATATGGCTAAAGCATTGAGAGCTGTGGAGAAAAATGGTCTATATCGTGATAGTGACTGCTTATGTCATGGAAATCTAGGAAATATAGAATTATTGTTAGAAGTCTATAAAGAAAATGGTGATTTAAATTTATATAATAAAGCTATTGTCAGAGCAAATGAAATAATTGAAAATCAATATACAAATGGCTATATAAATGGCATAGGACAGGAATTTGACAGCTCTGGATTTATGTTAGGATTATCGGGAATAGGATATGAAATGCTTAGGATATCAGACCCAAGCAAATATCCTTCTGTATTGCTGCTGGAGGTTTAAGATGAAAAAATCAGTATTAAAATTTTTTGGTACATATATTGATAAGAAAGTAGTTCTTACAAGCTATATTTTTATTCAGATGCTGCTGCATTTTTTAGCATTTAAAGTATTAAACAGGCGTGAATACAATATAATAGAATATTTAACTATATTTTCAGCCTTAGTCCACGGCTTTATCGTTTATGTGGTTCTATTATTAAATGATAAAAGTAAATTGATGATATACTATTATTCTATATCAGCTACTATGTTAAATTTTTTTCTGATAATTGATATAGGTTACTTAAAATATAGTGATATAAGATATATATATGCTCAAAGCATAGTTATGTTTATTATACTGGATATAACTCTGAAGATTTCAACACAGAATATTAGCAGAAAGTTGTTCTATAAGTATATTATAGTTGCTTTATGGGCTGTAGGGATAATGTTTGGAATATTTAAAATTGAGATTTATATGTTAGTTTATCAGATTACATTTATAATCATTATTATTTATCCGAGTATATTCTTAGTATTAAATTATAAAAAGCTTAGAAATTATGGCAGGCATTTGCTTCCCATAATTTCATTATTTGCTATTGTAAATATTATATATTTTATATTGACTTTCGTTATTTTTCAGGAATATAGCGGAATGCATAACTACGACTTATATATATACCTAAATTTAATAGAAATGTTTCTGAGCTATCTAGTTTTATCGGCTATAGGATTTTGGAAGCTTGTAAAGAATAAAAAAAGTACCATAAATAGAAGTATAATAATTAATTGCATTTTTATAATAGGATATTTATATTGTATCAAGGATAATAAAGAGAATTTTAAATTAATTATCTTTTCACTCCTTAGCTTTTTTACGATATTAAAGCAATCTCAGCTATTAAATCATTATATAAAGCTCAAAGATAACAGAATAAATCATAAACAAAATGGATTGGTATCTCCCAGTATATTTAAAGAAATATTAGAAACCAGTATATCAGACTTCAGAAAGGAAGAAATATATAAGGAACAGGTGGCGGATTTTTTACATGATGAGATTTTACAAGATGCCATATATATAAAGAAGGAGCTTCGTGACAACTATGAAATATCAATAAATGATAAAATATTTGAAATCGTGGATAATATGATAAATACGACAAGAGGACAAATTAGTCTGCATAGACCCTATATAAATTATAATATAAGTTTGGTGGAAAACTATTACAATCTGATACAATCCTTAAAAAAGAGATTTGGAAATGATAATATACTGGTAGATTTTATATGTGACGACAAATTATTTTTAAGTTCACCATATGATTTAGTAATTTATAGAATGATTCATGAATTAATTACCAATATTTTCAAACATTCAAAAGGATATTTTTCTTCTATAGAATTGAAGATTCAAGATAAAATAATTTCATTAACAGTAACTAACTATGGAGACTATTTGAGCAATGAAAATAGTAACAATACCGATAGCAGAGGTCTTAAGATTATAAAAAGAGAAGTCGATAGGTTTGGTGGTACATTGGATATAAATTCATCAATAGATACTGATATGTTAATGAATACAGATATATTTAATAATTCCATAGTTAACATAAGTATTAAAATACCAATTAAGGGAGAGATAACCTATGAACATTTTATTAATAGATGACCATGGAATGTTTTGTGAAAGTCTAAAGCTCACTTTGGAGAGAGATGAATGTATTGAAAATGTTCATATATTACAGGACGTGGGTGAAGCAAAACGAAAAATACTAAACAAAGAATATGACATTATTTTAATGGATATCAATATCAAAAAGATTACAGGGAAGGAAGACGGTCTTACAATAGCAAAAAAACTTTTAGAGAGAGATAATACATTGAAAATAGTAATGCTAACAGGATTTGATATGCCGGGATATGAAGCAGAAGCGCAACAGATAGGAGCTAAAGGCTTTATATGTAAAGATGAGTATACAGAAGTATTAATTGAAAAGCTTAAAAAGGTATATAATGGAGAAACCATATTTAGAAAAATAACCAGCCATATAAATGAACTGACGGAAAGAGAAAAGGAGATATTGCAATTATATAGTTCAGGATGTTCAAGAAAGGAAGTTGCAGATAAATGTAATATATCAGTTAGTTCATTAGCAGTAGCCTTAAATAGAATTTATGAAAAATTAGATGTAAAAAACTATCAGGAAATGATAAACAAAGCACTGGAATTGGGATATATAAAGCCAAATTTTTTTTTAGAATATTTAAAACATAGAATAGATAATTCTATGTTTTTATTTTTTGAAAAATTTTCAAATATGTACAAAAGTTAGCTGACAAGAATTTTATTATAAAATATACTTTAATTAAAATAATAAAGGGGGTAGACAAGCATGAATATATTATTAGAAAAAATAGACAAGACTGTGGATGAAATGATTGACAAAAATTTAATTATGGACATGACTGAGCAACAAATGATGAACCTAATTTATGAAGATGAATTATTCACAAGAACTATAACAAGCCCATGTCCTACAAGCTTTTTAGTATGTTGCTAGAAAAGTATATAGAATAATAACCAGAATATAAATACCATAAAGAATATTTTATGGAGGTGATTGGATGAATAAACCGATAATACAGTTATTTAAAACAATCAACAATTATTATCTCCTAGATGGAGTGAAATGTGAAATTCTTCCTATAAATAAAGAATCATTTCAATATTTAGATGGGGTACTAAAGGGGAAAGATGATTTTTCAACAGATAAATTACCTACAGAAGAGTTAATTCAGCTTCATCATCATGGATATCTGTCAACAAAAAATAACGTAGAAAAACTTCAGCATTCCTATGCAAATTACTTACCTTATTTTATGCAGCGTAAATTAAATAAAATAACATTACAAGTTACTCAAGGCTGCAATTTTCGATGTAAATACTGCGTATATTCCGATGAAACAAATAAGAAGCAAAGAACCCATAGTCAGGAAAGTATGTCCTTAGAAACAGCAAAAGAAGCAATAGATTTTTTGTTAGCTCATTCAATTGATAGCAAGCATATAAATATAAGCTTTTATGGAGGAGAACCGCTATTAGCCTTTGGTTTAATTAAAGATGTTGTTGATTATGCAGAAAACATATTTAAAGGAAAAAAGATTTCATATAATATGACCAGCAATGGTACTCTTTTAGATGAAGAAAAAATTGAATTTTTAATAGAGCATGATTTTAGTCTAATGATAAGCCTAGATGGTCCAAAGGAAATCAATGACCTAAATAGAGTATATCCAGATGGCAGTGGTACCTATGATTCTGTTATGAAAAAAATTCAGCTTATTCAAGAAAAATATCCTGATTTTGGTGAGAAGCTAAGTATCAGTATGGTTATGGATCCAAGTAATGACTTTGACTGTATAAACTCAGTCACATTAGGTGGCAGGGATTTTAAGCCTCTAAACCTAAACGCAACTGTAATAGATACTGATTATGACTATGATAAGCCATTAAACTATTCAGAAGATTATATTTGGAAATTTGAATATAATATATTTTTAGCCCTTATGTCCTATTGGAAAAGATATCCAATAGAGAAGATATCCTCAATATCAAAGTCAGTGGTACAGAAAACAGTAAATGATTTATATAAATTTGAAGAATCACCGGCTATAAAAGCCTATGATGCACCTTCAGGACCTTGTATTCCAGGACAAATGAGATTATTCTCCGATATAAATGGAAATTTATTTCCCTGTGAGAGAGTAAGCGAAACCTCAAAAGCAATGAAAATAGGGACTCTAAAAGAGGAATTTGACATTGAACAAATAGAAAGATTACTCAATTTTAGTCAATTAACGGAGGAAGAGTGTAAGGGTTGCTGGGCTTTTAGATATTGTAATCAATGTGCAAAAAAGGCTGATAACGGAACTAAGAATATGTCTAAAGAATTAAAGCTGTCACATTGCAGAGCCTCTAAATCTACTGCTTATTCAGAGATAATGGAGTACTTAATAATGAAGGAAATTCCTGAATATTATGGGGAGCAAGTACGGAATGTATAAAAAAGGAGAAGATATAAATGGGAGAAAAAGCTGCTATATATCCATTTTATCCTAGACTATTACCATATATTAAACATTATAACAAATTGCAGGACAGGTATGAAATAACCGAGGTCTATGCTCCGCAAGGGCTGGGACTGAAGGATAAGGATTTGTCCTTCGCCTGCAATCATCCGTCAATAGGGAAAAAGGGGAACTTAATAGATAATATAAATAAATCTGATGCTGATATACTTGTATTGGTTGACGATATAGAAGATGATTTTGACAATGAGGATTTTTTTGATATTGCAAATATTGCTTTGCAGAAGGGAATGAAAGTCAATTATTATGCCAAATCAATATTTGCAGTAAGGGATGAGATGAGAAGACTATCTGAAGACTATAAAGATAATATGAAAATAATCATAGAAGAGCATAAGAATAATGAACTGGGACAGACGAAGGGCTCTTTGCAGACTCCTGTTATCTTAGTCGGAGGGATGCTTGATGAGCCGGACGTATTGGAGGTTTTACTTCAGGTTTATTTGAATCTGGTTGAATTGGGATTGAAAGTAAGTGTATTTACTAAAACACCATTTTCATTAGGTACAAATTTTCACAGCATAAATGCTTTGTTTAGCAATAGATTTGATGAAAAGACAACTATATCATATTTAAAAGAAACATTAAAGGAAGTAGAACATATAGAACAGCCGGATATTATATTAATAGAAACACCTGACCCAATTATGGAATACAATGAATTTGCACATAACGGATATGGTATAAGAACTTATATGCTGTCCTTGGCAGTAATTCCAGATTCTATGATAAATGTCATACCTGTTGAATTATGTGTAGCTGAGTATGTAGAGATGGTCAGTAAGTTTGTTGAGGAAAAATATAATACCAAATTAGATGGTGTCCATGCCAGCAATTCTATAATAGATTCCTTATATGTGGTTCAGTCACAAGAACTTTCATGGGTTCATATACCTACTGAAGAAGTAAATAAAAGTTTACAATCTAATCAGGGTCAATCTAAGATTCCAATTACCAATGTAATACAGGCTGGTACAAATATGATTACAAATAATATCATCAATAGATTATCTTATTGAAGGAGATGAATAGATGATTACAAAAGAATTAACCACAGTATTATTGGAAATCTTAGAGGAAGATTATTTGATTTCACATGATAGGCTAAAAGAAGAGTATTGGGATATGGCATTGACAGGAAAACACTTCAGATTATCAGGATTTGAACTAGCAGCCTTAGTATTAGAATTTGAAAAGAGAACAGGAATCATGATTGATATCAATGAAAAACCAATGTATGCCTTAGCCAGCATAAATGACATACTTAAATCAATATCACAAGGGGAGTTTGCAACAAATAATTGACATTGGATTATGAATAGAGTGTATAAAAAAGAAGGGGGGATACTATGAAACTTCGTAAAGCTAAGAGATTCAATACAGTAGAATCATATGCAATATGTGCTTGTGCGTTGGCCGGATGCACGTGTGCATGTCCAAATGCTATAGCTCTATCACTTAAAACTTCGCAAAATCTAACTTCCTACGATGCGGACGCTTCATATAATAGAGGTTAATCTTTGCTAAGGTATACAGGTTTAGTAAGTCTAGGTAGCTTGGCTACCTAGACTTACAATTAATTAAAGCTAGCCTAACAATCGTCTTCAATTATAGGATAATAACGTAATTACATATTATTTTGCTCAATATAGTAAAATATAAGGAAGGTAAAATCCAGAAAAAATCTTATTATAAAATCCAATCTAAGAAGACCTTTGAAAGGGATACTTCTCTTAAGTATACTTCTAATAGCATCAAACCTTTTTATATCCAGCATCAGTCAGTTTTACATAGTCAATAGATAGATAATATTGGAAAATATTATAGAAGTATTGGAACAATACGACCAAGCTTCCATTTGCAATAATGCTGTTCCTTAGAGTAAAACAGCTTAGAAACTCATCGGTAATAGATTTAATCAATAACAATAAAAAGAAGAGATTTGTGCAAAAGAAAGTAAGGATATAGAATGTAGCAGAAGAACTGGATTGTATATGGAGAATTAAGTATGGAATTATCATAATGGAATCATTATTGATATCAATGAAAAACCAATGTATGCCTTAGCCAGCATAAATGACATAATTAAATCAATATCATAAGAGCAAGTTTGAAACAAATAATTATATACTCTATACTTCATTTAAGCAATTAGCATTTATGGATAGAGTGTATAAAAAGAAGGGAGGAATACTATGAAATTCAAAAAAGCTAAGAGATTTAACACAGTAGAATCATACGCAGTATGTGCTTGCCCGATGGCTTTATGCTCTTGCGGAGGTTGTACATGCTCATGTGGAGATAGTAAAGTATACCAATCAAATCTTGACTCTACAAGTACTAGAAATTGGCAAAGTTCATACGATAGAAATCGCTATGATACTGCTACTTTATCTATATAATGCTGATGTTTCATATATGAGAAATTAATCATTGCTAAGGCATACAGGTTAAGTAAGTCTAGGTAGTATAGCTACCTAGACTTACAATTATTATTGAACTATTGAGCAATTATACATATATATTATAATAGATTGGTTTATTCATATAATTAATAATAAATAAAGTATAAGGAGAGTGAAATAAAATGAAAAATCCAATTAACAAGTCTAATATGAGAAGACCTCTAAGGATAATACTACTTCTAATTATACTATTAGTTGCATCAAACCTCTTTATATCCAGTATCAGTCAATTTTTCATAGTTAATAGGGAAATTGATAATATTGGTAAATATTTTAGAAGTATTGGAAAAATATTACCCTTAGATGAGAATAACTATGATGTAAAAGAAGCTCAGGAACTCATTACCGGTGATCCAATGATAGATTTTGAAGATAATATAAGGCATACTACAGGAATAATAGATGGGCTATATAGAAACAAAAGAAAGGATAATGTCTCTTTTGCAGGGAATTTAAGTTCAAATGTATATGACCTTATATTTATTGGAGAGATACGAGAAGTGTATAAATATCAATATGCTGAGAACATTTATGAAGGGTCAGCATTAGCTGTTAAGGTTACAGATATATTGGCAGGAATTCCAGACTATATAGAAGGAGATTTTCGCTACAAAAATAATCAGGAACATCGTTTCCTTTTTTTGTCCCACTCCATAGTAACGGGAGAAAAATTTGAATATATCAATGATGATGTAATAGACGAGCTATTTCAAATGGAACCCGGAAAAAAGTATTTATTTAGAACGTTTATTCATCCAGAGGCTGACACTGGATCCTTCGCTAAACCACTTTATAATGATGGACCTCTCTATATAGAACTAGATGATAATGGACATATAGATTGGGATGATTCACAGTTTAAAATCATCAAAGAGGAAATGGACTTTATCAATGAAAATATTTTTTCATATTATCTTACAGGTACTAAGGATATGACAGCAATGCCGGAAGTACAAGATAGTGCAAAGGATTACTATCTAGTAGAAGGACGTTGGTTTAGCAAGGAGGATGATGAAAACCAAAACCATGTAGTTATAATACATGAGAATATTGCCAAAAACTATAAAATAAATATTGGAGATAAGCTTAATATTAAAATGAGAGATAATGAATATGGTACATCAGAACTATTTACAGAAAAGGACCATAAAGAATGGAAAACATATTATGTCAGTGAACCTAAACCCTTTAAAGTAGTAGGTATATTTAATTCCAATGTTTACCCCCAATCTCGATACGTTTATATGTATGTTCCCAATAGTACCATACCTGTAGAACTTGGCAGATATGCTGAAGGGATGGATGAACCAGTATCTGTTAATATTTTTTCATATACTTTTGTTTTAAAAAATGCAAGGGATGAATCAGCTTTTATAGAGAAATATAAAGAGTCATTAAAAGAATTAGGATATGAGTTATCTTTTTTAATAAATAATGTGGAAAGCTTTTTAGAGTCTTCTGCTCCAATTAAAAGAGCTACAGCAATAAACTTTGTGCTTTTTAGTGTACTTTTAATATTAATACAAGGGTTTGTGATATATGTATATATAGAAGGACACAAGCTTAATTATGCAATAGAAAGGGCTTTGGGAATTCCATCAAAGATTAGTGGAAGACATTTAATACAGCCTTTAGTTATATATGGTATGATAGCATCGGGAATTGGAGGCTATATAGGTTTTAATAATGCTATGGAGAAGTCGATGGAATTGTTAGGAAGTGTTCCTGCTACTACACAGACTACTGTTAATTCAGGATTAGATATAAAATACTTTATACTGTTTATCCTATTATCTATGCTTCCCTTTGTGATAATGTTGATGCTTAAAACAAATAAGCTTAAAAATTCTTCTATTATAGATTTAATTAACAACAATAAAAAGAGAAAAACGATTCAAGGGAAAACTGAAAGCTTGGAAGTGGCTAAAGCTACTAATGCAATGACAATAGAAAGTAAAGTGATTACGAAACAATTAGAAGATGATAAAGAGAAAGATATAAAAGATGATAAATTGATAGGGAAAAAGGACAGCAAAAAAGCATTAAGAAGATTTTCATTAAAGCATAATTTGCGTTCCAAAGCTACATCTATTCTTCTAATAGTATTAGCAGGAATATTTACTTTTTCATTATTATGGATGAATTACGTAACCATTAAAAATAATGAACTTATAGAGAAGGCATATAGAGACCACATAATAACAGCAGATATAATAGCACAAGGAAATTTAGTTTCAGATACAAGAACAGGTCCAATTAGTGGAAGACATATAATTAACTTAATGGAAACAGAATTAGTTGAAGATTATTCTGCTATAGCATTAATGATTTATGATGAACTATATATAGATAGGGACGGTGTTATAGAAAGGTATGAAGTTGGAGAAAAGGATAAGG